>NZ_QUJS01000002.1:2963-459013 GCF_003480745.1 Clostridium sp. AM27-31LB | reverse complement strand
TCAGATGGTTCAGTCCCGCAAAGCATGAAACAAATGAGTTTATAAGAGCACTCATAAGTGGTGATATAGAAAGTATGAATGAGTACATGAATGATGTAGCATTGAATACATTTAGTTCATTTGATTCTGGAAAGAAAAAATCTAATAGGAAAGCTCCAGAAAATTTTTACCACGGATTTGTACTAGGACTTATGGTAGACCAGACGGAAAACTATATCATTACCTCAAACCGTGAAAGCGGCTATGGAAGATATGACATAATGCTGGAGCCGATAGATAAAACAAATGAAAAATACCCTGGTATCGTAATAGAATTTAAAGTAATAAATCCTAGAAAAGAAAACACACTTGAAGAAACAGTTGCAGCGGCATTAAAGCAGATAGAGGAGAAAAACTATGATGCAGAACTTATCAAAAGAGGAGTGAAAGAAGAAAACATTCATCACTATGGTTTTGCGTTTAGAGGTAAAGAGGTGTTGATAGATGGACGGTAGATATTTTCGGAATCGAAAATATCGTAAGAAAAAGTTTCGTGTGAGGATTTTGGCAATTAAGGATAAATGAATTACTAAAGGCAAGTATAAAAAGTGTTGGATCAAGTAGCAGAAAATAGAAGATATAATATTAAAAAATGACTTGTTTTGTTTATAACGCACCGGATTTTTTGTCCGGTGCGTTTAAATTTTTTATGAAAATTAACTTTGTTAAGTTCTTTTTGGGTATATTCCAGAGTATTTTGCTTTTACAAACTAATGCTATTTTTTATTTTTTTTCGTCGTCAATATGAAGTAACGGTTCAAAACTTGTATTGTATGTTGCACTGTGCTGATGTTTTTTTTCATTAGCATTTGCAATGGCTTCTTTGCAGAAATATTGCTGTGCACATATTTTTTTCTGACCGACTTTGCGTGGTGGGATAATGTATGTTCCGTCACTCTGCATTACTCTTGCTTTTACATTGTCTGCAAATTGTATATCAAGAATATGAATGATTTCTTCCTTGAGTGTTTCGTCCTCTACAGGGAACAGGATTTCAACACGCTTGTCAAGGTTTCTAGGCATCCAGTCAGCACTTCCCATATAGACCTCCTCAAAGCCATTGTTGTGGAAATAAAATATTCTGCTGTGCTCGAGGAAATCACCTACGATGGAACGGACAGTGATATTATCGCTTATGCCTTTTATTCCTGTTTTAAGACAGCATATTCCACGGATGACAAGGTCGATTTTAACTCCGGCGGCAGATGCTTTATAAAGTGAAGCTATTATGCCGGGGTCACAGAGGGAATTCATCTTTGCTTTGATAAATGCTTTTTTGCCCGCTTTTGCAAATGCTGTTTCTCTGTTTATCATTTCGGTAAATCTGTCACGAAGCCAGATAGGAGCTACGGCAAGTTTGTTCCATGCGGCAGGTTCTGAATAGCCTGAAAGCATATTGAAAAATGCAGTGGCATCTTCACCGATAGCTTTCTTGCAGGTGAGAAGTCCCATATCAGTATATATTTTTGCCGTACTGTCGTTATAGTTTCCGGTACCAAGATGCACATATCTTCTGATACCGTCCTCCTCACGCCTAACAACAAGTGTAATCTTGCTGTGTGTCTTTAAACCGACAAGTCCATAAATAACATGGCAGCCTGCTTTTTCGAGCTTTCTCGCCCAAATGATATTATTTTCCTCATCAAATCTTGCTTTAAGTTCGACAAGAACGGTAACTTGTTTTCCGTTTTCTGCTGCTGCCGCAAGCGAAGCAATGATAGGAGAGTGGCTGCTTACACGGTAAAGTGTCTGTTTGATGGCAAGCACATCTGGATCTTTTGATGCCTGTCGTACAAGCTCGATAACAGGTTCAAATGTCTCATACGGATGATTTAAAAGTGCATCATGTTCTTTTATCTGGTCAAAGATATTTTTATTTGCATCAATCCATTTTGCAGGCTGAGGTGTATATCCTTTTCCTTTGAGGTCGTCATAGCCCTCAATACCTGCAAGTTTTGAGAGGAAAGTAAGGTCGAGAGGACCATTTATCTTAAAAATATCTTCCTCACTTATGTTTAATTCTTTCTTTAAGGTTTTGAGAAGTTTCTTGTCAATACCGTCTTCAACTTCAAGTCGTATCGCCTGTCCCCACTGCCTCTTTTTTAACTGTCGCTGTATTTCTATAAGAAGGTCGGCTGCCTCGTCCTCGTCGATGGAAAGGTCGGCATTTCTCATTATACGATAAGGGAAAGCTGATAATACTTCATAGTTTACAAATAATTTATCAATATTTTTTTCAATTATCTGTTCTAACAATATAAAACATTTATCTCCGTCATTTTTTGCAGGTATCTCGACAAATCTAGGAAGTCCTGATGGAACCTGAACTGTTGCAAAATCAGTATCGCTTATGTTATCACCCTGTTTTTTGCCCTGATGTGAGACATAAAGTTCACGAAAATGACCGTTGCCGTCTTTTTTATTTGATGGCTTAAATTTTAATATTGCACCGATGTTAAGTGATTTATTTTGTATGAGAGGGAAAGGTCTTGCCGAGTCAACTGCCATAGGAGTGAGTACAGGATATACTTCTGAACGGAAATATTCATTTACATACCTTTCCTGTCTGTCGTCAAGTTCTTCGTAGTGGGAGATAAGGTGGATGCCGTTGTCTGAAAGTTTGGAGATAAGCTTTCCATACACATCGTACTGGTCGTGAACAAGCTCATGAGTTTTTTTGCTGATGGCAGAAAGCTGCTCACCCGGTGTCATGCCTGCAATATCTTTTTTTGTGTAATTAACCTGAACCATATCTTTTAATGAAGCAACTCTTATCATAAAAAATTCATCAAGGTTTGATGCTGTTATGGCTAAGAAACGAAGTCTGTCTAAAAGAGGGAGTTTATTATCCTGTGCTTCACTTAAAACCCTGTAGTTAAACGAAATCCAGCTAAGTTCTCTATTATAAAAATACTCGTGTTTTAAATAATTATTTTCTGACATAAAATCCTCATTTCTGCACACGTTTTTTGGGCATATCGAGTTTGTGTCAAGTGTGCGCAGACACAAATCTTGTGTGTGAAAAAAATATTTTTCACACTATCCTAATTAGATTAAAATTCTTTTTTTTGCTTGAGAACAGGTTTAATTCCATAAAGCTCTTCAAAGAAATCTGAAGTATTGTCAAAAATTCCCTGTTCGAGTGTAATATCATACAATGTTTTTCCGGTGATAAAAAGATTTGAGCCTCGCAGATATACGGTAGTGTTTGCAAACTTCTGCTTGTGGCTTCTGTCCATTGCGTCAGCGAGCAGTAAGATAGAATTTAATTTAGCTATCTTGATAAATTCCTGCTGGCTGAAAACATCAGAAATCTCAGCATATTTTGGAAAAGATGAGTCAAGGTATCTTACCATATATGCGACCATCATTCTTTCTTTATGTGAAAGACCGATTATCTCAGTTGACATTACTATTTTATATGAATTTTCACCAACTGCATTCATGTTTATAAAATTGCCACAGTTATGCAAAATTGCAGAAATCTGAAGTAAAAGCCTGTCGTGCTTAGTGAGATTATTCAGTTTTTTAACTGCATCAAACAATAAAAGACAGTTTTTTTCAACATTGCGGTAATGTGCCTCGTCAGCTCGGTATCTTGCTGCAATATTTCTTGCAGTGGAGAGGATGCCGTCAGTAAAATTAAAGGCAGGGGCGATTTTTTCCTTTTTCTCAGCAAAATCTGCTGCCATTCCGTCACAGATTGTCATTTTAGAAATCCATATCTGTCCTGCATCAGTTTCTTCAAGAATATTGCGGTATATCATGGCAATAGGAAGAAGCAGGGATGCCTTATCAAGTGATGTATTTAATTCTTTGGCAAGTTCATCCGGTGTTTTTGAGGTGATGGATTTGTAAAAATCATCAAATTCAATGCGGTTGACACAATTTCTTTTTTCATATTTGTCATCGGCAGACTTTAATGTTCCGAAATTGTGAAGCGTCATATATTTAACAAAACTTTGCAACTGATTTCCGAGTGCTATTATATTTTTAACTTTGCGGCTCTTTAAATAGAGCTGCACAAAAGTATGCAGTCCGTGTGCGATATAGTCATATACAAGGTTCTGATAGTTATCGGTCTTGTATTGCATATCCTGTAGAACTTCCTGTATTCTGAGCGAACCAAGCATAATATTTTGTGTTGCTATAAGTGTTTTTTTGTCGTAAAGTGACAACTGGATGCTGCCGCCTCCCACATCGACGAGAAGTGTGCCGTCTTTTATAAGACTGTGAAAAGAGTTTTCTTTAAGTGTCAATGATTTGTAACAAAGATAGCGCTGTTCGGAATTGCTAAGTATCTTTATTAAAAAACCGGTGCGCTGCTTTACCTGATCAAGAACGATTAAATTGTTATCGGCTTCACGCAATGCACTGGTAGCAATAATCATGTAATCGTGTATGTCATATTCTTTCATTTTTTCAGAAAAACCGTTTAAAATATTACATAGTTTATCTATGGTGGTGTAGCTTATATGTTTTGTCGAATATGTTTCAAGTCCAAGTCTGGCGGTATGGTGGACATATTCGATTTCATGCACACCATATTTTTTGGATATTTCATAAATACGCATTGATGTTTCATGTGAACCGACATCAATAGCGGCGAAAATAGTAACTGCCATATGCTCCCTCCTTAAGTATTTTTATCAATGTATATATTTTATGCTAATCTATGAAAAAAAACCAGCCTTTTTACAAGCATTTTGAAATATTTTACTTATTCTTTACATTGGAATTATGCTTGAAATGGTGAGTTTAATATCTTCATATTTTGTTATACTATAAGACAGACCATAGCAATTATTCATTATGGTCTGTCTGTTTTTCAGATATTCATTTTTTAAAGATTAGTGCTTAAGCCATTTCAGCAATCCTGCTCACGCCGACATAAATCTCAGAAATTTTATACCATGTTGGGAAATCTGTTACTCCGGTTTGGGGCAGACCAAATATTTTTTGGAATATCTTTACTGCATTTGCAGTTTTTTCACCGTAAATTCCATCCTGGGATATTTTAGGTATAAGAGGATATGCATCTGCTATTACATTTAACTGCTGCTGCATCTGCAAAACTTTGCTTCCGGTTGCACCTATCGTCAGGTCATAACCCGGCCATGAAGATGGTATTCCTGAAATTTCAGTTGAACTGTTTATATAAACGGAATTACCGTAAAATGCACGGAGTATTTCTATCGCAGAATATCCCTGGTCGCCGAGATATTTTGAATCCCACTGACGCATCCAGTCAGGGCATGACACCATTTTTCCATCACAATACTGTGTAAAAAGCGGCTGTCTTACATTTGGTCTTGAAATGTAGTTTGTAAAGATGTTGTCAACAATCCTTGATATATTATCGAAGATATTTCTTCCGGGAATCCATTTTTGGTCGTAGGCGGTGGAAGAGGTGATTGTGAAATCATAGCCTTTATTTCGGTACCACTCCGTATAAACTCTGTTTAAAGTTATGGACTGTATGGCGAGGATATTTGCTGTAAGGGTTGCCTCAGGCCATGTAGCATAGATTTCACTGGATGCAACATTTTTGATATAGTCTTTGTATGTCACATAATAATCTTTGGCACGGCTGTCAGATGGCGGACCGTCATGCACGATTACATATTCGGGGGCAGGTGTGCGTAAATCATACTTTAAAAATATTATTTTTTAGTATATACTATAAATAAGACAAATTTTTGTAAAGTCTTTGAAAAAGTGAATTTGCTTTCACAGTAACTAAGAATGGGGACAGCTTATGAAAAAGCGTAGACATAGAAAGAAAAATTGGGAAAAACTTGATAATACGGCAGTTCTTTTCCCGGCGATTGCTTCGGAGGAGACGACGAATGTATATCGAATTTCAGTCAATCTTACCGAGGAGGTTGACGCAGAGCTTTTACAAAAAGCACTGGATATGGTGCTGCCGGGTTTTGATACATTTAATGTATGTATGCAGAAAGGAATATTTTGGTATTATTTTGAGACAAATAACAAGCCCGCTCCAAAGGTTGTAAAGGAGCATGATTTTCCTTGCAGATATATTGAGCCTTACAGTAACAACAATTATCTGTTCAGGATTACTTATTACAGAAAGAGAATAAACCTTGAAGTTTTTCATGTGCTTGCGGATGGCATGGGCGGTATTAATTTTTTAAGAGAAGTCACATATCAGTATCTCAGACTTAAATATCCGGAGATTGCGGCAGTAAAGAAGAACAGGTTGTCTGAGCATACATCATTAAATACTGAGGACAGTTATGTAAAAAATTATAAAAAAGGTCATGCAAAAGGCTATGAAACAAAGAGAGCAATAGAGGTAAAAGGCGAAAAGCTCTCAAGAGGTGAGCTTGGCGTCATGCACGGTTATATGAGCGTGAAACAGGTTAAGCAGGCAGCTAAAAAATATGATACGAGCATAAATGAGTATTTTGTCATTATATTTATGTATAGTGTATATGTTGAATATCTTAAAAGAATGAGGTCTGATAAGCCTATAGTGTGTGCCGTGCCGGTAAATCTCAGACCGTTTTTTGATTCGATGACGACAAGAAATTTTTTTGTTATGGTGAGTGCTGTTTTTAAGCCGGAAAAAGATGAGTATTCTTTTGAGGAAATAGCGGATATTGTAAAGAAAAGTCTGCGTGGGCAGATAACAAAAGAACATCTTGAAGATTTATTTTCGTACAATGTTTCAAATCAAAAAAATATACTTTTAAGGTCTATTCCGTTTTTTATAAAAAAGATAGCAATGAAGCTCGTATATCTTTCGTCAGCAAAGGCAAATACTTCGACTGTGACAAATATTGGAAATATAAAAATAGACGAGGAGTATTCACCATTTATAAAAAGCTTTCATGCGATGATTTCAATATCAACGGGACAAAATATAAAGGGAGCAATATGTTCTTACAATGATACGATGGTATTTACTTTTACTTCGATTTTGAGGGATACTGCTATTCAGAGAGGATTTTTCAGAAAACTTGTAGAAGATGGCGTTGATATTTCTATAGAAAGCAACGGGGTGTATTATGATTGAATGTAAAAATTGCGGAATAAAAATAAAAGATAAAACTAAGATATGTCCTATGTGTGATATGGTTTTGTCGGGTGATGATAAACATAACGAGAACACATATCCTGATGTAAGGCAGAAAACAAAGATACTCAGACGGATAGTAAATATTTTTTCTTATTTTGCCATTGTTCTGGAAATCGTGTTCATTGTTATAAATTATTATAATTTTGAAGGTGTTAAATGGTCGGCGATATCAGGAGGTGCTATTATTTATGTTATATGTTTGCTCCATTTTATAATAAACGATCATTACGGACATATTAAAAAGATGTATGTTGGTTTTATAGGTGCATTGTTTTATATAATGCTTGTGGATTTTGTGCTTGGTTACAAAGGCTGGTCGTTGGGTGTCGGGATGCCGGTTATCGTGCTTACGCTTGATGCGATAATAATAGTCTGTATGATAATAAACAGGCAGAACTGGGAGAGTTATCTGCTTCTTCAGATATTTTGTGTTATACTCGGTGCAGTTCAGATGGCACTTTATTTTACAAAGGTACTTCAAAGCCCTGTCCTTCCGTGGACAAGTTTTTTGGTATCGCTTATTTTATTTACCTCAAGCGTGGTTATTGGAGACAGAAAGGCAAGAAATGAATTAAAGCGGAAATTTTATATATGATGATGTTATTGTCAGAAGCAGACAGCAATTTCATCAGTCAGAGGCAAAGTATATTTGCTACAAATATCAATCTAATTATATTAAGTGAGGTTTTTATGGTTAAAGAAGTTGATAATATAAGTTTGCGCGCAAAACTTGTGAGAAATGTTATAAACATGGTTTCATCAGGGTTTATCATAGGTCCTGCAATAAAAAAGGGAACTATAAGGAGAAGACTTGTCGAGCCGCCGTGGCATTGCCCGGACGGATATTCGGTTGCAAAAATACACATGAAGCATTTTGAAATGGAATTGTTGTCGCCTGAAAATACGGGCAGCAGATTTGTTGTGCTTCAGCTTCATGGCGGCGGTTATATTGGCAAGATGAGAAATGTGTATAGGAATTTTGCAAAAGAGTATTGTGAGATGCGTGGCGGTATAAAGACTTTGTCGATAGATTACAGAGTTGCACCGAAAAATCCTTTTCCGGCGGCTCTTGATGATGCTGTGGCGGCATACAAATGGCTGCTTGCTACGGGGTATGAGGGCAGAGATATAATCATTGCCGGAGATTCGGCGGGCGGCGGACTTAGTCTTGCCTTAAGCCAGTATTTGAGGGATAATGATATGCCGCTTCCGGCGGGACTTGTGCTTATGTCACCGTGGACGGACCTTACGGCATCAGGAGCGTCATATGACGATAATTATACACTTGACCCGCTGTTTGGAAATACCAGGGAAAGTATGATATACAGTGGTGAATATCTCGGAGGTCATTCGCCTAAAGAACCTTATATCTCGCCGCTGTTTGGTGATTTTTCGAAACTTCCACCAATGCTCTTTCAGGTAGGCGGTATAGAGATGCTTTTAAGTGATTCGGTACTTGCAGAGAAAAAGGCGAGAGAAGCGGGATGCAAAACAAATATCACGATATATGAAGAAATGTTTCATGTGTTTCAGATGGGACTTGAGCGTCTTGAGGAATCAAAAAATGCGTGGGCAGAGGTGAAACGATTTGTTGAGGAGTTTGAGGAGTGAATGAAAATTTATTTAACTTAAGCTGATATCACCTGATACATTTTTAAAACCGATTAAGGAGGTAAGGATAGAAAATTCCTGACATTTTAAAAATTGCGGATAATGCAGATATGATTGTAAATTGTCATAAACAAAATTAATCATAATAAAATATAAAGAGCGCATAAACTTGAGGAAAACCCCCATTATCTTTAGGTAATGGGGTGACTCTTTAATCACAGGTGGTCTTATATGAAAAAAGAAATTCTTTCGGAAGATGATGTTCATAAAAATTTTCTTTCTGATAATAATGTTTCCCAAAAAAAATTGATGGAAGATAGCATTTTAGACAAATATATCATTTGCCGAAAAGAAGACAGCATTTTTAAAGAAAATGATACCTTTTTAAAAGAGGATATTATCCCGGATGAGAGTAATATTTTTGAAGAGGATGACAATGCACCTGACTGTTATGAATTATCAGCTCTTTTTTTTGTATATAAATTTCTTTTTAGGTAACAGCAATAGGCAGTTTGCTGATAGGTTTATGAATGTAGTAAATTGAGAAGCCGGATTGCTGCATTTTAAAATTGGCTTGTATTTAGGGAGAGGGTGTCGTATATGGTGGAGTGTGTTACATATCTGAGAGTATCAAAAAATGATGGTCTTAGAGAAAGAGATTATACTTTAAATTCCAAAGATATGGCTAATGTAAACGGTAATGCTGTCTGCAGTGCTATTAGTAGTATTACTAATAGTGTGGAAAATCAGAGGAAATTACTTGAACGGTTTATTTTGAAAAATGATTTTAAACATATTGCTGAGTTTGTTGATGAGGGATATACGGGCACGAATTTTAACAGACCGGGTTTTATAAAAATGCTTGGCTGGATTGAAAAAAATAATGTCAGATGTATTATGGTAAAAGACCTGTCAAGACTTGGGAGAGACTACATTGAGACCGGAAGATTGTTAGAATATTATTTTCCTATGAACAACATCCGTGTGATTTCTGTTTCCGACGGATATGACAGCGACAAAGCGGACTATCACGAGAGAAAGATAACAGTGCCTTTGTTAAATCTGTTAAACGACTCATATGCGAGAGATATATCATGTAAAGTAAGATATTCGCAGAAAGTAAAAAGGGAGAGTGGAAAATATATAGGGGCATTTGCGGTTTACGGGTACAAAAAGTCTGATAGTGATAAAAACAGGCTTGTTATAGATGATGTGGCGGCAAAAGTCGTGAAACGGATATTTGATATGCGTATTGCTGGATATTCTGCTGAAAAAATCGTAAGAGCATTTAATGAGGAAAAGATATTGTCACCGTATATGTATAAAAAAGCGAACAATAGCAATTATAAAACTTCTTTTACAAATTCGGAAGTGTCTGTATGGAAACCTTACTCAGTTAGAAGGATTTTAAATAATGAAATTTATACGGGAGTTTTGCAACAGGGCAAGACCAGAAAAATAAATTATAAGATAGGTAAAAGAATAAATGTAACAAAAGAGGAATGGGTATGTTGTGAGGAGGCAGTCCCGGCGATAATTTCAAAAGAACAATTTATATATGCGAACATATCCTTATCTGATAGAAAAGCGTGGATTAAAAAGTAAGTTAAAATCGCACTCCATCGGGGATTACCACGCGACTAAGAACGACCTCGCCTGATTCATTTATGTCTTTTATCTCATCCTCAGGAATTTTTGGAGGATATTCAGCGTAAAGCGTATGTGGCGGGATTACAAAAACTTCTGCACTTTCAGGTTCGCTCTCATCAAGAGGAATGAGACTTATATTTTGTATGGCAGTTTCTCCTGGAAAAATCTCGGCACCTGCTATTTCGACTTCTTCGTAACCTCTTGCACGCACTATTATGTTATATACAGAGTAGGGCTGGCTGCTTAGGGGTGTAAGGCTGTATTGCAGGGGGGGAGTTCTTAATTTTATGACGGGTGTTTTGCCGGATTGGTCGGTTGTAAGATTGTCTATGGCGGTATTGCTGAAATCGGGGTATGTTATCTCTAAAGAGGCATTTTCAACAGGTCTGCCCGAAACAGAGCTTGTCACAAAAGCCTGGAAAAAACCTTCATTACTTATGTTATCGTTATTTTGTACAGGTGTCTCGTTTATATCGGGGGTCTGTCCGTTTGTTGTAGTGTCCATATTTTTGCTCCTTTCATAAACCAATACAGTTATTATAAAAAGAAAATTTATAATACAATGAACAAGCTCATTGTATCGCCAATTATCTTTTTGTGGCTGAACTGTTACCATCAATATAAAAAGTTTATTAAAATATATTCACAGAAGATGAAAATGTGATAAACTGATGTGGTGTGCCGGTTGTTGTGTCTGATAAAATTCAGATTTTGGTATATAGCTTAATGGTTATTGTTAAGATTAGGAGGAAGATATGAAATACGATTGTTGTTTTACAAAGGAAAATAACTGGTTCAGATACCGCACGGGAGGAATTTTACTGCACGATGATAAAATGCTTTTTGTTAAATGTGCTGTCGATGATTATTATTATATGGTCGGCGGGGGAGTTCATTTGGGTGAAACATCAGATGTCTGTATTGAAAGAGAAGTTTTTGAAGAAACAGGTATTCATGCAGAAGTACAATCTATTGCAGTTGTAAGTGAAAACTTTTTTAAAGGCTTCGGCGGTAATATTGACGGATTTGACTGTCATACCATAGAATTTTATTATCGTATGCAAATTCCTGATGATGATATTAGTTTATGCAAGAGTGTGACAGATGACGGAGAAAAACTGGTGTGGCTGCCGATAGATGAAATTCGGACGAGCAATATCAAGCCTGATTTCATAAAAGATAATATTGAAAAGATACTCAATGAAAGAAATATTATTCACATTATTGAGGAAAAGGGTGGTTATAGATTATTATAATTTATAAGAGATATGATAGGTGATTGTGAAACTAATTATATGTTGTGTTGCTTGCACAAGTTACAGACAGTTTTGCAATCACTTAAAATAGATATAATTAAAAAATTGGAGGAAATCATGGAAACAATAAAGATTAAATATTTTTCGGACAAGATTGATAAACTTGAATATATCGGAGGAAAATCAGACTGGATTGACCTTCGTGCATCGGAGGAGGTTTCTCTTAAAAAAGGAGAGTTTGCTCTTATTCCGCTTGGAGTGGGAATGAAACTTCCTGAGGGTTATGAGGCTCATGTGGTTCCCAGAAGTTCTACATTTAAAAATTTTGGTGTTATACAGACAAATCATATGGGCGTTATTGACGGTTCATATTGTGGTGACAATGATATGTGGCGTATGCCGGTGCTTGCGGTCAGAGATGCGCAGATTCATGTGAATGACAGGATATGTCAGTTCAGGATAATGAAGAATCAGCCTGCAATAAACTTTAATGAGGTGGAAAGGCTTGAAGAAACTGACAGGGGCGGTTTTGGAAGTACGGGCAAACAGTAACAAAATCTTGACAGTAAATAAATAACTGATATATACTATATTTTATTAAGTGTTTATGACTTTAAAGTATTATTTATAAAGAGTCATGCATGAAATTATTCTGAAAGGAAGATGATTTATGAACTACAAAGTTGCAGTAATAGCCGGTGACGGCATTGGACCTGAGATTGTCAGAGAGGCAAGAAAGGTTCTTGATAAAGTTGGCGGGAAATTTGGACATACATTTGAGTATAAGGAGCTTCTTATGGGCGGATGTTCTATAGATGCTTACGGTGAGCCGCTTACGGATGAGACATTACAGGCGGCAAAGGAGAGTGATTCAGTTCTTCTTGGTGCTGTCGGAGGAAATGTAGGTCAGTCAAACTGGTATCAGTTACCACCTGATAAGCGTCCTGAGGCAGGTCTTTTAAAGATAAGAAAAGGTCTTGGACTTTATGCAAATGTTCGTCCGGCAATTCTCTTTGACGAACTTAGCGGTGCGTGTCCGCTTAAAGAGGATATTACCGAGGGCGGTTTTGACTTTGTAGTTATGAGAGAGCTTACGGGCGGACTTTACTTCGGAGAGAGAAAGACAGTCGAGGAAAATGGTGTGCTTAAGGCTACAGATACACTTACATATGATGAGAATGAAATACGCCGCATTGCAAAATGGGGATTTGAGTTTGCGATGAAGAGAAACAAAAAGGTTTGCAGCGTAGACAAGGCGAATGTTCTTGATTCTTCAAGACTCTGGAGAAAGGTCGTTAAGGAAGTTTCTAAAGATTATCCTGAGGTTGAACTTACGGATATGCTCGTTGACAACTGTGCTATGCAGCTTGTGCGTGATCCTAAGCAGTTTGATGTTATCCTTACTGAAAATATGTTCGGTGACATATTGTCAGATGAAGCAAGTATGGTGACGGGTTCTATCGGAATGTTGTCATCAGCAAGTCTTGGTGCTACAAAGCTTGGACTTTATGAGCCTAGCCACGGTTCTGCACCTGACATTGCAGGACAGGATAAGGCGAATCCTATCGCAACTATTCTTTCAGCAGCAATGATGCTTCGTTATTCATTTGACCTTGAAAAAGAGGCGGATGCAGTTGAGGCAGCAGTTAAAAAGGTACTTAAAGACGGATACCGTACAGTTGATATTATGGATGAAGGAAAGACACAGGTAGGAACAATTGAGATGGGTGACCTTATCTGTGAGAGAATATAGTAAAATTTCGGGAGGAATACAAAATGAGAAGTGATGTTGTAAAAAAAGGTATGCAGACAGCTCCACAGAGATCTTTGTTCAATGCATTAGGTCTTACGGAGGAAGAACTTGAAAGACCGCTTGTAGGTATCGTAAGCTCATACAATGAGATTGTACCGGGTCATATGAATATAGATAAGATAGTAGAAGCAGTTAAGACAGGGGTTGCAATGGCAGGCGGTACTCCTATCGTTTTCCCTGCTATCGCAGTATGTGACGGTATTGCAATGGGACATATGGGTATGAAATACTCACTTGTTACAAGAGATCTTATTGCAGACTCTACAGAGTGTATGGCACTTGCACATCAGTTTGATGCACTTGTAATGGTGCCAAACTGTGATAAGAATGTTCCGGGACTTCTTATGGCGGCAGCAAGAGTAAATATCCCTACCGTATTTGTAAGCGGCGGTCCTATGCTTGCAGGTCATGTAAACGGTCAGAAGACAAGTCTTTCATCTATGTTTGAGGCAGTTGGAGCAAATGCAGCCGGAAAGATGAGTGATGAGGAAGTTGACAATTATGTATGCAATGCTTGTCCTACCTGTGGTTCATGCTCAGGAATGTACACGGCAAACAGTATGAACTGTCTTACTGAAGCAATTGGTATGGGACTTCAGGGAAATGGTACTATCCCTGCTGTTTATTCACAGCGTATCAAACTTGCAAAGCACGCAGGTATGAAAGTTATGGAACTTCTTGAGAAAAACATCCGTCCAAGAGATATTCTTACAAAAGAAGCATTTATGAATGCTCTTACAGTTGATATGGCTCTCGGATGTTCGACAAACACAATGCTTCATCTTCCAGCAATCGCACATGAAGCAGGTGTTGAGATAAATCTTGACATTGCAAACGAGATAAGTGCAAAGACTCCAAACCTCTGCCATCTTGCACCGGCAGGACATCATTATATGGAGGAACTTAACGAGGCAGGCGGAATTTATGCAGTTATGAACGAACTTGCACAGGCAGGTCTTTTAAATACAGACCTTATCACTGCAACAGGAAAGACTGTCGGAGAGAATATCAGGGGATGTGAAAACAAAAATCCTGAGATAATCAGACCTATAGATGACCCATATATGAAGACAGGCGGAATTGCCGTTCTCCGTGGAAATATCGCACCGGATAGTTGTGTTGTAAAGCGTTCGGCAGTTGTACCTGAAATGATGGTACATGAAGGTCCTGCAAGAGTATTTGACTGTGAGGAAGATGCCATTGATGCAATCAAATCAGGAAAGATTGTTGAGGGCGATGTAGTAGTTATCCGTTACGAGGGACCAAAGGGTGGTCCTGGTATGAGAGAAATGTTAAACCCTACATCAGCTATCGCCGGTATGGGACTTGGTTCAAGCGTTGCACTTATAACTGACGGTCGTTTCTCAGGAGCATCAAGAGGAGCTTCTATCGGTCATGTATCTCCTGAAGCGGCAGTAGGCGGTCCTATCGCTCTTATTGAGGAGGGGGACATTATCGCAATAGATATACCTGCAAATACGATAAATGTCAAAGTATCTGATGAAGAAATGGCAAAGAGAAAAGAAGCATGGACACCTAAAGAGCCAAAGGTTAAGACAGGTTATCTTGCAAGATATGCATCAATGGTTACATCAGCAGATAAGGGTGCTATTCTTCAGATTAAATAATATGATGCCAATAAAGCAATCCGTGGCATCATCTGATAGAAGAAAGATATACAAAGTTTTAGAGAAGAATGGAGATAAAAATGCAGTTGACAGGTTCACAGATAGTTATAGAGTGTTTAAAAGAACAGGGCGTTGATACGGTTTTTGGTTATCCGGGCGGTGCCATATTAAATATTTATGATGAGTTGTACCGCCATCAGGATGAGATAAGACATGTTCTTACATCACATGAACAGGGAGCTTCCCATGCGGCAGACGGATATGCACGCTCAACCGGAAAAGTTGGTGTCTGTATGGCGACAAGCGGTCCGGGAGCTACAAACCTTGTAACAGGTATTGCTACGGCATATATGGATTCAGTTCCGATTGTTGCGATAACCTGTAATGTAGGTATCTCACTTCTTGGAAAAGATTCTTTCCAGGAGATAGATATAGCGGGAGTTACTACACCTATCACAAAGTACAGCTTTATAGTAAAGGATGTAAAAGACCTTGCACCTACACTCAGGAGAGCTTTTGAGATAGCAAAGACAGGTCGTCCTGGTCCGGTGCTTGTAGACATTGTTAAAAATGCTACAAGTGATGTTGCGGAATACGAGAAAGAAATTCCAAAGCTTATTCCTAGAATGACAGAAAAAATTGACGAGACGGCTATAGATGAAGCAATCAAGATATTAAGAAAATCAGAGAAACCTATGATACTTGTAGGTGGTGGAGCAGTTATCGCAGATGCCGATAAAGAGCTTGCCGATTTTGTCAAAAAGGTAGATGCACCTGTGACAGATACTCTTATGGGTAAGGGGGCATTTGACGGCAATGACGAGTATTATGTCGGAATGTTAGGTATGCATGGAACAAAGACAGCAAATTTAAGTGTTTCAGAGTGTGATGCACTTGTTGTTGTCGGTTCGAGATTTTCGGACAGAGTTGCTGCTGACACAAAGAGTTTTGCCAAAAATGCAAAGATAATACAGATTGATATTGATGAAGCTGAGATAAACAAAAATGTGGAAGTAGACCTCAGTATCATTGGTGATATAAAGTCAGTTCTTGATATATTCAATTCAAGACTTGAACAGCTTTATCATAAAGAATGGTTAAATAAAGTGCTTGCTAGAAAAGATGCACTTCCGCTTAATTACCATCATGATGTACTCACAGGTCCTTATGTTGTTGAAAAACTTTATGAGGTTACAAAGGGTGATGCTATCATTGCTACCGAGGTAGGACAGCATCAGATGTGGGCTGCACAGTATTATAAATACAAGAAGCCGCATACACTTATAACATCAGGCGGACTTGGAACTATGGGTTACGGGCTTGGGGCTGCTATAGGAGCAAAAGCCGGAAATCCTGACAAGACTGTGGTAAATATTGCAGGTGACGGATGTTTCCGTATGAACATGAATGAGATAGCGACAGCAGTGAGAGAGAATATTCCTGTTATCGAGATAATATTTAATAACAGCGTTCTCGGTATGGTACGACAGTGGCAGACATTGTTCTACGGCGAGAGATATTCACATACAGTACTCGACAATAATGTTGACTATGTCAAACTTGCAGAAGCAATGGGTGCAAAAGGGTACCGCATCACTAAACAGGAAGAAGTTGAACCGGTATTAAAAGAGGCGATAGCTTCAGGAAAACCTGTGGTAATCGAGTGTATTATCCAGAGTGATGACAAGGTATTCCCTATGGTTGCACCGGGCAAGGGACTGGATGAAGTCTTTGACGAGAAGGACCTTGAAAAGTAACAGAAATATAATCAACAATACAATGGGCAGACTCAGATATTACTGATTATATTTTTATGGCTGAACTGTTACCTTGAAATGGCAGATAAATTATTAAAGATTGACTATATGGCGAGAAAGTCTTACAATGATATATGTTACAGACACTGTATGTATGCCAAAGATGACAGTTTATCGTCGGAGGTCAGACATAAATGATTGGATTTAGAGTGTCGGAAGCTTTAGGGTTTTGCAAATGGTTTTTTGACACTTTAAACATATAAATATTGATTTAGTAACTAATTACAGAAGGAGGCACATGAAAGTGAACAGAGTTTATAACTTTTCAGCCGGTCCGGCGGTATTACCGGAAGAAGTATTAAAAGAAGCTGCAGATGAGATGCTTGATTATCAGGGCAGTGGAATGTCGGTTATGGAGATGAGCCATCGTTCCAAAGTATATGACAACATCATCAAGACAGCAGAAAAAGATCTTAGAGAGTTGATGAACATACCTGATAATTACAAGGTTATGTTTCTCCAGGGTGGTGCTTCGCAGCAGTTTGCTATGATTCCTATGAATCTTATGAAAAATAAGGTTGCTGACTATATTATCACAGGTCAGTGGGCTAAGAAAGCATGGAAAGAAGCTTGTAAATATGGTAAAGCAAATGCGATAGCATCTTCTGAGGACAAAACATTCTCGTATATTCCTGACTGTTCGGATTTGCCGATTTCTGAAGATGCAGATTATGTATATATCTGTGAGAACAATACGATATATGGAACAAAGTATAAAGAACTTCCAAACACAAAGGGCAAGACATTAGTTGCAGATGTTTCTTCATGCTTCTTGTCTGAGCCGGTAGATGTAACAAAATATGGTGTTATATACGGTGGAGTTCAGAAAAATATCGGACCTGCAGGTGTAGTTATCGTTATTATGCGTGAAGACCTTATTACAGAAGATGTTTTAGAGGGAACACCTACAATGCTTCAGTATAAGACACACGCAGACGCAGACTCATTATATAATACACCACCTGCATACGGAATTTACATATGTGGAAAAGTATTTAAGTGGCTCAAAAAGATGGGTGGACTTGAAGTTATGAAAAAGAGAAACGAAGAAAAGGCAAAGATTCTCTATGACTTCCTTGACCAGAGCAAGTTATTTAAGGGTACTGTAGTTGCAAAAGATCGTTCTCTCATGAATGTTCCATTTGTAACAGGTGACAAGGAACTTGATGCAAAATTTGTTGCAGAAGCTGAGAAAGCAGGTTTCGTAAATCTTAAAGGTCATCGTACAGTTGGCGGTATGAGAGCAAGTATCTACAATGCAATGCCAAAAGAGGGTGTTGAGAAACTTGTTGAGTTTATGAAGAAGTTTGAGGAGGAGAATGCATAATGTTTAAATATACTTGTCTTAATCCTATCGCAGATGTAGGTTTAAACAATCTTACTGACGAATATACAAAGACAGACGATTTTGCAGAAGCAGACGCAGTCTTAGTAAGAAGTGCAGCGATGCATGATATGGAGCTTTCTGACAATCTCTGTGCAGTAGCAAGAGCAGGTGCAGGTGTAAACAACATCCCACTTGACAAATGTGCAGATAAGGGTATTGTTGTTTTCAATACTCCTGGAGCAAATGCAAATGGTGTCAAAGAGCTTTTTGTTACAGGTATGCTTCTTGCAGCACGTGATGTTGTAGGAGGTATCGAATGGGCAAAAGAAAATGCTGACAATGAAAACATCAGCAAAGATATGGAGAAAGCTAAAAAGCAGTTTGCAGGAACAGAGCTCATGGGCAAAAAGATCGGTGTTATCGGTCTTGGTGCTATTGGTGTTCTCGTTGCCAATGTTGCAAACCGTATGAAGATGGATGTCTATGGAGTTGATCCATTTCTTTCAGTAAACAACGCACTTTCTCTTTCAAGAGATGTAAAGATAGTTAAATCTTATGAAGAAATCTATAAGAATTGTGATTATATCACCATTCATGTACCGCTTCTTGAAGATACAAAGGGAATGTTAAATAAGGAAGCTTTTGATAAGATGAAAGATGGCGTCGTTATCTTAAATATGGCAAGAGATACTCTTGTAAATGACGATGATATGAAGGCTGCTCTTGAGTCAGGAAAAGTTGCAAAATATGTAACTGATTTTCCGAATCCGGCAGTTATGAAGATGCCAAATGTAATCGCAACACCACATCTTGGAGCTTCAACAGCAGAGTCAGAGGATAACTGTGCAGTTATGGCTGTAGATGAGATAAGAAATTACATGGAAAACGGAAATATCGTAAATTCCGTAAATTATCCAAACTGTGATGCCGGAGTGTGTGATACAAAGGGAAGAATTACAGTCTGCCATAAAAATGTACCTGCAATGCTTAACCGTATTACAAATGTATTCTCTGAAGCAAACATCAATATAGCTCATATGACAAATAAGAGTCGTGGAAATTATGCATATTGTATATTTGACATAGACTCTGAGTCATCAGCAGATGTAGCTGATAAACTTTCAGCAGTTGATGGTGTATTAAAAGTAAGAATTATCAAATAAGCACTAAAAAATACTATCATTATTAGATATTTTTATTCTGTTATCTGACAGGATAAAGATAAAAGGAGAAGGCTATATAATAAAAGTTACCGGTCGTACTAAAGGTGTGAACAGTAACATAAAAAGGTTTCAAAACTGTATTGGAGCATGAATTGTACCGGCAGACAAATGCAGGTTTTGTTTGAAATAATAACAAATATCTGTTGGTACATAGTTTCCGATACAGTTTTGTTTCTTATTTTGGAAATGAGGTAAAAATGAATTATCGTGAAGCCACGGATTATATAGAAAAGCTGCAGACAGAGGTTGGCAGTGACCTTTCACTTAAACAGATAAAATATTTAGCGGATAAAGTTGGAAATCCTGAAAATAAATCAAGAATAATACATATTGCAGGGACAAACGGTAAAGGCTCTGTTGGAAATTTCATTGCCGGAATTTTAGCCATGTCGGGATACACCGTCGGAAGATATGTTTCCCCTGCATTATTTGACTATAGAGAAAAAATACAAAAGATTACCGGAAATATATATGGTTTACAGAAAGAATATATATCAGAACAGGAAGTTGCGGATAATCTCACATATCTTATTGAAAAGACGGACGAGATAAGAAAAGAGGTAAAAAAGGCTCCCACGGCATTTGAAATAGAAACTGTTATGGCATACAAAGTCTTTGCGGACTGGAAAGTTGATGTTGCGATAGTTGAAACCGGAATGGGAGGAAGGCTTGATGCGACAAATATAGTAGAAAAACCGGTTTTATCTGTGATAACATCTATTTCGATGGATCATATGGATTATCTTGGGGACACGCTCCTTGCGATAGCAAAAGAAAAATATGGAATTATTAAAAACAGAGTGCCTGTTGTTGCAATAGAACCTGAGTCTGAATGTCTTGAGGAGTTAAAATATACTTGCAGGAGACATGATGCAAATCTGAATATATTTTCAAGAGACGATATAAGACCATATGAATTTTCGGTAGACAAGACTTCGTTCATATATGAAAATGAAAAGTTCACACTAAGTCAGGCGGGAATTTTCCAGCTTGACAATGCCGGATTGGCACTTGAAGCGGCAAAAGTATTATATGGCTCAGGTTTCAGACTTATAAACAAACAGTCTATAAAAGAAGCATTTAAGATGTGCAGATGGCCGGGAAGATTTGAAGTTGTATCGCATGATCCCTATGTTATCGTTGACGGTGCACACAATCCTGATGCGGCAAGGCTGCTAAAATATTCGTTGAGTGCATATTTCCCGGGTGAAAAATTTATTTATATAATAGGTGTATTTAAAGATAAGGACTATGAGCAGATATTAAGGACTACACTTCCCCGTGCAAAAAGAGTATATACGATAAATGCTCCGGCACCGAGAGGACTTGAGTCGGAACAACTGGCGGAATGTGCCGCTCAAATATCAGACAATAAGATTAAACATATTGAGGCAAAGCATAATGTAAGAGAGGCACTGTCAAGCATTTCCAGAGATGGTGTTACGGGCAGGATAGTTGTATTTGGCTCACTGTCATTTCTACATGAAGTCTATGAATATTTTGGAAAAGGTTATTAAACATAGGATATGTGGCATTAAACTGACTGATAAAAATGTTGAAATGATATACGGTTAGTAGTACAATAACATTATATTAGTGGGCTTTAAATGATAGTATAAAGCGTAGACGGACGGTAATAATAGTTGCGGTGAGGGATAAATATTGTTTAGAAAAAATACGATAAAATGTTTTGCTTTTCTGTTTTTAAGTCTTTGTATGGCTTTTTCTTTTAAGACGGATGCCTGTGAGTCGGCTGCCATAACAGGAGAGACATCTCTTGCAGGAATGACCGTGTATCTTGACAGATTTTATTCTGCTTCTGTTAAAAGGAAGACAGATGATAGAAAAGAACAGGTTAAGGCAAAAAAGAATAACAGGAAGAAAATTAAAAAGAAATCAAACATATATGATACACTGGCAAATGCGGGATTTAAGTATGAAAATCTTGGTGTTGCAAATGTGTCAGGGGCGTTAAATGTCCATAGGGAAGCGTCAGAGAGTTCGGCTGTTGTCGGAAAGATGACGAAAGACAATGGATGTGATATAAAAGGGACAAAAGGTAAATGGTCACATATTGTTTCAGGGAAAGTTAATGGATACGTTTTGTCTAAATATCTTTTGACGGGTGATAAAGCAAAGTCGAGGGCAAAGAGCGTGGCAAGATTAAGAGCCATAGTCAATACCAAGACTTTAAATGTGAGGACGCTCCCTTCAATAGATTCAAAAATATGTGATACATTGTCACAGGAGGAAGAATATACAGTTGGCAATTCCGATATTAAAAAGGAATGGCTTCAAAAATATATAAAGAAAAATCTTAATAAGACATTTGGAAAAAAACAGCTTAAAAGTGTTAATAAGAAAGCGATGTATCAGGATTTGAATAACTGGATAATGCTTTCGATAGATGAACAGGATGTATTTATAAACAAGGATTTTCTGGAGTTTAACTATGATTTATCAAAGGCTGTTACCTATAGCAGTTCAGATACATCATCAGGACAGAATAATGGAAGCTCCGGTAAGGGTTCGATATATTCAAAGCTTGTAGCTTATGCGATGAAGTTTCTCGGAAACAAATATGTCTGGGGAGGTACAAGCCTCACAAACGGAACAGACTGCTCAGGTTTTACCATGAGGATATATGAGCATTTTGGCTATAAGATACCGAGAGTATCAAGATCGCAGGCAGCATTTACCAAAACGGTCAAGGCATCAGATGTAAAAGTCGGGGACTTGTTCTTTTATGGAAATAATGGATATATAAGCCATGTCGCTATGTATATCGGAAACGGACAGATAATCCATGCGAGCAATCACAGGGATGGAATAAAAATATCAAATGCTTATTACAGAAAACCTATAAAGATAGGACGAGTTATAAATTAAACTATAAAAATAATGATAATTGACCGAACAGAGAGTGAGGGAGATTGAAAAATATTAAGAACATAACTAATACTGATTTGGAGGAATAATTTTATGCAGTTTCAATGGTATCCCGGACATATGACGAAAGCTAAGAGAGCGATGCAGGAAGATATCAAGCTGATAGATGTTATTATAGAGCTGGTTGATTCGAGAGTGCCTTTTGGCAGCAAAAATCCTGATATAGATACACTTGCAAATGGGAAGTCGAGAATACTCCTCATGAATAAATATGATCTTGCCGATAAAGCGGTATCTGACAAATGGACAAAATATTATGAAGAAAAAGGCTATTTTGTCGCAACGGTCAATTCAAAGAATGGCAGGGGCGTAAAAGCGGTAAATGATGTTATACAGAAAGCTTGTAAAGAAAAGATTGAGCGTGACAGAAAAAGAGGAATATTGAACCGTCCTATAAGAGCGATGATAGTAGGTATTCCAAATGTCGGCAAATCTACTTTTATAAATAGCTTTGCCGGAAAAGCATGTGCAAAGACAGGGAACAAGCCGGGTGTTACAAAAGGTAAACAGTGGATAAGACTTAATAAAAATGTAGAACTACTTGATACACCTGGTATTCTCTGGCCTAAATTTGAAGATCAGCAGGTAGGATTAAATCTTGCATTTATAGGTTCTATCAAAGATGAACTTTATAATATCTATGAGTTGAGCCTTTTGCTGCTTGATTATCTTATAAAGAATTATCCTGATGCAGTAGCAGATTTTTATGAGATAGAAAATTCAGACTCAAATAATGAACTGTTAGAGAGGATATCAATAAAAAGAGGATGCATAAAGAGTGGTGCAGAGTATGACCTTGATAAAGCAGCAAAATGTCTTGTAGATGATTTTAGAAATGGCAGGATTGGAAAGATAAGTCTTGAAATTCCCGGTTAGTATGGCAAAGCAGTCTGAAAGTTGTTTGCTGTACGCTGCATCCGGGGATTGCGAAACTAATTATTATATGATTAGGAGTAAGTCGGGATGTATGATTATGAACAGATTGAAGACAGTTTAAGATTCTGTGACAGAAAAATATATAGAACCGATGCGGATTATCAGAGACAGTATTCTGAGTCTGAAAAGCAGAACTGGGAACAAATCGCAGAGGATATAATAAGTCGTAAAGATGCCAAAAAGGACAGGTTTAGCAGTATTGCTGTGGGTGATGAAGATATTACATATTCTGATATTGCGGCAATATACAGAAAAAAAGCTGATGAATATATATCGATTCCAAAAAGGCTTTTTAGTAATGTGGTACTCTTAGCATTATGTGTCTTTATAGCCTTTGGTGCGGCACATCTTTTTATAGATAATGTTGCATTTCAGAGCACAGTTGAAGGTACGTCAATGCTGCCGACACTTGAAAATGATGATTCGCTTATAATTGACAAATTTTCATATGTTATAGGTTCACCGAAACGATATGACATAGTAGTTTTTCCAGTCAAAGAGGAAAAAGGAAAACAAGATTATTTTATAAAGAGGATAATAGCACTTCCGGGAGAAACAGTAAGCATTGATGATGGAAGAGTGTATATAAATGGAACTCCTTTAAAAAGTGATAAGTATGGAAAGGAAAGCATCAAGGATGCAGGACTCGCCTCTGTTCCACAGACACTTGCACAAGACGAATATTTTGTATTAGGTGATAACAGGAACATGAGTACAGACAGCAGAAATGAAATGGTTGGTCTGGTTAAAAGAAAAGATATTGTTGGAAAAGCCGTATTTAGAATATTGCCGTTTAGAGAATTTGGAGGATTGAATTGAAGTCTATAAGTGAGATAAAAGCAGAGCTGGAAAATGCCGATAAAGATACAAGAGAAAGTCTTCTTGAATTGTGTAAGAAAGATACAAGAAAAGGCGTATTGAAGCTGGTAGAGAAATACGAAAAGCAGAAGGCTGCTATGGCTGAAGAACTTGAGCGTCTTAAAAAGATGCATGAATTTGAAGATAAATACAGTGAATATGAGTATATTGCGGGAATTGACGAGGCGGGCAGAGGACCACTTGCGGGGCCTGTAGTTGCTGCAAGTGTAATATTGCCAAAAGATTGTGAGATATTATATCTGAACGATTCAAAACAGTTGAGTGCAAAGAGACGAGATGAACTCTTTGATGAGATAAAACAGAAAGCTATAGCCTATGGGATAGGAATAGTATCACAGGGGCGTATAGATGATATAAACATCTTACAGGCGACATATGAGGCAATGCGTGAAGCGATAGGTCGGATGTCTGAAAAACAAAATCCTGATTTGCTTTTGGTCGATGCGGTTCATATTCCGGATGTAGATATAAAGCAGGTAGGAATTGTCAAAGGTGATGCAAAAAGTGTTTCCATAGCTGCTGCAAGTATTCTTGCAAAGGTGACTAGGGACAGATTTATGGTTGAGATGGATAAGTTATATCCCGAATACGGCTTTGCAAGTCACAAGGGATATGGTTCAAAATCCCATATTGAAGCAATTAAAAAATATGGTGCGTCGCCTATTCATCGTCAGACATTTATCAAAAATTTTGTAGATTGAGTATAGGTGATAACCTTAAAAGGAATAAGGCAATATTAATGCGAACCTTGAATGTATTATCGTAAATCAAGCCGAAAGTATTTGTTTTGTGAAGATAACGAGAGTTTATTTTAATATAAGGGGGATATTGTATGGCAGATAACAGAAATAAGATGATTTATGGGCGTGATGTTGTCGGAAAAAGAAGACCGGATAAATCGGCGGTTGCACTTGAGTACACACTTCACGATAAAGCACCTAAGGTAATCGCATCAGGTAAAGGTTATCTTGCCGAGAAGATAATCGACAAGGCAAACGAGGAAGATATACCGGTTCATAAGGATGAAAAGTTGGCAAAGAGCCTTGAAAACATTGAGATAGGAGAGTATATACCGCCTGAACTTTATCAGGTTGTGGCGGAGGTGCTTGTATTTGTCGATGCCATGGATAAGATTAAAGGCAAGGTAATGGATAAAAAGGAAAATAACAGAAATGAATAAAAGAGAGATTGGTTCTGCCTACGAACAAAAAGCCGTGGAGTATCTTGAAAAACACGGGTATAGTATTGTCGGGCAGAACTATTTTTGCAGATATGGGGAAATAGATATTATTGCTAAAAAGGATGATGTGCTCGTCTTTGTCGAAGTGAAGTACAGAAAAAGTTCAAAGGCTGGACTTGGCGAGTCTGCCGTAGATAGGAAAAAGCAGCTTCATATAGTAAAAACAGCACAAAATTATATGATAGAGAAATATAAAACTGATGAACTGTCATGCAGATTTGATGTTATTGCCATAAACGGTACGATGTTCCATCATATAGAAAACGCATTTGACGGATATTATTAAAAAGAGGTGTGAATATGGTTGAAAAATATAAGGAAAAGGTAGAATATATGATAAAACGCAGGGAGATGAGCAGTAAAGAGTGCTATTGCGAGGTGAACAAGGGTGTTCCGATGATAAGATTTCGCTGCCTTGACGGATATGACTTTGTATCGCTTGCGTTTTCGACAAGACTTGGGGGTGTGACTGATAAAGATTATCTTTCAAGTCTTAATTTTGGATGGGACAGAGGAGACAAGGAAGAAAATGTCAGAGAAAACTACCGCAGAATGTGTAAGGCACTGGGTACTGATTATAAAAAGCTCATACTTTCAGACCAGGTACATGGAGATAAAATTGAATATGTCGATGAGAGATATGCTGCCGGAGAGAAAATCGAAAAGAAGCTAAAGGGTGTTGATGGTATGGTAACTGACAAAAAAGGTCTTACGCTTGCAACATCATTTGCTGACTGCGTACCACTGTTTTTTATTGATACAGTGGGGAAAGTTATTGGTTCTTCCCATTCGGGATGGAGAGGAACTGTAGCAAGGATAGGACAAAAGACCATAAAAAAGATGGCAGAGCAGTTTGGAAGCAGACCTGAGAACATAATATGTATAATAGGTCCTTCAATATGCCGGAAATGTTATGAGGTCAGTGAAGATGTAGCAATAGAGTTCATAAAAGAATTTGGCAGGAATGGCATAGCAGAAAATATAGTTATGAGAAAACCTGAGACAGAAGATAAGTTTCTTTTAAATCTGTGGGAGGCTAACAGGGTACAGCTTTCAGATGCCGGAGTACCTGATAAAAACATACATATAAGCGGCATCTGTACCTGCTGTAATCCTGATATATTATATTCCCACAGAGCAAGCAGGGGAAAACGCGGAAATCTGAACGGATTTATCAGATTGACATAGAGTGTTTTTCCATAAGCTCCTGTATTCTCTGAGTTGCATCAATTAGGTCATTGACACTTGTATCATGGTTGAGAGTGTCGATGATCGCTGCTATATATTTGCTCAAATCAACGCTGTGGTAATAAGGCTTGTTCTTTATCTCCTCCGGGCAATAACAGAGATTTGTAGTGTAGATGGCATCAAATAAGCCGTCTTTATATGCGTTGTCAAGTTCTGTTGTTCCATTTGCAAACAGACCGAATGTTACGCAGATAAATATTTTGCCTGCACCACGGTTTTTTAATTCCTTTGCGACTTCAAGAATAGTGTGCCCTGTTGAAATCATATCATCAATAATGATAATGTCTTTTCCGGAAACATCATTTCCGAGGAATTGTGTCGAAACTACAGGATGCTCACCATCAATAAGTTTTGAATAATCCATTCGTTTATAAAATAATCCCATCTCAATGCCAAGAGCACCAGCGTAATATACGGCTCTTTTCATACCACCTAGGTCAGGCGAGATAACCATCATGTGTTCAGGGTCTATCTTTATATCAGGATTTGTTTTTACAACTGTATCGATAAACTGGAAAGATGTGAAGAAATTATCAAATCCGTGATTTGGTATCGCATTCTGAACACGGTTATCATGTGCATCAAAAGTGATTATCGTTTCAACTCCCATCGAAACAAGTTCCTGAAGTGCCTGTGCACAGTCAAGTGATTCATTTATATAACGGATATGCTGTCTGCCCTCATAGAGATATGGCATTATTACGGTTATTCTTCTAGGGTGACCGCTGCATGCCATTATGACACGCTTGAGATCCATGAAAAAGTCATCAGGTGACATATTAGTTGTTTCATTTCTCATAGTGTACTGCTGTCCGTAATTTACGGTGTCAACAATGATAAAAAGGTCTACACCTCTCATAGACTCGTTTATGACACATTTTGCTTCGCCTGTACCAAATCTTGGACAGTCATAGGAAACAAGATAGTTTTCCGTATCATATCCTGTCATCTTAAAATCAGGTTTCTGCATTTCGGAAAGTGCTTTGTGTCTTCGAGCGATAATCTCTTTGTTAATCTTTTCGCCAAGTTCCGTCTGATTGCCAAGAGCGACAATTTTAAGCGGGGCAAGTGGCATTGAATCTTTGAATTTTCTACTGGACATTATCTACCTCTCTCTGCATCAGAATGTATGCGTTTATTTTAATTAGTTGTATATAACTACCTTGAAATACTATAACTTTTTTCTGAAATATCGTCAAGTGATATACAAGGTTGATTTTTTGATGGATTTATGGTATAAAATAGATTGTTGTGTTTTGCTTTGAAGCGAAAATGTGTACTTTAAAGTATTACAAAATAAAATAAATATTTATTATCTGGAGGAATTATTTTGAAAAAATATAGTAAATTGCTGGCAGTAACACTTTGTGCATCGATTGCACTCGCATCAACAGGATGTTCAGCTACGAACAAACTTAAAAATGCGATAACAAATAAAAAGACAACTTCTGATACAAAAAAAGAAAGTGCAGAGAGTGTAAAATGTCTTGATTATGTAACACTTGGCGATTATTCAACCATTAAGATCAAAAAGAGTGAGATCGACAAATCCACAAAAGAGCAGGTGGAGAAGAATATCAAGAGTACAGGGGATTATAAAAAGGTAAAAACAGGAAAAGTAAAAAAAGGCGATATAGTAAATATCTATTATGTTGGAAAAATAAATGGAAAGACTTTTGACGGAGGCAGTCTTACAAAAAAGACAAACAAAGCAGGATATGATCTTGAAATCGGTTCAAAATCATTCATTGACGGCTTTGAGGATGGACTTATCGGTAAAAAGATTGGCTCAAGATGTAAAGTAAAGGTTACATTCCCTAAATCTTACAGTCAGAACCAGAAAATTGCCGGTAAAAAGGCAGTATTTTCTGTTACGATAAACTTTAAGGAAGTATATCCAAAACTTACGGACAAATTCGTAAAGAAAAATTTAAAAGATTTTGATAAGAATTATGAAAATACTGCAAAGGGATATACACAGTATGTAAGGGACACGCTTTTAGGTGAGAAGGCATGGAAGGTATTCTATGACACTTGTAAGATAAAAGATTATCCTAAATCAAAGATGGACACAATGAAAACACAGCTTAAGACATCTATAACATATTACCTTAAAAATAATGGCTACACACTTGAGAATTATCTTAAGTCACAGAATCTTTCAACTAAAGATTTTAACAAACAGCTTGAGACTACAGCTAAGTCTGATGTTGGAAAGCAGCTTGTTTATGGTGCTGTAGCTGAAAAAGAAAATATAAAGGTTACAGACAAACAGTATAAGGATGAAGTTAAGACTTATCTTACAAACTATAATTGTAAGAATGAGAAAGAACTTAATTCTACATTTAAGGATTATTATGGAGTAGATGCCAAGTCTATTATAAAAGATGATATTTTATATAAGAATGTAAAAAATTATCTTATCAAAAATGTTAAAGAAGCATAAAGCAGGTTAATTACAGATAAGGTTATTGTTCGTAATTTAAAGTGCGTGCTGTAACGGATAAAGTGTCAAATAATGTGCTCTCAGTATTCTTTGCTTTGAGAAGATACCGGGAGTACATAAAATAGAAACGGAGGTTCATATGGCTAAACCTATAGTAGCGATAGTCGGACGACCAAATGTCGGAAAATCAACACTTTTTAATATGCTTGTCGGCGAACGCCTGTCGATAGTAAAAGATACTCCGGGTGTTACAAGAGACAGGATATATGCTGATGTAAACTGGCTTAATTATCACTTTACACTGATGGATACCGGTGGAATCGAGCCAGAGACAAACAATCAGATGCTCCGCCATATGAGAGAGCAGGCTGAGATGGCGATTGAGATGGCAGATGTTGTAATGTTCGTTGTCGATGTAAAGCAGGGTGTTGTCGATGCTGATTATAAAGTCGCTGAGATGCTTAGAAAAGCACAGAAAAAGATAGTTCTTGTCGTAAATAAAGTAGATAATTTTGACAAGCTTATGCCTGATGTTTACGAATTTTACAATTTAGGACTCGGAGATCCGTATCCTATATCATCAATTGGCAAATTAGGAATTGGTGATATGCTCGATGAAGTCACAGCTCTTTTTCCTGAAAATGAGGATGATGCTGAGGATGAAAGACCGAGGATTGCGATAGTCGGCAAGCCAAATGCAGGAAAATCATCGATTATAAATAAACTTCTCGGAGAAAATAGGGTTATTGTGTCTGATGTTGCCGGAACTACAAGAGATGCAGTTGATACGGCAGTAAAGTGGAATGGCAAAGAATATGTATTTATAGATACAGCAGGTCTTAGAAGAAAAAATAAGATAAAAGAGGAAATCGAGAGATATTCAATACTCCGTACGGTTTCAGCTGTTGAGAGAGCCGATGTGGTAGTCCTTGTTATCGATGCGACTGAGGGTATCACCGAGCAGGATGCAAAGATTGCCGGAATCGCCCATGACAGAGGTCGTGGTATGATAATAGCAGTCAATAAGTGGGATGCTATTGAAAAGGACAATAAGACAGTGTCTGAATTTAGTAAAAAAGTAAGAAATACACTGTCATTCATGCCTTATGCTGAGATTATGTTTGTGTCGGCACTTACGGGACAGAGACTTCCAAAGTTGTTTGAGGCCATTGAGGTTGTTATACAAAATCATTCATTAAGAATAGCAACGGGTGTTCTTAACGAAATCCTTACTGAAGCAGTTGCAATGCAGCAGCCGCCATCAGATAAGGGAAGAAGACTTAAAATATATTATATGACACAGGTAAGCGTAAAACCGCCTACATTTGTTATATTTGTAAATGACAAGAGACTTATGCATTTCTCATATACGAGGTATCTTGAGAATAAGATAAGAGAGGCATTCGGTTTTGCCGGGACACCTCTTAAGTTTATAATAAGAGAACGCAAAGAAAAATAAAAGGCCGGTATGAAAATTGATTCAGCTTTTTTATACCATACTCAATGTTTTGAGTGGGAATGGAGATTGAAATGGGCGAAGATATGATTCATAACATAATCTGTTTGGTGATAGGGTATTTTTGCGGGTGTATATCAAGCGGATATTTTGTGGGAAAATTCCATCATATAGATATAAGGGAACATGGGAGTGGCAATGCAGGTACTACAAATGTTTTGAGAGTTTTAGGCAAGCTGCCTGCACTTATAACATTTGTGGGAGATCTTGCAAAAGCTGTCATGCCGATTCTTGTGATAAGGATATTCTTATCACCTGACAACTGGTATCTCTTATGTTTGTATATGGGACTTGGTGTGGTACTTGGACATAATTACCCTTTTTATCTTGGATTTAAGGGTGGAAAAGGTATTGCAGTTACGGCGGCTGTCGTTATGTCGGCTGCACACCCGCTTTTTATTCCAACCGGAATTTTGATATTTGCATTGATAGTTGTGTGTACGAGATATGTATCACTTGGTTCACTTGTTGTTGCGTGGTATATACCGGCAAATACCTTGATAATGCATCGAAATGATAAGGGATTTATACATATGATGGTAATCAGTCTGTTATTTACAGCTTTTGCATATTTCCAGCATAGGCAGAACATTGTAAGACTGATTCATGGAAAAGAGAATAAGATTGGTTCAAAAAAAGAGATGTAGTGGCAGAAATGTCACATTATTTTAGAAAAGAGAATGGTATGAGATGCACAAAAGACTGTGCAGAAATGGAGGATTATTATGAGTAAAGTTAGTTTTTTAGGCGCCGGAAGCTGGGGAACGGCACTTGCGATAATGTTAGCAAATAATGGTCATGAGGTAACACTCTGGTCGGCTGTAGAGTCGGAAGTTGAGATGTTACAGACACACAGGGAACATAAAGACAGACTTCCGGGAGTTAAGCTTCCTGAGTCAGTAGTTGTTACAAGTAATCTTGAAAGTGCCTGTAAGGGATTCGATCTTATAGTTTTTTCTGTTGCTTCACCTTATGTCAGATCAACAGCAAAAAAAGCTTCAGAATTTATCCCTAAGGGACAAAGGATAGTAAATGTTGCAAAGGGAATTGAGAATGATACATTGATGACACTTAGAGATATAATTTGTGAGGAAATGCCTGGAATGGATGTCTCTGTATTGTCAGGACCAAGTCATGCAGAGGAAGTTTCAATAGGTATGCCTACTACAGTTGTAGTTGGTTCTACATCAAAAGAAACAGCAAAATATGTTCAGAAGATATTTATGAATGACCGTTTCAGAGTATATACAAGCCCTGATATAATCGGCATTGAGCTGGGAGGTTCTATCAAAAATGTAATAGCACTTGCAGCCGGTGTCTGCGACGGACTCGGACTTGGAGACAATACGAAGGCAGCACTCATCACAAGAGGTATAACTGAGATTGCAAGACTTGGTGTTGCTATGGGTGGACATATGGAAACTTTCTGTGGACTTTCGGGAATAGGTGACCTTATCGTTACCTGTACAAGTACACACAGCCGTAATCATAATGCAGGTGTATTAATCGGCAAAGGAATGTCTATGGATGAGGCTATGAAAGAGGTAAATCAGGTTGTAGAGGGTGTTTATTCAGCAAAAGCTGCATTTGCACTTGCTAAGAAATACAATGTTTCAATGCCTATCGTAGAACAGATAAACGAGGTGTTATTTGACGGAGTATCTGCCACTGATGCAATCCAGACACTTCTCACGCGTGAGGAATGTCATGAGTATCAAGGTCTTACATGGGACGCTGATAAATAAAAATAAAGTACCAGATAAAAGTCATGTCTTTAAATGTAAAAGCATATCCTTTAAAAAAAGATAATTGTGATGAGGAGGGTATGCAGCATAATTTACATAAAAGTTATGTTATGCAAATTATGTATAAGAATATGAATGAATATGATTATAATGAAGAAATGCCAGTTGATACACGTTCAGAAAAAATAATGAGAGCGCGGCTGGCATTTTCTGACAATTACGAGGAAATGCAGGAAAATGTGGGTGATGGTTCGTCGCTTATGACAAAGATAACACTTCTTTTACTTATATTTTCTGCTGTTCTTGTTTTATGTTTTGGAGATCTTACAATCGGAAACTATAGTAATAAATCTATCAGACAGGCGATGTCAAAAGAAGGCACAGTTTGGCATGATATGGTTGAAATTACCGGAAATATTATAAGTGATGTTATGGAGGAACTGAATGAGAAAACTAGCTTTAAGTGATGAGATATTGTTATCTGTTGATAAGCCGGCAAGATATATCGGTGGCGAGATTAACATGATAAAAAAAGATCCGTCAAAAGTAGATATACGATTTTGTATGTGTTTTCCCGATGTATATGAGATAGGTATGTCGCATCTTGGCATACAGATATTATATGATATGTTCAATCTGCGGGATGATATATATTGTGAGAGAGTCTACTCACCGTGGGTGGATTTAGATAAGATAATGCGTGAGCAGGATATACCGCTTTTCGCATTGGAGAGTCAGGAGCCGATAAAGAATTTTGATTTTCTTGGAATTACGCTTCAGTATGAGATGTGTTATACAAATATATTACAGATACTTGACCTTTCAAAGATACCGCTTCTGGCAAAGGACAGGACAAAGGATGATCCGTTTGTTATAGGCGGAGGTCCCTGTTCATACAATCCTGAACCTATAGCAGATTTCTTTGATATATTTTATATAGGAGAGGGAGAAACTGTATATTTTGACCTTATGGACGCATACAAGGAGTGGAAAAAGTCAGGTAATGACAGAGTGGAATTTTTAAAGGCTGCCGCACAGATACCGGGAATGTATATACCTCAGTTTTATGAAGCGGAGTATAACGGGGACGGAACACTTAAAGATTTTTATCCTATCGTGGAAGAAGCACCTAAGACTGTTATCAAACAGGTGGAACTTGATATGTCGGAAACTTATTATCCCGAAAAACCGCTCGTGCCTTACATCAAGGTCACGCAGGACAGAGTTGTGCTTGAGATACAGCGTGGATGTATAAGAGGATGCCGCTTTTGTCAGGCGGGTATGCTTTACAGACCTATAAGACCGAGAAGTCTTGATTTTCTTAAAAAGAGAGCAGCAGCTATGTTAAAGGCAACGGGACATGAGGAGATTTCGCTTAGTTCGCTCAGTTCAAGCGATTATAGGGAACTTCCGGAACTTGTCTACTGGCTTATAGACGAATACAGGGACAAGGGTGTAAATATCTCACTTCCGTCGCTCAGGATAGATGCATTCGCACTTGATGTAATGTCAAAGGTGCAGGATATAAGAAAATCAAGTCTTACATTTGCTCCGGAAGCGGGAACACAGCGAATGAGAAATGTTATAAATAAGGGGCTTACGGAGGAAAATATTCTTACAGGTGCCATGGATGCGTTCCGTGGAGGCTGGAACAGGGTAAAACTTTACTTTATGCTCGGACTTCCGGGTGAAACTTATGATGATATAGAGGGGATTGCAATATTATCTGACAAGATAGCAAGAGAATATTATACGATTCCAAAAGATGAGAGAAACGGAAAGGTAAGCATTGTCACGAGTACATCAATATTTGTGCCAAAGCCGTTTACACCGTTCCAGTGGTCACCTATGAACACAAAGGAGCAGGCAAAGGATAAGAGAAATTTCCTGCTTGGCAAGGTAAGAGAACAGCTCAATCAGAAAAGTATCAAGTATAATTGCCATGATGCAGATGTATCAGAGCTTGAGGGAGTGTTTGCAAGAGGTGACAGACGACTTAACAAGGTTATACTTGAAGCATATCAGAGTGGGTGTTTTTATGATGCGTGGTCGGAATATTTTAAATATGAGAACTGGCTTAAGGCATTTGAGGACAATGGACTTGACATGGCATTTTATATCGGCCGTGAAAGACCTGAGGACGAGCTGTTCCCGTGGGATTTCATAGATATAGGTGTCACAAAGAAATTTATGCGAAGAGAGTATGAAAATTCGTTAAAAGCACAGGTTACCCCTAACTGTCGTGTGAAATGTGCAGGCTGCGGTGCTATGAAATTTAAGTGCGGTGTATGTGTTGAAAATCTGACAGGCAGTGATGCGGAAAGGAACGGGTGACGGATATGAAAGCAAGATTAAAATTCAGTAAAATTGGTTCAATGCGTTTTATAGGCCATCTGGATGTGATGCGATATTTTCAGAAAGCATTTAGGCGTGCCGAGATAGAAGTAAGTTACAGTAAGGGATTTTCACCACATCAGCTTATGTCTTTTGCATCACCACTCGGAATAGGACTTAGCAGTGATGCGGAGTACCTTGATGTGACACTGGAAAAAAGTGATTCGCAGGAAGAAATGATAGAGCGTATAAATGCCGTTATGAATGATGAGATAACGGTCAAGGATTTTACGATACTTGATGATGAAGCAAAGCCGTCAATGGCAATGCTCTCGGCGTGTGACTATGTGATATGTATAAAACCGGATAAGGACAACCCTCTTACAGATGATGCATTTGCAAAAGAGGCAGTAAGAAAGATAAAAGAAGCCGAAAAGATAGAGATATTAAAAAAGACAAAGCGTTCAGAAAAGGTAGTGGATATAAAGCCGAACATATATCATATTGAAAATGATATGGATGCTTTCAAAAATGAGACAAAAAATGATTACGGCAGTCTTGAATTAGACACTGCTTTTTATAAGCCTGTATTTTATTGTCAGCTTACAGCGGGAAGTGTAGTAAATATAAAGCCGGAGCTTGTCTTAGAAGCTATGGCAAAGATGAACGGATTTGAGTATAATACGCTCGACTATCAGATACACAGGCTTGAAATGTATGCTGATAAGACAGCAAAAAAAGGAGAGGTGCATCTGCTTTATTCTGAAATACCGTGCAGTCTTGTACCTTTATCAGAGTTTGGAAAACAGGAGATGGCTTAAATAATGGCAAATCAGTTACTTATAACTAAAAAAGACGGTGCGGTACTGTCGGTGAGAGTTGAGGACGGAAAGGTCGCACAGATACAGGCACAGCCTGAGGATGCGGGTTCACTCCTAGGAGATATATATGTCGGCAAAGTCAGAAATATAGTCAAAAATATAAATGCGGCTTTTGTCGAGTATGAGCAGGGAAAGATGGGGTATCTCTCGCTCGATGCAAAAGTTTGTCCTATACATACGGACGGTGTTGTATCGGACGGGACAAGAGTGCTTATAGGTGATGAGATAATCGTTCAGATAGAGAGGGAGGCGGTAAAGACAAAGCCGCCGACGCTTTCAGGAACACTTAATTTTCCGGGAAAATATGTCGTGCTGATATACGGTGAGAAAACGGTCAGCATATCGTCGAAGATAAAAGATGCCGAGAGAAAACAGCAGCTCAGGGAATTTCTGAGAAATAATATAGACGGAGATTACGGATTTGTGGCAAGGACAAACTGTAAGGATGCATCGGATGAAAAAATATTAAAAGAGATAGCGTTTCTTAAACAGCAGCTTGAAAATATAAAAAAATTTGGTGTGCACAGGGCGAAGTTTAACTGTCTTTACCATGCCCCTGACGCTTATTTGTGCGATATAAGAGACTCTTATGATTCACTGCTTGAAAGCATAATTACGGATGATGATGAAATCTTTAACAGGATAATGGAGTTTGCGAAGATATATCAGCCTGAGGATATAAAAAAGATAAAACGCTGGGATAATGCCGACGGAAAACTTGATGCAGTCTATGATGTTACAAAGACATTAGAACACGCACTTATGCCTAAAGTCTGGCTTAAAAACGGCGGCTATCTTGTGATACAGCCTACTGAGGCACTTGTGTCTATTGATGTGAACACAGGCAAAGCAATCTCAAAAAAGAAAGATGTGCAAAAAACATTTTTAAAAGTCAATCTCGAAGCGGCAACACAGATAGCAAAGCAGCTAAGGCTTAGAAATCTGTCAGGAATGATACTCATAGATTTTATAGATATGAAGGATGCAGACTATAACAAACAGCTTATGGACAGACTTAGAACCGAGTTTGCGAAAGACCCGGTAAAAACGATACTTGTCGATATGACAAAACTCGGACTTGTCGAGGTCACGAGAAAAAAAGTCAGAAAATCACTTTATGAGCAGATAAAGGATGCACAAGATTATTCTAAGTCAGATTTATAAAGGGGATTGAAAAGATATTAAGTTTTTGGTAAAATAGTTTATAGATAACTAAATTACTCCATGCAAAATTTGTTTTTGTGTGGAAGACGAAATTTTAATATAAATTATTACAGGAGGACTTATGAACAAAAATCTTTTTGCAAAGACACCGCCTATGGGCTGGAACAGTTATGATTATTATGACACATCGGTAAATGAGGAGCAGGTCAGAAAGACAGCAGAGTACATGGCTGAAAATCTCAAAGAGTTTGGCTGGGAATATGTCGTTGTCGATATTGAATGGTACAGTTATGATACGGGAAGTCAAAGAGACAAATATCAGTATATTCCGTTCTGGAAAGTTGAGATGGACGAATATTCAAGACTTCTCCCATGTGTGGATAAATTCCCATCAGCAAAAGAAGGCAACGGATTTAAGCCGTTGGCAGATTATATACACAGTCTCGGTCTTAAATTCGGTATTCATATAATGCGTGGTATTCCGAGACAGGCGGCACATGAGCATACAAAGATACTTGGAAGTACGGCTCTTGCAAATGATATAGCAGACCCGTCAAACATCTGTGACTGGAATCCTGATATGTACGGTGTCCGTCCTGATGCCGACGGTGCACAGGAGTACTATGATTCCATTTTTGAACTTTACGCACAGTGGGGCGTTGATTTTATTAAATGTGATGATATTTGCCGTATGGATATGCCATCTGCAAAAAAAGAGATAGAAATGCTCTACAATGCAATTCAGAAGTGTGGTCGTGAGATAGTTTTAAGTCTTTCACCGGGACCGGCAAAGATAGAAGAGGCATGGCATTATGAGAAATATGCTAATATGTGGCGTATCACTGACGATTTCTGGGACAGATGGGATTTACTCCTGCCTATGTTCTGGCGTTGTGAACTCTGGCAGAACCATGTGAGTGAAGGATGTTATCCTGACTGTGATATGCTGACACTTGGTAAACTCGGAAAAGGTTTCGGTCATGAGTGGGAGTGTAATTTCTCGCATGATGAGCAGATAACACTTATGACACTTTGGAGCATATTCCGTTCACCACTTATGCTCGGAGCAGACCTTTTGCAGCTTGATGACTGGACAAAGAAACTTATCACAAACAAGGATGTGCTAGGACTCTTAAAACATTCTGAGGGTGCAAGACAGATAGAGAGAGATGATGAACATGTTATCTGGTGCTCAAAAGACACAGAGGACGGTTCATACTATGTAGCAGTATTTAATCTCAAAGAGCAGAACTGTGATGTGGCTATTCCGTGGGAGGATGTTAAAAACTACGGAGTGACGGGAACTAAAGCAGTAGAGCTTTGGAATCATGAAGATGTTGACCTTATTGATAAGGATAGCGTATTTGTAGCTTCTCATGGTGCTAAACTGTTTAAGATACAGTAAAGATTTTGAGATACAGTAAAATAACTATAAAGAATAGCATCTTTCACATTGAGCCGTAGAGGATGCTATTTCTTTTTATTATGATTATCTATGTAAGACAGTGCCGTAAATATTACTAACAGTAAAGTTAAAACTTCTTGCAAAGTCTTTTTTTATGTGGTATAATCTCACTCGTTGTTAAAAACTGCATAAAAATCTTTGGTAAAAAATTGGAAACGACACATGTGTGAACTATCACCTGATTAACGAACAACACACATGTATTTTTTATGCCCATTTTTAGAAAAAAGGAGATATTTATTATGCAGAGAACGAAACTTCAGAACTTTATTTTTACTGCCATTATGGCATTTATCATGGTCTATGGAATGGTGTGTTACAATATTGCCATTGATAAAGGAGAAATGAGTAACGAAATCTTTTTGATAGCTTTTCATGAAATGCCTATAATGTGGCCAGTGGCAGTTATTCTTGAAATGTTTGTTTTTGAGAGACTTGCAATAAAGCTTGCTTTCAGATTTGTAACACCGGGGAAAGAAAGCGAGTTTATGGTAACGGTTGCTATCTCATCTATGATAGTTGCACTTATGTGCCCTACAATGAGTCTTATAGCTACGGTATTGTTTGCACATCCAGGATCAGAAGTAGTTGCTGTATGGCTTCAGAAATATGTATTAAACTTCCCAATGGCATTTTTCTGGCAGACATTTATAGCAGGACCTCTTGTGAGAAATGTATTTAAGATTTTTGAGAGTGATAAGAATGTAAACAGAGAAGAACAGGCAGCCTGATATTAGGGAAGTCCCCCACTTCTAATAGAAGCGGGGGACTTCTTTGATAACAGTGACACAATTTTTTATGGTACAATCGGATATTGTAATTCCAGTATGATATTTTTTAACAGAGTACTGGTGTGTTCCGATTGCCTTTTCAAGATTTGAGAAAATACATTTTGTAATCTTTACATTCTGGTTTGCAGTGCAGTCATATTTACTCCAGTCATGAGTAAATCCCTTTGTTTTCTTATCTGGAGTGTCAAGGTTTATTGCTTCGGAAGTATGGCGTTTACTTGCTTTATATCCGGTGAATGTGCAGTTGTTTACCGTCACATTTTTAGAAGCATCTATCTCTATAAAATGTCCGTATTTCATGTTTTTAAATGTGATACCATCTAAAGTTATGTTTTTATTGTGGCACATTACAAGTTTTTAACATTGATTTCCTCCATTGATATGTTACGCTCAAAATTCTTCGTTCAGAAGATTTCGAGAGCATATTATTTTTTTCGATGTTTTTATTATAGGAGATTTGGCAATGATATTCAAGGAGAAAAGTTTTAAAGGCTATTCTACAATAACAATATAATCAGCAATACATTAAGTAAGCTAAGATATTACCGATTATATTGTTGTAACTGAACTGTTACGATTATGCATTAAAAATAATAAAATCTTAATAGTTTTTTTTGACCGATGTGTTATAATTTTAGCAGAGTATTAATATGTCGCAAGGTATTATTAAAGTTATGATTTTGTGAGTTGTAAATTTTTTAGCGGCAGAATTATTTGTACATAAAAAGCGGAGTGATGTTCTGCTTTTGCATAGGGAGGGATTTTATGAAAAACGGACGATTTAAACATCTGACTTTGATGAGTTTTATCATTGTGCTTATCATTGTTATCGCTGATACGGTGATATGTGCCAGAAAAGACATGAACAGAAAAAGCCAAAAAGCGGCTTCGGTGATAAGTTCCCAAAAGAATGGTGAAGACGGAAAGGACAAGTCCGGTGATACCGCCGAAACAACGAAAAAAGACAACAGTCAAAGCATAATTAATATATCAGGAAATAATATCAGGACAAGGTTTAAAACTCCAAAGGGTTATAAAAGAAATATCTCAAAAAATTCATTCGGAGAGTTCCTCGGAAAATATCCTCTATATAAAGATGGAAAAAAGATTTCACTATACAATGGAAAATTAAGCCACAGACAGGATGCCCATGCGGCAGTATTAAAAATGAAACTCACCGATGGAAATCTTCAGCAGTGTGCCGATTCGGTCATAAGACTTTATGCGGAGTATTATTATAAGCAAAAAAAATATGACAGGATAAAATTTCATCTGACTAACGGTTTTGAGGTAGGATTTTCAAAATGGAGTCAGGGCATGAGAGTGAAAGTTGACGGAAATAAGACCTACTGGGTGCACAGTGAGAAAGCAGACAGTTCATATAAAATATTTGACAGCTATCTCAAATTTGTATTTACTTATGCAGGTACACTGTCAATGGTTCAGGAGTCAAAGAAGATTTCTGAGAAAGATATACAGCCGGGAGACATTTTTATATATGGCGGAAGTCCGGGTCATGTTGAGATGGTAGTTGATGTATGCGAAAATAAAGATGGTGACAAGGCTTTTTTGCTCGGACAGGGTTATATGCCTGCACAGCAGTTTCACATTCTTAAAAATCCTGCCGATGAGAATGATCCGTGGTATTATGTTTCAAAAATTTCATATCCGTTTGAGACGGCAGGTGTTACCTTTAAAAAGGGAACTCTTATGAGACCGGATTATTAAAGTAATAATTTATGAGATAAATAGGTTGTTTTATAAAAATTTATATCATTTATGGCAGATGTGCAAAAGAAAAAGTTCACAAAATTTTCACAATTCTAATCAGCACTCATACTTGACGAGTGCCAAATAAAGTGGTATAACACAATTGTATCAGAAAGATACCTAGTGATCACCAGGCGATTTCAAATTTTGCCTACAACTGCAGTGATACTAATATGGATTAAATCTTCATATTTGCAGTTGCAAATTTTAATCGTTTTGGAGGAAAAGACAAATGAATACTTTAAAAGCAGAGAAAAGAAACGCAAAGGCTAAGGCATTAAGAAGAGAGGGTTATGTCACAGGTAACCTTTTCGGCAGAGAGATAGAGGGTTCTATTCCTGTAAAAATGACTCAGAAAGATGTAAGTGATGTATTGCGCTACAATGACAAAGGAAGCCAGTTGTTCCTTGAAGTTGAGGGAAAGAAATACGATGTAATCATTAAGGAAATAGATTATGACAATATGGCTAAGCATGTTTTGGATATAGAGTTTCAGGCTTTAGTAAGCAATGAAAAGATTCACAATACTGCTGAGATTGTATTACTTAATAAAGAAAAAGTAGTTGAGGGTGTTCTTGAAGAGTTGCTTGAGGAAGTATCATATAAAGCATATCCTGCTGATTTGGTTGACAAGATTAAACTTGATGTTGGAAGTCTCAGACTTGGTGATACGATAAAAGTAAAAGACCTTGACATATCAAAGAATGATAAGATTGAAGTTACAACAGATCCGGAGACAATAGTTGTAAATGTTATCGCATCAAATAATAACCAGGAAGATGAGGATGAAGAAACTACAGATTCAGCAGAGTAAAATCTGAAAGCGAAAGACATTTCTTGAATGAAATTTTAGAAGAAATCTGAAAACGAACAATTTAATAGCCTGAAAAGGGATAAAAAATCAAAAGCCAGGGTGCTAAAACTCTGGCTTTTCTTTGTATTTGAGAGTGAAGTCAAAGTGCTTCTGAACACTTTACTTATAGAAATTACATCAGAGTTTTGTGCCTGATACAAAACTGATATGTGCAGTAAACTGCATGGAAATGGAGGAAAATCATGGAATACTTAAAAATTATAATACCGATACTTGTCGGAGCATTAATAGGATATTGCACAAACTATATTGCAATAAAAATGCTTTTCAGACCCAGAAAACCTGTATTTGTATTTGGAAAGAAACTGCCTTTTACACCGGGAGTCATTCCGAAAAATCAGCCGAGGATAGCATCAGCCGTTGGAAAAGCAGTTGGACAAAATCTATTTACAAATGATGATATAGTGGCAGCTATAACAGAGTCAGATTTGAAAGAGCATCTATTTGAGAAGATAAAAGAAACGGTTTTTGACAACGATAGTTCATTAAAAGACTATATTACAGAGTACAGCCTTAAAAAAGAAAACGAAAATGTTGCTGAAAATAAAAATGAAGTGTCAAAAAATACAGAATATGAAACTGAAGATTATGAAAATATAATAGAGGAAGCAGAATATAAGAGCGATTATGACAGGCTCAAAGATAGAGTGAGTGATGTTATAACTTCAAAGATAATAAATGCTTTTGAAAAAGTTGATTTAAATGCATTAGTGTCACAGATAGCAGGAAAAACGCTTGCCGAAAAAGTAAAAGGCACAATGATGGAAATGTTTTTAAATGAGTCGACAATATCCACAATGTCGGCACCTATCGGAAATGCGTTAGCTGAGTATATAAAAAATCATGGTGAGGAATTTATACATCCGTTGGTTGATGCCGAGGTCATATCATTTATGGAAAATCCTATAAATGAAAATCTTTCTGAACTCGGACTTGATACTGATATATTAGAATCTGTATTTGAAAAGATATTTGATACAGTTATCTCAAAAGGCGGAGATATAATTTCTGAATATATAGACATACAGAAAATAGTCGAGGACAAGATAAACGAGATGGAGGTAAGCGAACTTGAAGACCTTGTTATGCAGGTGATGAAAAATGAACTTCAGACTATAGTAAATCTTGGAGCACTTATCGGTGCTGTTATCGGAGTGATAAATATATTTGTTGCCATATAATAGTAATGATATATTGTATCAATAACCTTATTGACTGCAAATGCTATTTAGTGTAGCATTAGAATATAAGTTAGAAGCATCTAACTAGAGTTTTATAATGTTAATCAGTTGGACAATTACTGATAACATTTGCAGGAGGTTATATGAAGACAAATGTACTCTGTTTATTGAAAAATATGGATAAGAAAGATGTAGAATTGCAGCTTGCGTTACAATGTGCTCCTGTAATAACAGGGATAAAGGTTTCCAATCTTTTTATAATTGATAAAAATAAGGTAGATGAAGTTTATAACATTATAGATGAGACGGATATATCTGCATATTTTCTGTATGAGGATGCGGCTAAGGCAAACATACTTTTATACAGAAAAAATGAACTTCAACAATATCTTTTCCAAAAAGAAAACAGGCAGTTTGTAAGAAAACTTGGTTATGACAGCGTTTATATTGATGAACTGCTGCCGGAATTTGCAATACGATTTTCTATGTATCAGACTACTCAGGAGGATTTTCCACATGAGATGGGGATATTACTAGGCTATCCGGTCGAGGATGTAGAAGGATTTATAATTAACAATGGAAAAAATGAATTATATACAGGTTATTGGAAAGTTTATGATAATCTTACGGAAAAATTAATTTTATTTAATTATTATGAGGCCGCAAGAGAACATTTTATTTGTCTTGTGGCAAAAGGAATGGATATGAATACTATACTTATGATGTATAGTCGGGCAAGAAAAAAATACTTGCAATTTCAGATAAACTGATGTAATATATTTAAAATAAACTATTAAAAACTCTTTGCACTGCATATATTTACTACAGTACAAACTGAACAGGCCGATAGGAGCCGGGTCACATTAGTGACAGTGGATTATTATGTTTTTTATGTATTTATATACAATATGAGATTTATCATATATCGTCAAATGATTGGTGATAGAAATTATCATATCCACGGGACAGTAGTTACTTATACTGACCCGTGGTCTTTTTTACTCAATTTTTTAAAGTGAAAATCCGGGACAGTATGGATTTTCACTTTTTTATTGTATAGAAAAATGCTCGTAAAGTAGTGTGGTGCCAACGGGAATTGCGAAGCAATTCTTTCGGGTGCAGCTTAAAAAGTCAATAATAGGGGTGTGCTCTCGAAATGACTCGTTTTGAGAAGATACCGAGAGTACATTCAGTTAAAAAGGAGGAATTATTATGACGAATGCAGATAATTATGAAAAGACGGCGATGAAGGTATCAATCGTGAGTGTTATATGGAATTTATTATTATCAGCGGGAAAACTATTTGCGGGAATCTTTGCAAATTCAGGAGCTATGATAAGTGATGCCGTTCATTCTGCATCTGATGTTTTCAGCACGATAATAGTTATGATAGGAGTAAAAATATCAGGAAAAGACTCTGATAACGATCATCCGTACGGACATGAGAGACTTGAATGTGTAGCAGCGATAATTCTTGCCACGGTACTTGCAGCTACAGGCATAGGCATCGGATATGGTGCAGTTGTAAAAATTATGGCGGGGGATTATAATGTTGAAATGCCGGGAATTTTGGCACTTGTAGCGGCAGTTGTATCAATAGTGGTAAAAGAGCTTATGTTCTGGTACACAAGATATTATGCAAAACAGATAGATTCTAGTGCACTTATGGCTGATGCATGGCATCACAGGTCAGATTCACTTTCTTCAATCGGTGCTCTTATAGGTATTATCGGTGCAAGGCTTGGATTTGGGATAATGGAGCCTTTGGCATCTGTTGTTATATGTATTTTCATTGAGAAAGCTGCATATGACATATTTATGGATGCAGTAAATAAAATGGTCGATAAATCATGTGATGATGAGACAATGGAGAAAATAAAGGCGTGTGCGATGAATATCCCGGGAGTTGAAAATATAGATCTTTTAAGAACAAGAGTTTTTGGAAATAAAATATATGTCGATATGGAGATTGCTGCAGACGGAAATAAGACATTAGATGAAACACACGCTGTTGCAGAGCGCGTTCATGATGCAATAGAACAAGAATTTCCAAAAGTAAAACATATAATGGTACATGTAAATCCGGCAAAAAAATAAAATGATGAGTTAATAGTGTAAATATTTTTAATTTCACATTATGCACAAAAAATATGTGCAGAAATGAGGAGTGATATGATATTAACAGATAAAAATGACAAAGAAAGAACAATGAAAAAAAGTCTTTTTACAAAGAGAAAAACAGTGATATTATTTGCAATAATTGCAATGTTTTCATGGGGATGTGCATTTCCGTTTATTAAACTGGGAATGAAAGAATATGCCATATCAAATGATGACATGGCAGGTAAGATGCTTTTTGCAGGAATAAGATTCTTTCTTGCCGGAATCATAACGCTTATAATTACATATAAAAGAGAAAAAAATATTAAAATAAAATCTTTAAAGGATTTTTCCTGGCTGTTTTTATTTGGATTTGTAAATACCGGTTTTCATTATTTTTGTTTTTATATGGGACTTTCTAATTGCAGCGGAAGCAAGGCATCAATAATAGATTCTCTTGGTACTTTCTGGCTTATATTTCTTGCGGTATTATTTTTTAAAGAAAGGCTTACTTCAAATAAAATCTTAGGTTGTCTGTTTGGATTTGCAGGTATAATCATTGCGAATTTCAGTACTGATATTATAAGTAAAGTTTCCTTTCAGGGTGAAGGATTTCTTGTTATAAGTACATTATGTGCCGCCTTTGGCGGAGTTATCGTGAGGATAATAACAACGGTAAGAAATATAAATGCGGTTAAGGCAACAGGATATGGACTGACTATTGGAGGTGTTCTGTTACTTGCAGGTGGTCTGTTTTTGGGAGGTACATTGACAAAAGTAACCTTGAAAGGAATAGTTGTTATGTTTTGTCTTGTGGCAATTTCCGTTGTCGGTTTTGTGTTATATAACCAATTATTATCATGTAATCCGGTGGGGCAGATTGCAATATTTAATGCACTTATTCCAGTGTTTGGAACACTTACATCCTGCATTTTAACGGGTGAAAGGTTTTATTTCAGATATATTATTTCAATAATTTTAGTTGCACTTGGAATATGGTTTGTAAACAGAGAAAAAAATTAAAATAACAAAAACTATTGCATTTTTATTTAATAGGTAATATACTTAATATATTTAGTGTATATATAAAGTGTGTTAAAAACACATAAATATATGACTATCGTACATAATTAATAATATTTTTTGGAGGGTATCATGGCAGGAAGAAGAAGAAAAAACACTGTTGCAGGAAGTAAAAAAGAATCACCAAAGACTCAGAATACTTTACAGGAAACTAATGTTTCTACTGATAAAGAGGCAACAAAAGCTGATGTTAAAAAGCAGGCAGAAGATGTTAATGAAAAGAAAACTGCTGATGCAAAAATTGTTGAAGATAAGAAAGTGCAGACAGAAACAAAAGCAGCAGATGCTACAGTAAAGAAAGCAACTACAGCTACAGAGAAAAAGACAACCGGATTAAAGCAGACAGCTTCAAAGACTGAAACAAACAAAAAAGCTGATGCACCAAAAAAGAGAGGAAGAAAGCCGGGAAGCAAAAATAAGCCAAAAGAGCAGCTTGCTCCTGAAGTTTATTTACAGTATTGTGGAGAAGAAGCAGACCAGAATGCTATTATAGAAAGAATCAAAGAACAGTATGTATCAGAGGGACACAGAGCAGGCAATATCAAGTCGTTGAAACTTTACTTAAAACCTGAGGACAGAGCGGCATATTATGTTATCAATGACAGATATGCAGGTAAGGTTGATCTTTTCTAATATAAAAATATTAAAAGATAAAAAGACAGGGCATAAAAAGCCCTGTCTTTTTTACATACGAGAATTGCAAAGCAATTCTTGGGGAGCAAAACGCTGGTTTTTATAAAAAAAAACAATACAATTTTCATTCAAAAAGAGTTATAATATAATACATATGCAGTAAAGTAACAAGTTATGGCATCATTATGGAGAATATATTTGGAGGAAGATATGATAATTGTATTATTTATTATCTGGATTCTGATTCTTATCGGATTGTTATCATGCATTTACAGATGTAAATACATAAATACAGATATTTCAAACTCAATAGGAAAATTACTTAAGACTTCAGTTGTGACAGTTTGTGGTTATGTACTTTTCTTAAATGCATACAATAAAAATGCAGGCTATCTATTTGCTGCTTTATATTGTGGTTCAATTGACTGGCTGATGCTTTTCTTTTTGAGATTTTTAAAGATATATACGGACTTTACATATTCGCATAAAAAGATAAAATGGATTATGTATTTTATTGCAATGCTTGATGACATAAATCTGCTTTTAAATGTGAAATTTAAGACGGCATTCTCAATAGGTCGGATATGTTATGGAAAGACAGGCTTTAATTATTTATGCAATTTCAAACCATTATTCTATTTGCATTTAGCCTTTTCATATTTGCTTATAGCATTTGTTATTTTATTGTTGATAAAAAAAATGAGGGAAGTGCCACAGTTTTACAGAAAAAAATATGGAGTTGTTTTATTTACGCTTGCGTTTGTTATTGTTTTAAATGCAATGTACATATATTCCGCAATAGCAGTAGATATCTCAATTCCGTTATATGTTCTTGAAGCGTTTTTAATAAGTTATTATGCACTTAATTTTATGCCGGCGGGTCTTGTTGAAAAAACACTTTCGCTTGTTGTGGATGATATGAACAGTGGTATAATCTGCTTTGATTTTCAGGGAAAATGTATATACGCAAATCAACTTGCAAGAGATCTGTTTGAAGTGCAGGATGATATAAGAATTTTTGAAAAATATCTGCCTATATGGCTTGAAAGAAGACATATGGATGGGGAGGAAGCGTCTGTATGGACAGAGGGACATATATATAAAGATGAAGAAATATATATAAAGGCTGAGTTCAAAAAAATATATGATGATAAGGATATGCTTATCGGATACTACTTCTGTATGAGTGACAGAACAAATGAGATTGAAAAGTACAAAAGTGCAGTTTACAGGGCTACTCATGACAATCTAACAGGTATATATACGCGTGAGAAGTTTTATGACAGAGTAAATGAAGTGATACATATGAATCCTGACATAAGGCGTCTTATCATTTGTACCAAAATAAATAATATACAGATGATAAATGATCTTTTTGGAATTGAGATGGGAGATGAAGTATTAAAACAGCAGGCTGAAATATTAAAAGAAAAAGCGGGAACAGAATATGTCTACGGCAGGCTTATAGGGGATAAGTTTGCAATGTGTGTTCCTAAAGAACTGTTTGATATAGATAGTTTCGTGCAGAAAAATGCAAAGATTAGCAGACATTATCATAACAAGCTGTTTGGAGTATGCATAAATATAGGAATATATGAGGTGAATGATGTTGATGAGCCGGTTTCTGAAATGTGTGATAAGGCTTATATTGCTATTGAAAATGTCGAGAAAAATAGTGAATGTAATGTTGCATATTTTGATAATGATATGATGGACGAGATAAGTTTTGAGAAGGAGCTCATAAAGGATTTTGATACTGCTCTTAATGAAAGACAGTTTAAGATTAATCTTCAGCCAAGAGTATCAAAATCCGGCAGAATTCATGGAGCAGAAGTGCTTGTAAGATGGGAACATCCTAAAAAAGGGTTGATAATGCCAGGGCGTTTTATCAGTATATTTGAAAAGAAGGGGCTTATATATCAGCTGGACGGCTGGGTATGGGAACAGGCGATAATCCAGTTAAAAAGATGGAAAGATATGGGAAAAGAAAATCTGTATCTGTCGATAAATATTTCGGCAAAAGATTTCTTTTATCTTGATGTGTATAAAATTCTTACCGGTTTAGTCAATAAGTATGAGGTTGATCCGTCAAGACTTAGACTGGAGATAACTGAAAATGTTCTTATGACTGAAACAAAAACAAAACTAAATGTATTGTCTGCACTTAGAAAATTTGGATTTAAAATAGAAGTAGATGATTTTGGAGGTGGTTATTCTTCACTAAATATGTTAAACAGCAACCTTATAGATAATATTAAATTTGATATAAGACTTTTTAATGATAATATAAATGATGAAAAAAAACTTGCGGTACTTGACGCTACAGTTTTATTGACTGAAAAAATTGGCAAAGGTCTGCTGGTGGAGGGTGTTGAGAAAGAGGAAGAAGCAAATCTCATTATCGGACATGGATGTGAGATGTTTCAGGGATTTTATTTTTCAAAACCATTATCTGTTGACACATTTGAAAAGAAATTTTTGTAATTTTTGGGTTTTGAGAATTGGAGGATATATATGACATTTAAATATGAATATGATATAGCGGCTGCCGTTGTATTAGTTATTCTTCTTGTATATAATTATTTTATCCCACAGGCACGCAATCTTGAGGTAAGACTGTTTAGATTATTTCTTTTGTTTGGATTTATAAGCAGTATTGCAGATGCTTTGAGTGGAATGGTAGTATCCATATATTTTAAAGAAAATGTATGGTTGAACTATATCTTTATGTGGGTAAATTTTGCTGCAACTCATTTTGTTGCACCAATTTATTGTATGTTTGTCATAACAATAACAGGCAAATATAAAAAAATGCCTGAAAAAGAATATATATGGCTCATGCCAGCAGTATTAGTACAGCTTTTGTTAGCGGTCTCACCTTTTACAAAATGGGTATATATATATTCGGCAGAGCATGGCTATCACAGGGGGATACTTATGCCTGGTGTTGTGGCAGTGTCAGTTTTTTATCTTTTAAGTGCCTCATTTATAATATGGTTTAAGGGAAAACATCTCGGATTTTACTATCAGTTTATTTCATCGTTTTTTTTAATCGTCTGCATTGCATTTTTGTATATACAGATGTTTGTAGGAGGATATGTTTTACTTGATGCGGCTATGGCGATAAGTGCATTTATCATACAGCTTACGCTGGTACATCCTAAAATGATGCGTGATGCAAATGAAAAAGAAAAGGTGGCACGAAAAGCTGCCGAAGCTGCAAATGCAGCAAAATCATCATTTCTTGCAAATATATCGCATGAACTCAGGACTCCGCTAAATGCGATTTACGGCATGACGGAGCTTCTTGAAAAGGATAACCTTAATAGCACACAGGATGATTCGGTGAAAACAATAAGATCTGCCAGCGAAAAACTTATTTCAATAGTTGATGATCTTTTAAATTATTCTAAGATAGATTCGGGAAAAATTGGTATAAATGAATCTGAATACCAATTTGTGACGCTGCTGTGTAATGCAGAAGACTATATGGAGGAACAGCTTGCAGGCAGGGATATTGATTTTGAGGTTAATATAGGTGCTAATATTCCAAAGAAACTGTATGGAGATTATGAAAAAGTATATTCTATATTAAAGAATATCCTCAGTAATGCATCTAAGTTTACTGAAAAAGGAAAAATAATATTAGATATATCCTTCAATACATTTACCGAAAAAAACATAAAGATAACATTTAAGGTAAAAGATACCGGAATCGGAATAAAGCCTGCTGATATGAAAAAACTATTCAAAAGTTTTAGTCAGGTTGATGACGGAGTAGACAGAAAAGCACAGGGAACAGGCATCGGACTTGCACTGTCGAAGAGACTTGCAAAACTCTTAGACGGTGATATATCAGTTTCAAGTGAGTATGGATTTGGAAGCAGTTTTGAAATAAATATTATGCAAAAATACATCGAACTTGAAAAGCTGCCTAATGTCAGTGAGGCTGTTGATTATAAAGTATATCTTTATACTGATGAGTATGAACTGAAATGGCATATCAGCAAAATATTTTCACAGCTTGGAATATCAGTAATACTGGTACATAAGATAAGCCAGCTTGAAAAAATATCAGTTAAAAATCCAAATAGCATGAAAACGATATTGCTGTATTCATACAATATAAAGAAAAAAATAGATGCTTTGAAGCTTCCGTTCAGGACTATCGCAATAGCCGATTATGTCAAAGATAAATCGGTGTATAAAGAAAGGAATGTTTTAGTTAAACCGGTTGATATACTTAAAGTCAGAGAGTGTATTTTCGAGCAGATGTATGATATTGTTTTTAAAGAGACAAGGAATACGGATGGCGAATTTGATCTCAGCAATGTGCATATTGCACTTGTTGATGATAATAAAGTAAATCTCAGGATAGAAGCCGCATTGTTAAAGGATTTTAAAGTCAAGATAGAAACATTTATGAGTGGAGAAGCGATACTAAAAGCGTATAAGTATGGAAGAAAATATGATATTATCTTTATGGATCATATGATGCCGGAGATGGATGGAGTGGAAACGACAAAACGAATAAGAAAACTTCCCGGTGGAGATGGAAAAAATGTAAGAATAATCGCATTGACGGCAAATGCCATTCAGGGAGTTGAAAATGAATATATTGCTGCAGGAATGGACGACTGGATATTTAAGCCTGTTAGACAGGAACAGTTAAAGAAAATGATATTAAAACATCTCAAGATGTGAATATAGGTATAATAGGTATAAGCTTGAAAGGAATTTGTAAAATGAAAACCGTAGTAGAAAAACTTGAAAATCTTAGAAATAAAATGAAAGCAAATAATGTGCAGGCATATATTATTTGCACGGAAGATTATCACGGCTCAGAGTATGCCGGTGATTATTTTAAGGAAAGAGAATATATGTCAGGTTTTACAGGCTCGGCGGGAACTTTAGTCATACTTTATGATGAAGCTGCATTGTGGACTGACGGCAGATATTTTTTGCAGGCGGAGGATGAGCTTTCAGGGAGTACGATAAAGCTTATGAAGATGTTTCAGACGGGTGTACCTGCGATTGAGGAATATCTTTATGATAAACTTTCAGATAGTGACAGGATTGGTTTTGATGGCAGAACATTAACTACAGCATTTGCCGAGAAAATATATAACAAGGTGTCTTCTAAGAATATAACATTTAAGTATGATATTGATCTTGTTGGTGAGCTTTGGAAGGACAGACCAATGCTTTCTAAAGAAAAGGTCTGGAAGCTCGATGAAAAATATACCGGTTTACATTCCTCTCAAAAGTTTATAAATGTACGTGCAAAGATGAGTGAGAATGGTATTGATACTTTGATTGTATCAGCACTCGATCAGATAGCATGGCTTTTAAATCTTAGGGGAAATGATGTGCTTTGTAATCCCGTATTTCTTTCGTATATGATGATATTTAGGGATAGAGCGGTCTTATATGCTGCCAATGAGATTTTTGATGATGGAATTTTGAGTTATCTTAAAGAACTCAATGTAGAAGTAAGAGATTACGACATATTTTATGATGAGTTGAAAAAAATTGATAAAAACAGTAAAATACAACTTGACTATGCTAACTCGAATTATTGCACAAAAATGTGCATACCGGCAGATGCTTTCGTGTTAAATAAAAAAAGTCCTATTATTTTAATGAAAGCAGTAAAGACAAAGTGCGAATATGAAAATGAGAAAGCAGCCCATATAAAAGACGGAGCTGCGGTTACAAAATTCATGTACTGGCTGCAAAAAAATGTCGGAAAAGAAAAAATTACTGAGATAAGTGCTGCTGAGAAACTTGAACAGTTTAGGTGTGAGCAGGACGGTTATCTGGGAGCTTCTTTTACGCCTATCATGGCATTTGCCGAGCACGGTGCGATTGTTCACTATTCTGCAACAGAAAAGTCAAATGCGGTTCTCGAACCAAGAAGTTTTCTACTCTCGGATACAGGTGGACATTACATAGAGGGAACTACCGATATAACGAGGACATTTCCTCTGGGAAAGCTAACAGAGGAAGAAAAGAAAGCTTATACTGTTGTGTTGACTGCTCATTTGAGATTGGCAGCAGCAAGATTTCCATATGGAATGACGGGAACACAGCTTGATGCCATAGCGAGAGAGCCTTTGTGGCAGCATGGAATGGATTTTAATCATGGAACAGGACATGGTGTCGGATATATTTTAAATGTTCATGAGGGACCAAACGGAATAAGCTGGCAGATGAGAAATAAAAAACTGCCATATGCAGTATTTGAAGAGGGTATGATAACTTCAAATGAGCCCGGCTTTTACCAGGAGGGAAGATTTGGAATCCGTCATGAAAATCTTATTTTGTGCCTTAAAGATAAGAAAACACCTTATGGACAGTTTATGAGATTTGAAAATCTTACATTTGTCCCGTTTGACTGGGATGCTATTGATGTAAGATATATGACTGAAAGTGATGTTTGCAGGTTAAACAGGTATCACAAAGCCGTATATGAAAAAATATCACCGTTTTTAAGTGAGGATGAGAAAATATGGCTTGAGGAAAAGACAAGAGAACGCCTTAAATAGTTGTGGTACTTTTGATAAGTATTAAAAGTGAGATGTCCGGAAAAAATATTGATATAATATATTCAAAATAAAATTGAAAGGTATTAAAAATGGTAAATGAAGACAAAGTAAGAATAATGACGGCAATGGCAAGAGAGGAAAAAAAATATGGCAGTGAGATTACGGAAAATATGCAGTTCTTTAAAAAGGATTATGTCCGCAGTCATGTACTTGCTGTATTATGGAGTTATACTATAGCATATTTGTTGTTGTTTTTTCTCATAATATTTTATAATATAAATTATATACTGCTGAATTTTGTTGTGATTGATTATCTGACAGTTGGAATGGTTATGCTGTTTTCATATGCACTGTTATTTTTTCTATGCGTGCTGATATCAAGGATACATTACCTGGAAAAATATGAAAATGAGCACAGGATATTGGAAGAATATTATGACAATGTACTAAAATTAAAGAAAATTTATGCTGAGGACGGGAAGGAGACAGAGGATGTCAATACTGCTGGAAATTAGGGATTATATTCAAAAATTTTATCAGAAATATGCTGCCGTATTAAATGTAATATTGCGGTTTTTAGCAGCATTTATTACATTTTTTGCGACAAACCGTGTAATTGGATTTAATCCGTATCTTGACCATACATACACGGAACTCGTTTTTTCTGCTGTTTCAGTGGTGTTTCCTGCACAGATATTGTTGTTTTTTGAAGCAGTTTTTATAACATTGCATATACTATATGTTTCACATTATCTTGCATTTGTCACAGCTATATTTTTTGCAATCCTGTATTTTGTGTATGTAAGATTTATACCAAAGGACGGATATGTTATTTTGTCAATGCCGGTACTTTCTTCATTTGGGGCACCGTACATACTTCCGATACTGCTTGGTATTATTGCAGATCCGATAGCAATAATACCTGAGTCGATAGGTGTGATAGTCTATCATTATTTACAAAATGTTATATCAGTTGTAAGTACCTCCACCGAAGACAGCATCAATCTTTACCACCTTGTGCTGAAACAGACATTTAAAGATAAAGAACTTTATATAATACTAATTGTTTTTTCAATAGTTACAATATTTGTTTATTTTATCAGAAATTCAAAAATAGACTATTCTTTTGAAATAGCAATCATAAGCGGAGGTTTTTTAAATACAATATTGCTTTTGTTTATGAACTTTTTTATGGATATAAATATTAATGTTTTCAGATTTTTTATAACAATGATATTGTCTGTTGTATTTGTATGGCTGGTGCAGCTTTTCAGACTTTCGCTAAATTATGCAGGCGTGGAAAATCTACAGTTTGAAGATGATGAGTATTATTATTATGTGAGGGCAGTTCCCAAAAATAATATTACTAAAGCTGATAAAAATGTCAAAAGATACAATGCTCATAATTTTATAAGACATCATGACGATTCTCAGAATATTACGGAAACAAATAAAGAAAATGAAGAACATAATGATTCAGCAGGTGAAGATTTTGACCATAATTTTGATTTTACGGTATCACTTGATGATGAATATATAAATAATATTGAAAAAAAAGAGAAATAGATATAAAATATATATCATAAAAAGCGATTAAAATGACATGGAGGAACAATGGAGGCTGTATTTTCATTACTTAAAGAGTATTTTTATGTATTATCTTTTCCAAAAGTTGGCTTGACTGACATTTTAGAAATATTGATAATAGCGTTTACTATATACCATGTGAGTTTATGGGTTAAAAAAACCAGGGCATGGGCACTTGTAAAAGGTATATTGATATTATTTTTATGCTATATCATTGCATATCTTTTGGATATGAGTGTGATTTTATGGATATTTAATAAAACACTTGCCATAGGAATCACAGCATTGCTTATCGTGTTTCAGCCTGAACTCAGAAAAGCACTTGAAGAACTTGGAAAGAAAAATATCGTTCGTTCTATCGTTCCTTTTGACGAGCAGAAAGACAAGAACAAAAGATTTTCGGACAAGTCCATAAATGAGATTATTCGTGCCACGGTAGAGATGGCTAATGTAAAGACCGGTGCACTTATAATACTTGAAAAGGATATTGTACTTTCTGAATATGAAAGAACAGGTATAAATCTGGATTCGGCAATAAGTTCCCAGCTCCTTATAAATATATTTGAACATAATACACCGCTTCATGATGGTGCCGTTATAATAAGGGGTGACAGGATAGTGGCGGCAACCTGTTATCTGCCTTTATCGGACAATCTTGGGTTGTCTAAAGAACTCGGTACAAGACACAGAGCAGGAGTTGGCATTAGTGAGGTAAGTGACAGCCTTACTATAATCGTTTCGGAGGAAACAGGTAAGATTTCTGTTGCCATAGGCGGAAAGCTTTTAAGAAATGTAGATGGTGATCTTCTCAGAAAGCAGATAGATGAATTGCAAGGTAATACATCTGAGACAAAGAAACGATTCAGAATTAATTTTCATTCAAAGAAATCAAAGCAAAACTAAATCGGGGGTTGATTATGAAAGAAGAAACAAAGAGTATTTATTTGAAAAATCTTGGCATAAAAATTGTTTCTGTTTTGCTGGCAATGATCATATGGATGATAATCATAAATATTGATGATCCGTATAAGACGAGAACATTCAGTGTAAATGTAGAGACAATAAACGAAAGTGCACTTCAATCGGTAAACAAGGTATATGAAGTAATCGACGGCAATACAGCAAATGTCAAAGTACGAGGCAAAAAAAGTGTTGTAGATAAATTAGAGGCATCTGATATAAAAGCTACGGCGGATCTTTCTGATCTTTCTGCAGTAAATGCAGTTGCGATAAAACCATCGCTTATGGTGAATGTTTCGTCAGAGGTGACTTTAGAGTGTGATCAGGTTCTTAAAGTATCGCTGGAGGACAGAGCGAGCAAACAGGTTAAGATCAATGTTATTACGGAAGGAAATCCACAGAAAGGATATAGTATAGGCGAGTGTATTGCAAAGCCAAATATGATAGAAGTATCCGGAGGAGAATCAGCAATAAATCAGATAAAAACAGTTAATGTTTATCTTAATGTAAGCAATGTATCTGATGATTTTACGAAACGGCTTACACCGGCGGCATATGACTCAGATGGAAACAAGATTACATCAAGTACGCTGACTTTCAGCTATGATACCGTAAAGGTCAGTGCAAGTGTATTAGAGATAAAGAAAGTTCCTGTGAAAGTGAAGATAATCGGAAAGCCGGCAGAGGGTTATCGTTATATCGAGACAAACTGTCTGCCTAAGGAAGTTGAGATAGCAGGACGCCCAAGAGTGCTTTCTAATATAAGTGCGATTCTGATTCCGGTTGAAATATCAGGTATGAACAGCGGTTCAAGAAAACTCGAACAGGATATTATGGTAAGCGATTATCTGCCTGAAAATGTTACAGTGCTTGATGAGTATTCAACAGTATCTATCAAGATAGTCATAGAACAAATGTTTAAGAAAAAAATACAGATTGCATTGAGTGACATAACATTCGGAGGGCTGGAAGACGGATACGAAGCTATACCGGAATCAGACTTGTCTAATATATATATAATGGTTGCGGGAACTGCTTCAGAACTTAAAAAACTTAATACTAAGACCGTAAATCCATATATAAACTGCCGTGGACTTGATGACGGAACATATTCGATAAGACTTCAGTGTGATGTGGGAGATGAATGTGAAATAATCAGCCAGCCTAAGGTTAAAGTGCGGATAAAAAAGAAATCTTCTGATAACAAAAATGATGAAGAAAATAAAGTCAGTGCAACAGGCAAGCCTAAGGCAACAAGCAAGCCGACACCGCAGCCGACACAGGAGAGTACGGATACCGGTGATGACGATAATGATAGTGGAGCAGATGAAGAGAACTAAATAAGTAAAATATAAAATAAGGTTAATGAAAATAAGCCAGAAATCAAATTTAATGATTTCCGGCTTGTTTTGTTATGAAATATATGGAATTTATGGGATAACGAGTACAAATGTACTCATTTTAAATTTGATGCACTTACTATTTTGTATTTTTCTTAGAACGGAATCTAAGTGTTGAATCAAGTATTTTCTTACGGATACGAAGATTTTCAGGAGTAATCTCAAGTAATTCATCTGTATCAATAAATTCAAGTGCTTCCTCAAGACTTAACTTCTTTGGAGGAATGAGCTTGAGTGCATCGTCTGCTGAAGAAGAACGTGTATTTGTAAGATGTTTTGTCTTGCATACATTCAATTCAATGTCTTCTGCCTTTCCATTCTGACCGATAACCATACCGGCATAAACTTTTTCACCAGGTCCTACAAAGAGAGTACCACGCTCCTGGGCACTGAACAATCCATAAGCAACAGTCTCGCCAGACTCAAATGCGATAAGAGAACCCTGCTTTCGATATGCAATATCACCCTTATATGGACCGTATTCTTCAAACATTGTGTTGAGAATACCATTTCCTTTAGTGTCTGTCATAAACTCACCACGGTAACCGATAAGTCCTCGTGATGGGATGAGGAACTCAAGTCTTGTAAATCCGCCGCCAATAGATGACATTCCCTGAAGTTCACCCTTACGGTTGCTGAGCTTCTGGATAACATTTCCTGAGAAATCGTCAGGAACATCAATATAAGCACGCTCCATAGGCTCTAACTTTTTGCCGCGTTCGTCTGTCTTATAGAGAACTTCTGCCTTACTTACGGCAAATTCATAACCCTCACGGCGCATATTTTCGATAAGTACTGAAAGATGGAGCTCACCACGGCCTGAAACCTTAAAACTGTCAGTATTTTCAGTTTCTTCAACTCTTAAACTTACATCATGGTTTAATTCGCTGAAAAGTCTGTCACGAAGATGTCTTGAAGTGACAAATTTTCCCTCCTGACCGGCAAGCGGGCTGTCATTTACTATGAAATGCATTGCTATTGTTGGCTCAGAAATCTTCTGGAATGGGATTGCTACGGGATTTTCAGGAGAGCATAAAGTATCTCCGATATGAATATCTGCAATACCTGAGATGGCAACGATAGAACCGATACCTGCTTCTTTGACTTCCACTTTATTAAGTCCGTCAAACTCATAAAGTTTGCTTATCTTTACACGCTGCATCTTGTCTTTATCATGATGATTCACGATAACAACATCCTGGTTTACGCTGACTTTTCCATTGTCCACTTTACCGATACCGATACGACCTACATATTCATTGTAGTCAATAGTGCTGATAAGCACCTGTGTTCCGGCATCAGGATCACCCTCAGGGGCAGGGATGTAGTCAAGAATAGTCTCAAAGAGAGGAACCATGTCTTTTCCTTCTTCATCCATACTGTAAGATGCGATACCTGCTTTTGCTGAAGCATAGATAAATGGGCAGTCAAGCTGTTCCTCGCTTGCATCAAGGTCGATGAATAATTCAAGCACCTCATCTACAACTTCGGCAGGGCGTGCTTCCGGACGGTCTATTTTGTTGATGCAGACAATAACCGGAAGATTAAGTTCTAAAGCCTTTTTCAGAACGAATTTAGTCTGAGGCATAGCACCTTCAAAGGCATCGACTACAAGTACAACACCGTTTACCATTTTAAGTACACGCTCAACTTCTCCACCAAAATCAGCATGTCCCGGTGTGTCAATAATGTTAATCTTAGTATCTTTATATGTGATAGCAGTGTTTTTAGATAAGATAGTGATACCGCGTTCTCTTTCTATATCACCTGAATCCATTACTCTTTCAGCGACTTCCTGATTAGAACGGAAAACACCACTCTGTTTGAGCAGCTCATCTACCAATGTAGTCTTACCGTGGTCTACATGGGCGATGATAGCAATGTTTCTTATATCCTCGCGTTTAATATTCATTATATTGCCTCCATTATTAAAATTTCATACAAAAAAGTTCACAGATATTTATTATATCGAAAAAAGTCGTTATATACAAGATATAAAAATTAACAAAAATGTAATCAAAAAGAGAATAATATAGTGTAAAATAGTTATTATCTTTTAAAATATCAAAAATATATGGATATTTTTGTAAAAAAGATGTATTTTATAATAGAGATGTCGAAAAATGATATACTTAAATAGGGAGATAGGGGGAATTTACTGTTCTAAAAAAGATAAAATGTCATATAATTTATTAAAACAAAATACAAGCGGGTCATAACACACCTGCAAAATAATGGAGGAAAAGAAAATATGTTGGATAAAGTGTTTACGAATAACCAGGTAACTATTGCAGGAGAAGTTGTAAGTGATTTTACTTTCAGCCATGAAATCTATGGTGAGAATTTTTTCTTAGTGAACATAGCGGTAAGCAGACTCAGCGATTCATGTGATATTATTCCGGTTATGGTATCAGACAGACTTATGGATGTTAAGGGCGATTATAAGGGATGTATCTTACAGGCAAGCGGTCAGTTCAGATCCTATAACAGACATGAGGAGACTAAGAACAGACTTGTTTTATCAGTTTTTGCAAGAGAGGTATCATTTGTTGAAATTCCGGAGGGAGAACAAAATCCTAACCACATATTCCTTGACGGATATGTATGTAAGAAACCGGTATATAGAAAAACACCTCTTGGCAGAGAGATAGCAGATGTATTGCTTGCAGTAAACAGACCGTATGGCAAATCAGATTATATTCCATGTATCTGCTGGGGAAGAAATGCAAGATATGCAGACCAGTTTGAAGTTGGTGCACATGTTCAGCTCTGGGGCAGGATTCAAAGCAGGGAATATCAGAAAAAGATTGATGAGGAAGTTTATGAAAAGAGGATTGCATATGAGGTGTCAGTAAGTAAACTTGAGTATCTCTCAGAGGAATGACAATCTTATTTATAAGAAAATTTATCAATGAACCTTGTGACAGGTTCAGCTTAAAAGTTTCTGACGAAACTAAGAAAAATGAGGTTAAGGATAGAGAGGTATAATCATAATAAACATAATAACATACATTACTGACTAAGGAATTAAAAAAATAAGGTAGATTTTTTAAAATAAATGTGATAGAATGGCTAGAGTTGACGATGGTATTTTGTAAAGTCGTTATCTGGCCATTCTTATTATTAAATTAAGAATCCGGAAAGAAATGAGGGAAAAATGGGAAAAAGAATAGTTCAGGTTTTTTACGGACCGGGCAAGGGAAAGACTTCTGCTGCCGTAGGACAGTGCATCAGGGCGGCGAGTCTCGGACAATCAGTTATAATCATTCAGTTTCTTAAGGGAAAGGATGCAGAGGAGTTTAATTTCCTTGAAAGACTTGAACCTGACATAAAGCTGTTCAGGTTTGAAAAATCTGAGGAATCATATGATCTTCTTTTGCCATCACAGCAAAAAGAGGAAAAGCAGAATATCCTCAATGGATTTAATTTTGCAAAGAAAGTCATTGATACGGGTGAGTGCGATGTATTAGTGCTCGATGAAGTTTTAGGACTTTTAGATATTGGTCTTATAGAAGTTTCGGATATAATAAAGCTGATAGAACTCCGTGATGATTATACAAGACTTGTGCTTACAGGAAGAAATCTGCCTGAGGAACTTAGAGAGTATGTTAATATCATATCAAAACTTGATCTTGAGAAAGATGACATGAAATAAATTTCATGAAATAAATTTGATTTAAAAAGTACACAACAAGTGTAACTATTTTGAATATAATATTATATACATAATTGATGAGGAGGAGATAGTTATGTCTATTTTTACCGGTGCAGGTGTTGCACTTATCACACCTATGCATGAAGATGGCTCTATAAACTATGATGAGATGGAGCGCATCGTTAATTATCAGATTGAAAACGGAACAGACGCCATAATAGTTTGTGGAACAACAGGCGAAGCATCTACCATGACACACGAGGAACATATTGAAACAATAAAAGCATGTGTTGAGATGACAAAGAAGCGCATACCGGTTATTGCAGGTACAGGCTCAAATTGCACTGACACGGCGATTTATTTATCCAAAGAGGCACAGAGAGTTGGTGCTGACGGAATATTAGTTGTATCTCCTTATTATAATAAAGCGACACAGAATGGTCTTAAAAAGCATTTTACTGCTATTGCGGGCAGCGTTGATATTCCTATGATACTCTACAATATTCAGGGTAGAACAGGTGTGAACATCCAGCCAAAAACAATAGCTTCACTTGCTAAGGAAGTAGAGAATATTGTTGCTGTAAAAGAAGCGTCAGGAGATCTTTCGCAGGTTGCAAACATTATATATGAATCAGAGGGCAGAATCGATGTATATTCAGGTAATGACGACCAGATAGTTCCAATCGTGGCATTAGGAGGCAAGGGAGTTATCTCAGTTCTCTCTCATGTTGCACCAAAAGAAACTCATGATATTGTTGCAAAACTTATGGCAGGTGATGTAAAGGGAAGTCAGGAGCTTCAGATAAAACTCCTTCCTGTCATCCATGCACTTTTCAGCGAGGTAAATCCTATTCCTGTAAAGGCAGCAATGAATATGCTTGGTTTCAATGTAGGCTCACTTCGTATGCCGCTTTCAGAAATGGAGGATGCTCATAAGGAAGTCCTCAGACAGGCATTAAAAGATGCAGGATTTAATGTAGTTGCATAATTTTTCAAGGCAGATATATGTTTATTTATTAAAACATAAACACCCGTGAAAAATATGTATAAGCAAGATATTATTGGAAATAATGATAAAAACGGGCAGGTCATTTGGTCTGCCCTTTTAAAAAATGGAGGATAAAATGACAAACATAATAATGTTAGGATGTAACGGCCGCATGGGTCAGATGATAACAGATATAGTTGCAAAGGATGACGAAGCACAGATAGTTGCCGGAATTGACATAGTAAACAACAGAGAAAATCCATACCCCGTCTTTACTGATATAAAAGACTGCGATGTAAAAGCTGATGCAATCATTGATTTCTCATCTGCAAACGGGTTTGAGGAGAGAATGGATTACGCAGTGGACAAGCAGGTACCTATTATTGTATGCTCAACAGGTTTGTCAGATGAACAGCTTGATTATCTCAAAGAAGCAAGTAAAAAAGTAGCTGTATTGAAATCAGCAAATATGTCACTTGGTGTAAATCTTTTAATAAAGCTTGTAAAAGAAGCTGCAAAAAAACTTGCAACAGAGGGATTTGATGTTGAGATAGTTGAAAAGCATCACAACCAGAAACTTGATGCACCGTCAGGTACGGCACTTGCACTTGCAGACTCCATCAATGATGAGATGGGCGGACAGTATGAATATGTATATGACCGTTCTAAAGTAAGACAGAAGCGTGACAAAAAAGAACTCGGTATCTCGGCTGTAAGAGGCGGTACTATAGTCGGAGAACATGATGTTATATTTGCGGGAACAGATGAAGTTGTTACATTCTCACATACGGCATATTCAAGAGCCGTATTTGCAAAGGGTTCTGTTACCGCAGCTAAATTTATCAAAGGAAAGGCTGCAGGTCTTTATGACATGGCAGATGTTTTGATGTAATGGAAATCGGAACGATAATTGATGTGGTATTAGCATTTGTATTTATGGTATCTATTGTGAGTGGCTGGCACCAGGGACTTGTCATGAAAGTGGCAAGTCTTATAGTTGTAGTCATCTCATATGTTTTCTCGGGGATGTTGTCAAAGATGATATCCCCTTATATTGCTGAACTTATAACACAGCAGATATCCCCTGATATACAGTTTGTAAAGGGTGGCATACTCAGTGTGACCGAGGCGTTTTCATATACGGTTATATTTATGCTTATATTTTTTGTTGTAAGGTATTTTTTCAGAAGACTTATAAAAATATTTAAGCTGATAGACCATATTCCGGTAATCGGATTTGTAAATAAGGTCGGCGGGGCGGTTGCAGGATTTCTCGTGGATTTTATGATAATATATGTCATCTGTATGTTTTTGTTTTCGGTGATACCATCATCTGTATTTGATAATATCGGACTTACGAAATCAGTTATCCATAATACCATATTATTATCGGTCTTTGTACCATAGAGGGACACTAACTGTTTTGATGATTTAAGAGGAGTTGATGAAAAAGAAAATGAATAAGATAAATTATCAGCTTGAACTGGATAAGATAATAAAAAAATTGCAAAAAGATAATAAGACGCCAACACTTCTTATGCACAGTTGTTGTGCACCTTGCAGCAGTTATTGTCTTAGTTACCTTGCAGAATATTTTAAGATAACTATTTTTTATTATAATCCTAATATCTCACCTTTAGAAGAATATCAGAAGAGAGTAAATGAACAAAAAAGACTGATAAGTGAACTTCCGGTAAAAAATAAGATATGTTTTGAGGAAGGAAAATATGATCCGCAGACTTTTTTTGATATGTCAAAAGGACTTGAGGATGTACCTGAGGGTGGCATCAGATGTTTTAAGTGTTATGAATTAAGACAGAGAGAAGCTGCCATATATGCAAAAAAGCACGGCTTTGACTATTTTACTACTACATTGTCTATCAGTCCGCATAAGAATGCCGGAAAATTAAATGAGATAGGTCTTAAACTTGAACAGGAATATGGTATAAATTATCTCGTATCAGACTTTAAGAAGAAAGGTGGATATTTAAAGTCAATAGAATATTCAAAGAAATATGACCTTTACCGTCAAAATTATTGTGGCTGTATTTACAGTAGGGCAGAGGCAGAAAAACGCATGAAACAAGAGGGATGATTGTTGTCGTCTGCCGATAAAATCGCAATTATAAACGGCAGACGATTATGGAGGAAGATATGACTGAGATATGGGACATATATGACAGATATGGTAACAGGACAGGACGCACGATGAAAAGAGGTATCCCGAAAGAGGGAGATTATATGTTATGTGTACATATGTATCTATTGGCTTCTGATAATAGATTTCTTATTCAGAAGCGTTCGGAAAATAAAGAGTCGCATCCCGGTGAGTGGGATATAACCGGAGGAGCTGCGATTTCGGGTGAGAGCAGCGTTGATGCCATATTACGGGAGACAGAGGAAGAAGTCGGGATAAAATTAGACGAAAAAGATTTATATTATGCAGGGCGGTTTGTAAAGGAACGCCGGATAATAGAGATTTTTTTTGCTAAAAAAGATTTTGAACTGCCAGACTGTCACATCCAGAAAGAAGAAGTCGACAAAGTAGCATTTGTTTCCTATGATGAACTTGTCGGTGATATACTTATGAAGCGTGGACGAAGCAGAGAGTATGTCGAACTGGTCAGTAAGGCGGCAATGGAGTTTTTGCATGGAGAAAACAGTTAAATGAGTGTGGTTTGCAAAAAGTAAACAGGAAGGTGCATATGTAAAAAGGTACTTAACAATACAATGAGCAAGCTTGTGTATTATTGACTTATCTTTTTTTGGCTGAACTGTTACCAAATAAAAAATATTCTCATTTCATGCACTTTACTTTTTTCTTTCGACATGATAAAATACTCCGGTAATGAGTAGCACAGACAATCGCGGCTGCAAATGCCGAAAGGCTGCAGGTGAGGAAAGTCCGGGCTTCATAGGGCAGGATGCCGGATAACGTCCGGTGGAGGTGACTCCCAGGCAAGTGCAACAGAAAATAACCGCCTGCTATAGCAGGTAAGGGTGAAAAGGCGAGGTAAGAGCTCACCGCACTTCTGGTAACAGAAGCGGCTGTGTAAACCCCATCCGAAGCAAGACCGAACAGAGATGATACGGCTGCCCGTCGTGTCTCGGGTAGGTTGCTTGAGCCTGGTGGCAACATCAGGTCTAGATAGATGATTGTTTTGATACAGAACTCGGCTTATAGTGTTACTCATTCATTTTTTGATATGAAAATTTATTGTTTTTATATTATGATGCAGGGGTCAGAATATTTTTTGACACCAATATAATAACAAAAGATTATATAAGATATTTGCATAACATATCAAAAGTTATGTGGGTATATGTGAAAATATAGAAAAAGAGGAATACAGTCATGCCACTTACACCAATGATGCAAAAATATATGGAAACCAAAGAGGAATACAAAGATTGTATTCTTTTTTATCGCTTAGGGGATTTTTATGAGATGTTCTTTGATGATGCAAAGATATGTTCAAAAGAACTTGAACTTACCCTTACCGGAAAAAGCTGCGGTCTTGAAGAGAGAGCACCTATGTGCGGAGTTCCTTTTCATGCTGTAGATACATACCTTAACAAACTTGTCAGCCGTGGTTACAAGGTGGCAATATGTGAGCAGGTTGAAGATCCAAAGCAGGCGAAAGGTCTTGTGAAACGTGCTGTCGTTAGGATTGCGACCCCAGGAACAAATCTAAATACGCAGTCGCTTGATGAGACAAAGAATAATTATCTCATGTGCATTGTATATACAACAAATGCATATGGTGTTTCATATGTTGATGTTACAACGGGTGAATATTATGTGACAGAGTTTGACAGTGAAAATAAACTGCTTGATGAGATTTTTAAGACCGCACCGTCAGAAATTATATGCAATGATTCATTTCTTGTATCAGGAATTGACCTTGAGGAACTTCATATACGATTAAATGTTGTCGTATCGGCGGTTGATAACTGGCATTTTGATGAGAGCAAATGTGAGCAGGCACTTATGGAGCATTTCGGTGTATCGTCACTTGACGGGCTTGGTCTCGCCGATTACAGTATCGGCATAACTGCCGCCGGAGCTGTTATGCAGTATCTTACGGAGACACAGAAGACTTCGATGGATCACATTACATCCATAAAGCCTTACATCACAAATCACTATATGCTTCTTGACCGCTCAACAAGAAGAAATCTTGAACTTTGTGAAACGATGCGTGAAAAATCAAAGAGAGGTTCGTTATTCTGGATTCTTGATAAGACTAAGACGGCTATGGGTGCGAGACTTTTAAGAAACTCCATTGAACAGCCGCTTATAGATATAGATGAGATAAATACACGGCTTGATATAATATCTGAGTTTAATGATAATGCTATATCAAGAGAGGAGTTAAGAGAGTATTTGAGTCCTATATACGATATAGAAAGGCTTATAAGCAAGATAAGTTATAAGAGTGCTAATCCCAGAGATCTTATCGCTTTCAGACAGTCACTCTCAATGCTTCCACATATTAAATATGTACTTTCCTCATTTTCTCAGTCAAAATTAAAAGAGTACGGTGTAAATCTTGATGACCTTTCAGATATTTATAAACTTATTGATGAGTCAATTATTGAAGAACCGCCTATAACAGTGAGGGAGGGCGGGATTATAAAGGATGGTTTTAATGAGGAAGTTGACCGGTTAAGGAAGGCAAAAACTGAGGGCAAACAGTGGATAGCTGACCTGACGGAAGAGGAAAAAGAAAAAACCGATATTAAAAATCTTAAGATTAAATATAACAAAGTATTTGGCTATTTCTTTGAGGTCACAAATTCATATAAAAATCTTGTTCCACCTGAGTGGACGGTTAAACAGACTTTGTCAAATTGTGAGAGATATATCACACCGAGACTTAAGGAACTTGAAGATACGATTCTTGGTGCCGAGGAGAAACTTTTCACGCTTGAATACAATATATTTAATGAAACACTTGATGCTATTTACAGCGAGATAGGCAGGATACAGCAGGCGGCAAAGATAATCGCACAGATAGATATGTTTGCATCTATGGCTGTTGTAGCTGAGCAGAATAATTATGTAAGACCTGACATGAGTAAGGATGGATGTATTGATATAAAGAATGGCCGTCATCCTGTTGTTGAAAAGATGATAAAGAATGATATGTTTATCTCAAATGATACATTTCTTGACGATGACAGTCATCGCATTGCAATAATCACGGGACCTAATATGGCTGGTAAATCTACATATATGCGCCAGACGGCACTTATCGTTCTTATGGCACAGATTGGCTCGTTCGTTCCGGCAGAGAGTGCAAAGATAGGTATTGTTGACAGGATATTTACAAGAGTAGGTGCATCAGATGACCTTGCGAGCGGACAGAGTACATTTATGGTTGAGATGACGGAGGTTTCAAATATACTCAGAAATGCAACGAAAAACAGCCTTATAATTCTTGACGAGATAGGCAGGGGGACTTCTACTTTTGACGGTCTTTCGATTGCGTGGGCTGTAGTCGAGTACATAGCAAACACGAAACTTCTCGGAGCAAAGACGCTTTTTGCAACGCATTACCACGAGCTTACAGAACTTGAGGGCAAGCTTGACAGCGTGAATAATTACTGTATTGCTGTCAAAGAGCAGGGGGACGATATTGTTTTCCTCAGAAAGATAATAAAAGGCGGTGCAGATAAGAGTTATGGAATACAGGTTGCAAAACTTGCAGGTGTTCCTGAGACGGTGCTTAACAGGGCAAAAGAGCTGGTTGAAAAATTAAGTAACAACGATATTGCAAATAAGGCAAAAGAGATAGATGTAGAGTACGAACCTGAAGATTATAATTATGATATAGAAAAACAGACTACTCATAAAAAGAGAGGCAGAAAAAAGACATCGTCAGAAATAGAGTCAGAACAGATGGGACAGATTTCTATGTTTGACATGGGCAGTTCAAATGTAAAGACAGAGGACATAATAATTGAACTTCATGATCTTGATCTTTCGACAACGACACCTATTGATGCCATGAATATTTTGTATAAGATGCAGATGAAATTAAAGCAACGGATGTAAACATGAAAAGTAATTTTAAGTCAGCTAAAAACGCTGACTAATAATTACTATGTTTCATGTCAAAAAAACTCATATCAGAGTTTTTTCATGTGCAAAAAACAGCACAAGGATAAAGATGTAAACATGAAAAGTAATTTTAAAAGAGAGGAGGAGTAAAATATGTCTATTATATTACTGGATCAGGATACTATTAATAAGATAGCGGCGGGCGAGGTTATTGAAAGACCTATGGCTGTTGTTAAGGAGCTTGTTGAAAATTCGATTGATGCCGGTGCTAATATGGTTACGGTTGAGATTAAGGATGGTGGCAAGTCTTTTATGCGTATTACTGATAATGGTTCAGGCATTGAGAGGGATGATATAGAACTTGCTTTTACTCCTCACGCAACGAGCAAGATAAAAGGTGCAACGGATCTTTTAGGTGTTTCAACTCTGGGATTCAGAGGTGAAGCTCTTGCGAGTGTGGCGGCTGTTTCACAGCTTGAAATGATAACTAAGGTTAAGAGAGAAGATGTGGGTTACAGATACCGGATTGATGGAGGTGAGAGTAAGGAAATTGAACAGGTTGGATGTCCTGACGGTACTACATTTATCATACAGAATCTATTTTATAATACACCCGCAAGGCTTAAATTTCTTAAATCGCACCAGACAGAAGCAGGTTATATAGGCAGTGTTATTGAGAGGCTTGCTCTTTCTCATCCGGAAATTTCGTTTAGATTTATAAATCAGGGACAGACAAAACTTCACACTTCTGGAAATGGAAATCTCAAAGATACCATTTACCAGATATATGGCAGGGATATAACTTCAAACTTACTTACTGTTGACCTTACAAGTGAGATTTGTAATATTGGAGGTTTTATAGGAAAGCCTGTTGTTTCCAGAGGAAACAGAGCATATATAAATTATTTCATAAATGGAAGATATATAAAAAGCAATATAATCAACCGTGCGATAGAGGAGGCTTATAAGCCGTTTACGATGCAGCACAGATATCCGTTTACAGTGCTTCATTTTCATATAGAACCGGAATTTATAGATGTTAATGTGCATCCACAGAAGATGGAGATAAGATTTACAAATGAGAGAGAACTCTATAAGACAATCTATGAATGTATATCAGACAGGCTTACACACAGGGAATTTATTCCTGATGTAACTTTTGAAGAAGATAAAAAAGACGGCGGAAAATTGAAAACAGATAGTGCTGTAAATGATACGGTGTCAAAAGATTATCCTAAAAAAAATAGTATAGATACAACTGACAAAACAGAAGTAAAAAAAGATATTGACGAAGCTGATACTTTATCAAGGATTGGAAAAGCAGAACTTCACAGACCTGATGCGGGTCAGCGGAAAAAGATGTTTGCCGATCTTATGGGACAGGTGGAAAAACTTGATAATAATACTGAAACATCTTTAAAATATAGTAAAGAAAATCAGGCTGCGGAAAATATAAACATAACAAAAAACAGACCTGATATATTAGAGGATGATAATTTATCACAGGATAATTTCACAGCTTCGGATAAGAAAAACACAGGATTAAATTCAGAAAGTGTACAGCAGGATGACAAATCCGATAGGCAGCAGACGCAGGATTTAAAGGAAAAAACAAAATCAGACGGCTCATTTAATGGTATGGCGGCTTCAAAAAATCTTGATATGCTTCATGAGAAAGCAGCCTACAATATAAAACAGGAAACTCTTTTTGAAACAGGTGTCTTAAAAGAGGACAGGACAAAGGATATAAGGATAGTGGGACAGGTGTTTTCAACATATTGGATATTGCAATATGAGGACAGTATGTATATGGTTGACCAGCACGCCGCACACGAAAAGGTTTTATACGAACGATTTATGAAACAGATAGCTGAGCATAAGCCGATGGTTCAGATGGTAAATCCGCCTATTGTTCTAAGTCTTTCAATGCTTGAACAGCAGATGGTTGACGATAATATAGAAGTATTTGACGAACTCGGATATAAGATAGAGTCATTTGGCGGCAGGGAATATATTGTGACAGGCATTCCTGCACAGCTTCCTGATATAGCGACTACGGATTTACTGATGGAAATTATTGACGACCTTGCAAATGGTAAGACAAATCTTTCAAAGGATATACTTCTTGAGAGAGTTGCGACAATGTCATGTAAGGCGGCGGTGAAGGGAAATAATGAACTTCCACTTGAGCAGGCACATGAACTTTTGAAGGAGCTTATGTCGCTTGAAAATCCGTATAATTGCCCGCATGGCAGACCTACAATGATACGCATGAGTAAATATGAACTGGAAAAGAAGTTTAAACGAGTTGTTTAAGAAATATATTATATGAGTTGTAATGAAGTAAGAGAGATGGAGGGATAGTATGTCTGATAACAAAAAACCTCTTATAATAATTACGGGGCCTACGGCGGTGGGAAAGACGGAGCTTTCGATAGCTCTTGCTAAAAGGATTGGCGGGGAGATAATTTCAGCCGATTCAATGCAGGTCTATAGGCATATGGACATAGGTACTGCAAAGATAATGCCTGATGAAATGCAGGGGGTGAAACATTATCTTATAGATGAGTTAGAGCCTGACGAGGAGTTTAATGTCACAATTTTTAAACAGAAATGTGACAGATATATTGAAGAGATATACAGTCATGGCAATATTCCGATAATAGTCGGGGGGACAGGCTTTTATATACAGGCGGTGCTTTATGATATAGATTTTACAAAGACTGAGACAGATGATGCTTACAGGAAAGAACTTCAGAAATTTGCCGATGAACACGGAAATGAAGCATTGCATGACCGATTAAAAGAAATTGATGAAAAAGCAGCAGAGCAGATTCATCCAAACAATGTAAAAAGAGTCATAAGGGCGTTGGAATATTTTGAGCAGACAGGGGAGAAAATATCTGAGCACAATGACGAACAGCATCAAAATGAGTCACCGTTTGATTTCAGATATTATGTTTTGAGACTGCCGAGAGAAATTTTGTATGAGCGTATAAATAAGCGCGTTGATATTATGAGAGCGGCAGGCCTTACAGAGGAAGTAAAAAAACTTATGGATATGGGCTGTACTAAGGATATGGTATCAATGCAGGGAATAGGTTACAGGCAGATAATTGATGCATTTGAGCAAAAATGCAATATGGACGAAGCTTATGAGAGGATAAAACTTGATACAAGGCATTTTGCTAAAAGGCAGTTTACATGGTTTAACAGGGAAAAGACAGTTACATGGATAGACAAGGACAAATTTAGGGATGAAAATGAACTTTTGGACTATTGTTTATCGGATATGGAAGATATATTGCTAAATAATCAACTTATGGAGGAAAGAAAGATGAGTAATCTGTTAAAAGAACAGTATATGTCAGCAGGCATAACAGAGGAAGTATATGATTTTTGCGACAGGATAGCAGACGGATTAAAAGAAAGATTTGAAAAAATAGATGAGGTTGCACAGATAAATCAGATAAAGGTTCTTTGTGCCATGCAGAAAGAAAGAGTCAGTGCAGGATGTTTTGAGTCATCTACAGGTTATGGATATGATGATCTTGGCAGGGAAACTCTTGAAGCAGTATATGCCGATGTATTTCATGCCGAATCGGCACTTGTCCGTCCGCAGCTTACCTGCGGAACACACGCACTTACTACGGCTTTATCAGCGATATTAAGACCGGGTGACGAGCTTTTGACTCCTGTTGGGAAACCTTACGATACACTGGAGGGTGTCATAGGAATAAAGGGTGATGACAATCCGCCGGGATCACTTAAGGAATTTGGTATAAGCTACAGACAGGTTGACCTTTTAGAGGATGGTTCATTTGATTTTGATGCGATAAAGGAAGCCATAAACGACAAGACAAAACTTGTCACTATCCAGCGCTCAAAGGGATATGCGACAAGACCTACACTTTCTGTTAAGCGAATCGGAGAGCTTATTTCATTTATCAAATCAATAAAACCGGAAGTAATATGTATGGTTGATAACTGCTATGGTGAATTTGTCGAGACAATAGAACCGACAGACGTGGGAGCAGATATGTGTGTAGGTTCTCTTATCAAAAATCCGGGTGGCGGTCTTGCACCTATAGGCGGTTATATTGTAGGAAAAAAAGAGCTTATTGACCTGTGTGCTTACAGACTTACTGCACCGGGACTTGGCAAGGAAGTAGGTGCCACACTCGGTGTGAACAGGGTATTCTTTCAGGGATTTTTCCTTGCACCGACTGTTACGGCAGGAGCATTAAAAGGTGCGATATTTGCTGCAAATGTATATGAGAAACTCGGATACAAAGTTGTTCCTGACAGCACGGAGTCAAGACATGACATTATTCAGGCGGTGACTCTGGGTTCGCCGGAAGCAGTTATCGCATTTTGCAAGGGTATTCAGGCTGGTTCGCCTGTTGACAGCCATGTTGCACCGGAGCCATATGCGATGCCGGGTTATCACAGTGATGTTATCATGGCAGCAGGGGCATTTATACAGGGCTCCTCAATAGAACTCAGTGCGGATGGTCCTATAGAGCCGCCATTTGCCGTATATTTCCAGGGAGGGCTTACATGGTATCATGCGCGCTTCGGTATTACAATGTCGCTGCAATATATGAAAAATGAAGGACTTATCAGTCAATTGTAATAAAAACTTAAAAAATAGCATTTTTTGTTGAAAAATGGCATTTATTGATGCAAAAATAAGAAAAATACATACATTTTTCATATATGAATGCTATACAAAGAATTTTTTTTGTGATAACATTATTATTGTGTGATTTAAAAGTCATTTTCCTTTTACAATATAAATCTTATCTGCATTGTATGGTTTTAAGAGATAAGGTTGTGTCTGACTGCACCTTGTGTGCGTATAGCTGCACATAATGATATGGAAAAGGAGAATATTTGATGATTAAAACAAATATAAAACAGCTTCCGTTATCAGAAAGACCGTATGAGAAATGTCTGAAATACGGTGCGTCGAGCCTTTCAGATGCGGAGTTGCTGGCTGTCATCATAAGAACAGGTACAAAAAAAGAAAATTCTATTCAGCTTGCATCAAGAGTGATAAACGAAATTCCGGGCAAAAAAATAAGCGGATTGTTTCAGATGTCGGTTGCACAGCTTGTGGATATACATGGCATAGGAAATGCAAAGGCAGTACAACTCCTTAGTCTTACGGAGATAACAAAGCGTATGATGTCTTCTGCACTGGCTGAGACAGACTTCATATGTGATGAGCCTGAAAAGACGGCACTTCGTTTTATGCCGGAAATGCGTTTTGAGGAAACTGAACAGGTAAGGCTTCTTATATTAAATGGAAGAAATGCTCTTGTTAAAGATATTATATTGTCGAATGGTTCTTTCAACGCTGCTATGGCATCACCCAGAGAGATATTTTATAATGCCCTCAAAAATAAAGCAGTTTCAATTATTGTGATGCATAATCATCCGTCAGGAGATCCGACACCGAGTAGGGAAGATATTCTTATAACAAAACGCCTTATTGAGACGGGAAAACTTATTGGAATAGAATTACTTGACCACATAATACTGGGTGACAACCGGTATGTAAGTTTAAAAGAAAGCGGTTTAGCATTTTAACCGTATATAAAAAGGAGATTTTGTAATGGCACAAAAGATCTATGGTATAGACTTTGGAACAGATACCATCAAGATATATAAAAAAGGACAGGGGATAATCCTTATAGAAAAGAATGTAGTTTCCACTGTAGGAAAAGAGAGAAGACCTGTCGCAATCGGTGAGGAAGCATATGAAATGTTTGAAAAGGTTCCGCCGAGCATAAATGTTTCATTTCCGTTAAGTCATGGTGTTGTATCAAAGATAGATGACATGATAGCATTGTGGAATTTCATGGGGGCGAAAATATCACGCAGCAGGAGAATGAAAGGATTTCAGTTTTACATTGCTGTTCCGGCTGATATAACAGAGGTTGAAAAGTTTGCATATTCAAGGATTATATCAGAAAGTGAGTCAAAGCCTAAAAAGGTCTGTCTCATAGATAAACCGATAGCAGATGCCTATGGTCTTGGTCTTGATGTTGAAAAGGCAAATGGGATACTTATCGTAAATATTGGTGCTGACACAACGGAGATCAGTGTCTTAAGCTGTGGAGGAATAGTGGTGTCAAAACTTCTGCCATACGGTGGCAAATATTTTGACGATCAGATAAAAAGCTATATAAGAAAACAGTATAATTTTGTTATAGGATTAAAAACTGCGGAACACATAAAAAAAGAGCTTGTAACTGCATTCCCAATGCAGGGAGAGCTGGAAGTTATGGGGCGGGATGTTGTCAAGGGACTTCCGGGAAAACAGCTTATCAAAGCAACAGAGATTTTTCCACTTGTAAATGATGTTTTTTATGAAATTGCAATATCAATTAAGACCATGTTAGAGAGGACTCCTCACGAAATATCACATGAAATAGTACATAATGGTGTATATCTCACGGGGGGATCATCATGGATAAACGGTCTTGACCAGCTTATTGCAAATGAGACATTTCTTAAAGTTAATACTACAAAAAATGCACAAAAAACGGTTGTGACAGGTCTTGGGTATCTTGCCGAACATCCGAAACTTGCAGCAGGCTATGCAGTCGAAATTAAATAGTTGCAGCATACATCTACAGTGTAAACAGTAAAGCTAAATAAAGGAAGGAATAAAGTAATGCGCAAAAAGACTAAAATGATTATAGATCCCAAATACATTCTGATCGCCATTTCTGTCATCTGTGCTATCCTGATAGTAGTATCATTTAAATTTCAGGATAAAATAGAACCTGTTCGTTCTATCGTTGGCGGTGTTGTAACACCTATGCAAAAAGGAATCAATACTATCGGAGTTAAAATATCCGACAAACTTGAATATGTAAACAGTGTTAAAAAGCTTACAAAGGAAAATAAAAAATTAAAAGATAAACTAGCTGAGACAAATGCTGAAAATAAGCTTTTACAGCAGGACAAGTATGAACTTGAAAATTTCCGAAAGCTGTATTCACTTGATGAGCAATATGCAAAATATCCGAAAGTGGCTGCAAGAGTTATAAGCGGCGAACCTGACAACTGGTACAATGAATTTATAATTGATAAAGGAACTGATGACGGTCTTGCAAAAAACATGAATGTTATGGCGGGTGACGGTCTTGTAGGACGAATCGTTGATGCAAATAAATCATATTCAAGAGTGCGTTCTATAGTTGATGATTCAAGCGAAGTGAGCGGAAGTTTTCTAAAAACTTCTGATAAATGTATAGTATCAGGAAATCTCTCAATGATGAAAGAGGGAAAGATACAGATAAGCGGACTCGACAGAGATGCAAAAGTAAAAGACGGTTATGAAGTTGTGACATCACAGATAAGCAGTGTATATCTTCCTGGAATACTCATTGGATATGCAAAAAACATAAAGAAAGATTCGACAAATATTACACAGTCAGGCTATCTTGTGCCTGCTGCTGATTTTTCAAGTCTTGATATGGTACTTGTCATAACAAAAGTTAAAAATTCAAAAGACTTAGAGGAGATTCTTGGTAAATGAAAAACTATGTAAGTATGTTCGTTATGATTATTGTAGGATTTATACTACAGACTACATTGTTCAGACATTTGCGGATTGCAGGTGTTTCTCCAAATATACTTGTTATACTTACGGCGATAGCAGGAACGATGTACGGACAGTATTGTGGTTTGTTCACCGGTGTAGTATCCGGATTATTTGTTGATGTGATGTTTAGTTCTATTATCGGAGTAAATATCTTCATATATGCCGTAATCGGATTTATTACCGGAATGACAAATAAGATGTATATAGAAGATGATTTTATATTTCCGACAATGACTATTGCTATCGGAGATATTATATACGGAGTATTATTTTATGTACTCAAGTTTCTTTTGAGGGGAAGACTCAGACTTACAGAGTATTTAATAAACACTATAATTCCTGAATTGATATATACAATTATCCTCGGAGTGATAGTATTTAAGTTTGCACACTGGCTGGATAGAAAATTAAATCCTCCGGAACCGGTGCATCTTGGTGTAGAAACAAAACCTGATGATGAACAGTAATAACTATAAAAGCAAAAAAGTAACTTGTTGAAAGAGAGGTTACCCATGTGGAACACATTTAAAGATTTCGTAAAAGGATTATTTAATTCTCGTATTGCGATAGTCGTAATTGTCTATCTGTTGTTTTTTGCGATACTTGGTAATCGTTTGTTTATGCTTCAGATTGTAGATGGTGAAAAATATGCCAGCGAAGCAGAAAAAAGTACACGAAAAACAAGAACAATAAAGGCAACGAGAGGAAATATATACGATTGCAATCATAATTTGCTTGCTTACAACAAATTATCACATAACATAACTTATGAAGAGACTGATGTTACGGCAAAAATGACATCAGAAGAAAGAAATGATATGATATATAAACTGATATGCGTGATAGAAAGCAATGGCGGAACACTTTCGGTTGATTCATATATGAAGCTAAACAGTGATGGTGAGCCGGAATTTACGGTATCGGGTAATACTCTTTTAAGATATAAAGCTGAGGTTTATTCAAAAACTGTTACGGAATTAAAGAAAAAAGAAAATAAAAAGCTGCTCAACGCAACTGCAAAGGATATATACAAATTTTTAAGATATGATACTTCCGTAAACAGTCCGAAATTTGATATATCAGACAAATATGACGATAAAATGGCGATGAAGATATTAGACATCAGGTATGCTATATTTATTAACAGGTATCAGAAATATCTTCCAATCACGATAGCTAAAAATGTAAATGACAAAACGGTTGCGGCAATAAAAGAAAATAATGATGAACTTATAGGTGTAAATATTACAGAGGATACTAAGCGTGTCTACAACAAGAGCAAATATTTTGCACATATTTTAGGATATACGGGAGCAATATCTTCTGAAAAACTTGATACAATAAATAAAAAAAATAAAAAAACAGATTATACGATTGATGACCAGGTTGGAATATCGGGACTCGAAAGTGTATATGAGGATCAGCTTAAAGGAAAAAAAGGTAAGGAGGTACTTAGCATAAATTCAAGTACAAGCCGCATTGTTTCAGTTGATGAAACTAAAAATCCGGTGGCGGGGGATGATTTGTACCTTACTATAGATGCGAAACTTCAGGAGGAGTGTTATAATCTTCTTGAAGAAAATCTTGCAGGTGTTCTTATAAGCAGAATAAATAACAGCTCCAGTGCAGGCTCTAAGGGTACTAACTCGACTGATATAAAAATACCTATATATGATGTATATGAGGCATTGTATAAAAATAATATTATAGATGTTACTCATTTTAAAAGCAGGAAAGCAAGTTCACTTGAAAAAAGTACCTATGACAAATACAAAAACAAATCTAAAAAAATTGTTACAGATATGAAAAAACATCTGGCTACAGATTATACAAAAGGTTCAAAAGATCTTTCTGATGATATGAATGATTTTCTTGACTACTTTTATAAGCAGCTTAAGGATGATAATATAGTTCTTGTCAATCAGGTTGATACATCTGACTCTGTATATAAAAAGTTTGCAAAGGGAAAAACAAGCTTAAGCAGATTTTTACAGTATGCTATTTCAAAACAGTGGATAGACCAGGAAAAGCTTGATATAAAAAGCGGTTATTATACATCGGAAGAAATATACAAAAAACTTCTTGATTATGGTTTTAAAAAGCTTAAGGATGATACAGGCTTTGCAAAGCTGATATATGGTTATCTTGTGCAGCATTATGAACTGTCGGGAACTGATACCTGTCTTTTACTTATGGACCAAAAAGCCGTAAAGAAAAGTAAGACTGATTATACAAATCTTCAGTCAGGAGCTTTGTCACCATATTCTTATATAATCAAGCAGATTAAAAAACTTGAGATAACACCGGGAGATTTGGGACTTGAGCCTTGTTCAGGTTCTCTTGTAGTAACCGATGTAAAAACAGGTGATGTAAAAGCGATGGTTACTTATCCGAGTTATGACAATAATAAGATGGCAAATAAGGTTGATTCTGAATATTATAACAAAAAACTTATTCAGAATTCATCTTCGCCACTGCTTAACAGACCTACAATGCAAGAGATGGCTCCGGGTTCAACATTTAAGGTAATATCGGCAGTAACAGGTATGGAAGAGGGAGTGATAAGCCCATCGACACATATATATGACCACACGGTATTTTCGGATATAGATCATCCTGCAAAGTGCTGGAGCACTGTATCACATGGAGATCTTACAGTATCAGATGCCATAGAGGTTTCTTGTAACTATTTCTTCTACAAGGTAGGATATATGCTTTCAGGAAAAACATCATCAGGAAACATTAACTATCCAAGAGGTATTAAGAGACTTAAAAAATATGCAGATAAATTTGGTCTTACTGATAAATCGGGTGTTGAAATTCCTGAGATAGCACCTCATTTTGCGACTACTGATGCTGTAAGAGCGGCAATAGGTCAGGATACACATGCTTACACACCTGCTCAGCTTTCGCGTTATGTTACAACTGTTGCAAACAGTGGAAACTGCTACAATATTACACTTGTAGACAAGATTAAGAATGTAAAAGGAAAAACTGTTTTAAACAACAAAGCAAAATTGAGAAACAAAATCAATATAAAACAGTCATCATGGGATGCTGTTCATAAAGGAATGAAACTTGTTGTAAATGGTTCAAGAAGTTCCATCAGTTTTATGTTTAAAAATCTTAAGACCACGGTAGCCGGAAAGACAGGTACAGCACAGCAGAGTAAATTCCATGCCAATCATGCATATTTTATTTCGTATGCACCTTATAAGAAACCAAAAATATCTGTAACATGTGTAATTCCAAATGGTTACGCATCATCAAATGCGGCACAGACAGCAAGAGATGTTTACAAATATTACTTTGGAAAGAAAGGTTCTAAGGCAGGAAAGAAAGTTTCAGGTTCCGTAAAGATGCCTGAATCAAGTACATCACATATAGATTAAGGAGGGTGAAAAATGAAAGAATCAGTAGTTATTAAGGGAACAAAATCCGGAATAATCCTGGTGCTTGATGACAAACTTCCATATGAACAGTTAAAAGAAGCTGTTGCTGATAAATTTCACTCATCAGATGAGTTTTTGGGAAATGTTTCTAAAGCCATAAGCTTTCAGGGGCGTGAACTCACTGACGAACAGCAGGAAGAAATAATATCAATAATTCATGAAAACTGTCATTTAAATATAGTATGCATTACCATTGATGATCCTGAAAAAGAAGCTGATTTTTCAAGAGCCATTGAAAATAAGTATGCCGTTCAGGATGCAAATACGGGGCAGTTTTTTAAAGGAACACTCCGCTCCGGACAGGTGCTTGATGTTGAGACGAGCATTATCGTGATAGGCGATGTAAAGGTCGGAGCAAAAGTTGTCTCAAAGGGTAATGTAATAATACTTGGCACGCTTGAGGGCACTGTATATGCAGGCTCTACAGGTAATACTAATGCGTTTGTAATAGCTCTTGACATGAATCCAATGCAGATAAAGATAGCAGATGTTATCGCAAGGGCACCGGATAAACCGGCAAGACTAAAAAAGAGACACAAACCGGAGACAAAGATTGCTTTTCTTGAAGATGAAAACATATATATAGAACCGTTAGACAAAGATGTAATGAATGATATAAAATTGTAATGTAGACACAGAATGTTTTTTTTGATAAAATTATTATTAAAAATATTAAAAGTTACTAAATGCATCTGTTATGCACAATGTAACACTATTAAATTTCTTTTAACAGGAGGAAACAGAAAATGGGAGAAGTAATAGTAGTCACATCCGGAAAAGGTGGTGTGGGAAAGACAACTACAACCGCCAATTTGGGCACAGGTCTTGCAATGGAGGGAAAGAAAGTCGTTCTTATTGATACTGATATAGGACTTAGAAATCTCGATGTGGTTATGGGACTTGAAAACAGGATAGTTTATAATCTTGTAGATGTCATAGAAAACAACTGCCGTATAAAGCAGGCACTTATCAAGGATAAGAGGCATCAGAATCTTTTTCTTTTACCATCTGCACAGACAAAGGATAAGACTGCAGTTAGTCCTGAACAGATGAAAAAACTTGCTGACGAGCTTAGGAATGAGTATGATTACATAATCATGGACTGCCCTGCCGGAATCGAACAGGGATTTCAGAATGCAATAGCGGGAGCAGACAGAGCATTGGTAGTTACTACACCTGAGGTATCAGCAGTAAGAGATGCGGACAGGATTATAGGACTTCTCGAAGCAAATGAGATTACAAAGACACATCTTATCGTGAACAGACTCAGGTCGGACATGGTAAAAGAGGGGAATATGATGTCAAGTGATGATGTTGTCGATATTCTCGGTATCGACCTTATAGGTATTGTGCCTGATGATGAGCACATTATCACATCAACAAACAACGGTGAGCCGTTAGTAGGTTCTGACTGCCTTGCAGGACAGGCGTATATGAATATATGTAAGAGAGTGATGGGAGAAGATGTTCCTTATTTGAACCTTGATGTTAAGGAAGGATTTTTCCAAAAATTATCAGCAATTTTCAAAAAATAAATTAAATTCAGATTAGTGGAGGAGCATCATGGGACTTTTCTCAAATTTTTTTAGAAGCTCTGAGAGCAGCAGTGATGTTGCAAAGAGGAGATTAAAGGTAGCTATAACTTCGGATAGAGCCGTTTGTTCTCCGGAGCTTATGGAACAGATGAAAAATGACATTATCCAGGTCATTTCAAAATATGTAGATATTGATACAGAAGGACTTGATATAAAAGTAACAAAGACAGAGCTTGATGAAACATCAGGAACGGTTAATGCACTTTTGGCAAATATTCCGATTAAAGAGGGATCAAGAAATTTCCGTAAATAAATGAAAGGTTAGGATGAGTTGTAATGATCAACCGAATCAGGCAGTATGATTGGAAGAAGTATAACTTTTCACTATTATGTGTTGTAGTTACACTTTGTATATTGGGAGTATATTGTGTAAGAATGGCAGGAGGAACCGATAAAGGGTATTCTCTTATGAAAGGTCAGGTAGTAGGTCTTATATTTGGATTATTTATCATTGCCATTGTATCTGTGATAGATTATCATTTTATATGCCAGTTTTCTATTGTATATTATATAGTAGGAATACTGCTTACACTTGCTGTTCACACACCTTTAGGAACTGACAATAATACAGGAACATACCGATGGATAAAACTCGGACCTATTTCGTTCCAGCCGACTGAGCTTATGAAGATTATACTTATAATAACGCTTGCAACACTTTTTGCGGCACTTCATTCAAAACTTGATAAGTTTTCCTCAGTCATAAAGATATGTATTGTTGCGATAGTTCCGATATTTGCAATCCTGACACAGCCTGATTTGTCATCAAGTCTTGTCGGTGTATTTATAATGTGTATTATGATATTTATCGGCGGTGTGACATACCGTATCATTGTGCCTGTACTTATAGCAGCCGTACCGGTCAGTATCTTTTTGGGCTGGTATATACAGATACCGCACAATTTTATATTGCACGGTTATCAGTATAACCGAATACAGGCATGGCTTCATCCTGACACTTATCCAAATGCTGACAATCTTAACTGGCAGCAAAATTCGGCAATCAAAGCTATAGCATCCGGACAGCTTTACGGCAAATTTATCCAGGATGGCGGAAAAGGTCTTGAGAGCAGAACTTACAATGGTGTCGGCATCCGTGAAAGTGACTTTATCTGGTCTGTTGTTGGCGAGGAATTCGGCTTCATAGGATGTTGTATCATATTACTATTGTTTGCAATAGTTATTTTTAAATGTTTTATGGTTGCAAAAAAAGCACAGGATTATCTTGGAAAAATGATAGCAGTAGGAGTGGCTGCCATGTTTATGTTTCAGGTATTTGCAAATATCTGTGTTGCAACATTTATATTTCCAAATACGGGACTTCCACTTCCGTTTATCAGTAACGGTTTAAGTTCCATGATTTCATCAATGATAGGTATAGGATTGGTTATGAATATTGGTATTCAGCCTGCCAAATCAAGTAAAGAGGGATTTACTATGAGAAATCTCAATTCATCTGAAAACAGTGATGATGAGATAGGGCTGGATATTTAATTATATATTAGTATAGATAGAAATGAGGGATACGATGAACATTGGATTAATTGCACATGATGCAAAAAAAATACTTATGCAGAATTTCGCTATAGCCTATAGAGGCATTCTCAGTAAACATGACATATATGCGACAGGAACTACGGGGCGTCTTATTGAGGAGGTGACAAATCTCAATATACACAAATATCTTGCCGGACATTTGGGCGGAGAACAGCAGCTTGCATCACAGATAGAGCACAATCAGATAGATATGGTTATATTTTTAAGAGATCCACTCTCTCCTAAATCACATGAGCCGGATGTAAATAATGTTATTCATTTATGTGATACATACAACATTCCGTTTGCTACAAATCTTGCAACGGCAGAACTTCTTATAAAGGCACTTGACAGAGGCGATCTTGAGTGGCGTGAAATATTAAAAAAAGAGGGACTGTAGGCTTGTGTAGAAAAATCGGACAGTCAGAATATATGGAGGACTGATTTCATGACTGAAAAATTTAACAAATGTAAAAAAAACAGCAGAAAGATTGTTACAATACTGCTTGTTTCATTGCTGCTTACAGGCTGTGAGACTGATATATCTGTATTCGATAATTATGAGATTCCATTATCACAGAGCAGTGAACAGGATATATCAGAGGGTACAACTGCGGATAATATAGATAGTGAGTTTCTTTCTGCAGACATATGTGTAGTACCCAAAAAGAAGCAGTCGCAGAAAGATTCTTTTATGACGGCAGGGGCATCGCTTATTTTTGATAATACACACAATAAAATGCTTTATGCAGATAACATTTATACAAAGATGTATCCTGCAAGTACGACAAAGATAGTGACGGCTCTTGTTGCACTAAAATACGGAAACCTAAATGATGAGGTGACGATAAGCTACAATGCTACTCATATAAATGAGTATGGTGCCAAGTTGTGTGGTTTTGCGGAGGGTGACAAGATTACTTTGAAAAAACTTCTCTATTCATTCCTTATATGTTCGGGTAATGATGCTGGTATTGCCATTGCTGAACATATTGCGGGAAGTGTAGACAAGTTTGCGGCAATGATGAATAAAGAAGTAAAGGCTCTTGGGTGTTCAGGTTCAAACTTTGTAAATCCACACGGTCTGCATGATGATAATCATTACACGACACCGTATGATCTTTATCTTGTATTCCATGAACTGCTAAAATATGATGTATTTATGGATATAATAAATCATTCTTCATACAAGGCAGAGTTTAACGGAGCAGATGGAAATAAAAAAACATTATGGTTTACTTCGACAGATAAATACCTTCTTGGAAGTGCTAAGGCTCCTGAGGGGGTGACTGTTATAGGTGGAAAGACCGGAACAACATCTATGGCAGGTTCTAATCTTATCCTTTATTCAAAAAACAGCAATGGAAACAGCTATATTTCTGTTGTTATGCATGCAAGTGATTCATTTAGTCTCTATTCACAGATGAGTCATCTTCTCGAATTGGAAAATCAATAAAATAGTGAAGTCAGCGTTTTTTATTATAGTGTGATATTGCAATGCGGACATTTTGCTATTCAATAAAAAGTCATGTGTCTGATAAATCATCATCATTCACATGACTTTTTGAGTTTACGCTTTATAAAAATACTTTTTTAAATTAATACCAAATTAGTATTCTCCGGCTGAACGGATGCGTCCAAAGTAACTGATGGCATAAAGCCCGCTTATACCTACGGCAGCATAAATTATTCTTGAAAGAATACTCATGTCACCGAATAATACTCTTACGAGATCAAAGCGTAAAAATCCGATAAGTCCCCAGTTGACAGCACCTATAACAACAAGTGTCAATAAAATATAATCTAATGTTTTCACTATATGCCTCCATTCAAAAATTTATTTTATCATTATTATGCTGCGTCTTGGAAAATTTTATTCAAAAAAAATCAAATAATTTAAGGTTGCACAGTTAAGTTTAATAGGTGTATAATACTTAGGCATATTTATATGTAATAAAATTAAGTCAGGTTAAATATGTTTTATTTTGACTAAAAGTAACTGGAAGGAAGGAAATAGTTTTGAAAAAACATAAATCGATAGTATCACTATTGCTTGTTACGGCAATTATATTAGGAAATATTACCGGTACAGTTCCGGTTCATGCCGAAAAAAACATTGGAACAGAGTTTTTCGATAATTGTTTTAAAACAGCAGAGATAACCGAAACTCAGAATAACAATGCGACACCGTCAGCGATTACAACACCGTCAACAGTAGTTGCAACTACCCCTCCGGCAGTTGTGACACCCAAACCAACTAAGAAACCGACACCAAAACCGAAGCCGCATAAAACAAAGGCAAAAAAACAGGTGTTGAAAGTCTGGGCATCACAGAGCGGAAAAGCTCATGCAAGATTGAAATGGAACTCGATAAAGGGTGCTGATAAATATAAGATAAAAATATCAGGCGGCATAAAAAAAACAATAAAATTAAGCAGTAGAAAAAGAAGATACAGTTTTAAAATAAAAGCAGGAAAAGTATATCATGTAAAAGTTACTGCATTAAAAGGGAAAAAAGTGTTAGCTCATTCTAAAAGGGTCACTGTATGCCAGCCGGTAAGAGTATCAAAAATGAGATATACAAGATTGTCAGACAAAAAGGTTTTGATAACCTGGAAAAGAGGAAAACATACAAAACAATTTATTATATATAGAAAAACCGGCAGTGGAAAGTATAATGTTATCGGAAGTTCCAGAAAAAGCAGATATGTCGATAAGAAAATTTCATCCGGCAAAAATTATAAGTATATAGTTAAATCAATAAATGTTGTTTCTAAAGCGAAGTATAGTTCCAATAATAGAGGAACCGCTTTTACTACCCAAAAAATAGTAGCAACTTCACATCAGAAATATACATATAAAGAGATGGCATCGGATATATCACTTCTTAAAAGAACATATTCCAAATATGTAAATGTTAAAAATCTTGGAAAAAGCTGTGATAATCGAAAAATATATGATGTTGTGATAGGAAATCAGAAGTCTGGGAGGTCTCTTATCGTAATAGGAGCAATTCATGCAAGAGAATACATGACTACGCAGCTTTGTATGGCACAAATAGAATTATATCTTCAGAATTATAATGACAAAATCGGAGTGACATCGACGAATGAGGTTTTAAACAGAATAGCAGTTCACTATATTCCTATGGCAAACCCTGACGGTGTTTCAATATCGCAATCAGGTCTGTCAGCCATACAAAACGCATCACTTAAAAATGCTTTAAAAAAGATGCCCGGTGCTGATAAAACAAAATATTGGAAAGCAAATGCCCGTGGTGTCGACCTGAATAAAAACTTTAATTATAATTATATCGCAAAATATGGCGGAAAACGGGGAAGTGAAGGCTATACCGGTGAATCGGTAAACAGTGAACCTGAGACAAAGGCTATAGTGGCTTTTCTTGACAAAATGAAATCTTCCGGTACGCTTAAGGGTCTTATAAACTATCATGCTACCGGTTCGATACTTTTTGGTGATGCAAAGGGAAGTGTTAAACCTGTTGTTACAAAAATGTATGAACTTGCAAAAAAAATAACCGGCTATGCGGATAGTTCCGGGTATGAAGAAAGTGTAAATGAACATTCAAAAAAGAAAAATATTGGTAACCTCAGAGAATATGCGATGTATAAAAAGAACATCCCATGTATAACATTGGAGATAGGTAAAAATGCTTGTCCTTTGTCTGCCGGTGAATTTTATTCAATATGGAAAAAAAATAAGGTACTTGTTTTAAAAGAAGCAAAATTATTTACGAAATAAAAATTGAGTACATATGTACTCTAGCTGAAATAACTCGTTTTGAGGAGATACCGAGAGTGCATTATATACAGAAAAGAGGATTATTATGAGATACAAACTTGCTGTTTTTGATATGGATGGAACTATTTTAAATACTTTAGAGGATCTTGCTGACAGTACAAATTATGCATTAAAGGCAAACGGACTTCCGGAAAGAACGATTGATGAAGTCAGAAGATTTGTCGGGAATGGGATAAGGCTTCTTATAGAGAGGGCTGTTCCGGCAGATTCCGAGCCGGAACTTGTTGATGAAGTTTTTGAAACATTCAAAAAATATTATAAAACACATTGTGCCGTAAAGACAAGACCATATGATGGTATAAAAGAAGTGCTTGTGTCACTCAGAAAAGCAGGCTGTCTGACAGCGGTTGTGTCAAACAAAGCGGATTTCGCCGTTCAGGACTTATGTAAGGACTATTTTGATGGACTTTTTGATTTTGCTGTAGGTGAGAGGGAGAGCATCAAGAAAAAGCCTGCACCTGACAGCGTGTATGAAGTGCTTACAAAATTAAAAACAAAAAAAGAAGATGCAGTTTATATAGGTGACTCAGATGTTGATTTTGCCACATCCGTAAATGCAGGAATGGATGTTATAATGGTAGGCTGGGGATTTAGAGACGAGGAGTTTCTCCGTGAAAAAGGAGCAAAAAGGATTATAAAGCAGCCGTCAGAAATTCTTGATATTATTCTTGGAGAAGACTAATTGAACTGTTACAGCTTATCGGATATTTGATTACACGGATTGCATTTAAGAAAAGAGGGACAGTATGTCAGAAAAAACAAAGGGTATTTTATGTATCATATTTTCAGCATTATCATTTGCGTTTATGAGTCTGTTCATAAAGTTATCGGGAGATATACCGACATTACAGAAATCATTTTTTAGAAATTTTGTAGCAGCACTTGTGGCATTTGCGATGCTAAAGAAAAATCATACTCCTTTGAAATGTAGCAAAGAAAGCTTTAAATATGTATTTGGCAGAGCGTTTTTTGGAACGGTCGGTATATTTTGCAATTTTTATGGTGTTGACCATCTTAATATAGCTGATGCATCAATGCTAAACAAATTATCTCCGTTTTTTGCCATAATCTTTTCATTTTTTATATTGAAAGAAAAGGTTGCAAATTATCAGATAGGCTGTCTGCTCACGGCTATAATCGGTGCAATGTTTATCTTAAAACCGTCAGGCAGTGCGATGTTATCAGTTCCGGCACTTATAGCAATGGTAGGAGGTATGGGTGCAGGTATGGCATATACACTTCTTCGGAAAGCTACAGGCATGGGGGTAAAGGGACCGTTTATAGTATTTTTCTTCTCGGTATTTTCGTGCCTTTGTTCGCTTCCATATTGCATATTTAACTACACGCATATGGAGCCTATACAGTGTTTTTATCTCTTTATGACAGGTGTTGCCGCAACTTTCGGACAATTTTTCATAACGGCGGCATATTCACATGCACCTGCAAAAGAGCTTTCTGTATATGATTATTCAAATGTTATATTTGCCGGAATACTTGGTTTTATCATACTTGGGGAGGTGCCTGATGTTTTCAGTTATATAGGATGTGTACTGATAATAGCACCGGCAGTTATAATGTTTATCGTAGGAAATAAAAGAGAATTAAAGGAGGCATAATCTTGAAAGAAAAATATCTTGATATGAAAGATAATCTGATTGATATTATAAAAGAAGAACAGGCAAAACTCGGATATAGAAAAGAAAGCATAAGATTATATTATCCTCTCGGTTCATTAAAACATCTTCTGAAGGCTGATGCTGATATAGAAAAAATGAGAGAAGTGCTGGATGATTTTTGTGACGAAGTTAAAGAGTTTTTTGGTCAGATAGAAGTTACAAACAATGGAGAGAGATTTTGTTTTAAGGTACCTGATGCGGGAGTAGAATATGTTCATGAAAATATGGCTGAAAACGAGTTTATATGTGGTCTGGTAAAACTTGTGTCAGAACATGGCTGCACGATAGAAAAGATAAGAGAGTATTTCTTGAGTTATAATAATGATATTCATTATGAAAAGACTAAAAATGGTGAATTTGATTATCTGTTATATTTTAACAATGGTATTCCGGATAAATATTATTATTGTTTTACGGTTGAAGAATGTCATGTAATATATCATCGTTTTCTTAAACATGATTATGAAGATTTTGAATTTTAACACTATCAGGGAAGCCAACCCGTTCCATTACATACAGCAGTAAGTAATGGGTGAGGACTCGGATTTTTTGAAAAGGAGAGGGGATTATAATGATTTGGTGCGTTGAAGATGATAACAGCATATGCGATATTGAGATATATACGCTTAAAAGTACCGGTTTTGAAGCGAGAGGGTTTGGGGACGGTGATTCATTTTGGAAAGAGCTTGTAAGTACGGACACGCTTCCTGAACTTGTACTTATGGATATAATGCTTCCGGGTGAAGATGGGATCACACTTCTTAAAAAGATGAGAGAAATGCCAAAGACAGAGGATATTCCAGTCATAATGGCGACTGCAAAGGGCATGGAATTTGACAAAGTTCAGAGCCTTGATACCGGTGCTGATGATTATCTGGTAAAACCATTTGGTATGATGGAGATGGTTTCAAGGATAAAGGCAGTGCTTAGGAGATGTTCTCCAAAGAAGAAAGAGCATATATATTCAAACGGAGATATACATATGAATGTTGACGGACATATAGTCAGTATTGACGGCAGAGTTATCAATCTGACATTTAAAGAATATGAAATGCTCAAGCTTTTTTTGAGCAATCAGGGAATTGTCTATACAAGGGACCAGTTGTTATCGGAAATCTGGGGTGTTGATTATTTTGGAGAGACAAGAACCGTTGATATGCATATAAAAACGCTCAGGCAAAAACTCGGAGAGAGCGGCAAATGTATAAAGACCGTCCGAAATGTGGGATACAGAATGGAAACTTTTATTGAATAATGAATGATAAGTTGTTATAATAAAAAATATGGACATTTTTACAATATTTTTTATAGCAAAAGTTGGAGGGTAAAAGTATGATTATTGAAAAAAATGAACTGGCAGTCCAAAAACAGATTGAGTACATTAAGGATAAAGCAGGGAAGGTTTCGGAGCTTGCAAGAAGCAATAAACTTGCCATGTTTGCTCATCTCAGTATAGCATCTTTGATAATATTGTCATATATAATTGAAATTTTTAAGGGAACACGAACAGTGTCATATGTATTGTTTGTGTTGTTTTTGGGTCTTGTTTCGCCTGTTGCTGAACTGATATTTTATTCTAAAGACAAAGAGTCAAAAATGATACAACATTTTGTCTCATATGGTTATGGAGTGTTTTATACATTTTTGATACTCACGACACAAAATTTATCAGCATATGTCTATGTCATTCCTATGTTAATCATTATAATGGTATATAATGATTACAAGTATTCATTATATGTTAATATATCTGCGATAATCGTAAATATCATTCAGGTTATCGTGTTCGTTTCAAACGGAACATATGATTTAAAAAAAGACAGTGCAAGTATAGAGATACAGATTCTTTTAATGGGTGTCATATGCATTTGTGCAACAATCTCATCAAGGATGCTTGAGTTTAATAATGAATATAAAATGGCACAGATAAAAGAACAAAATGAAAAAACACAGAATATGTTCAATACTACGATGGATGTATCAGGGCAGATGGCATCTGACATTGAAGATGCAAGCAGACATATTGAAGAACTTGACAATGCCATCGAAAATACAAAAGAAGCAATGGAACAGGTAAGTTCAGGTTCAAATGATACAGCTACTGCAGTTCAAAAACAGCTTACAATGACTGAAAATATCCAAAGCAAGATAAATGATGTAACATCAGGTACTGATGAGATTGCGTCGAGCCTTAAGGAAACACAGAAAGCTATCAATCTTGGAAATGAAAATATAAATGCACTTGTAGAGAAAGTTGATGCATCAGTAAATTCCGGAAAACAGGTTTCAGAAGAACTTGAAAGCCTTAATGAAGATATGGATAAGATGAATTCGGTCGTTGATATTATCAATAATATCACCTCGCAGACGAGCCTGCTTGCACTTAATGCAAGTATTGAGGCGGCAAGAGCAGGAGAAGCCGGAAAAGGATTTGCCGTTGTAGCTTCCGAAATATCTAAGATGGCAAATGAGACACAGGATGCGACCGTAAAGATAACAGACATGATACAGGATGTTACAGGTGCTTTAAACAGGGTGGTTGAAGTTACCGGACAAATGATAGAAATGATAGAGGGGCAGAATATTGCCACCGAAAAAACGGCTGCAAGTTTTAAGACTATTTCCGATAATACGGATAATATATTTGAAAATTCAAAATCACTTGCCGATTATGTTAATGAACTTGCCGGTGCAAATAAGGAGATAGTTGACAGTATATCGACAATCTCAGCAATCTCAGAGGAAGTAGCAGCACATTCGGGTGATACATTAAGCGTAAGTGAGCACAATATAGAGATAGTATCTGAAGTTGTTGCCATAACAGAACATCTTAAAGAGCTTACAACAAAATTAAACATTACAAATGATTAACAGCAGACAAAAAATGTAAACACAATATAATCTATGTATTTATTTATATCAAGGAGGGCATCGAGATGAGTCAGACAGCAGGGTTAAACGCCGTTCCGTCAGGAGAGAGAGTACATATAGGTTTTTTTGGTATGAGAAATGCGGGTAAATCAAGTCTTGTTAATGCATTTACCGGTCAGCAGCTTGCGATAGTTTCAGACAAGAAAGGCACAACAACCGATCCGGTTTATAAAGCTATGGAACTTTTACCGATGGGACCGGTTATGATTGTTGATACACCCGGATTTGATGATGAGGGCGAACTTGGCGAACTAAGAGTAAAAAAGACAAAGCAGGTTGTAAATAAGGTCGATGTTGCAATACTTGTGGTTGATGCAGCAAAAGGATTATCGGACTGTGACAGACAGCTTGTGGAAATGTTTTCAAAAAAAGAAGTTCCGTATCTTATAGTATATAATAAATCGGATATTGTTCAGGATATTCCAACAAATGACAATACAGTAAGTGTAAGTGCACTAAAAGGTATCGGCATGAGAGAACTTAAAGAGCGTGTTTCAACTATGCTTAAGACCGAAGATACCAAACTGAAAATAGTTGGTGACATTATCGAACCGTCAGACTTTGTGGTTCTGGTAGTGCCTATCGACTCTGCTGCTCCAAAGGGCAGACTTATACTGCCGCAGCAGCAGACTATAAGAGATATACTTGAAGCCGGGGCAACATCAATAGTCTGTAGGGAAAGCGAACTTAGTGAAACACTTGCAGGGATTTCAAAAAAGCCATCGCTTGTGATAACAGACAGTCAGGTTTTTGAAAAAGTATCGGCTGATACCCCTGAGGATATAAAGCTGACATCATTTTCTATTCTTATGGCAAGATATAAGGGTTTCTTAGAAACAGCCGTAGAGGGGGTTCATGCCATTGATAAACTTAAAGATGGTGACAAAATACTTATATCTGAGGGTTGTACCCATCACAGACAATGTGACGATATAGGCACGGTAAAGATACCACGCTGGCTGAAAAAATATACAGGAAAGGAACTGATTATCGAAACTTCTTCGGGTAGGGATTTTCCTGAAAATCTTAAAGATTATGCTCTGATAATACATTGTGGCGGATGTATGTTAAATGAAAGAGAAGTAAGATACCGAATGAAATGTGCCGTAGACAGTAAAGTGCCTTTTACAAATTACGGCATCACTATAGCTTATATGCAGGGCATATTAAAAAGGAGTCTTGAGATATTTCCAAAACTTCTTAAAGATTTTAAATAATAAAGATAATAAGCAGATCATTTAAATATGGTCTGCTTATCTTGCATATACAGATTTCTAAAAGGTGAAAATAAATATTGTAAGTGTGTTAAAATCAAAGTATAATATAAATTAAGCAGGTTTATGTACGCTAATGTAATTGTGAGGTAGGATGAAATATGAATGATAGGATAGTTATTCTGATAATAGATGATATAGAGGTAAACAGAGTAATATTAAAAGGAATATTTGAAAATGATTATGATGTTATAGAGGCTGAAAATGGTGCCCAGGCATTAGAGATACTGGATAATGGCATTAAGGTAGATGTCATCCTTTTAGATATAATAATGCCGGTTATGGATGGTATAGATTTTTTGAAAAACATAAAATCTGATAAGAGATATTGTGATATTCCGATTGTTGTAAATACACAGGCGGGTGAACAGGAAAATGAATATAAAGCACTTGTATTAGGTGCAGATGACTTTATAGCAAAACCTTATGAGCCTAAAATCGTCAAAAGAAGAATTACAAACATAATAGAGAAAAATATATATCAAAAGAAAAATATGAAAGAGGTTCTTGAAGATACAAAACATCAGATGTCGAACCTTATAGATACAGTGCCGGGTGGTATAGGTATAATCGAAGTTTCACCACAAAGCGTTAGGCTGAAAATGTCTTATTTTAATGATGGACTTTCAAGTATGCTCGGATATATGAAGAGTGAACTTCAAACTCTTATAAATCATGATATAAATGATGTTATTTATGCTAAGGATGAAGAAGTTTTAAGAGAAATCATGTGCAAGGATGAGGATGAGATAATACATTGCAAGATGCGTCTTATAAACAAAAACAAAAACATATTGTGGACAGGCGTATCAGCTAAGATGCTTGCAAAACATGAGGATTGTAAAACATTCCATGTTGTATTTATGGATCTGACCGAAGAGATGAAAGCAGAGACAAAAATGAAAAATACCATGATGGAATTAAAATACAGAGTAGAAAGAGATACACTTACGGGATTAAACAACCGTGACAGTTTTTGCACATCTGTTGAAAAAATTTTGCAAAACGACAAAGAGAATACATATGTTATCGGTATGATAAATATCGACAGATTTAAGATCGTGAATGAACTGTTTGGTGGGAAAAATGGCGACATGATACTTAAAAACATTGCTTCCACATTAAAAAAGATAACAAAGAAACATGGTACCTGTGCGAGACTTGAGGCAGATCATTTTGCGATATGCACTACAAAAGAATACTTAGATGAAAATATAAATGATTTTGAACGGTTTCTGCTTGGAAAAGCTTCATGGAACAGCCTTAATTATCCTATATTTCTTCATGCCGGATTTTGTATTGCCGATGACATGGATACACCGGTTGAACTTCTATGCGACAGGGCATCAATGGCGATGCAGGAAGTTAAGGGGAATTACATAACTCGTTGGAATTATTACAATGACAGCCTTAAAAAATCAATGCTTGTAGAGCAGGAACTTATAAATGAGATGGATTCAGCTCTTGAAAATAAAGAGTTTGTCGTTTATTATCAGCCTATAGTTGATGTAAAGACAAAGAAAACGATAAGTGCAGAGGCACTTGTGAGGTGGCAGCACCCTAAAAAGGGAATGATTTCACCGGGTATCTTTATACCTGCATTTGAAAAAAACGGATTTATAACAAAACTTGATATGTATGTCTGTGAAGAAGTGTGCAGACATCAAAGAAAAGAAAAAGACAATAATAATCATGTTGTGCCGGTTTCAGTAAATCTGTCAAGAATAAATTTCTACAATGAAAATCTTTATAAAGAGGTTTTAGGTCTGCTTGCGAAGTATGAACTTACCTCAGACGATATAAAGCTTGAGATTACAGAGAGTGCTTATGAGGACAATCCTCAAGATCTCATTATGGCGATACATACATTACAGAAGTATGGATTCAAAGTGCTTATGGATGATTTTGGAAGCGGATATTCGTCATTAAATATGTTAAAAGACTGCTGCTTTGATATATTAAAAATAGATATGAAATTTATGGATGATCTTGAACAGTCAGAGAGAGCAAGCAATATTATATATACTATCATTCAGATGGCTAAAAATCTTGAGATAGAGACGGTAGTTGAAGGTGTCGAGAACGAAAAACAATACGAAATGCTAAAAAGTATGGGTTGTGACAATATACAGGGTTATTATTTTTCAAAGCCGATTTCTGAAGAGTCATTTGTGAGAAGACTTGAGAAAGAATCCGAGATGGATTTTGACGATGATTATTATGAGGACAAAGATACAATCCTTATAATTGATGATTCTGAAAAAAACAGATCCTTACTCACCGGAGTACTCAGTGACAAATACAATGTCATTGAAGCAGATGAGGGCGAAGATGGTTTGCATATATTAAAGAAAAACTTTTCGGAGGTTAGTCTTGTTATATGTAGTACAGATATGTCACAAATGTCAGGAATTGAAATACTTGATCAGATAAAAGAAACATCTTTTCTCAAAAAAATGCCTGTTGTCATGATGACTGCATATGGTGATTTTGATAATGAGACAAAAGTGATAGAGCTTGGTGCCAGTGAAGTTGTAAATCTGCCTGTGAATGTAACTTTATTAAAAAAGCGTATAGAAAACATTATAAATATCTCAAATGCAAATAAATATCTTCATGCGGCATTTATAGGCAGCTAATTCATGTTAATCATTTCAGACAATAAATTTTTTATAAATAATTTATTGTTTGTAAATGATAAAGACATAAAGAGTGTGATATAATAACTCCAAAATCCAGATGCGTTGCATCTGCCGCACTTTGTGCTACAAGATTTTGTCGGGAGGTACAGATTTGTTTGGATATGTTCAGATAAGAAAACCGGAACTTAAAATAAAAGATTATACTGTATATCACGGATTTTATTGTGGTCTGTGTGAAAGACTAAGAAACAGGTATGGTTTTATTGGGAGACTTACTCTCACATATGACATGACTTTTATGACTATATTTCTTACATCACTATATGATTCTGACAATATATCTGAAAAAAAGAGGTGTGTTGTGCATCCTGCAAAAAAGCAGACTGTCATATACAACAAATATACGGATTACTGTGCTGATATGAATATGCTTTTAAGCTATTATCATTGTCTTGATGATAAAAATGATGATGGCTCTGTAAAAGGTTATGTGGGTGCCGCTATATATGACAAAGCTCACAGACAGGTTGCAAGAGTCTACAGACGGCAGGCAGCGTGTATTAAAAAGAGTCTTAAAAAACTTACACTCGTTGAAAAAAACGACAATGCTGACATACTTGAAGCAGCCGATTGCTTTGGAAAGCTCCTTGCAGAGCTTTTTTGCTATAAGAAAGATTATTTTGAAAAACAGATAAGAAAGTTTGGGTATCATCTTGGCAGATTTGTATATATTATGGATGCATTTGACGATATAAGAGAGGATATAGAAAAAGAAAGATTTAATCCTCTTAAAAAAGAATATCTTGCAACTGATGACAAAGATTGTTTTAACAGAAAGGTATATGATATGCTTCTCGATGAGATTTCGGAAGCGTGTGCAGAGTTTGAAAAACTTCCGTGCGTTCAGTATATTGATATATTAAGAAATATACTCTATGCAGGAGTTTGGAATAAATTTGATAAAATAGTAAATGGAAATGAGGTAAAATAAATATGAGCAACATTACAGATCCCTATCAGATACTTGGTGTTTCACCAAATGCAACTGATGATGAGGTAAAAAAAGCATACAGAGAGCTTAGCCGCAAATACCATCCTGATGCAAATGCCGGAAATCCACTGTCAGACCTTGCCGAAGAAAAATTTAAACAGGTTCAGGAAGCATACAGTCAGATAATGGATATGCGAAATGGTAAGACAAGCTACAACGGTTATAATCAGGGTACGCAAGGCTACAGTCAGGGAACTCAGGGTTACAGTCAGGGTGCACAGGGTTATGGCTATAATCAGAATAACAATAGGCAGAGATATCAGCAATATGGTTCGGGTTATGGCAGAGGTCCTTATGGAAACAACCTTGACAACTGTTCTACAGGAAATATCTGTTGTGACCTTTGGTGTGCTGATTCGCTTTGTGAATGTATGGGAGGAGATCTTTGCAGTTGCATTTAAAATCAAAACAGGTGGCATGGTGCGGTATCATTATGGCATTTACGGTGATATTACAGATAGCATCCGGCATTATAGAGACAAGCTCACTTTTTCTTCTTGCGGCAGCTTCATTTTTAGCCGGATGCGTTGAGAGAAAATTTGGAACTGTGACGGCTTTAGGATTTTCAATCGGAGCATTTATTCTAGGAATTATACTTGCACCACAAAAGCTTTACTGTTTTACATTTGCAGGCTTTTGTGTTTATGTTCTTGTCGCGGAGTATTTCAGGCAAAAAGACAGGCAGGCGTCAAATGCCGGAAAAACATTTAGGAAAAGCACGGAATATATAATAAAAGGGATATTGTATCATATCATGCTTATAGCAGCATTAGTTATATCTTTCACCGTGACTGGTCTTGATGTGATATTCTCAAAAAATATGATAGAAAAGGCAAAAGATATGCCGGTATTTATAATTATTATTTTGGGTGTGCTTTGTGCCGAGTTTTTGTGGCTTGTATTTGACAGAGCCTATATATTTTTTCAGGACAGATACGGACTTATTGTCTGTGGGAGGGAAGATTGAAAAAAGGTATTGAACATGAACCGCTTATATGGAAGATATTAAATGAGATAAGAGAGTCATCGAGATTTAAAAACAGCAAACAGTTTATACAGCATGGAAAGACAAGCGTATATATGCACAGTGTCAGTGTGGCATATATGAGCTGTTATATTGCGGAAAAGTATAATTTAAGTGTCGATTACTATTCACTTATAACAGGTGCTCTTTTACATGATTATTTTCTCTATGACTGGCATGATAAGGAGGATGGGCACAAAAGACCTCACGGCTTTTATCATCCGTCGGCGGCACTTGCAAATGCCGAAAGGGACTTTGAAATAAACAGCCGTACAAAAAACATAATCAAGAGGCATATGTTTCCGCTTACACCTATACCGCCCGTATGCTTAGAGGGATGGGTGGTGTGCATCGCCGACAAGATATGCTCGACAAAGGAGACCATCAAAAGACATTGATTTTGACATGAAAGACAAATCGTGATATAATTCTAAATTAAGAATGTAAAAATACATAAAAATAAGAGGTGCATTATGGCAAAATATAAGAGAATTTTATTAAAACTCAGCGGTGAAGCTTTAGCCGGACCAAATAAAACAGGCTTTGACGAAGCTACCTGTATAGGAGTTGCAAAGCAGGTTAAACAGCTTGTTGATGCAGGTATTGAGGTTGGTATCGTCACAGGCGGAGGAAACTTCTGGAGAGGACGCACAAGTGAAAATATTGATAGAACGAAAGCAGACCAGATAGGTATGTTAGCAACAGTCATGAACTGTATATATGTATCTGAGATATTCAGATCTGTAGGAATAAAAACAAATGTTCTGACACCGTTTGAGTGTGGTTCATTTACTAAACTTTTCTCTAAAGACAGGGCAAACAAATATTTTGAAAAGGGTATGGTAGTATTCTTTGCCGGAGGAACAGGTCATCCGTACTTCTCAACAGATACGGCTACTGTTCTTCGTGCCATCGAGATTGAAGCGGACGTTATTCTTTCTGCAAAATCAATAGATGGTGTGTATGACTCTGATCCTGCCGTAAATCCTGATGCAAAGAAATTTGATGAGATAAGCATTGAGGATGTCGTAAACAGCAGACTTGGTGTAATTGACCTTGCAGCAGCCGTATTATGTATGGAAAACCACATGCCTATGATGATATTCGGTTTAAATGAAGAAAACAGTATTGTAAACACGGTAAACGGTGTGACAAAAGGTACACTTGTAACTGCTTAATTTATAGTATGGTGCAAATGAACGGTGTCAGTGCACACCTGATACAGATTTAAATATATGAAAATGTGTGCAGAAATGAGGACTATTATGAGTATTGAATTAAAAGAATTTAAAGATAAAATGGGCAAGTCATTAGACAGTCTTGCAAGTGAATATACTACTATCAGAGCAGGTCGTGCAAACCCTCATGTACTTGACAAGATAATGGTTGAATATTACGGAACACCTACAAATCTTCAGCAGGTTGCAAACATATCCGTATCAGAAGCAAGAACTATAGTTATCCAGCCATGGGAAGCAAGTCTTATCAAGGAGATAGAAAAAGCTATCCTTACATCTGATCTCGGTCTTACACCAAACAATGACGGAAAAGTTATCCGACTCACTTTCCCTGAACTTACGGAAGACCGTCGTAAAGAGCTTGTAAAAGATGTTAAGAAAAAAGGTGAGGGTGCTAAAGTTGCAATCAGAAACATCCGCAGAGATGCAAACGATATGATTAAGAAACAGCTTAAAGCAAGTGAAATATCAGAGGATGAGCAAAAAGGTGCAGAGGACGACATTCAGAAACTCACTGACGAATTTATAGCAAAAGTTGACAATATGGTCGATGAAAAGTCAAAAGAGATTATGACTGTATAATATTTTTGCTTATATGTAAATAAAAGGGATAGGCAGATTATGTCTGTCCCTATAATTTCGCAGGAAATGGAGAATAAAGATGGAAGAAAGAAAAGTTCCAAGGCATGTTGCAATAATTCTCGATGGCAATGGAAGATGGGCAAAAAAGCGTATGCTTCCGAGAAATGCAGGCCATGCCGCAGGCAGTAAAAATGTCGAAAAAATATGTGCCGCTGCATGGGATATGGGAATCGAATATGTGACGATGTATGCATTCTCAACTGAAAACTGGTCAAGACCAAAAGAAGAAGTGGATGCACTTATGAAGCTTTTACATTCATATCTTAAGGATTGCCTGAAAACAAGCAAAAAGAACAATATGCAGGTAAGAGTTATAGGTGATATTTCAAAACTTGATAAAGACCTCCAGGAGCGTATAATCGAACTTGAAAGAGTTTCAGCCGAAAACACGGGACTCCATTTTCAGGTTGCATTAAATTATGGAAGCAGAGATGAGATAAAAAGAAGTATCATTTCCATTGCTAATGAAGTTAAAGAAGGAAGTCTTTTGCCAGAAGATATAACGGAGGATATAATATCCTCACATCTTGACACAAGCGGAATCCCTGATCCTGACCTTATGATAAGAACAAGTGGAGAGCAAAGGCTTTCAAATTATCTTTTATGGCAGCTTGCATACGCAGAATTTTATTTTACGGATGTATTGTGGCCTGATTTTTCAAAAAAAGATTTACAGAAAGCTGTTGAATTTTATCAATCAAGGGACAGGAGATTTGGCGGTGTAAAATAAGAGAGGTTTATTTATGTTTAAAACAAGATTATTAAGCGGAATCGTTCTTATGGCGATAACGATAGCACTTATGGTTTACGGAGGGTATCCTTTATTCTTTGTTATAACGCTTATCTCAGTGATAGGACTTTATGAACTTTACAGAGCCGTGGGCATGGAAAAAACAATGCCTGCACTTATCGGATATATATCAAGCATAGTGACTGATGTATTGATACTTAACAACGGCTTTGAGGAACTTGTCATGTGGCTTATCCTCACGCTTATGGTTCTCATGGCGTGTTATGTCATTGCCTATCCTAAATATAATTCAGAACAGATGACAATGCTTATGTTTGGTCTTATATATGTGACGGTTATGCTGTCATTTGTATTCAAGGTAAGATATGTACCTAACGGAATACTTCTCGTCTGGTTCATATATATAGGTTCATGGGGGTCAGATACCTGTGCTTATTGTGTTGGCAAACTTATCGGAAAACATAAGATGCCGTCAAAACTCAGCCCAAACAAAACCATAGAGGGTTGTGTCGGTGGTATAGCCGGTGCGGCACTTATAGGATTTATCTTTGCAATGGTATTCTGGGGCAAAGGGCAGATGCTTTGGCAGTTGCCGATAATAGGTGCTGTCTCTGCAGTTATCTCACAGATAGGTGACCTTACGGCATCGGCGATAAAGAGAAATCACAATATAAAAGACTATGGAAATCTTATTCCGGGTCATGGTGGAATACTCGACAGATTTGACAGTGTTATATTTACTGCACCTATTGTATTTTACCTTGTTAAGTATATGTTATTATAATTATAATAAACTTATGTTTGTTTTAGAGCAGGAAGAGATATTTTGAGATAATCTAAAATGTCTTTTTAATAAAGAAAAACTGTTCAGAAATGGGAATTGATATGAAAATAAAAAATATAGCGGTGCTTGGTTCCACGGGTTCGATAGGAACCCAGACGCTTGAAGTTATAAGAAACAATGATGATATGAGGGTTGTATCTCTTGCAGCAGGCAGTAATATAACTTTATTGCAAAAACAGATAGAGGAATTTTCGCCAAAACTCGTATGTGTCTTTGATAAGAAAAAAGCAGAAGAATTACAAAAAAATCTAAAGAACCCGGAGACCGAAATAGTAACCGGTATGGACGGACTTATAGCCTGTGCCACGATAGATGAAGCCGACATAGCAGTTGCGGCGGTTGTCGGAATGATAGGCATAAAACCTGTTATCGAGGCGGTAAAAGCGGGAAAAGATATTGCCTTTGCAAACAAAGAGACACTTGTTACGGCAGGTCATATAATCATGCCAATGATAAAAAAATATGGTGTGAAACTTCTTCCGGTAGACAGTGAACATTCGGCAATATTCCAGAGTCTTAACGGTGAAAATGCTTCGGATATTGACAAAATCCTTCTTACTGCATCAGGTGGTCCTTTCAGAGGAAAGAAAAGAGAAGAACTTATAAACATTCAGGTTGAGGATGCACTGAAACATCCAAACTGGTCTATGGGCAGAAAGATAACTATCGACTCTTCGACAATGGTAAATAAAGGTCTTGAGGTGATTGAAGCAAAGTGGCTTTTTGATGTGTCCTGCGATGATATTCGGGTCGTGGTACAGCCAAAGAGTGTTATTCACTCAATGGTACAGTTTAAGGACGGTGCAGTTATAGCACAGCTTGGAACACCGGATATGAAACTGCCTATACAGTATGCACTCACATACCCTGAAAGAAGATACCTCCCCGGAGAGAGACTCGATTTTTGGAAAATGTCGGAGATAACTTTTGAAAAACCTGACATGGAGACATTTAAGGGGTTAAGGCTTGCGTATGATGCCTGCAGGGAGGGCGGCAGTATGCCTACTGTCCTTAATGCAGCAAATGAAAAGGCTGTTGCGTTATTTCTTGACAGAAAAATAGCATATCTGCAGATAGCAGATATAATTGAAGAATGTATGCTTAAACATACAACAGTGAAAGAGCCGTCTTTAGAAGAAATTCTTGAGATTGAACAGAAAGTTTATTCATATATATTGAGTAAATATGATAAATGATAATAAACAGATTTTATGGAGGATCATATGAATATATTGGTGGCGTTATTGATATTTACGGTCATAGTCGTAATACATGAGCTGGGACATTTTCTTCTCGCAAAGAAGAACGGTGTCGGTGTTCCTGAATTTTCAGTCGGAATGGGACCAAGACTTATTACCGTAGCAAAAGGTAAAAAAGGATTTATTTTTAAATTGTTCTGTTCACAGAAATATTTTGAGAATAATGAAGACTGGCAGGAATGTACGAAATATTCATGGAAACTTCTGCCTATTGGCGGCTCATGTGCCATGGTAGGAGAGGACGAGATAAACGAAGATGAAAATTCTTTCAATGTGAAAGGCAAATGGGCAAGATTTTCAATAGTGTTTGCAGGTCCGTTCTTTAACTTTATACTTGCATTTGTATTTTCGGTGATAATACTTGCAAATGCCGGAATTGATTATCCTATAATCGAACATATATATGACAACCAGCCGGCAGCAAGTTCAGGACTTGAAGTTGGGGATGTCGTAAAGAGCATAAATGGTAAGAAGATAACGATAGGCCGTCAGATAGACACATATACCATGCTTCATCCGCTTACGGGAGAAGATGTGGATATAGTTGTAACAAGAAACGGCAAAGAAAAATCTTTTAAGATAGACCCTAATTATAAGACATATCTTTTCGGATTTTCATATGGAACAAATGAAAAAGCGGCAGCCGAGGTTTCTTCTGTCACAGAGGGTAAACCTTTTGAAAAGGCAGGCTTTAAGGCTGGGGATATAATTAAAGAAGTAAATGGTAAAAAAATTGTCAATGCAGGCGAACTCAGTACGGCTATGAATGAGGTAAACAGTGACGGAAAAGAAGTTACATTTTTAGTCGACAGAAAAGGTGAGGAAAAAACATTCAAAGTAACGCCTGAACCATATTCAACAAAAACACTTGGCTTTATAGCATCAATGGATGAAAAGAGCAAGAGTACATTTGATGTTGTCAAGTACAGTTTTGTTGAGGTAAAATACTGGATAGAGACAACAGTTGGAAGTCTTGGAGCACTCATAACGGGAAATGTATCTATCAAAAATGTATCAGGACCGGTCGGAATCGTTGATACGGTAGGGGATGCGATAAACCAGAGTAAATCTTACGGATTTAAAGTCGTTATGCTGCAGATACTTTATATGTCAGTATTACTTAGTGCGAACTTAGGTGTAATGAACCTTTTGCCGCTCCCTGCACTTGACGGAGGGCGAATCGTATTTATCCTGATAGAAGCCATAAGAGGAAAGCCTGTAGATAAGGAAAAAGAAGGCTTCGTACATTTTGCAGGATTTGTTGTGCTGATGCTGTTCATGGTATTTGTAATGTATAATGATATAATAAAGATATTGCATTAGGCAATAGATTTATAATCATTAAGCCGTCGGTCAATGCTATCTGGTAAGAATTAATTTTTTGGAATTTTGCCCCGGTGTATTGGGATATATTTCTTAGATGTTGCAATCATTATTGTCAGTATTGCAAGTGTTGACAGTAGAGTATTTTAAACCATGGTGTCTTTAGGACATCATGGTTTTTGTGATATATAATTGGTAACAGTTCAGCCATAAAAAGATAAAAGTGTTGATTTTTTTGAAAAGAGGTAGAAAAATGTATAGAGATAATACGAAAGTTGTAAAAATAGGAAATGTTGCTATCGGAGGAGGAAATAAGATTGCAATACAGTCTATGACAAATACAAAAACAGAGGATGTTAAAGCAACGGTAGAGCAGATACTTGCACTTGAAAAGGCAGGCTGTGACATCGTCAGAAGCACTGTTCCGACGATGGAAGCGGCAAAAGCGATTGCGGAGATAAAAGAACAGATTCATATACCGCTGGTTGCCGATATTCATTTTGATTATCGTCTTGCTATTGCGGCAATGGAGAACGGGGCAGACAAGATAAGGATAAATCCCGGAAATATCGGTTCTGCTGAGAAAATAAAAGCAGTGGTCGATGTGGCAAAAGAGAGGAACATTCCGATAAGAGTCGGTGTAAACAGCGGTTCTCTTGAGAAAGACCTTATAGAAAAATACGGCGGTGTAACGGCGGAGGGCATTGTTGAGAGTGCACTTGATAAAGTTAAGATAATTGAAGATATGGATTATGATAATCTTGTTATAAGCATAAAATCGTCAGATGTTATGATGTGCATAAAAGCTCACGAACTCATAGCAGGAAAGACACCTTATCCGCTTCATGTTGGAATAACGGAGTCAGGTACGGTATTGTCAGGCAATATCAAATCAGCGATAGGACTTGGAAATATACTTTATCAGGGAATAGGTGATACGATAAGGGTTTCACTCACCGGTGACCCTGTCGAGGAGATACGTTCAGCTAAACTTATATTAAAAACTCTGGGACTTAGAAAAGGCGGTGTGACTGTTGTCTCATGTCCGACCTGCGGCAGAACGCAGATAGACCTTATAAGCCTTGCGGCAAAGGTTGAAGATATGGTAAAAGATATGGATATGGATATAAAAGTTGCCGTTATGGGATGTGCCGTAAACGGACCGGGAGAAGCAAGAGAAGCTGATATAGGAATAGCAGGCGGAAATGGTGAGGGACTTCTTATAAAGAAAGGTGAGATTATAAGAAAAGTGCCTGAAAATGAGATACTTGCCGTGTTAAAAGAGGAACTTGAACGCTTATAAATATTCTTACACTTCCCGTGTATAGAGCACAGTAGGATGCTTATGTTATAAGACAACTGCGTTCATGAGCAGGCAGCGAAAGTGAATTGCGAATGTCAGCTATATGTGTTAAATATCGAAAATGATGCAGAAATGGAGCCGAATAAATATGCAGAGATTGTTACTTGAAACTTTTGAAGGTCTTAATCTTACAGATAGACAGCGAAAGATATTTGATGATGTAAATGTTGAAAATGTCGTTGTTTCAAAAGAAAATAAATTGATAGAAATATATCTTGTAAGCAGCCATGTTGTAGCATACAGGGAGATATGTCTTTTAGAGTACGCATTAGGTGTTTTTTTCGGCAATGCTGACATTGACATAAAAGTACATGACAGATTTGAACTTTCACAACAATACAATGCAAAGGTATTTTTTGATGAGTATAAAGACAGCCTTCTTCAGATATTCAAAGCTGAAAATATATTAGAGTTTGATATGCTCTATCAGGGAAATTTTGAGATGAAGGAGTCAGAAATTTATATTTCATGTGAAGATGACAGTATGTACCGTGGCAGGGAAAAAAATTTAAAAGACAGTCTTGTAAAGATATTTAATGAGAAAGCAGGATTTGATATAACTGTAGATGTTGAATACACCGAGCCTGTAAAAGAAAAGGAAAAGAAAACAGAAATATTTAAGTTCCCGTCAAAGCAAAAAACAATGCAGAAACAGGACAATATCCCTTTACAGAACACTGCCGAATTGCAAAATGGTATGTCAATGTCAAAAAACGGAACAGACGGAATGGGTTCAGATATTCCTTTTGATGCGGCGGATTATTATGTTGATGATATGGCATATGCTGCAACGAATATGGGCTTTGATATTCCGGTGGAGCCGGCTGCCGGTATGGAACCGGAAAACAATATGCAGCCTAAAGCTGTGGCATCTGATACCGCCATGATGGGATTTGACATACAGGCTTCAGGTAACGGCTCTGCAGGCACATCAAAAAACAGCAATGCACAGAATAATATAGCAGCTAAAAAATCAACAGATAATGGTTCATCAAAAAAGACAGCCGCAGGTGGTTCAACAAGATATGGAAACGACAGAAAATATGGTAAAGGTAAATTTACAAAGAGCAAGATTCCATTTGATGAGGAATGTTTCTATGGCAGAAATTGTGACGGAGAAATCACAAAGATTGCTGACATTCAGGATGAGATTGGTGAAGTTGTAATAGAAGGTATGGTTTCCTCAACTGAGGAGAGAGAGATAAGAAATGAAAAAATCATATTTATGTTCAATGTAACTGATTTTACGGACACTATTTCTGCAAAGATATTTATAAAAAAGGATGAAGCCGACCCTATAAGAGACAATATTAAAAAGGGTAAATTCATAAAGATGAAAGGTATCGCACTTTACGATACATATTCAAGAGAAGTGGGAATAAGTTCAATAAAGGGCATAAAGCCGGGCAAGGACAACCGTGTATATCGAGAAGATAATTACGAGGGAATGAAGAGAGTTGAACTTCATGCACATACACAGATGAGCGAGATGGATTCTGTTATGTCTGTCTCTGATTATCTGAACACTGCAAAGAGATGGGGACATACGGCAGTGGCAATAACAGACCACGGTGTGGTTCAGGCATTCCCTGATGCCGACCATTGTTTAAAACCGGATGACAATTTAAAGATGCTTTACGGAGTTGAGGCATACCTTGTAGATGACCTTATCGGAACAGTCAAAAATGACAAGGGACAGAACTTTGGCGGCTCGTTTGTCGTTTTTGACCTTGAGACAACCGGATTTGGTGCAAAGAGCAACCAGATAATAGAAATCGGTGCAGTAAAAGTAGAAAACAGGCAGATAGTCGATACTTTCAGCACATTTGTAAACCCTGAAAGACCTATTCCGTTTAATATAACAAAATTGACGAGCATAGATGATAATATGGTCGCAGGCTCGCCAAATATAGATGTGATACTGCCTAAATTTCTTGAATTTTGCGGTGATAGTGTTATGGTCGCACATAATGCATCGTTTGATATGGGATTTATAACACAGAAAGCAAGGGAGAGAGGTTATGACATTGATTTTACGGTTATCGACACTGTTTCAATGTCAAGAGCATTATTGCCTGAACTCTCAAAATATAAACTTGACACGGTTGCAAAAGCACTCGGAGTATCACTTGAAAATCATCACAGGGCGGTAGATGATGCAGGCTGTACGGCAGAGATATTTATAAAACTTATAAAAAAACTTGATGAAAAAGGTATAGATACGCTTGCAAAATTAAATGAGATAGGTAAGCCGTCTATGGAAACGATAAGAAAAATGCCGTCATACCATGCGGTCATACTTGCCAAAAATGAGACAGGCCGTGTAAATCTTTACAGGCTTATCTCTGAGTCACATTTAAAATATTTCAGCAGAAGACCAAAACTGCCAAAAAGTCTTTATCTTGAATACTGTGAGGGACTTATGATAGGTTCAGCCTGTGAAGCGGGCGAGCTTTATCGTGCAATACTTGAAGAAAAGCCTGAGGAAGAAATAGACAGACTTGTCAAGTTCTATGATTATCTTGAAATACAGCCACTTGGAAACAACGCATTTATGGTAAGGGACAGCGACAAATATCCTCAGATACAGGATGAAAATGACCTTATGGAGATAAACAGAAAGATTGTTTCTCTCGGTGAAGAATATAATAAACTCGTAGTCGCCACCTGTGATGTGCATTTTCTAAATCCGGAGGACGAGGTCTACAGACGCATAATAATGGCTGGAAAAGGCTTTAAAGATGCAGATTTTCAGGCACCTCTTTATTACAGGACAACTGCTGAGATGCTCTCTGAATTTCAGTATCTCGGAGCAAAAAAGGCTGAGGAGATAGTTATAACAAATACAAATCTCATCGCCGACATGGTAGACAATATAAAACCGTGCAGCCCGCGAAAATGTCCGCCGCAGATTGAAAATTCAGACCAGGATTTAAGAGATATATGCTACAATAAAGCACATTCAATATATGGTCCTGACCTGCCTCCGGTCGTAGTAGAGCGACTTGAGAGAGAGTTAAACTCTATTATAAGCAACGGATATGCCGTTATGTATATCATCGCACAGAAACTTGTGTGGAAGTCAAATGAGGACGGTTATCTTGTAGGCTCAAGAGGTTCGGTAGGTTCGTCATTTGTAGCGACGATGGCGGGAATAACAGAGGTAAATCCGCTGTCGGCACATTATTACTGTCCAAAATGCCATTATTATGACTTTGATTCGGAGGATGTAAAAAAATATGTCGGCAGCTCGGCTTGTGATATGCCGGACAAGAAATGTCCAAGATGCGGTGAAATGCTGTGCAAAGAGGGACATGACATTCCGTTTGAGACATTCCTCGGATTTAAGGGAGACAAAGAGCCTGATATTGACCTTAATTTCTCAAGTGAATATCAGAGCAATGCACACGATTATACAGAGGTAATTTTTGGTGCAGGACATACTTTCAGAGCAGGAACAGTAGGAACGCTTGCAGAAAAAACTGCTTACGGATATGTAAAAAAATATTACGAGGAAAGGGAACAGTCAAAACGAGGTGCTGAGATAGAGCGAATATCGCAGGGCTGCGTAGGTGTCAGACGAAGCACCGGACAGCATCCCGGCGGAATTGTAGTTCTGCCGATGGGAGAAGAAATCTATACATTTACTCCAGTGCAGCATCCGGCAAACGATATGACCTCTAAAATAATAACAACACATTTCGATTATCATAAGATTGATGCAAACCTCTTAAAACTTGATATATTAGGCCATCAGGACCCTACCATGATAAGAATGCTTGAAGACCTTACGGGAGTTGATGCATCACAGATAAGAATGGATGATAAAGAAGTGCTTTCGCTGTTTGAAAGTACCGAAGCACTCGGAATAAAACCTGAGGATATAGACGGATGCCCATTTGGCTGTCTTGGTCTTCCTGAGTTTGGAACACCGTTTGTACATGGAATGTTAAAAGAAGCAAAACCTAAGAATTTTTCAGACCTTGTGCGAATATCAGGACTTTCGCATGGTACTGATGTGTGGCTTGGAAACGCACAATACTATATTTCAACAGGTGACTGCACACTTTCAACAGCCATATGTACACGAGATGATATAATGATATATCTTATTCATATGGGAGTTGAGAATGAGCGTTCTTTTAAGATAATGGAGAGCGTAAGAAAAGGAAAAGGTCTGACCCCTGATATGGAGGAGGACATGAGAGCGTGCAATGTACCTGACTGGTATATTGAGTCGTGCAAAAAGATAAAATATATGTTCCCAAAAGCCCATGCAGCCGCATATGTAATGATGGCACTGAGAGTAGCATACTTTAAAGTACATTATCCATTGTCATATTATGCAGCATTTTTCAGTATAAGAGCTACCTCATTTAACTATGAGCTTATGTGTCTTGGAAAAGAAAGACTCGGATACTATATGGACGATTATAAAAAGAGAAAAAATGAACTGTCGGACAAAGAAAAAGATACATTTGAGGATATGAAGATAGTTCAGGAAATGTACGCCAGAGGTTTTGAATTTGTAAAGATTGATATATATCGTGCAAAGGCAAACAGATTTCAGATAGTAGACGGAAAACTTATGCCGGCATTCTCTACAATCGACGGACTGGGTGATAAAGCTGCCGAGATGATAGAGGACGAAGCGAGCAAGGGTAAGTTTTTGTCAAGGGAGGATTTTAAGAACAGATGTAAAGTCAGCGAGAAAGTTGTGGAAACAATGGCAGATTTAGGGCTTATGGGTGATCTGCCACACAGCAACCAGATTTCGCTGATGGATTTTATGGAGATGTAGGTGAAAAAATGACAGAAGTAATGAAAAAAAATTTGGCAGATAGTGATGATGCAGGGTAAGTATAATCAATATGCAATACAAATATGAAAAGAGGATTAAAAAAATACCTAAAGTACATTTTATAGGTAATTGCGAAACAAGTTTGAAATCTTGATTCCAATAGGGAAAAATCCAGCAGAACCGGATTTTAAAGAGATGTTTATGCGAAATAGGATTTTATTGCATAAAAACAAAGCAGATAGAATTATCTGCCTGTAAAACAGGTGGGAAATATAGAAGATTATGCTATTAACGGCTTCAAGCTACGGATATACGGGTGCTTATGAATTTTATCAGCTACTATGACAGTGAGCAGCTGTGCAATCCCTGCAAGCAGTAAATCAGAACGAAGAGTTTTTTCATTCTGTGTCTTACGACCTGCAACACAAAAACTGTCTTTAAAGTGGTTAATGGCTTTTTCTACATTTACACGTATTTTGTATGTGGAATCCCATTCTTCCGTATCACGAACACATCCGGGGTAAGCACGAAGATTTTTTTCAGGGTAGATGTAAATTCATTCTTCCGCAGGAAGAAGTTGTGCATGGGTTATCACAATGGCATACACGCTTGGATTTCTTAGTAGTACTGTTCCATTCCCATTTCATTTTCGGACAGACGAATTTCATAGTTGGAAGTCCGCAACGCAGATGGGATTTGCTCATACCCCCTAATTTTCCACCCCAACCCCTTGACTAACCCACTCCCTTTACTGTAAACTATTACTTTAGCAAGAAAACGAAAAAGACAGTCTTAGGAGGCTATAAAATAATGAAACTAGAAATACAAAATTAGGAGGTGGAACGATGTTGAATTTAATTATTGGTAGAGAAAATGTGTCATTGGATAAAGTGTGTATGAATAGTAAACTTTATTTTACACGATGGAAAAAACAGAATGGTTTGACGATCCTTTTACTAAGCGTGTAATAAAAAAGATTGACCAAGCAGATGTTGTTTTTGGAGAAGCATTAAAAAATAGATATGGTAAGGGAATATCTACAGGCAACTAAGTTCCGGAACAAAAACATTGCTTCTAATGAGATTTAGACCTGAACATATTTATTATGGTACAATGATGGGAGATAATTGTGTACCATTCATTAAAGAATTGGTAAAAAGTAATGAGAATAGTTTAAATCTGTTAATAGAACATTATATGGAATTTTCGAATGATTGGGAAGGGTTACTTCTGATTAACGGAAAACCTGCTAGTATTCAAGAGTATGGAGACGCTATTTGTACATGGTCGATGCATTACGAGCTTACTAAAGAATATGAAAATGAAAAATATTGGGCAGGAAGAAAATTTCCACAGGAGTTATGTGAGAATTGGTTTTCAGATGAAATCAGATACAATACACAAGGGTAACAGTGCAATAGCTGTTACCCTTTTTAATTTGACAAGTAAAATGTAAGGGGTCTGTGTAAAAACGGTCATCCCTTTTGTGATGTTAATTATTGAACATTCCCTCATTTAATAAAGGAATGTTTATTTTTATTTGTTTGTGTATTTTTACATTTTTCGCTTTAGATTTTATTTAAAATAAAGAACAGTATTTTGGAACTAAAATGTTTCACATACAGACTAATATTTTGCTTGTCATAAAAGAAAAAATTTGGTAAAATGAAAGGAGATTTTAAAATAAATGCTTGCATTTTGGGAATCAAAAATAAATATAAAAAATAGAAGGGCAAGAGTTATGAATTTAGGTAGTATATTAGGTCGCATTAAGGCTAGCACAAATCTATTTAATTTGAATGATTCTTTTAAAACAATAAGATATATTTCAGACGAGGAATATGAAGAAACCGTACATAAGTACGTGGAGCCTATGTTTATTGAGCCTACGGATTCGGAGACCTGTCAGCCACCTCGTTTTATTTTGTTTTCAGCACCAGGAGCTACTGGGAAAACAGCACTAGCAAAAGAAATTTGTCATTCAAAGCACGGAATTTATTGGGATTTGCCTGACAGCAAAGTTGCAGAATTCAGTTTACAGGGTGCTATTCAGAATGCAGTCGGTGTTGAGTATTTAAGCGATTTTTACAAAAGTATTAAAAACGGTGATGAGTTTTTAGTTATAGATGCTTTTGATGAAGCTGAGGCTGGTTCTGGTCGTACAGGTATTGAATTTTTCTTGAGGGATTTAAATACAATTACAGACGGTTGTGATCATATTTGTGCGATTTTAATGGCTAGAACGGAAAGTGCGTTATTTATAAAAAATTATTTATTACATAACAATATTCCTTTTATCCATTATGAAGTGGGATATTTTGCTGAATATAACGCAAAGACATATATTAAAAATGGCTTAGAAAGATTAAAAGTTCCTATTACCGGGATTGTAAATCAGTGTATTGATTCCCAGTTTAATGAAATAAAGAGGATTCTTTTGAATACTAATACTGAATCTTTTTTGGGTTATGCTCCTGTTTTAAATGCTTTGTCTGCTTCCTATGATGAAGAAAGAAATACTTTAAACTTGTTAAGGAATACAAAAGATTCGGATAATAATTGTCAGCTGTTAAAAAGAATACTTGATGACCTGCTGGTAAGAGAACGTGGAAAATTTTTAAACGCTTTAAAAATAAAATTGCCTAAAATAAATGTGTATTCAGATAATATTTATAATAAAAAGGAACAGATTTTAAGAATATTTGGTACATTGGCGTATAATGATTCAACCTTGTTTGTTCCAAACATTGATGAGTCTATTCCTATCGAATATCATGAGGAATATTTAGAGGCCGTAAACACTCAGTTGTATCAGCACCCTTTTGTTAAGGTTCTTGAAAGAAAAGGGGAACCTGTGTATGATTTTACAGGGACAGCTTTTCGTGATTTTGTAATAGCCTTTGTTTTAGCAGATAAAGAATTAACCGATTTTGTACGTGAATACATTAGTGATTGTAATAAATACTGTCCTTCGCAGCTCTTAGTAGAATTTTATAATATCTTCTCAGAAGGAAAAATAGATGGAAATGATATTCCGTTAATGTACAATTCTTTTAAAGCTCATGCACAGGTTGGTGATAAAATAAATCTTCATATTAATGGAGATTCTGATGAGTGTTCTGTTGAATTTATATTTGAAAAGGAAAACTTATCGATCGAGTCTCTTGAATTTGAAATCAATGATTTAGAAAACGGTATTTATATAGATCAGTTGTCAAATTGCTATGTGGATGTAGACGGTAAGGTTTATGTGGGAAGTTCTAAGAGCGAGGCGAGAATTTATAATTCTGTAATAAATTGTAATACTATAACTTGGAGAAGTGAAAAAATTTCTATTGAGGCATATTCACCGGGAGAATGTTCATTAGTTGTCGATAATATGGACTATACTACAGATACATTACCTATGTTTGAGGTAAAAACAGATGATAAGAGAAATTTTAAAGTGACTTGTGATAATTTGAAGGGTTATTATAAATTAATACCTTATCATACTGATGATGTAAAAAACAATACGGGCGATGATTATACATTTTTTGCTAATTTGATTAGGAGGATATTCAGTTGTCTTCGTTCCCATAGTAAAGATGCTCCTGCTAGAAAGGCTGATTTTATCAATAATCGTATAATTAGTTTGAATAGCTACAAAAAGAATGTGTTAGCGTTTCTTTTAGATACAGGCATTTTATATACTGATGAGCAAAATTGGCTTTATAAATTAAATACAGATAAGCTCTCAACTTATTCAATTAAATGGCATGATGTGAGAGATGGGGATTTTGCATCCTTAGAAAGTTTATATGAGATGTATAAAAATAGTGATAAGGCCACCGCTTTAGGTGAAACAGCTTCAATGGGTTTGTTCTAAGAAGTCAGGTGTTCATGTGAAATCAGATACAATACACAAGGGTAACAGTATGAAAGCTGTTACCCTTAATTTATATAAGTAGTACAAAGTTTCGAAAGGTATATATATATATATATTCAAATGGCAGTAAAACAAATTTATAATTTACCGATTTAGTTTACGGATTTGAAATTCCCTACCCCTTGACTTACCCACTCTCTGTGCTGTAAACTATTACTTTAGCAAGAAAAACGAAAAATAGATAACCCCAAATCGATTTTAGGGAAAATTATAAAAAAGTAGAGAGCAGGGGCAGGAGAACTGTTCTCTAAGGTAAGATGGTGGCTACAGTACGATGAATTTGCAATCAGTGCATAAGTGAGAGTTACTGTAGTTGCTATTTTACCGCTAAGTAAAAAATGAAAACAAAGAACAAAAATGGAAATAAAATCAGGAGGTAACGACTATGAGAAAATCAGGAATAAAAGCGGTAATACTTGCAACAGCTTTAGCAATGACAGTAACAGCAGCTAATGCTACAACAGTAACAGCTAAGAAAAAAGCAAAGAAGACAGTAGTAAAGCTGGTAAGTTTAGATACAGCGGCAAGAAAGTATGTAAATAAAGCAAATTCTTCCGCTAATAAGAAAAAAGGAACAACAAGTCTGAAAGTCAGTGTAAAAGGTTCGGTAAGCGAAGGAAAGTTTAAGAAAGCAGTCAAAGCTATACACTGCAAAGGACTCAAGTCCGGAACAAAAGCAGCTTTCAACGACGAAGTTCTTTGCCCGGTCTGGTCGAAGCTCAGTGTGGAGGACAGTGGCTGGTACAGGAAGAGTGATGGTAAGTATGTAAATGGTGGTAAGTACACTACTTTCAAAGTAAAGTTCGATAATAAGAAGATGCATGGATACTCCAGCTACGGTAAAGTAAACTACATGAAACAGGCAGAGAAAGAGATTTACAATACTTTAGGTGTTTTCGAGAAAGATTTCGGCAGAAAGCTTACTAAGGCAGAACTCGGTACATTCGCTGTAGGATACTGCGGTCAGAGAGGTGGGTTACACTTTGGTGGTGACGGCGGAAGAAAACACAATGGTGACTATGTTAAAAGTTGCGCAAAAGGGATATCGGAGGATGATACCAAAGGTGGTGCCAATTGTATGGCTAAGGCTAACGCTGCGACTCGAGTAATGAGAATACTTGGATTTAAAGAAAATGAGTGTGGTATAGTAGCAAATTATGCTACTAATCATGATTGGAACTGGTGGAAAGTCTCCGGAACAATCTATGTTGGCGATCCATCGAATATGGGAGCATTTTTTGTGGATGACAAAGGGAAAGAGATCGACTGGCAGGAAGTAGGCTGGGGTTGTGTTGCAGAAAACTTCTTTAAACTTCCAGAAAATGCAAAGTGGAAGTATCTTGGTTATGAGTCTTATGAAGCATATAATGAGTATAAGGATTCTCTTGCGTATAAGTATATAAACTTTAGAGATCAGGAAGCAAAAGCTGAATGGAAGAAACTTGATCCAACAGTCGATTTTGAAACATATACACAGTATCAGCCAATTAGTGGGCTTCGCACAATCACAGAGAAAGAGTGCGCAGCGGTGATCAAGAAATACTATGGAAAAAAGTGGCTTACTGATGACGAGACTACGTACATTGATGCTTCCGATGGTAAGAAGGGTACAAAGTGGAAACATTCCACAATTCATTTTTAAATAATTCCACTGACTAAAACTTTAGCAGTGGTTTTAGATAAACTCAGCAGTAGTTGGCTGGAAACAGCAGGTACTGACTAGAGTAAGAGCACCAGTTTAAAAGCTGGTGCTCTTTTTGGCAAAAGAAAGAGGCAGGTGTTCAAGCACCTGCCTCGGTAAAAAGCAGCTAGGTTTTTGCACCGAATCGCTTAATCCGGAAATTTTGGGAATAGGTATTTGGAAATTTTGCAGTCCCTTGCATGCGTGCCTACAAGGTGCAAGCCTGCAGTAAATTCTTAGTATATCACTTTTAAAATAAGTGATGCGAGTATTGCACCACCAATAAGGATAACTAAAGAATTTCTTTTATAGAAATTTAAAATTTCCATACTAGTCCCTCCTTTCCTTTCTTATTGTGTGGCTTTTACACCACACACTTTAATAGTAACATGGCCTAGTTCTTTTGTCAGTTTGAAGTAAGAACACCGATTTAGAAGCCGGTGTTCTTTTTAAACGCAGGAATAGAAGAGATGCAATTTTGCATCTCTTTTTTGCGTTTAGAGTAAATTGAAAGCTAATCTAAAAAAGTAGAGGAGGAGTAAAAGATGAGATTTAAAAGGTTAATCTCGATGACTTTAGCAGTTAGTCTTACTTTAGGTATTTTTAGCGGTTTACCGCCATTAAAAGAGACTATGAGCACTACGAAAGAAGCAGGAGCAGCAAACGGAGTTTACAAAGCGTGGAACTGGGATACAAAAGATGAGTTTGTTAAATATGTAAAGAAAAATTATACGAATAAATACGGCACTGTGTTCAATGCTAATGACAGTCATGTATTTACAAATGGTAATCTTAAAATCAATTTAGCAGAAAAAATACCAATCCCCGGTACAGAGACAAAAGTTTGTAAGTGGTGGTGGTTTACAACCGTAGATAAATACGGAGATTCTAGAAGCAGTTCTACAGGAACTACACATAAGATTTATGAGAATCCTAAAAAGGGTACCAGTTCTGGACCTGACAGATGGGCAACACAGGATATGTTTTCAAAGGATGGTATGACAATGCAGAGCTTTTAGGTGATGTTTATACACAGACAAAAAAATCTGAAAGTAAGGACATGAAATTCTATGCAAAATGGAACGGTGCAGTTTACAGTTATACATTTAAACTTGATGGCGGTACACTTGCAAAAGACAGCAATATCAATGATGAGTTCTTTGATGAGACAAACAACACAATCAAAGAAACATTCGGAGAAACGATAAAACTTCCTAAAGTTTACAAATCAGGCTGCAACGCAAGTTCAGAGTGGAAGATTACATCAGCAGGATATGAGGATGTTATAGTAAAAGAGGGCAGCAAAGTTGATTATCCTGACGATATAACACTTGAGCCGATATGGACTGGTGGAACTCACAAAGTATTCTTTGACGCTGACGGCGGTTCGTTCAAGAGTGGTTATGAAGACCTTGCAACAGAAAATGACAGATACTATAAGAGTGTAAAATACAGTATAGATACAGACTTACAGTATTATGGCACACTTCCGGTAGTAGAAAAAGATGGGTACACATTCTTAGGATGGGCTACAAAAGATAAAGAGTTTGTCGTAGAAACAGATGAAGTGAAACTCGCAACAGATACAGTGCTTTATGCTCAGTATAAAAAGAATGAAAAGACTACTTCATATCAGAAAGATGTAACCGTAAATGAGGATTGTGATGTTGACCCAAATGATTTAGACTCATATACGCTTCTTGATGAAAATGTAGCACTGGAAGAACCTGAAGCAAAAATCGCATGGTTTAAAACAAAAGCGGTAGGAGAGAACTATCTGGCTATAGATGATGCTGCCGGCAGAGGTCTTTATAAAGCAATGTGGAACTATTACCATGATGGAAAAAATGTCAATAAAGGCATTAAATTCTCCATCAATACAGGTGACGGCTTAGGTTTGTTTAATGTATATACCTGTTTTACGGAAGACCATCCGGAACTTTCATGGATGAGAGGCTGCAGTGTAAATATGGCTGCCGGGTCAAATGGCAGAACATATTGTTATATGCACCCTTCATATGATTATAATGCAAGTGAGGTAATCAGAAACTTTAATACTGTTGAAAACTCAGACAGATACCCGAACTTACTCAAAAAAGTAAAAAAAGGTAAGACAACAGCAGATACGCTCGACAACATTGCAAGAGTAATATGTGCTAATCTGACATATACAGAAGATAAAGACAAAAAAGGTAACTATTCATCAAAATACCGTGATGCGGCATATGTAATCAACCAGTCAGAAAAACATGAATGCGTCTGTGTCGGATATGCTTATACATTCAAAATGATGTGCAATTACTTTGGAATTGACTGCGTAAATGTAGGCGGAGATGCAGGTGGCGGTCATGAATGGAACTATGTAAAAGTGGGTAAAAAATATTACGGTGTTGACCTTACATGGATGGACAGCGGCAGCAAACAACAGAATGTTTACTGTTATCTTGAAGATGCTAAAACATTTGGTGTAAAGGGCTATGATAAATCAAATTTAAGAAAAAGTGATTTGTATATCGAAAAATATATAACACTTGCAACAACACCATATAAAAGAAATATTACAGTCGGTAAATTCAAATACCAGATAACAGGTGGAGGAGAATGTATGCTGACAGGAGCGACAGCTAAAGGTAAAAAGGTTACGAATTTAACCATAAACAAAGGGGTAACTTATAACGGTCTTGTCTACAGTATCAATAAAATAGGAGATAAAGCTTTTAAAAATAACACTTATCTGAAAAAAATAAATATTACAGCCGTCAAAAAAATTAAGACATTTACGGTAGGAAAAAATGCTTTTGAGGGATGCAAAAATATTAGAACGATTACATTAAATAACAGTTTTGGCAAAAAAATTAACTTTTGCAATAAATCATTTAGATTAGGAAACAAAAAGAAATGCCATTTAAGTATTATTTCTTCAAAAAGCCTGAAAAAAGATTCTGTTAAGAAATTAAAAAAAGCAGGATTAAAATGGTTTACCACAAAATAAGCAAAAAAACAGCCATGATAGAATTTATCTTTCATGGCTGTTTTTATAATTACTTTTCAAAAATTTTCGACGGAATATGTATTTTTTTATATATTTCCATGTATTCTTCATTTGAGTAATCATTTATATAATTTTTTTCATAATTGGTCGTGCAGTCATTATCCGCAAGCATATCAACCGCTTTATTATAGGCGATGGCCGCGTGCTCTATCTTGTCATACTTTCCTATGAGATTGTAACCATTTATATGAATTTTGGATATGTAAGAAGTTATACCGTTGGCGGTTTCAACGGTAACTCCCTGATATGGATTTATTATCTCAATATTAGCATATCTAAAATCGTTTATATCTCCGTTTACAAATTTGAAATCAATATCTTTTCTTGCAAAATTTCTTATGCCGTACCTCGATGCGATATTTGTCTGCATACCGTACTCAGCAACAAACAAATGCGTTCCTCGTCTCATTATAGAATGGTTAGAATAGTAGAAAAGGTCATCTATATCAAAAGTAAGTACATCATTTTTTGAAAGATAGTAGTTGAAAAATTTATTACGCATATATATCGGTGTTTTGATATATATTCCATTATTTTTAAAATTTATCAGAGATACCCATTTCTTAAAATCAAGCTTTTGACATATTGTTTTAGAAAAATCCTCCGGAATATATGTGTTTTCACTTTGAATTATAGCTGTTGCATCATTATATGCCGCATTGGCGTCCTCATCATTATCAAAACTTCCAAGACTTATATGTTTTGAGCGGAATGTTATAGAACTTCTGTAATAAATATCTCCGTTTTTCTTTTGTGCTTTAAATACTCCCGGTAAATTTTTCATAAATTTATTTCTCCTGTTTATTATTTGTCTTTGGAAAATAACTAACTATGTTGATTTTAACATTTAAGAATTTAAAATACAATATAAATTAAAAACGACAAATATTGATATTATTTTCAATAGCATAACAGGGCTGCCGCATTAGCATAAATTTGAAACGATATAGGATAGCTGGACGGATGACCAACAGTATTTGCAAAACCTATAGATACAACTGCATCTTTATAAGTTTTATGATATGCAAAGCCACTTTCTTAAATAAAATATACATGCAATATACAAAATAGCATGTATAAATTATTACAATTATGTGAATAATTTTACAAAAGTATTCATATATTGTTATGTAAGGAGAATTTATATGTATAATAACAAAATATATATTATGATAATGGCTGGCAGTATGACTATGGGATTATTAAATTCAAGCGATTGCCTTTCTAAAACAATTAAAGAAAACAATGTTGTGATAATGTCAGAAAATGAATATGGCATAAAAAACAGAGCAAATATTAAAAAGATTTCAAATCTGAAACGGCTGCATGATGAAAGACTGAAAGCATACAGGGTAAAACAGATTAAAAAAGCCTGTGGCGTAAGCGTAACTGCAACTGACAGAAAAATTCTTGAGAGGATAGTTGAAGCAGAAGCAGGTGGCGAGGACCATAAGGGTAAAGTGCTTGTCGCAAATGTTGTTTTAAACAGAGTTAAAAATAAATCATTTCCATCAACGATAAAAGATGTAGTTTTCGCACACAGAGGTGGGACATACCAGTTCTCGCCAATAATGGACGGAAGATATTATACAGTAAATGTATCTGATGATACAAAAAGTGCCGTAAAAGATGCCTTAGCAGGTGTAGACCATTCGGCGGGTGCATTGTACTTTATGGAACGGGCACTTGCTGACAAAGGTAATGTATCATGGTTTGACAGATGCCTTACAAGACTGTTTAGGTATCACTGTCATGAATTTTATAAGTAAATACAACTTTATGTACTGGAAAGCAAAGATATGACAAGATAATAGAAAATCAATGTTTTTATATAGATAAAACAATGTTTATAAAGGAGTGGTGGGAAAATTAGTATGATAGTACATTGTAACATAAAAATATCTTGACATATAGTTAGAATATGTCAGAAACATTCTTGCAATAACTTATTTCATAATGTATAATATATCATTAAAAGACAAAAAGATAACTATTTAATGACTGTACTATATATGGTGCGGCGGAATGGAGGAAATAATGGAACTTATGTATCAGAGCACTCGAAGCGAGGGCACAAAGGTTACTGCATCACAGGCTATCTTAAAAGGTCTTGCGGATGACGGCGGACTTTTTGTACCTGTTAGTATTCCAAAACTTGATGTATCTTTAGAAGATATATCTAAGATGACATATCAGGAGACAGCATATGAAGTTATGAAGCTGTTTTTCACTGACTTTACGGAAAATGAATTAAAGACCTGCATCGAGAGAGCATATGATTCAAAGTTTGACACAAAAGAGATTGCTCCGCTAGTGAAAAAATCAGATGCGTACTATCTTGAGTTATTCCACGGTGCAACGATTGCCTTTAAAGATATGGCACTTTCAATACTGCCTCACCTTCTTACAACATCAGCTAAGAAAAACAATATCAAAAATGAGATTGTTATACTTACTGCTACTTCAGGAGATACAGGAAAGGCTGCTCTTGCCGGATTTGCAGATGTTGAGGGAACAAGTATTATCGTATTTTACCCTAAAAACGGCGTAAGCAAGATTCAGGAACGCCAGATGGTGACACAGAAAGGTGCAAACACAAAAGTTGTCGGCATCACAGGAAACTTTGATGATGCACAGAGTGGTGTTAAGGCAATGTTTAACAATAAAGAACTTGCAAAAGTGATGGACGGGCACGGATACCAGTTCTCATCTGCAAACTCTATCAACATCGGCCGTCTTGTACCACAGGTTGTTTACTATGTTTATTCATACACAAGACTTCTTGCAAACGGAGATATAAAGGCAGGAGAGAAAGTAAACTTTGTAGTACCTACAGGAAACTTTGGAAATATCCTTGCAGCTTTCTATGCTAAGAACATGGGGGTTCCTGTTGGAAAACTTATCTGTGCTTCAAATGAAAACAAAGTTCTTTACGATTTCTTTGAGACGGGTGTTTATGACAGAAACCGTGAGTTTATCCTTACTTCATCACCATCTATGGATATTCTTATCTCAAGCAACCTCGAAAGACTTATCTTTAGAATTGCCGGGGATGATGCCAAGAAGACAGCAGAAATGATGGATGCACTTAAGACAACAGGAAAATATACTATCACTGATGAAATGAAGGCAAAACTTGCTGATTTCACAGGCGGATGGGCGAGCGAAGAGGACACTGCAAAAGAGATAAAGAGAGTATTTGATGAGACAGGTTATGTAATGGATACTCATACGGCAGTTGCATCTTCCGTATATCATACATACAAAGAAAAGACAAACGATGATACAAAGACAATCATCGCGTCAACAGCAAGCCCATACAAGTTTGGCACAAGCGTTATGAGTGCCATCGACAAAAAGTATGAGGGAATGGACGATTTTGCACTTATCGACGAGCTTTGCAAAACATCAGGAGTTAAAATTCCAAATGCAGTTGAAGAAATCCGCACTGCTCCCGTTCTTCATGATACAGTATGTGAGACAGAGGATATGCAGAAAACAGTTGAGAAAATCTTAGGATTGTAAAAATATTACTTGCAAACCAAAAAATATTATGATATAGTAGGTATGTTGTGTGCATTGTCGCATGACATACCTATTAATTTATTATCAATCACATATGCGGATTTCGTATCGGTGCCTTGACATAGTAACGCCATGTCAAAGGTCTTATGTTTGGAAGCATATGGAAGAAGAAAAACCATGGAGGTACAATTATGAGCGTTATTTCAATGAAACAGTTACTTGAAGCAGGTGTTCACTTTGGACATCAGACAAGAAGATGGAACCCTAAAATGGCTGAGTACATCTACACAGAGCGTAATGGTATTTATATCATCGACTTACAGAAATCTGTAGGTAAAGTAGATGAAGCTTACAATGCTGTTAAAGACATCGTTGCAAACGGTGGTTCTATCCTTTTCGTAGGAACAAAGAAACAGGCACAGGATTCTATCAAGACAGAAGCTGAGCGTTGTGGAATGTATTATGTAAACGAGAGATGGCTTGGTGGTATGCTTACAAACTTCAAGACAATCCAGACTCGTATCAAGAGATTAAAAGAGATCGAGACTATGTCTGAAGATGGTACATTTGATGTTCTTCCTAAGAAGGAAGTTATCCTTATCAAAAAAGAGTGGGATAAACTTGAGAAGAACCTCGGCGGTATCAAAGATATGAAGAAGCTCCCTGACGCTATCTTTGTAGTAGATCCAAAGAAAGAAAGAATCTGTATTCAGGAAGCACATACACTTGGTATTCCTCTTATCGGTATCGCAGATACAAACTGTGATCCGGAAGAACTTGACTATGTTATCCCAGGTAACGATGATGCTATCAGAGCCGTTAAACTTATCGTTTCTAAGATGGCTGACGCAGTTATCGAAGCTAACCAGGGTGAGTCTATGGCAGAAGAAGCAGCTGAGGAAGTTGACGCATAATCAAATTTTAAATAGGAGGATTCTAAAATGGCAATTACAGCTAAACAGGTTAAAGAGTTAAGAGAAATGACTGGTGCCGGAATGATGGATTGTAAGAAAGCACTCGGTCAGACTGACGGAGATATGGACAAGGCAGTAGAGTGGCTTAGAGAGAACGGTCTTGCTAAGGCTGCTAAAAAGTCTGGTCGTATCGCTGCAGAAGGTATCGTTGCAGTTGATGTTTCAGAAGATGGAAAGACAGCTTCTATCGTAGAAGTAAACTCTGAGACAGACTTCGTTGCTAAGAACGAAAAATTCCAGGATTATGTTGCAGAAGTTGCAGCACAGGCTAAGACAACATCAGCAGCAGATATCGATGCTTTCCTTGCTGAGCCTTGGGCACTTGACACAAGCGTTACGGTAGATGAGAAGCTTAAAGCTATGATCGCTGTTATCGGTGAGAACATGAACATTCGTCGTTTCGCTAAGATTGAGACAGAGGGAACAGTAGTTTCTTATATCCATGCAGGCGGAAAGATTGGTGTTTTAGTTGAAGCTGACACAGCCAATGCAACTGACGCAGTTAAAGAGTGCTTAAAGAATGTAGCTATGCAGATCGCTGCATTAAATCCAAAGTATCTTTCATCTGATGATGTAGATGCTGAGTACAAAGAGCATGAGAAGGAAATCCTTCTTGCACAGGCTAAGAACGATCCTAAGAATGCTAACAAGCCTGATGAAATCATCGAGAAGATGATTACAGGTCGTCTTAACAAAGAGCTTAAAGAAGTTTGCCTTCTTGAGCAGGAATATGTTAAGGCTGAAAACAAAGAGAATGTTAAGAAGTATGTAGAGAGCGTTGCTAAGGCTGAGGGCGTAAGCATCAACCTTAAGAGCTTTGTTCGTTTTGAGACTGGTGAAGGTCTTGAGAAGAAGGAAGAAGACTTCGCAGCAGAAGTTGCAGCTCAGATGGGCAACTAATCTCATATTTTGAATGTCAGATGCTTCGCTATTTGCGAATGTCTGTTTTAATCATAATTTAAAAAAACCCTATAGGTGTTGGAAAAATCTGATACTTATAGGGTTCTTTCTTAATTAGCATTTTTTAATTACAGCAGCAATAACCTGAATGTGAGTCAGACTAATGAGACTGAAAGTGATAACAATAAGGCTAAAATATAAACGAGGACTAGAATGAAAACAACAAAATTTAAGGATTATCAAAATGAAATAGTGGAACTCAGACGATATTTTCATGCACACCCGGAACTCAGCTTAAAAGAATATTCAACTGCCGACTATATAGAAAAATATTTAAATAAAAATGGAATTGTAACGAAAAGAATAGGGGAGTGTGGCATAACTGCCGTTATATACTCTAAAAATCCAGGTGCAAAAGTCGTAGCAGTGCGTGCTGAAATGGATGCGATAGCTGTCAAAGAAGAAAATGATATTGAATATAAAAGTCTGAATAAAGAAGTATCACACGCTTGCGGTCATGACGCTATAATGGCGTGTGCACTTGTACTTGCAAAAATATGTAACGAAAATAAATCCGAATTAAAAAATACGATAAAATTTATATTTCAGCCTGCCGAGGAAAATGGAGAAGGAACAGATATAATGCTTAACGGTGGTGTTATGAAATCACCTGATGTAGATTACTTTATAATGTTTCATTTTGTAAATGATGCCCCATATGGAATGGAAGTGCAATATGGCTCTGCATCTGCTGCCATCGGAAAAATGGAAGTGGCAATAAAAGGTAAATCTGCACACTGGTGTAACTCGGATAAAGGCACTGATGCGATTGTGGCATCAAGTGAATTTATATTAAAATTAAACGAACTAAACAGCACATACACCTCAGACCTGCCATTTATAATGGGGATAGGAACGATAAACGGCGGTTCGGCAAAAAATGTTATCGCATCAGATGTTTATATGGAGGGAACACTCAGAGCGGCAAAACCCGAAGATTATCACAAATTATACAATATTATCTTTGACATTGCATCACAGATTGAAGAAAAATATAATGTAAAAGTAGAAATGGATATAACAAAAGAGCCGATACCACCTATAATAAACGACAAATATCTTGTAGACACCACACTGGAATGTGGCAGTAAAATTTGGAACAAAAACTGCCGGCTGGTAGACAAACACTTTCTGTCCGGGGACAGTGCAGCATACTACTTTAATTATGCAAAAGGAGTATTCATCGTATTTACGGCAGAAATCGAAAAAGAAACAAATTATCCTATACATAATGGAAAATTTAATATGGACGAAAGCAGATATTATGATGTAGTAAAAACACTTTATTCTCTGATTGAAAAAATAAAATAAAAAATTGACTTTTTTTCATTTTCACTTGTATATAAAGTGAAAGGAGGCATAATATGAAGTCAAAAATGAGTGCTCATGAATTTGAAATAATGTACGATAAATATAAAAATTTATTGTATAGGATTGCTTTTACTTATCTAAAAGGCAATGTTTAAAACTAACAACTATCATTACACAGAAAAAATAGAAGTACCTTTTCTAAACGAATGGCGTTAGAACATAGTCAGTACTTAAGGTGTGTATTTGACACCTTTATGTACTGCTACGATGTTCTCCGAAACGCAAGTTGTCCATGAGTTAGAAAAAGGTACTTCTATTTTTTCGTCAAACTTTATTCAAGCAAGGTTACCCCAAAATCCTATTGAGAAGATAAACTCTGTTGAACGGAAAACTGAAATAATAACCATCCGCAAAATCATCAATATAGGATATTATCTCTTTTGCAAGTTCCACGGCAACTTTTTCGCCGTCCTCCTTTGAGCCGTTTTCAGGATATCGGTTTACTATCTCATCGGTCACATTTATACCTGCAATCTCATTTTTCATAAAGAGAGCATTTCTGCGGCTTATAAGCGGCATTATACCTGCAAATATACAAGCACCTGTTTCCTCCTTGATTTTTCTGAGTCTGTCGGCTTCTTCTTTTGAAAATACAGGCTGGGTAAGGAAGAAGCTTGCACCTGCGTCCATTTTTCTCTTTGTAGTGTTTATTATTGATTCGAGATTTATGAGGTTCTGGTTTATTGCACCACCATAGTTTAATGGATTTTCATTAAATACTTCCCTGTTCATTTCCTGAGCAATCTTCATAAGACCTACCGAACTGAAATTAAATACGGATTTGACAAGATCTCTCGCTGATGCAGGTACAGGATCGCCTGTTATGATAAGGAAATTTTTAATGTCATTTATCTTTGCACCCATAAACATTGCCCTCATGGCAAATGCATTTTTGTCACGACAGCATACATGAGGCATTACATCGATACCAGTTTCCCTGTAAACTTTTGCTGCCATAAGGACAGAATCGACTCTTGTTCTTCCTGACGGAGAATCCGGAAATGTAAGTACATCAACACCTGCATTTTTAAGATAATGTGCGGATTCAAGAAGTTTCTCATCATCAGTGTTAAAAGGTGGTATAAGTTCAACGGCGATAAATTTTTTGTCTTTCTTTCTGCCGTTCTCATCATATAAAAAGCCGCATCTTTTTGAAACTTTTTCATCAGCCGCATCTGTTTTTTGTATCTTTTTATCAGCCTTTATATCCATGCTCATAATGTCATAAAGAGACTTTATAAACTCAGGGGAAGTCCCACAGCAGCCGCCTATTATATCTGCACCGAGTGAGAGCAGTTCCTTTGTCTTTTCAGCAAAATACTCAGGATGGCTGTTAAATTCCATTCTGTTTCTTGTAAGTACAGGATAGCCTGCATTTGGTATTGCGATAAGCACTTTGTCTTCGGGAAGTTTGATTTTTTCAAGTATATTATACATATGATAAGGTCCGATGCCGCAGTTTAATCCGACAGCATCAACGCCATCGACAGCACATATGTCATTTATAAGATTTTTTGCACTAAGTCCTGATGCACTGTAGCCAAGCTGATTTACGGAGAAAGATACCATTATAAAAAGACCAAGTTCTTTCTTTATCTTAGGTATCACATCCGCAAGGACATCAAGACTCATAAATGTCTCAAACTGTATTATCTCAATCCCTTCATCCGCAAATGTCTTTGCTATATTAAAATATTCATTTATAAGATTTTCATTGGAAACACCTGATACCGTCGAGACAGGACCTATATCACCGGCTATAAATATATCTTTCTTTCCTGAAAGTTTGACTGCTATCTTGGCGAGTGAAACTGCTTCTTTGATATTGTCTTCTACAAAAGAAAAGTCTTTCTGCATAGACATAGTATTTGTCGCAAATGTATTTGTTCTTATAAGATTTGCTCCTGCATCCAGATAGGAAGAATGAATGTTTGTCACTCTGTCCTTATGATATATATTTGCATATTCAGGGGCTTCGTTTGTGTGGTATTTTTCTGCATAGTATGTTCCAAAAGAACCGTCTGCTAAAATATTGTGTGTTTTTATATAATCTTTAAAATTCATCAATTCCTCATTTCTGCCGATATTACCGCCTGCTGTCTATTCTTGTGATTCAGCCGTATAATTATTACCGTGCATTTTAGTAATTTTAAGCTGAGATTAAAAGATGTTTTTTCCTCAACCGGTGTCCTTAAAAAATTTTAGTTCTATGTTTTACAAAAGCATTATGATTTCTAAATCATTTAAGTTTTTTATGACAGGACAGTCTTGATTATACCTTTTTTCACATATAAAAACAAGTTTTTAAACTTTTTCAATAAATTTTCAATGACAAATGATAATATTTGTGATAAAATTTAAAATGTTTATAGTAATTTTGTAAAAAAATTTAATATTATTACAAAATATCTGATAAAAGAACTTGAAAATTTTATGTGCCGCAAGGCAGAATGGAGGCAATAATGGATTACAAAAACGCTGGAGTTGACATCGAAGCAGGCTACAAAGCTGTTGAACTCATGAAAAAACACATTGCAAGCACGATGAGGGATGAAGTGCTTACAGACATAGGTGGTTTTTCAGGTGCATTTTCTATGGAGGCTTTCAAGAACATGGAGCAGCCTACACTTGTATCAGGAACAGATGGCGTTGGTACAAAGTTAAAAGTAGCTTTTGAGATGGATAAGCATGATTCAGTTGGTATCGACTGTGTTGCAATGTGTGTAAATGACATTGCATGTGCAGGTGGTGAACCATTATTTTTCTTAGACTACATAGCATGTGGAAAAAATGAACCTGAAAAGATTGCGTCTATAGTAAGCGGTGTCGCTGAGGGATGCAGACAGTCAAATGCCGCACTCATCGGTGGTGAAACAGCAGAGATGCCTGGTTTTTATCCGGTAGATGAATATGACCTTGCAGGTTTTGCCGTAGGTGTAGTTGACCGTAAAAATATGATAACGGGCAAGTCAATCAAAGAGGGAGATGTACTTGTAGGTATCGCATCTTCAGGTATTCACAGCAATGGATATTCACTTGTAAGAAAAGTATTCCCTATGAAGAAAGAAAATCTTGCAGTAAGTTATGAATCACTTGGCGGAAAGACTTTAGGTGAAACTTTACTTACACCGACTATCATTTATGTAAAAGCACTTCGTTCTGTAAAAGAGGGCGGCGTTACGATAAAAGGATGCAGCCATATCACCGGTGGTGGATTTTATGAAAATATTCCTCGTATGCTTCACGATGGTGTTCGTGCACAGATAAAGGCTGACAGTTACGAGATACCACCTATTTTTGATATGCTTGCAAAAGACGGAGATATTGCAAAAGAAATGATGTATAATACATACAATATGGGTATCGGCATGATGCTTGCAGTTGATGCGGCAGACGCTGATAAGACTGTTGAACTTGTAAATAAGTCAGGGCAGAAAGCATTTATCGTCGGTGAGATTATTAAGGGTGAAAAAGGTGTTACATTAGTTTAATCACTATCAAGCAGGTATTAAGCGGATTGCGAATATTTGTTTTAATCACATTACCAGACAAAAGGCAAAAAGCGGATATATCGTATCCGCTTAATGCTTTATGAGGAGGTTTCATACATGAACGGACAGAAACAAAAGATTGCCGTATGTGTTTCAGGTGGAGGAACAAATCTCCAGGCTATTATTGACAAGATAAATGACGGTACTATCAAAAATACAGAAATATCAATAGTCATCAGCAACAAACCTGATGCTTACGCTTTAGAGCGTGCAAAAAAAGCAGGTATAGATGCCGTTTGCATCAGACCTAAGGATTATGAAAATCGAGATGATTTTGCGAATACAATGGTTGATACCCTAAAAAAACATGATATTGACCTGGTTGTTCTTGCCGGCTATCTTGTAATAGTCCCTGTAAAGATGATACATGAATATAGAAACAGGATAATAAATATACATCCGTCACTTATCCCGTCACATTGTGGTATGGGATATTACGGGCTTAAGGTACATGAGAGTGTACTTGCAACAGGCAATAAAGTTACAGGTGCAACGGTGCATTTTGTTGACGAAGAAGCAGACCACGGTCCTATCATATTGCAAAAAGCCGTTAAGGTACATGAAAATGATACACCTGAGATTTTGCAAAAGCGTGTTATGGAAGAAGCAGAATGGAATATCCTGCCTGAGGCCATTGAGCTGATAGGTGCTGGAAAAGTTAAAGTTGTTGACGGCATTGCACATATTGAAGAATAAACAGTTTTTATGTCTTTTTCAAAGAGTACATTGTGTAGAAATGGAGGATGATGATGAAAGTTCTTATAGTAGGAAGCGGTGGACGCGAGCACGCTATAGCATGGAGTGTATCGCAGAGTAAAAAAGTAGATAAGATTTATTGTGCACCGGGAAACGGTGGCATTTCGCAGATAGCTGAATGTGTTGATATTGCTGCAATGGAATTTGACAAACTTGCGGATTTTGCAGAGAAAAATGAGATAGACCTTACGATTATAGGTATGGATGATCCACTCGTAGGCGGTATCGTTGATGTTTTTGAAGAAAGGGGTCTCCGTGTATTCGGACCACGCAAAAACGCTGCTATCATTGAGGGCTCTAAGAGTTTTTCAAAAGATCTTATGAAAAAATACAATATTCCAACTTGTCATTATGAGACATTTAACTCGCCTGAGGAAGCTCTTTTATATCTCGAAAATGCAAGTTTTCCTATTGTTTTAAAAGCTGACGGTCTTGCACTCGGAAAAGGTGTGCTTATATGTCAGACGCTTGAAGAAGCAGAAGCCGGGGTCACAACACTCATGCTGGACAAACAGTTTGGTGAAGCAGGTGACACTATTGTAATAGAAGATTTTATGACAGGTCGTGAAGCATCTGTTCTCTGTTTCTGTGACGGTACTCATATCAAACCTATGACGAGTGCACAGGATCATAAGCGTGCTAAAGACGGGGATAAGGGATTAAATACCGGTGGAATGGGTACATTCTCACCAAGTCCTTTCTATACTGACGATGTAAAAGAATTCTGTGAAAAACATATCTATCAGCCGACAATGGATGCCATGAAAACAGAGGGCAGAGATTTTACAGGTATTTTATTTGTAGGACTTATGCTCACTGAGGACGGTCCTAAGGTTCTTGAGTATAATGCAAGATTTGGTGACCCTGAGGCACAGGTTGTGCTTCCTCGTATGGAAAATGATATTATTGATGTCATAGACGCCTGCATAGATGGAAGGCTTAACGAAATCGAACTTTCCTTTGAGGACAATGCGGCAGTATGCGTTGTTCTTGCATCTGACGGTTATCCTGAGCATTATGAAAAAGGAAAGCTTATCAAAGGTCTTGAAAATTTTGAAGGAAAAGACAAAGAGGGTTACTATGCATTCCATGCAGGTACAAAGAAAACAGATGAAGGCATCGTCACAAACGGCGGTCGTGTCATTGGAATAACAGCAAAAGGTGCAAACTTAAAAGAAGCCAGAGCAAATGCTTATAGGGCTACAGAGTGGGTTGACTTTGAAAATAAATATATGCGACACGACATTGGAAAAGCGATAGACGAAGCATAGACATAAATAATAAATTTTTATATAGCTGAAAAATAAATAATAATCAATAAATACAGATATTTACTGCATTAAAATATAACACCTGTTGTATATTTATGCTGAGATAAATATTAATATAACATAAGGAGGACATTTGAGTGTATTCATTTAGTGAAGTTCAGAATTATGATCCGGACCTGGCAAAAGCTATGGCGGACGAGACACAGAGACAGAGAGACAACATTGAGCTTATTGCATCAGAAAACCTTGTAAGCAAAGCTGTTATGGCAGCTATGGGAAGCACACTTACAAATAAGTATGCTGAGGGTTACCCTGGAAAAAGATATTATGGTGGATGTGAGCATGTAGATGTAGTCGAAGACCTTGCAAGAGACAGAGCAATGAAGCTCTTTGGATGTACTTATGCAAATGTTCAGCCACATTCAGGTGCACAGGCAAATATGACTGTATTCTTTGCACTTATGCAGCCGGGTGATACATTTATGGGAATGAACCTTGACCACGGCGGACATCTTACACATGGAAGCCCGGTAAACTTTTCAGGAAAATATTTTAACTGTGTACCTTATGGTGTAAACAGTGACGGATATATAGATTATGATGAAGTTGAGCGTATTGCAAAAGAGTGCAAACCAAAACTTATCGTTGCAGGTGCAAGTGCATATGCAAGAAAGATTGACTTTAAGAGATTTAGGGAAATCGCAGACGAAGTAGGTGCATATCTCATGGTAGATATGGCACATATCGCTGGTCTTGTTGCGGCAGGTTACCACGAAAGTCCGATCCCTTATGCTCATGTTACTACAACTACAACACATAAGACACTCCGTGGACCTCGTGGAGGTATGATTCTTTCAAGTAAGGAATTTGCTGAAGAGCATAAGCTTAACAAGGCATTATTCCCTGGAATACAGGGTGGTCCGCTCATGCATGTTATCGCTGCAAAGGCTGTATGTTTTAAAGAAGCCCTTGACCCGGCATTTAAAGAGTATGGAAAGAACATCATTGACAATGCACAGGCACTTGCAAACGGACTTATCAAGCGTGGCATCAAAATTGTATCAGGCGGTACAGACAATCATCTTATGTTAGTTGACCTTGCAGACAAGGGACTTACCGGAAAAGAAGTTGAGAAATGGCTTGACGCAGCTCATATCACTTGCAATAAAAACACTATTCCGGACGATCCTCAGTCACCTTTTGTAACAAGTGGTATCCGTCTTGGAACTGCTGCCGTGTCAACAAGAGGTTTTAATACTGATGATATGGATAAAGTTGCAGAGGCAATCGCACTTATCATTGATGATCATGAAGCAAATACTGAAAAAGCAACAGCTATCGTAAAGAGCCTTACAGACAAATATCCTCTTTACGAATAAAAAATTTTAGAACAAAGAGTCGCTTGCGACTCTTTCGCGCTTGAGCGGAATGTGTAGCATTTATTTCTTTTCCGCGAAATGCGCATCCTCACGGAGTGTTTTTTATGTTATAGCAAACGAGAAGTTTCCTATAACACAAAAATATATGTGGCTGTTCACACTTTATGAGTGTGGACAGCCACACTGATTGTAAGGAGGACAACGACATGGATGATTTAGAAATAGAACTTACTCCAAAACAGGAAAATTATCAAAATCTGGCTGAGACGATAATAAATAAGTTTAATACAAGAGGAATTGAGGGATACTATTGCATAGACAGAGAGGAGGCAAATGCAAAAGCAAAGCGTTTTCTGACTCCGGACAGCACTATATCATGGGGCGGTTCGATGACTCTCTCGGAGATTGGTCTTATAGATGACCTTAAAGAATCTGATGATTATATAATATACGACAGGGCAGATGCTAAGACACCGGAAGAAAAAAGAGAACTTTTTGGAAAAATAGTGACATCTGATTATTATTTTATGAGTTCAAATGCCGTAACAATGGATGGGGAACTTGTAAATATTGACGGAACAGGAAACAGGGTTGCCTGTCTTTGCCACGGACCTGAAAATGTTATTCTTATCGTAGGAATGAACAAAGTTGTAAAAAATGTTGAGGAGGCAATATCAAGAGTAAGAAATATTGCCGCACCGCCAAATGCAGTACGACTTTCAAAAAATACACCATGTTCAAAAATCGGAAGATGTGCAGACTGCCAGTCTGATGATTGCATCTGCTGTCAGACAGTAATAACAAGAAGATCTGCTATTCCGGGCAGAATAAAAGTTATACTTGTAGGCGAAGAACTTGGTTATTAGATTTTTAGCTGCACATACTTGACATAAATCTTATATGTGAAATATATTATATTTCGCACTATACACAAAAATGTGTGCAGAAATGGGGAGTAATATGCTTCAAAAAGAATTGATAGATAAATTACACAAAAACAGTATATTATCTGCTGATGAATTTTATAAAATGCTTTCAGAGCATGATGAGGAAGATTCCGAATATCTTTTCGGTCTTGCCAGAAAAGTAAGAGAAAACATATATGGAAAAGATGTTTATATAAGAGGACTTATAGAATTCAGCAACTATTGTCGCAATGACTGCTATTATTGCGGTATCAGAAAAAGCAACACGAACGCATCAAGGTACAGACTTAGCGGGGATGAGATACTCGAATGTGCCGATGAGGGTTACAGGCTAGGATTTAGAACTTTTGTTCTTCAGGGCGGTGAAGATATGTTCTTTACTGCTGAAAAAATCGCTGATATAGTAAGAAATATAAAAAAGCGGCATAGTGATTGTGCAGTGACTTTATCGGTAGGAGAGAGGGACTACGACACCTATAAATACTGGTATGATGCAGGTGCAGACAGATACCTTTTAAGACATGAAACAGCTACGGATGAACACTATAGAAAACTTCATCCTGACGAACTTTCACTTGAAAATAGAAAAAAATGTCTTTTTGACTTAAAAGAGATAGGTTATCAGGTTGGTGCGGGATTTATGGTTGGTTCGCCTTATCAGACGACAGAGTATCTTGTAAATGACCTGTTATTTTTAAAGGAACTTAAGCCACATATGATAGGAATTGGTCCTTATATATCACAGCAGGACACTCCTTTTGCAGATATGGAAAACGGTACGCTCGAACAGACATTATTTCTTCTTGGAATACTAAGGCTTATGTTTCCGAATGTGCTTTTGCCATCGACAACAGCACTCGGAACGATAGCACCAAACGGAAGGGAACTTGGTCTTAAAGCCGGGGCAAATGTAGTCATGCCAAATCTTTCGCCTGTTTCAGTGCGTAAAAAGTACCAGCTATATGACAATAAGATATGTACAGGAGAGGAGTCGGCTCAGTGTGCCGGATGTTTAAGAAACAGGATTGAATCTGTCGGCTATGAAATGACTGTCAGCAGAGGAGATTATAAAATTTAAAAATAAACTGCTTTAAAAATTTATATTGTTATGTGCACCCATATATAGTACCAATTTTGACTTGCAAGGTCTGCACAGAAATGGAGGTTTATCATGGAAAAAGGAACACGAGTAAATGTAGAAATAAATGTCACAAAAATCGTTAAGTATGTATGTCTTGCCGGAGTTGCCATAGTAGCAGCGATATTCAGCCACAAAAGTTATACGGCTTTTTTAAATGACAGAAAGAATTGTGACAAATAAATGATTTTGCATTATATGTTGCACCACAGGTGTTTATGGTAACGCATTTGTCATAATGTCTAAAATAAAATTAAGGATAATTAGTAATGGGTAAAAATCTTTTTATAGCCGAGAAACCGAGTGTTGCAAAGGAATTTGCCAAAGTGCTCAATGTAAACGGAAACGCTTCTAAAGGCTATCTTGAGTCAGATAACAGTGTCGTAACCTGGTGCGTAGGTCATCTTGTTACGATGAGTTATCCTGAGGTCTACGATGCGGCACTTAAAAAATGGAGTTTTCAGACACTTCCGTTTATTCCGGAACATTTTTTATATGAGGTCATTCCCGGTGTTTCAAAACAGTTTAATATAGTAAAAGGTCTTTTAAACAGGGACGATGTATCCTGCATATATGTCTGTACCGACTCAGGAAGAGAAGGAGAATATATATATCGTCTTGTCGATGATATGGCAAAAGTGTCACCCGACAAAGAAAAAAGGCGTGTGTGGATAGACTCACAGACAGAGGAGGAGATTAAACGAGGTATAAAAGAAGCAAAACTTTTATCAGAATATGATAATCTTTCTTCAGCAGCATATCTGAGGGCAAAAAGCGATTATCTTATGGGTATCAACTTTTCAAGAGTTCTCTCACTCAAATATGGCAGAACGATAATGGACTATCTAAACAATGGTAAATGGTCTGCAGTATCTGTCGGCAGGGTTATGACATGCGTTCTCGGTATGGTAGTCAAGAGAGAGCGTGAGATAAGGGATTTTGTAAAGACTCCTTTTTACCGTGTTATCGGAAATTTTGGATATGAGAGGCAAAAATTTGACGGTGAATGGCGTGCCGTAAAAGGTTCACAGTATTTTGAATCGCATCTTTTATATAAAGAAAACGGCTTTAATAAAAAAGAAGATGCACAAAAGCTGATAGATGAATTAAAGATAGAGCCGCCTGCGGTAAAAGCAGTTATATGTAAAGCCGAAAAGAAAAAAGAGAAGAAAAATCCTCCTCTGCTTTTCAATCTTGCCGAATTGCAAAATACCTGTTCAAAACTTTTTAAGATAAGTCCCGATGAAACATTAAAGATAGTTCAGGAACTTTATGAAAAGAAGCTTGTTACATATCCGAGAACTGATGCAAGAGTGTTATCAACCGCAGTTGCAAAAGAAATACACAAAAATATCAGCGGTCTTAGAAACTATGCACTCGTAAGGGACATAGCTTCGGGAATACTTGAAGCACAGAGTTATAAAGGGATTGAAAAGACAAAATATGTCAATGACAAACAGATAACGGACCATTATGCCATCATACCTACAGGTCAGGGATTTAATGCATTAAACAGCGTAACCCAGACAGCAGCAAGGGTATATGAAGTAATTGTCAGACGATTTCTTTGTATTTTTTATCCGTCGGCAGAATATCTCAAGATAAATATTACTGCCGAAAGACTTAAAGAGTCATTTTTTGCAAGTTTTAAAATAATGACAAAAGAGGGGTATCTTGCTATTGCAAGTGCTTCTTTTGCAAAACAGAAACTTACGGATAAGCAGGCACAGACCACAGAAGGCAGTGCAGATGATGCGGCAGACAATGACAATAAACTTGACAAAAATGCCATTGAGAAGATAAAACAGTTAAAAAAAGGCATGGAGATAGACTTATTTTCGGCTGAGATTAAAGAAGGTGAGACTTCACCTCCAAAAAGATACAATTCAGGTTCAATGATACTTGCGATGGAAAATGCGGGGCAGCTTATCGAAGATGAGGACCTCAGGGCACAGATAAAAGGAAGTGGTATCGGTACGAGTGCAACAAGAGCTGAGATACTCAGCAAACTTGTCAATATCAAATATCTTTCTTTAAATAAAAAGACGCAGATTATAACACCGACGCTTCTTGGTGAGATGATATATGATGTTGTGTTTGCATCAATCCATGCACTTTTAAACCCGGAACTTACGGCAAGCTGGGAACTCGGTCTTACAATGGTTGCAGACGGCAAGATAACAGAAGAAGAGTATATGATGAAACTAAACAGCTTTATCACAAATCATGTGCAGAATGTAAAGAGCAAAAATTATCAAAATCTTTTCAAACCTTACTTTGATAAGGCGGCTGCAAATTATAAGACTTCAAAGAAAACTGCTAAGAAAACCACCGCAAAGTCCGGTACTGATAATTCAAAAACAAAGAATAAACAGGCATAATGAATGATATAAGAAATAAAAGCAGACAGCAATCCGTGGCATGATTTTGAACAAAATACTTTTTTGTGCAATAATCATATAATGCAATAAAATATATAGAGTAAATTGCTAATTTACAAATAAATTATGGAAATGAGGGAAATCATATGTACGAAAATTTAAAAAACAAAAACTTATTTAACTTCGATGAAACAATAGCCGCAGATATTTTTACGGATATTGATTTTCCGTGGGAGGTTCTTCCAAAGATAAAAGACTTTATAACGGGGCTTGGTGAGTCACTCTCACCTGATGATTATGACAAAAAAGGTGACAATGTATGGATAGCAAAGTCGGCAGCTATAGCACCTACCGCAACCATAAACGGACCCTGTATCATCGGAAAAGGTACGGAAGTAAGACCGGGTGCCTTTATCAGAGGTAATGCGATAATAGGAGAAAAATGTGTCGTAGGTAATTCTACAGAACTAAAAAATGTTATCCTTTTCAATAATGTGCAGGTGCCGCATTACAACTATGTGGGCGACTCAATCCTTGGCTACAAATCACATATGGGTGCAGGTTCAATTACATCAAATGTAAAATCAGACAAGACAAATATTGTCATCAAATATGAAGGTGACAAGATAGAAACAGGGCTTAAAAAGATGGGAGCCATTCTTGGAAATTATGTTGAGGTAGGCTGCAACAGCGTATTAAATCCGGGTACTATAATAGGAAGTAATACAAATATCTACCCTCTGTCAAGTGTAAGAGGATATGTTCCAAAAGGAAGTATCTATAAAAAACAGGGTGATATTGTAGAAAAAAGATAATCCATATATCAAATAGGAAGTATGTATTCGGATATAAAAAAAATAATAATAATGTATCTGAGTATAAAAAAGACACGATTAGAAATAGTTTACCTGAGTAAACAAAAAGAACACGATTTAAAATATAGACCGTGTTCTTTTTATGCATAGGAAAATTCTCGTTGGCAAAATGCTGATTTTGCTCTTTTTATTAAGCTGTTTTTCCGCAGCATTTTTTATATTTTTTACCGCTTCCGCAAGGGCATTTATCATTTGGATAAATCTTTTTTATCTGCATAAAACTGTTAGGTGTATTTGAAGGAGGTATCGGCATATCGTCAGGAATTACATTTGCAACAAGTGGTGCAACTCCAAATAAACGGTTTTTAAGTTTGATAACACCGTCATCGTCTGCACCATTTTCCGTTGCAGCTTTATTATCTGCTGCAGCAACATTGTTTTCATCCTTTGCAATAGCTGCAACCATATTTGCTGCCGTACTCTGTATATTGTCATTTACGCTGTTTTTAATCTCATCAGGCAGATCAAGTGTCGATACATCAACATTTGCAAGTCTTGAAATAATAGTATCAATAAGCTCTGCTTTCTTTAATTTTGAATAACCCTTAACTCCAGAATTTTTGGCAAATTCCTTAAGCTCTGTCACCTTATAACTATCAAGTATTTCATTAAGATTTTTCATTTTAATATTCCTCCGTACATTGTATGGATATAATTAACCAAGTAAATACTATTATATCAAACAGAAGCTTACAAATTCAATGCAATTATGTTACAAAGTTTTGTATAAAAACAATAATGGACTATAGATATTATACAAAATAAATATAACAGTGTAAAAAAATGGCAGAAATAACACTTTTTTGCAAAAAAAATGACATATTTGTATTTTAATATTAAAATCAGCATAAATCTTAATAAAATCTTAAGATTATGACTTGAACTATAAACAAGGATGGAAATATGAAAACGATAAACAAATTATTGGCACCTATCAAGAAAAAAACAATGAACGCACTTGTAGCTAATTATAAATGGCTTGAAAAACAGGTTCGGGCAAACAATGTCACTTATAATAACATAAGTAATAACTATGAAACAAATATAGATACAAAATCAGAAATTGCTGCAATATCATCTTATAAAAGAGAAGTAGCGATAAACGAGATATTAAAAAGCAAAGAATATGATTTCGATAATATGCTTGTCATCAAAAATCCGCATCGTATTGCACCGTTATCTGCACTTGCATTATTTGTGACGGATATGTCCTGTAAAGTTCAATATACCATAGCCGGCAAAAGAGGGAGTGACGACTACACGGTATGTGATGAGATAATGACTAAATATCACAGGGTTCCATTATTAGGATTATATGAAAATTCAGTAAATATTATTATCGTAAGGCTTCTCGATGAAAACGACAGCATAATTGCGTCAAAGAAATTACGCATTATCATAAGAGGTCTTGATAAACCGGTTCACAATGCCGTAAAACTTTCAAACAGCACACAGCCATTGTCAAAAGATTTTATTTTTGTTTCAGGCGGGTATCATGGCGGTGTTTATGCATTTGATAAAAAAGGAAATATCCGATTTGCACTCAATAAAATTCCTCAGTATTGTGGTGTATATCTTTTTAAAGACGGACGCTTTTTATTCCCTGAAAAGCATATGAGGAGACCTGCATGGGGAAATGCAAATACAGTTGTAATGCATGAAATGGATATGATGGGCAGGGTTTACCGTACTTATTATGATAAAAAGGGACTTCATCACTGGGCGATAGAAAAAGAGCCGGGTGGAAACATACTTGCACTTTCAAGTTCTACGGATGATACATTTATGGAGAATGAGATAGTTGAGATAGACAGATTTACCGGCGAGGCAGTAAAAGAGATAAATATGAATAAGCTTCTTCCGGAAAAATACATTACAAGAAATGACTGGGCACATATAAATTCAATAGAATATATTGCCAAGGATGATTCTGTTGTCATTTCAATGCGTAATGTCCACACTATCGCAAAGATAAGTCTTGAGAAAAGCGAACTTGTCTGGATTTTAACAAACCCTAAATTTTACAAGGAAACTAATGTTGAGGACAAAGTCCTTAAACCGGAGGGTGATATAAAATGGTTCTTCCAGCAGCACGCTATCCAGATAGTTCACGATGAAAAAAATAAGGACGGCAGACTTCACATAATGCTTTTTGACAATCATACGGCAAACAGAAGACCTGTCAAATGGTTTGATAAAGAAAAAAAATCAAATATCATGTTCTTTACTATAGATGAGAAAAATATGACAGTCACACAGGATAAATATATCCCTGTTCCTTTAAGTGTTACAAGGTCAAATGAGGAATATGATACAAAGACAGGAAAAGTATTTGCCATGTGTGCAAATCTTAAACCGCCTATTGACGGCTATAACGGAAAAATATATGAAATAGATTACAATACGGGTGAGATTACAAATGAATTTTCATCTGAGCTGGATTATTTCAGTGCACATTCAATAGAATTTAACATAAATGATATGGCGAAACCGTTAGATTTTTCTAAAGATATGGTAGTCGGTGAGCTGTATGCACCTGTAAAAGCTGAAGGAAATGCTGAGGACTTTACCAAACTGTTAGATTTTGATGATATTGAAAATAATGACGATAAACCACAGATTTGTATGTATGGTGAATTATTACAGATAAGAGCACTTGACCATAAACTTGAAAAGATATATCTGTATAATGAAAATGACATATATATACAGGACTTTACGGATTCGGAGCAGACTATTGAAGTATTTGGAACACAGCATTATTATATGAGTATGCCGCTTATGGCAATAGCTCACGGAAATTATAAACTTGCAATAAAGCACAACGGAAAGCTTTATGACACACACAAATATATAAACATATTTTAGATATGATAAAAGCCGGGATAATTGATAACTGACTATCAATTATTGCCGGTTTTTGCTGTCTCTACCGTCTTATTCAATAAAATCTTGCAATATCTGAAATTTTTTGACAAAATTTTTCAAAAAGGTATAGACTTCACAATCAATTTATGCGAAAATATAGTTTAGGACTGCGGATAATGTCGCAGATAATAAGCATTATTGAAAGGAGCAAGAACATGATTTATTCACAGGAAGTAGAAAACATGTGCCCAGTAGCTCAGGGAGTACACCATGGTTGTGCACCAATCCCAGAAGAAGCAAAATGGGTTAAGGCAAAAGAAGTAAAGGATATTTCCGGCTTTACACATGGTGTAGGCTGGTGTGCACCACAGCAGGGTGCGTGCAAACTTACTCTCAATGTTAAGGAAGGTATTATACAGGAAGCTTTAGTTGAGACTATCGGATGTTCAGGAATGACACATTCAGCAGCTATGGCATCTGAAATTCTTCCGGGACTTACAGTAATGGAAGCATTAAACACAGACTTAGTTTGTGATGCTATCAATACAGCTATGAGAGAGCTTTTCCTTCAGATCGTTTATGGTCGTTCGCAGAGTGCTTTCTCTGAGGATGGACTTGCTATCGGTGCCGGTCTTGAAGATCTTGGTAAGGGACTTCGCTCACAGGTTGGTACTATGTATGGTACATTAAAGAAAGGTCCTCGTTACTTAGAGATGGCTGAGGGTTATGTTACAGCTATCGCATTAGATGAAGATGACCTTATCATTGGTTACAAATTCGTCAGCCTTGGAAAAATGACAGACTTCATCAAAAAAGGTGATGATCCTAACACAGCTTGGGAAAAAGCTTGTGGACAGTATGGCCGTGTTGACGACGCTGTTAAGCTTATCGACCCAAGAACAGATGAAGAGATCGCAAAATAATATAAAGGAGGCAAACGAACAATGGCATTATTTGAATCATATGAAAGAAGAATTGATAAAATCAATAGCGTTTTAAACAGCTATGGTATCGCTTCTATTGAAGAAGCTGAAAAGATTACTAAAGATGCTGGATTAAATGTATATGACCAGATTAAAGGCATTCAGCCAATCTGTTTTGAGAACGCCTGTTGGGCATATATAGTTGGTGCAGCTATCGCAATCAAAAAAGACTGCCGTCGTGCAGCAGACGCAGCAGCAGCAATCGGTGAAGGATTACAGGCATTTTGTATCCCTGGTTCAGTTGCAGATACACGTAAAGTTGGTCTTGGACATGGTAACTTAGGAAAAATGCTCCTTGAAGAAGAGACAGAGTGTTTCGCATTCCTTGCAGGACATGAGTCATTCGCCGCAGCAGAAGGTGCTATCGGTATCGCTGAGAAAGCAAACAAGGTTCGTAAGAAACCTCTCCGTGTTATCCTTAACGGTCTTGGAAAAGACGCTGCTCAGATCATTTCCCGTATCAACGGATTCACATTTGTTGAGACAGAGTATGATCCATACACAAACACAGTAAAAGAAGTATTCCGTAAGTCTTATTCAGACGGACTTCGTGCAAAAGTAAACTGCTATGGTGCAAACGATGTTTGCGAAGGTGTAGCTATCATGCACAAAGAGGGTGTTGATGTATCTATCACAGGTAACTCAACAAACCCAACTCGTTTCCAGCATCCTGTTGCAGGTACATACAAGAAAGAATGTATCGAGCAGGGTAAGAAATACTTCTCAGTTGCTTCAGGCGGTGGTACAGGACGTACACTCCATCCTGATAACATGGCTGCAGGTCCTGCATCTTATGGTATGACAGATACATTAGGAAGAATGCATTCAGACGCTCAGTTCGCCGGATCATCTTCAGTACCTGCCCATGTTGAGATGATGGGTCTTATCGGTGCCGGAAATAACCCTATGGTTGGTATGACAGTTGCAGTTGCAGTATCTATTCAGGAAGCTGCTGACGCTGGTAAATTCTAATAAACCATAAATAAACTTTAGTGTTTTGGGAGTCCTCAGAGTTTTTGAGGGCTCTCTTTTTGAAATTTAGATAGGAGACAAAACAATGAGCAAAAAACTTGCCATATTTTTTCCGGGAATAGGTTACCACAATGACAAACCATTACTTTATTACAGCAGAAAACTTGCAGCAGAAGCAGGTTTTCAGTGCGTGAGAGTAGATTACAATGGATTTGCGTCAGAAATTAAAGGCAATGCTGACAAAATGAGAGAAGCACTTGAAACAGCATATTCACAGACAGAGCTTATATTATCGGATATTGACTGGAAATCTTATGAGAATATAATTTTCATTTCAAAGAGTATAGGAACAGTAGTCGCCGCCCGTTATGCAAAAGAATATGATATAACCTGCAGAAATATCTATATGACACCTCTTGCAGAAACATTTTTATTTGAGCCATGCAATGGGATAGCCTTTCATGGAACTGCTGATTCATGGGCAGACACTAAAATTATTAAAGATAAATGCATAGAATATGATATAAAACTTTCTATTATCCCTGATGCAGACCATTCACTTGAAACAGCAGATACTATGAAAAATATAGCAATAATAAATAAAGTAATGGATGAAATAAAAAAATATCTTTAAAACAGTTCCAGACAGTTATTTCATGTTATCGAACAAATTTTCTCTTTTGTATTGACAAACAGTTGTTCTAATGATAATATAGTTTACACAGTAAACGAACAAATGTTTATCACAAAGGAGGAGCCTATGTTTATAAGAGATATTTTATCACAGAAAAGATATTTACCGGTTAAGTTAGCAATAGTAGCTGTTATAGCATCATTTATTGCAGTTTTAAGTTTTCATATAAGCAGATCGTCCGGAGTGAGCACTTTTAACAGCACCGTGACAAATGATACGGATGTTGGCAGTCAGAAAAAAATGTCATATGTATCTGTCACTATACAGCAAAATGACTCGCTTTGGAGTATAGCCAAAAAGTATAAAAATCAATATGACGGTTCTTTTAATGATTTTTTGGAGGAAATAAAGAGGTGCAACGGACTTAGTTCAGATACCATATATGCCGGAAATCATATCATCGTACCTGTTGTCATACATTCTGAAAAGATTGAACATCCATAACTTTGACACAGTTCTTCGTTAAAATAGCACCGTTGTGTAAAACAAAGATTTGTTTTATATTATATGGGTCAGGCGGATATTGGCAATCTGCTCTGATGTTTGCTTGTAATACTATCCAGGTCAGTACACCAGATAGTATTAAATACATTAAATTTACACGGAGGATTATGTTAAAATGAGATTTTTCAGATACAGTAAACAAAACACACATAATAAAAGATTACTTGCGGTTGTCAGAAAGACTGCTTTTACAATTTTTGCAGCAGCTATATGTCTTAGCACTACAAATGTAGCAAAAACATATGTTGATGCAGCGGTATCCATTGAGCAGAATGATGAATATACGGATATAGCTGCTGACAGCTCGCTAAAAATGTATTATAACAAAACTTTATACGATAATAGTACATTTCCAGGCATACGCATTGATGATGTATGGATGGTGCCTGTAAAGGAGTTCTTAGCAGACAAGCTCGGATGCACATATAAGTATTCCGAGACTAATGGTAAACTTACTATTACAAACAAATATGGCAATGAGCAGATAGAAGCATACATAGGAAGTACGGAATTAACTGTCGGTTCTTCAGCTATAACTATGGATGAGCCTGTTATAAAAGCAAGAAACTCAGAAAATACTTCCGAAGAAACAATTTATGTACCGGCTTCTAAAGTTATTCAAAATCTCGGTTATGGTTATGAGTCCACAGCAACATCATTAAATGTTACTGACATTATCAGCTATTATAAAAAATCAGAGCAGACATGGTATGAAAACAGCTACACTAATGCGATTAACAGTATTATTTGCACTAAAAATTCTGACAATAAAGATATAGTTCAGATTACTGCATTAAATCCAATTGAATCTGAAAATGTGAGTGTCAAAGCCGGAGACAACAGCATTGAATATATATATGCAAAAACTAAAAATCTTCTTGGTGATATTAAGGAAACAATAAGTGACAGTACAGCCGTAAAATCACTGGAAGTATGGGAAGACCAAAATTTAGCTGCTCATATCAAAGTTACTTTTGACGACAAATATATTACAAGTAAATCAATTTCATCAAATTTTTTTACTATCACATTTACTAAGGCATCTTTTAGCATGAAAGCATTGATTCCTGATAAAGTTAAGGCAGAGAAGATTACGGCAACGGACAGATATTGGAATAAGCAGTTTTATATAATAGTTCCTGGAAATCATGTCTCTTTTTATAAAAACAACAAACCTATAGACAATAGTTCAGCTATCAAAAAAATAGAGGTAAATAAAACTTCAGGCGGTGACACAAGGATTATTGTAACCACAACTAAGCTGCAAGGCTATAAAATTGACAAAAAAGACGGTTATTTTACGGTAAAAGTCGGCTCTCCAAATAGTATATATAAAAATATTATCCTGTTAGATGCAGGACATGGCGGGAAAGATTCCGGTGCAAGATTCGGAAGCCTCTATGAGAAAAATCTTAACCTTGAGATTTTATATACGAGAGCACGCAAATATTTTGAAAGCAATACTTCAAATGTAAAAGCATATTGGACACGCCACAACGATACATTTATAAATCTTTATACAAGACCAAAACTTTCAAAAACTTATAGAGCCGATATGTTTTTGAGTCTTCACATGAATAGTGCAAGTAACAGAACTGCCAATGGAACAGAAGTATATTATTCATCACGCAATAATAAAGTAACTTCAACCGGTCTTTACAGTAAAAAGATGGCTTCAATAATGCTTAATTCTGTATTAAACGGGATAAATTCTAAAAACAGAGGCGTGCGTCAGGCAGGATTTGTAGTTAATAAATATAACACTGTACCGTCAGTTTTAGTTGAACTTGGATTTATAACCGGCAATAAGGATTATCCTAATCTAAAAAAGGCTTCATACAGAGAAAAAGCTGCTAAAGCATTGTATGATGGTGTAGAAAAAATATTTAAGAAATATCCTGCAAAATAAAAAGGGCAAAACCAGCGTTTTGCCCCTGGTGTCACACTACTTTACGATCATTTTCCTATAGCATAGAAAAGCGCAAAACCAGTGTTTTGCCCCTCAAGAATTGCTTTGCAATTCTTGAGGGGTTCTGCTATAAATTAATTTCCCCATTTAACAGCTCCTGCGGCACTTCGTTTTTTATCATCATCTATTGCAGCATAATGTTTCTTTGTTGTATTTACATCATTGTGTCCTAAAACATCTGCTACAAGATAAATATCCCCTGTCTGTCTGTAAAGTGCCGTGCCATATGTGCTGCGAAGTTTATGTGGTGTAATATGCTTAAATGTTGTAACTTTAGTTGCATATTCTTTGACAAGATCCTCTATTGCCTGCACAGTCATACGTCGGCGTTGGATAGAGTAGAAGAGTGCGTGTTCATGACCTTCTCTTGGTACAATTTCCGAACGCGCATAATCTATATAATTCTCAAGTGCATCTGCAACATCATCGCCAAAATATACATATTCTTCCTTGCCGCCTTTTCGTATAATTCTTATACGACATTCTTTAAAATCAACATCTTCTATATTCAGTCCTACACACTCGGAAACACGGATGCCTGTCCCAAGAAAAAGAGTAAAGATTGCAATATTTCTCAGCTTGTTTTTCTCATAAAATACTTTTTTACGACCTGTGAGATTATCACCTGCGTGTTCTACAAGGTTTAAAAGTTCAGAAACCTCCTCAGAGTCCAGACGGATTATTTCTTTATCGTGCAACTTTGGCATATCGATTACAGTGGTAGGATTATTTGATATAAGTTCTCTTTTTTGGTAATACAGATAAAAACTTTTAAGTGAAGCGATTTTTCTGTGAATTCCGCGTTCGTCGTTTGAATACTGTCTGCCGGCATATGTGTATAATTTGAGATATTCCATATATTCTTCAATATCTACAGGTTTTAATGACTCAATATCTTTTAGTGAAATACCGGAGATATAACTGTCTAATACAGCAGCATTATCTGAACTGTCTGTATGGTCGTTTGCACCTTGATTTTTATTGTCATCAATGACAATATTTTTCTTTGCGTCATCATCAATGACAATATTTTTCTTTGCGTCAATTTGTCTTGCAGAAAGTTCGGGATTTGCAGATAAAAGAAATCTGAAAAATGTCCTTAAATCAGATGCATAACCCATGCGTGTTTTTGTTGTTGTCTTTGGTTCGATACCACGAAAAAAATCTTTGCAAAATGTTGGAAGTTCTTTTAATTGTTCACGCAATTTTTTTGTATCTCTAAGTGATACCTGCTGATGATAATTTTGATCTGTCTGAGTCTGTTTTGATTTTGCAGCAGCACTTAAAGTTGTGGTTTTGCCTGAGATATTTTTTTTGTCGGCTGCATCTAAAACAGTGTTTTTATTTGAAATATTTTCGATTGTGTCTGAATTTATATTTTTGTCTGAAACATTTTTTTTATCATTATTTTTATTGTTTTTTCCTAAAAACGATATATTGTTGTCTGTCATATGTTTTTCCTCCTTATCTCTTTGGAAAACTGGAATTTATCAAAGAGTTAAAAATACTACCCTACACAAAAAGTTTAATATTTATTTACCAGTTTTTTCAACTCTGCAATATCTGCAGATGTCAATTCTTTAGCTGCAAGGTATGTCGCAATAAAATTACTGAGCGAGCCATTATACAATTTATCTAAAAGTGCCTGTGTCTCAATTTCCTGTGTAGCCGCTTTACTAATAAGTGCTTTACAGATAAATCCGGGATCTTCACGAACAATGGCACCTTTATCAATTAATCGTTTTATAACCGTATATGTAGTATTTTTTTCCCAGCCAATATATTCTTTGATTATTTTTGCGATATCTTTTGCTGCCAGTTCTTTATTAGACCATAGTAGTTCCATCACATTTAGTTCGCCCTCATGCAGTCTTATTATACCATCATTTGTCTTTTTCATGCTGTATCTCCCTATATATATTGTCTATTGCCATTTTTCAGCTTAAGCTGCTTAAGCCTGATATACCTGTGTCATATATCAATCACATTTTTGTTATATTGCAATCACTTTCTTAACTTATTAAGAAGTTCCTTAAAATAATTTGGAAGTTCTGCATCAAATTCTACATATTGTCCTGTTGTCGGATGTATAAAACCTAATGTTTTTGCATGCAAAGTCTGACCTGTTAGTTTAAATGGACATTTTGCCGGACCGTAGACCGTATCACCAAGTATCGGGTGTCCGATGCTTGCCATGTGAACTCTTATCTGATGCGTTCTGCCTGTTTCAAGTTTACATTCTATATAAGTATATTTATTATTTAAGGTATCTAACACTTTATAATGTGTTACAGCTTTTTTACCGTTTTTTACATTAATCGCCATTTTTTTTCTATCTACCGGATGTCTCCCTATATCCCCCTCGATAGTTCCCTCTGACTGTTTTAAATGACCACAGACTATGGCATGGTATGTTCTTGTGATAGAATGTTCTTTCAACTGTTCTGCAATGCATCTGTGTGCTTTATCATTTTTGCAGGCAACTATAACACCTGTAGTATCCTGATCTATTCTGTGAACTATACCCGGTCTCAGCTCTCCGTTTATACCTGACAGGTCATCACAATGGTACATAAGTGCATTGACTATTGTGCCGCTGTAATGTCCGGGAGCCGGGTGAACGACCATCTGCTTCGGTTTATTTATAAGTATAATATCACTGTCCTCATAAATTATGTCGAGCGGAATATTCTCCGGAACTATCGCTATGTCTTTTGGTTCACATATACTCATCTGTACCTTGTCACCGCTTTGAAGTTTATAGCTGCTTTTAACGGCTTTACCATTTACTTTTACCAGACCATCTTTTATCTGTTTCTGAATAAATGAGCGCGACATATCCTTAAACTTTTCAGTCAAAAATCTGTCAAGACGACAGTTATCAAATTCATTTTCAACCTGAATATCATGTATCTCGGAAATATCAATATTGTCTTTATCTTTATTTTCAATCTTCAAACTGTCATCGCTCATACTTAACCTCAATTCTTATATTCAATTTCTATCCATCCACACAAGATTAGATGGAATAATCTTATTTTTTCAATATTCTGTCCAGATCATTATCATCATAATAAAATATAATCAATAAGACAGCCAAAACAGCACTGATAACAACATAACAATCAGCCACATTAAATACCGGGAAATTGATAAGCTCAAAATACAAAAAATCGACAACATAACCGTTTGCAATTCTGTCTATCATATTTCCTACAGCTCCTGCAGCAAGGACAACAAGAATCCATCTCATAGAAGTAAATTTTTTTTCATGCGGTATGCGGTTAAAAACAAAACCAATCGCTAACAACACAATAATCGTGACGATAAGCAATGGAAATCTTTGATTTTGAAAAAGTCCAAAAGCTGCACCATGATTTTCAAGGTAAAACAATTTAAATACATTTTTTATTATAGGAAAACCTGTATTTCCTTTTAATGTGCCTACGGCAAGCTGTTTTGTCATTTGGTCTGCTCCAATAAGTACCAAAAATAATATTATCCATTTTAAATACCAGACAGCCTTTTTCATGTTAATCCTCATTTCTGTATAATTTTTATGCTAATACGACAGATAATGCTTCTCTCATTTCATCATCGGTCACATCTTTTCTGATAACAGCATTTCCCGGTCTGTCAAGCAATATAAATTTTATCTTGCCAGCATCCATCTTTTTGTCGCTTTTAGACGTTTCTATAATGCTGTCGGCACTAAGTTCACTGACAGAAACCGGGAGATTGAGTGTTTTTAACATATCTGTCATGCCTTTAAACTCATCTTCAGTTATCATATCACGCTTCATGGAAATATAACCTGCTGCAACCATTCCAAGTGAAACACACTCACCGTGAAGAAGTGAAAAATTCATAAGTTTTTCTATGGCGTGTCCTAATGTGTGTCCGAAATTGAGCAATGCACGCTCACCTTTTTCCGTAGGATCATTTTCGACAACCATTCTTTTAATATTGCAGCTTCCTGACACCACTTCTTCAAGTACATCAAGGTTGCGGCTGTTTAATTCAGAAAGATGTTTTTCTATATATGAATAATATTCTGTGTCTTTTATAAGACCATGCTTTATAATCTCACCAAATCCTGAATAATATTGCTTTTCGGTAAGGGTATTCAGCGTTGAAAGGTTCATATATACTGCTGATGGCTGGTGAAATGCTCCAACCATATTTTTATATCCCCTGAAATCAACACCGGTCTTTCCACCGACACTGCTGTCTACCATTGCAAGAAGTGTTGTTGGAAGCTGTATGACTTTTATGCCTCTAAGATATGTCGAAGCAGCAAAACCTGTAAGGTCACCTACAACACCACCGCCGAGAGCAAGTAAAATATCTTTCCTGTCAAATTTTTCTTTTATAAGATGTTCATATAAATCCTCAACGACATTGAGATTTTTAGACTCCTCACCTGCCGGAAATACAAATGAAGTAACTTTACTCACACATTCAGATGCTATATCCATAACGGCATCAAGATAATGTGATGCCACACTGCTGTCTGAAACTACACAAACTTTATGTTCAGCTTCCACCTGCTCTTTTATCACAGAAGCAAGTTTACTATAATCTTTTTCTATAGTTATATTATATATTGGTTTATCATCATAATGAACTGTAATCAGCTTACTCATATTAGTCCCCATTTCTGCACACATTTTTTGAATATCAGGTTTGTGTCAAGTGTGCACAGACACAAATCTTAAATGTAAAAATAAAGCTATTCACACTTTAATCTAAGTAATAACTCTAATATAAGTCAATAATTTTAACCTAAATGATAACTCTAATCAAAATTTATAACTCTAAAATTTATGTCAATAACTTTAATCCAAGTCAATAAATGTAAATGGGTTCCTTTTTTCTTTTGAACCTGCATTATTGCCTGAAAGATATGAAACACTATCATCTTTAGGCATAGATGCCGGGAACACGGTGTTTGATATGTCTTCTTTGGCATCATTAATTGTAGGTGTTTTCATCATAATATTCTCTACTATAATATCATCTTCTGCATTATCGGCTTCATTTTTAGGTTCAGTTTCGTATTTATTCTCCTCGATACCTGTCTGCTTTTTATCCTCAGATTTCAGTACTTCAGATTTATTGATATTTTCAACGGCTTCATTTTCTTTTATATCAGAAACAGTGTCATTCTCTGCGTCAATTTCTTTATCTTTTATATCATCATCTTCTTCAACTGACTGCCAGATAAAGTTCTGTTTTTCTTCTATGGTGGTGTCAGACGATTTCGCATCCGTTGCATTTACGATGTTATCTGACTCTGATGCAGCTTCGATTTCTGCATCATTTTCCACTTCTGCAGTTATGTCCGGCTCAGCAGATATTTCTTCAATAACATTACTTTTTTCTTCTTTTACTAAATCCTCTTTTTCAAAACTGTTTATACCTGAAGTTTCTTCGCCGGAAATCAAATTTTCAGGGGTTTCAGGTGAAGAACATTCGCCATTCACAAAATCAAGCTGTTCTTTTATAATGACCTTTATTTTTTGCTTATATTCTTCATATGATGATGATAATAAAGACAATTTGCCGTTTATCTCCTCATATTTTTTCTGTGCATCTGTAACTTTTTTATCAAACTCAGCTTTTGCATTATCAGTATATTTATCTGCTTCTTTTTGTGCATTTGAAACAATGTCATCAGCCTCTTTCTTTGCCAGACTGACTATATTAGCAGCCTCCGCTTTTGCAGCATTCTTTGTTTCTTCTGAAGTCTTTTCAGCTAATACAAGTGCCTTTTGAAGGTTATCTTCAAGATTTTTATAATATTGTATTCCTTCACTGAGTGAAGTAAGCTTCTCTTTTAACTTGGCATTTTCTGAACTGAGTTCTTCAAAACTTTCAAGTATCGATGCTAAAAACTCATCTGTATCTTTTTTATTATATCCACCCATCGTTGTTTTAAGGGAACGATGTTTAATATCTGCCGGTGTAAGCATTTTAATACCTCCTAAATGTACTGTTTTACTATAATATGATAACGCCCTTTTCTGGTAATATTTTCCGAAGTTTCTATCAGATATTTTCCAAAACCTCTGACTGTAAGTATATCACCATCTTTTATTTCTTTAGCGTTTTCCGTAGAATTTCTGCCATTTATATACACATTTCCTGCTCTTATATGTTCAAGACATTGAGAACGCGAACTTTTTAATGCAACCGCTGTAACAGCGTCAAGCCTTAATGAAGCAACACTTCCGATTATTTCTCTATATTTTGGTGTAGAATCAATTTCTGTCATTGCGACTGCTTCACAATAAACTGTAGTGTGCTTTATACTTGTTATTGATTCTATAAGTTTTTCTTTATTAGATTTGCAATAAACATATGCAACGCAGGCTTTTGAATATGAATCAGCTTCTTTCACGACTATATCTCCAACCTGATTTCTTTCAATACCAAGATTCATAACCGCACCTAAGAAATCACGATGTGTCAGCTTATCACAAAATTTATTATTAACCGGTGCAATTTTTATACAGGATATTGGGAAATCAGCTTTTCTAATATCAATGTAATTGTTTTCAGGTAAAAAACATAACATCTGGTACATTGCTCCATCATATCCGCCATATGTGATGAGTTTATTCTCATACATATCAGGGCGTACCTTATTTTTATCCAACAATCTATAACATAGTTCAAGTCCATTTAATCCGACAAAATCGCTAAATATCGGAATTCCTCTGTTATATGCTGTATTATACATATCCTCGAAATGATTATATAATATCTGTTCATCTTTTGATAAATGCATGGCATTACCACCTAATTCACTTTACCCTGGTATTATCCGCACTATATTTGCATAATCAAGGTGGATTATACCAGAAAATATTTACATACTGCCTGTAAATACGATAATACTATCAAAATTATATATGGGCTTATGTCAACCTTTATACACTTTAATATTGAATGTTTTACCAGATACCTTACAGGACATAATAATGGTTTCATCAGATTATCAAGTATATTATTAATGAAACTGCCCAAAGGAATTATTCCTCTGAGCATATATATAAGATTGATTATCATAAGAATGATAAAAAGCAAATACAATGTATATACCAGATAATGCTGCATTGCTTAAAACTCCTTACTAAGTGTTGGAATACTTATTCCCTCATTGTTTTCTGCAACATTTTTTATGTAATCACCTGATATATCAATAGTTTTTGGCGAGAAAATAAAAATATATTTTGAAATCTGACGCATATTTCCCTGGATTGAAAAGATACATCCCGATACAAAATCCATTATACGCTGAGCTTCCTCAACATCAATCCCCTCAAGATTTACGATTACAGGCTGTCCACCAAGAAGAATATCACATACTTCCTGTGATTCACCAAAATTTGCAGGTTTAAATATACATACCTCAACATCACTTGCGGATGTTCTTATAGGCACAACTTTGCTTTGAGCAGCACCTTTTGAAGTGTTTTTTTTCTGTGAATATTCAGGCTCATTTTCATAATCATCCTCATGATCATCATAAGGTGTTCTTGAAAAACTTCTTTTCTCTTCACGCCTCTGCTCTTTTTTTAAACGCTTTTCCTCTTTACGAAGTTCTTTATCATCGACATCACTTTCATATGGATCATCGTAAAAGTCATCGAAATCATCATCTCCCAGTTTAAAAAAATTTAAAAAGCTGCTTACCTTACCCTTTTCACCCATTAGGCTGTCCTCCTTTATATTGAATAATTTCTTTCACCAAAAATTCCGGTACCCACACGTACAAGTGTAGCTCCTTCCTCAACAGCCACCTCATAATCTCCGGTCATACCCATCGAAAGAATATCCATGCTAATATTATCAATGTTTTTAGCTGCTATGTCAACAGATAATGCCTTTAATTCTCTGAAAATATTTCTGTTTTCTTCAGCATTTTCGACAAATGGTGCTATCGTCATCAAGCCTTTGACTCTCAAATGTGGAAGTTTTGCAACATCTCGCACGAGTTTTTCTACTTCGTCTGTTTTAAGACCAAATTTTGATTCTTCACACGCCACATTAACCTCTATAAGAATATCTGAAACAAGATTTTTCTTTTCGCTTTCTTTTTCAATCGCTTCTGCAAGGTGCAGCGAATCTACGGAATGTATGAGAGTTGCACGGCCTACAACATATTTTACTTTATTTGTCTGAAGATGACCGATAAAATGCCACTTTATATCATCAGGCAGTGCATCATGTTTTTCTTTCATTTCCTGTGCTTTATTTTCTCCGAAATCTCTCTTGCCGGCAGAATATGCTTCTTCTATCATTTCCATAGGTTTTGTTTTACTTACAGCGATCAAAGTAACTTCATTTCTGTCTCTGCCTGCTCTCTCACACGCGGCAGTTATCTTTTCCTCCACCTCTTTAAGATTTTCCTTAACCATTTATTATTACCTCCATATTGCGATATTTATTTTAATACCATCAGTCAGACAGCATAGCGTATTGTAAATATCCGGCTGACTTCTAATTTTAATATACACTTTTATGTACTTAATGTCAGATTATCTCATCTTCTTTAACAAAATTAGGATTAAGAATTATATGATCATATATCTGCAGACCGTATATTGTATCTTCAGGTACAATGGCATATTCGGAATTTGAATATGTTATATCAATCCTTTTAAAAGTACAATAGCCATTATTACAATAATATACCCCATCAAGTCTGGCTGTCCTTGTCAAACTCAGCTCACTTCCATTTGCAGAGACATCTGCCACTATGATGTCACCTACCGAAAACAATCTGGCATCGATATAACATCTGTTTTTTTCATCTTTATAATAAACCTTAGCTTTTTTAAATGTATTATGCTGGTTTCCATGCTTGTCATATGTTTTAAGCATTACACCTGTACTTCCATCATCGCCACCATTTGTAATATATTCTTCAGGTACCATATAAAATTTCTTTTTGATTATGGAAGATACCGGTATCTTAAGTCCGGCTGCTTCATTAAATTCAAGCTGAATGTCAAGATATCTGTTATCAATATAATTTATCATGTCTTTGGTAAATTCCAATTTTGCATAATATTTTGATTTTTCCGTAAATGTCATAACTGATGGTGTAAACTTGTTATTGTCTTTTTTTATAACTACATCTATACTGTCTTTATCATAAAGCTTCTTATATTGCTTCTTTGTAAGAGGTATGACAATTGACCAGTTATCACTTGTGATAAGTTTATATGCCGTATCGCCCTTTGATATTTCTTTCTTTTGTCTTAACTGTTTCCACTTATCTGTCGTATCAGAGAATGTTTTCTGATTGATAGAATCAATATCAAGCTTTTCAAGTCCATCTGAGCAGAATGAAATAATTCCGGTTTTTCCTGATTTAATCATTTTCAAAGATGAAGATGAATCATTTTTTAATATCCGTTTTGCTCTTTTTAAAAGCCCATTGGTCGTCATTTTCAAAAGTGAATTGTCAAGATTATACCTGAAATTTGTAATTCCACTATAATCAGAAAAGTTAAATGAAGCCCTGTATTCGGCAATATCTGCACGAATGGTCTTAGTATCTTCATCAGACAACGAATAATTGTCTGCACCCTCTTTATCTAATGAATCATTAAAGCCACCTGTTCTGTCAACAGAATAAATCGTAGTATTTACTCCGATTCTTGCACCCTCACCTACATAATAATTAATATACCCGGAACTTTTAGCCTTGATTAAGTGCTCATCTCTTAAAATAACACCTCTTATCGTATCATCATCAGCAAGTTTATTTTGTGTCACTTCGTATATTGAAATATTATCCTGATTTAGCGATTGCACAAACAATACTATGATATATACCGAAAACAAAATAAGCATAATTCCAGTCCATGGGTTTTGGCGTTTTTTCATTTTTATGATATTATTTCGTGTATTTTTTCCAGCCAAAATATATCCTCCCATCGTCACATTCAACTTAATATATTATATTAAAATTTGAATGGATTGTCTAGTGTATGTTAAACCAAAATTTAACAGTTAGTAACAGTTCAGCCCAAAAAAGATAAGTCAATAATACATGAGCTTGCTCAATGTATTATTGACTTGTGTTTTTTGGCTGAATAGCCTTTCATTTATGAAATGAGGGCAAAGCCCTCGCGAGCACGCTCAGATGGAACAAATAAATTTGTTCCATCCTCACTTTGCTTTCGCGTAAGTAAACACAAGCTGCATAGCAGCGACTGACAGCTTGCTGGCAGGTTTACGAATGTAATAAATGAAGGGCTGGACTGTTACAACAGTTAAATTTGCATATTAATCCTCATTTCTGCACACGTTTTTTGTGCATATTAAGTTTGTGTCAAGTGTGCGCAGACACAAATCTTGTGTGCGAAAAATCTTGCATATATGGATTTTTCACACTACTCTTCAAAATTCAAAGCACCTTCTACATCTGTCCTGTATATTTTTGTTTCTATATATTCAAGTTTTTTTAGAAGTTCACTGTGAGGATGCCCATATCTGTTGTTTTTTCCACAGGATATGATGGTTTTTTCAGGCATTGTTCGTCTTAAGAATGCCTCTGTTGTCGAGTTTTTACTGCCATGATGTGCAGCTTTTAGCAAAGTATATTTTTGTGGAAAATTTTCAAAGTCAGAATTCAATATATCAAGCACTTTATCTTCTCCATCTTTTTCCAGATCCCCGGTGAGAAGAATACTGTTGTTTTTGTGAACTATACTTAATACTGTAGAGTAAGCATTCGCTGAATCGGTTTTACAGCCATTGTCCGGATGAACACAGGTCATTGTCATATCACCATCAATAATCTTGTCATAGGTTTTAATATACCTGACTTTATTACAGTTGTTTTTTGCAAGCCTAAGTATCTGATAATAAGCTTCATCTTTAAGTTCATTGTCAGGGTTTGGAAGCAGAAAATTATCTATGGTTATCCTATCTGCGTTTTTTTGCTCAAATATTTCAATAATTCCTGATATATGGTCGCTGTCAGAGTGTGTCATTATACAGTAGTCTATTTTCTCTATGCCATAATACTTAAGATACGGTGTGATGATATATTTTCCGACACTGTCTTTGTCCGAACTTCCGCCGTCTATCATATAAACTTTTCCGTTGTCATTTTTAATAATGATACAGTCACCTTGTCCTACATCCAGAAAACAAATGTTAAATCTGTCATTTTGAGGAGGTATCAGCATAAAAACATACAACACCATGAAAAGCAAAAATGTATAATGTGATATTTTTGAAATTTCTGCCGAAAAAGATAACAAAACAGAAGAAAATCCTGCATCAAAATCCTTTTTAATATATATATAATCTTTCAGATATTTTACAGCAAAAATCAAAGTAAATGAAACCAGATAAAATATAAATATTTTAATAATACCCGGTCGTCCCGTAACAATATGATGCATGGGTAGTTTATTAAATAACTCGCATACCCCATCATAAAATTTAAGTATAAAATAGGCTCCGCCAAGCATAAATTTTCCAAGTGGCAAAAAAACTATTCCCAAAAGACCGCCCAAAGCACTAATTATGACAAGAAATGTCGAAAGTGGAACTATCAAAAGATTTAAGACTATACTGTATGATGGTGTCTGAAAAAAGTAATATAATATAACCGGCAGTGTAAAAAACTGTATCGAAAAACTCACCAGCATGGATTTTATAATCTCTTTTTTTATGTGCTGTACCAATCTTTCTTTATTATTATGTTTAAAATCATTTTTGCACGCGAAAATATCATCCCTTAAAAATGGATAAAAATAAGCTATAGCAATAATCGCACCATATGATAATAAAAAACTGCATGAGAAAAGAGCCATTGGTTTTAATATGACTATAATAACCGCACTTACAGCCGTTGCAGACAGCATATCATAACTTCTTCCGACAAATCCGGCAAACAAAGCAATGACCATCATAATGACCGCTCTATTTGTCGAAATTCCAAATCCCGTCATAATGCCATAAAGAAGCAGCAGCAACACGGTAAGTGTTATTGAAAGTTTATCGGGCACTTTCAATAATGTAAGCAGCTTATTAAAAGCCATACATAAAACTGTTATATGCAGTCCCGTCTGGGGTTTTACCCTGTATAAAATAGATGGCATTACTTCATATATAAAAGGATTTTTCCTTACCCCCAAACCTAGCAATCGTAGGGGGATACAAGTATCCCCCGTCTAACCCTCGAAATCACTATATTTTCTAACTTTTTGGAAGTGGTATCGTCTCTCAAAATATGCTAAAAAGATACCCAGATATGTTGGTTGATGTGAATTTGTCGTTACAATGCTATCAGAACATTTTGGACTATCTATGAATTATTTGTAACAAAAAATAGCACGGCTGTCAATTCATAAGCCATACTATTTTTCGATAATCTACTTACTATTTATTTTCATATCTTTCGCACAAGCTCATACAAGCCTTAAATTTCAAAAGAATTTTATTGAAATCTTCCTCTGAATAAGCCCCTTTTCCATATGGAGTTGCTTCAAACAATTGACTTTCTCGTTCTTTCACACGTTTGCAAATACTGTCAAAAGCAAAAAACAAACTCATTTGCGAATATTGAAAAACCTTAAACCAGCCTTCCTTATTTGATTTTCCCAAATCAAATACAAATACCTGATCTGTTGGGTATCCCTCGGCAGCTTGTCTTCTATATAATTTTGTTGTACTAATATCCGAATGTTCAAATTTACTGCCTTCATTATATAAGGTAATATACATTCCAAATAAAATCGGATCCTGTTTGGCCAGTTCTGCAATGCTCTTTGGACTTTCTCCTAGATTCTCCCTTTTCAATATTTTTCGAATTTCCTTGCTGCCTCTATTTAGTTTAGTAATTGTTTCTTCGCCTTTGAATCTCTCATCTAATGTATCACCAAAATCCCGTATCATTTTTTTCAGATTTTGATTTGACCTGAGTTGGTTAATATCTGGTTGATAGAAAAATTCTTTGAGTCTTGTATTATCTCCTTCTTCAGCTTCGCATAAATACTTTATCCATAAAGTATTATTAAACTGGCTTCTTGCCAAAAGGTAAGCTTCCTGTTCCATTCCGTTTTCCAAAAGCAAAATGCAGCTATCGCACAAATTCACCTGTTTAGCCATCAAAGAAAGCACTTCTCTATACCAAGAATACTCATCTATCAAAATGATAGGCTGTCCTTCTTTAATTACATATTTAGCGATATCTTCCGTAATCTCTTTTAACAAATCCGTTAGTTCTGGTGCATGACTTCCATTCATATCCGCATACCTCCATTCCATTTTAAATCAGCAGTTTCTTTTTATATATTATACCAAAAATGGTGTGACTATCCAATCACAGCCACACCATTTTTGCATTTCTTTATTGGTTATTTTCTTTCTTTGCAAAGAATGCTCCATAACTAAACATCTTCATGCTCTGGTATCTGCCCATATCCAGCAGATTGTTTATTATGATTTCCACGTCCCTATCCTCACCGGACTGCTCATGCAGTCTCTGGCATATCCTTCCATAGGCTGCAAGCATTTCACTGTAGAGTTTTTCACAGTATCTGCCTTCTTCAAATTCATTCTCTACCACACTGCTTTCCTCACAATCAAACTTATCCAGATCATAATGTCCGTTCATCAGATCGTAGACCATTGTTTTGAATTCCTCATCCTGTACTCTCATATACATCCTCATCACTTTCCGTGGTCACCGGAATGCATAGAAAAAGGGAAGCCAGTCTTGTCAGATACAATCAAACTGCTTCCCCTTACTTCTTCAGCGTCCTTACGAAGTTCATCAGTATTCTGCGTTCATCCGCATTTAAGTCATCCCATATCTCCAATAATTCACCTTGCTCATCCGTCAGGTCAGGCCGCATACCATCTCCGGCAAAGAACTGTGCGATTGAAATTCCGAATGCATCACAGATCCTTTCCAGGGTCGGTACTGTAGGTATGCTCTTCTTATTCATTATATTTGCCAACGCTGTCTGCGACATATCCGTGAGCTGTGCAAGTCTGTATTTGGAGACTTTATGCTTGCTACATAATTCTTTTACCCTCTTTGGTATGTACTCCTCTGTACGCAAGTAAATTACACCTCTCTTCTATCTGTACGATATACATATTGTAACCGTTACGCAGAAGAATTATTAGAACCATATCTCTTTCGTAATTTACTCTAGTGTAATGGAGTATCTGGATAAAAAAATATGAACGGCAGATTTATGCAGTTCAGTTTTGTATCATGACAGAACCTTGATTTACCATGTTTCCATCATTCTTATATCGTCTTGTTCCAGTTATAAGCATACCATCTGCATCCGTATCCTTCAATAAAAATCGTTCGACATATTTCGCACTTTCCTGTTTCCCTGTTTTCCCTTTACTCCATTACGCTTTATTAAATTACACAACTTTTTTGCACTCATTGATAGATAATTTACCTTGCGTAAGAAAAAGAAAACAGGAGGTACAATCTATGAATCAGACGCAGATATCTGTCAATCACAGGCAGATAGGATACCGTATCAAGGAAGTAAGGGATCAGAATCATATTTCACAGGCACAGCTTGCGGAAATGACCGACCTTTCCGTCTCCTACATAAGCCACATTGAAAATGCAAAAAGAAAAGCAAGCCTGGAATCTGTCATCCGTATCGTGAATGCCCTCGGCATTACCGTGGATGAACTGCTTGCCGGAGTACAGATGAACAATCCGGCAGCATACCAGACAGACATCGATATGCTCATGGAAAACTGCTCGGAAAATGAGAAAAGATTCATCTATGAACTTATAAAGGCAAGCCTGGAAACCATGCACAAAAACGGCTGGGAGCTTGCTTCCAGTGACAGGCACAGATAAAGGCACACTATTTTCACACAAATAAATTTTCTTTGAAATAGACTATAGGGATATGGCTGTCCGTATAGTCTATTTTATTTCAGCATGAAAATTTTATAATAAAATCCAGCACAGAAATAAAGGTGGTAAGTCATGAACGAAAACGAGCAGAAAGCCGGCTCAGTTGCCGACCAGAAAAGTAAGATAAGGGAACGTTATAAAGGTATCAACCCGGATGAACTTGACGTGATCCCTGCCATTCCGCAGGAAGATATATTTGCAGTGGAAAATGAACAGCGTGTTGCCGTATATGCAAGGGTGTCAACGGATGATCCTAGACAGACCTCCTCATATGAACTGCAGAAGAACCATTACCATGATGTCATCAGTAAGAGTCCGAACTGGAAACTGGTGCAGATCTATGCGGATGAAGGCATCTCCGGCACCTCACTCCAGCACCGTGACCAGTTCAAGCTGATGATTGAAGACTGCAAAAAAGGTCAGATAGATCTTATCGTGACCAAGAGCGTATCACGTTTTGCCAGGAATGTGGTGGACTGCATCGGCTATGTCAGGGAGCTTCTCGCACTCCCCCATCCTGTCGGTGTTTTCTTTGAAACGGAAAGGCTCAACACCTTTGACCCTAAAAGTGAGATGGTGCTTTCCTTCATGGCCACACTTGCACAGGAAGAAAGCCATACCAAGAGCGAGATCATGAATGCATCCATTGAGATGCGTTTCCGCAGGGGGATCTTCCTTACACCGATACTCCTCGGATATGACCATGATGAAGACGGAAACCTCATTATTAATGAAGGGGAAGCAAAGATCGTAAAACTCATATTTATGATGTACTTAAACGGATGCACCTGTCAGGAGATTGCCGATACCCTGACGGAACTCGGCTGTGAGACCAAAAAGGGGAACACCGTATGGTCTCCTGGTTCCATCCTTCAGATACTGCAGAATGAAAGACACTGCGGTGATGTCCTTGCACATAAGACCTACACTCCGAACTACCTCAACCACAAATCAAAGAAGAATATGCAGAACCGTCCCCAGTACCGGAAGCGCGACCATCACGAAGCCATCATATCAAGGGATGACTTTATTGCGGTCCAGAGGCTGATCAGTAATGCCAAGTATGGGAACAAAGGGATCCTTCCGCAGCTGAAGGTCATTCCGGGAGGTGTCCTGAAAGGATTTGTATCCATCAACCCCAGATGGGCGGGATTTAAGGGAACGGATTACATGAATGCTTCTTCCAGTGTTTATGACGGCACGGAACAGTCCGGCCCGTCTTCCGGTCATGTGGAAGTAAAATCCGGTGAATTTGACCTGCGCGGATATGAGATTGCACGCTCACAGTTTTTTGACAGCACGGACCGTATAACCGTTACCTTCAGCCAGGGAGATATCCGCTTTTCCACTCCTGCCGTCCGCAAACTTGACAGCACGCTTGTGGAACTGCTCATACACCCAAAGAAACTGGTCTTTGCCGTAAGGAATGCAGGGAAAGACTGCCGGAATGCCATGCAGTGGTCTAAAAAGAAAGACGGCAAAAACTCTCCACGTGAGATCAGCGGGACTGCATTTCTTCCTACGCTCTATGCCCTCCTCTGCTGGAACGATGACTGCCGTTACCGCATCACGGGGGTAAAACGTGGCAGCGGGAATGATGCCGTACTGCTCTTCAACCTTTCTGAACCGGAGATATTCATCCCCAATGACAAGGTCGGTGCACCGGATGCGGATCCGGCCGTAAAGCCCTTTACGGACAACCAGCAGAGAAATGTCCGCGCCTATCCGCCTGACTGGGCAGACACATTCGGGAGTAATTATTACAGCCACGCACAGGCAGAGGAACTTGCCGGATTCACCGGACGTAAAAACCAGGATACCTCCCATGCCCCGGTAACATACAACGACACTGATATACAGGTCACCAGTAAAAATGACATCGAAAAGAATATTAAACAGATCATGTCAGATATGAAGGAGAACACAGATGAACATACAGACAAACGATGAAAAGAATACCATTCCCGTGACCGAGGATGATGCTTTCAGCTATGACGGGTATCAGGTCGTCCGAGGCGAGTTCTTTGCCCATACCTATGAACCGTCCTTTACTTTTAATTCCAGCAAGGTATCCGTAAACACCGCCTGCATTAAAAAGCTCCCGGATACGGATTTTGTGCAGATACTCGTAAACCCGGATGAAAAGAAACTGGCGGTGCGTCCATGCCAGGAGGATGAGAAGGATTCCTTCCGGTGGTGTTCCGCAACGGCAAAACGCTCACCCAGACAGATCACCTGCCGTATCTTTTTTGCCAAGGTCGTGTCGCTTATGGGATGGAATTCATCCTACCGCTATAAACTGCTTGGAAAGCTGATACGGTCAGACAATGAACTGCTCTTTGTCTTTGACCTCACCACACCTGAGATCTTCGTGCGTGAGGAGAAGGAAGACGGAAAGATAAAAGCGTCCCGCACGCCAAGCTATCCGGAAGAATGGCAGAACCAGTTCGGTGTGCCTGTCGAGGAACACCAGAGCAGTTTACAGGTCAACATGTTTGACGGTTATGCGGTGTTCGGCATCTCCGAAAACAACACCGCTGAACCGGAAGAAGAAACAACAGAACATCCAGAAAAGGAGGAACAGCACTATGAACAGAGAAACCTTTTTGAAGCCGGTCCTATGCATTGACTTAAAGAAAAACAGGATACGCATACACAAGCTCACGCTCCATATGCTCGGTGACCCGGAGTATATCCAGCTGCTTGTAAACCCACAGGACAGCATGATCGCCATAAGGAAAAGTGTACGTAAGGATTACCTTGCCCACCGTGTACGCTACAGTAAAGCCGACAGCCGTTACTGTTACGAATTATACAGTACGGAACTTTTACAGGCATTACGGCATACGGGCATATATCTGGAGGACAACCGCAGCTACCGTATCTACGGTGCACTGAATCCAAAAGAATGTCTTGCCAGCTTTTCCATGAATGAATGCGTGCTTGTAGATGATATGACCCGAACGGAGGAATCAGTATGAACAACAGACCAGTCCCGGAACTTCAGACGGATCCGGAATTTGATGAGCTGATACAGCCAAGGGAAGAAAAGTACCTGGAAGAACTCGAAGAAAACATCTTTGACCACGGATGCCTGGAGCCTGTATGTGTATGGAACGGCATCATACTTGACGGCCGTCTGCGGTATAAGATCTGTACAAAATGGGATATTCATTTCAACATCCGGTGCATCATGTTTGAAAGCCGTGATAAGGCAGTCTCTTTTATCTGCCATGAACAGCTCAAACGTACAGACCTTACCGGGGAATACAAAAAATACCTGATAGGCAGACTGTTCCGTGCGGACATGAATACCGCCAGTGATGAATTCATGAAAAAAAATCCTGACACGGAACTGAATGCAGACGGACAGGTATCACAGAAATATGTCCGTAAGACGGATATTGCCACCATCATAGGCAATGAATTTAATTTTGGTTTTTCCACCGTGACAAAATATGATATTTATGCCCGTGCGGTCGATGACCTGAAACGGAAAAGCCCGGAGATTGCAGAAAAGATATTAAACGGGAAACTCCGTGTATCCCATGAAAATATCATAGAACTCTCCCGTCTCCCCATTGAGGATATCAACGGACTGAAAAGGCTCTTGGACAGCGGATCTATAGACCGCATCGGATACTCCCAGCTCCGGCACGAACTCCGGTGGCAGAGGCTTCCCACCGGAAAACCGGACTCAAGAAGGATAAAACGGGAAAAGGAAAGTGCCGAAGCCGGAATAAAGCAGATGCCCGCCACTGACCCGGATGCGGAACTCGAGAGCCTTAAATTTACGATACCTTCATGGTCAAAGACTATATCAAGGACCATGGAGCTTACAGATTTTCCTTCCACCTCAGTTAATGCAAGGCGTGAAGTGAAGATGCAGCTGTTAAACCTAACACGAAAAATAACCAGACTGCTTTCGCAGCTTGAGGAGGATGATCCAGATGACAGAAGAACAGACAGCCGGACAAACGCCACAGGCCATTGACCTGATGCAGTTCGTCCCAAAAGTACACTTTGAACAGATCCCTATCAGAAATCTCGTATCCAACCAGGAATACCAGCGCAACCTCTCACAGCACCATGTCCAGCGTACTGCCGCCAACTTTGACCTGTACCAGATAAATCCCGTAAAGGTCAGCCGGAGGAACGGCATCAACTATGTATTCAACGGACAGCACACCATTGAGATTGTTGCCCTCGTTTCAGGATCCAGGGAGACACCCGTGTGGTGCATGGTATACGATGACCTCGGATATGAACATGAAGCGGATATCTTTGCAAACCAGATGAAATATGTAAAGCCCCTGCTGCCTTATGAGATATTCATGGCAAACATAGAGGCCGGCAATGACAAACAGCTCATCATCCGTGACCTGGTGGAATCCTATGACCTTACCATCGCATCCACCACGACCCCGGGCGGTATCTGTGCTGTCGCAACCCTGGAAAACATCCACGACAAATACGGCTACCATATGCTCGACCATGTCATCCGTCTCATTGCGGCCACATGGGAAGGGGCATCCCAGTCCTTCAGTGCAAACATGATGAACGGACTGGCTCGTTTCCTGAATGCTTACGGTGATGCCATAAAAGATGATGTATTTAAGGAAAAGCTCGGTAGGATATCCATTAAGGAACTCGCCCGCACTGCAAAAGACAGGCGTTCCGGCTCACTCGGATTTGCGGAAGCCATACTGATATACTACAACAAAAAAAGCCGGAATCCGCTTACCTGGGATAAACTTTATACCCATAAACTTCCGCATAAAAAGGACATGGAAGAAGAACCGTCCGACATTCCTGAACCCGGGAATGCGGACGGTGAAAGCAGCCAGATGGAGCTGTTTGGACTTCATGACAGCGGGGTTTCCGGGTGACCTACACGGAAACCTTTACCCTGCTGCCTTCCAGAAAGAAAAATTCATATTTTTTCGCACCAAGCACCGTCACTTCACAGAGGACAAGCTGTGCGATTTCCGGAACGAATCTGGTAAGCGGTTCATTTCCCACGGCTTCCATCATCTGCCCCGCCCTGATCTTTTCAAGCGGTGTCCCGTCCGACTTCATCTGCTGCCATCTTTCCATATGCTTATCCCTGTCCGTGACCAGTCTGTTGAATGCTTTTACAAATCCCTTTTCCAGGTATGCATTATCAACGTAGGCATTCGTGCATGCCACTTTCCCGTCTTTCCTGTGGTTCTTGCACTGCCACTGTACGATTCCCCTTGATCTCCATGAATGTCTCGTGAACAGGCTTTTGCATTCCCCGCAGAACACCTTCTCACAGAACGGCATGCAGTCCGCACCGTAACTGTACCTGTCCGTGCCGTGCGATTCCATGAACTTTTCCCTGCGGTCAAATTCTTCCTGTACCGCATTCCATGTCTGCTTATCTATGATCCCCTTATGGCTGTCCTTTACATAGACCTGTGCGATCTCACCGTTGTTTCTGACCTGTCTCTTGGTAAGGAAGTCTGCCGTATAGGTCTTCTGCAGAAGTGCATCACCCATGTGCTTTTCCTGTTTTAGGATCCCTGTGACCGTGCTTGGATACCACTTTGTCTGCCCAAGACACCCCGGAACTTTCTCTTCCGTCAGTTCCTTCGCAATCTGCGCCGGATTGATTCCGATAAGGAAGTCCCTGTATATCCTTCTCACCGTCTTGGCCTGTTCCTTATTGATGACAAGCTTCCCGTTCTCATCCTTATCGTATCCGAGGAACTTGAATGTGTTGAGATGCATCTCACCGTTCTTGAATTTTGTGCGGATGCCCCATTTACAGTTTTCTGAAATGTTTCTTGATTCATCCTGTGCAAGGGAACTTAAGATGGTGAACAGAAGCTCTCCCGTGGAATCCAGCGTGTTGATGTTTTCCTTCTCAAATATGATGCCGATTCCCAAGTTCTTTAATTTTCTGGAATATTCCAGACAGTCCTGCGTGTTCCTTGCAAAACGGCTGATGGACTTTGTAATGACAAGATCTATCTTACCGCCTTCGCAGTCTGCGATCATTCTTTTGAACTGTTCCCTTTTCTTTGTGTTGGTTCCTGAAATACCCTCATCCGCATAGATGCCCGCCATTTCATAATTTTCATGGTCATTGATATATTTGGTGTAATAATCGACCTGTGCTTCAAAGCTGTGGATCTGGTCTTCCTGATCCGTGGAAACACGGCAGTAGGCTGCCACCCTTATCTTCTTTTCCTGTACCGCCCTGCGTCCTGTTTCACGCTGTCGGTTTCTTGCTGGTATAACTGTAACGCTTCTTGCCATTCTTATCATCCTTTCTCTGAATATAAATATCTTTTTTGATTTCTCCCCATCCCCTGATAACGGAATCAGGTATCCTTGTCCCCCTGCAGAATGCCACTCCTTTTCGTTTGGCCCCATTGCATATCCATATGACCTTATGGCTTTTCGGATTTACATGGCGGACCAGTCTGCTTCCGCAGAGTCCGCAGAATATATTCTTTCTATACGGATATGCTTCTTCCGTATTTTTCGGTATTGCTTCCGGCACTTTCTTCTTATGCCTTCTTTTCCATGAGGCTTCTTTCAGATAGGTGAATTCCTTTTTCCCCTTATCTGTCTGTTTTTCCCCTATATACATATTTTCATCGAAATGCCATGCTCCGCGCAGGACTCCGTCCGGAATGTTTATCCCTTCACAGAAAGACTTCCCATACCGCTTTGTACCGCTGCATCCCCAGTTCAGCCTGTTGCCGTTACTGTAGATCCTTTTGTAAAGCGGGTGTCCGCATCTGGCACAATAGATTTTGTTCATGTATGGATAGTTTTCTTCCGTGAATTCTTCGATCACTGAGCCTTCCGCAAGATAATCCCGCTTTGCTTCCAGTGCGTCCTGTGCTCTCTGCCAGAGTTTTGGGGAAACAATGGCTTCATGGTCATCCTCGATGTACCACGCATCCACTTCTCCCCTGTTCCTGACCAGTTTTCTTTCTTCATTCACAAAATGCTTATGCATAATGTAATCGCCCTTGTAGATCTCATTTTCAATAAGACGGAACACCGTGCTGTCGATCCATTCTGCACCGCCTGCGGTCTTTACCCCGTTTTCATTCAGATACCGTTTGATTGATGCAGGAGTATATCCGTCTGCTGCCATCTCATAGATCTTTCTTACCCATGCTGCTTCCTCTTCGTCTGCAATATAGACTCCCCGCTCATCCTTCTTAAATCCGAAAGACCGCTCAAGATACTGCACGGGGATCCCTGCCTCGTACTTTCTCTGGTACACCATCTTTGCACCAACGCTTCCGCTCTCGCTTTCTGCCTGTGCAAATGCAGCAAGGATCGTAAGCATAAGCTCGCCTTCCCCTGACAGGGTATTGATATTCTGGAGTTCAAAAAAAACACCAACATTCAGTTCTTTCAGCTTTCGTGTAGCTTCCAGAACGATTGAGGTGTTTCTTGCGAACCGTGATACGGATTTTGTTAATATAAGGTCTATTTTTCCCTTACGGGCATCGGCTAACATCTTCTGCAGACCGGGACGTTTTTCCTTGAATCCTGATATGGCAAAGTCACTGTAAACCCCGGCATACTCGTAATCAGGATTACTGGTAATGACTTCTTTATAATGCCTGATCTGGTTTTCCAGTGAATTTTCCTGTTCATCCGCATCCGTTGAGACACGGCAGTAAGCACATACCTTAAGTTTACGCTTCTGTATGCTGTTTCCTTTCCTTATCTGGATCTCCAAATTCTGCCACTCCTTTCTCTTTGGGTAGTCTATATATCACTCTGAAAGCCAATAATAGCAAGTACAATCTGCGATACCTTTCACCTTTCTTTCCTTGGCATAAACGGAAAAAAATATGGCTGACAGCCATTACTGACCATCAGCCATATCCTTATTTCAGGAGTTCATTTACCCTTTTCTGTACTGCGGAATAATCATATCCGGCAGAGGTGATCCTTTTCTTTCTGTCAGAACCATTTCCCCAGTCCCCATGAATGACTTCCCTTGCGATCTCATCCACGGATTTCCTGGATGGGGAAAGTTTCTTATTCACAATGCCCTGGATTGCAGAATAGTCATATCCCGCCTGTGAGAGCAGTTTCTGTCTTTCCGCACCATTACCCCACTTTCCGGCAATCACCTCGGATGCGATTTCCTCATTCGACTTCTTCACCGGAGCAGATGTACTGCTGCCGCCCTTGGCATAACCGTTCAGTCCGGCAGCCTTGATCTTCGCAGGGAAATCCACATAGCAGTAATCCTGATCACAGGACTGCCCGTTGATCTTGTTGCTCCGGATAAGGTTTGTCTCCCCGCCAAACTGCCAGATCTGTGTCTCTGCACCGCTTGCCGGAGCCGGCTTGTTCTTACCCCATCTTGCAACCCAGTGGCTGTAGCGGGTAAGCTCCCCGTCATTCATCTCACTGTTGAAGAATGACTCGGACGAATAGATGCCGACCCAGTATCCGGCAGCTTCTATTGCAGAACAGAATGCCTTTACGATCTGTGTCAGTGTATTCCTGTCATTCTTTGTGATCATGCTTCCTTCCACATCATAAAAGACAGGATACTCATATCTCTTTCCCTTAATCAGGGAAAGGAAGTATTCTGCCTCTTTCTTTGCATCTGCCACGCTTCTGGCATTTCCATAGAAATATGCTCCCTTTGGAAGCCCGCATTTCTCACACTTCTTATAGTTTGCTTCAAACTGGCTGTCCTTATAAAGCCCGGCATCAGCACCTCCGGCTTTGATGATTGCGAATTCCACGCCTTCCTTGCTCTTAGCCCTTGCAAAATCAAAACTGCCCTGCCAGTGGCTTACATCGATTCCAAATTTCTGACTCATAATATAATCCTCCAATTCTCTGTAATAAAAGAGGGAAGGTGCTACCCTTCCCCGTTGTCTTTGTCTTCTTCCGATCTGTCATGAAGCTGTTCCAGCACGGCTTTGATCTTTGCCGGAACAGGCAGTCCCAGATGGGACGCATTCTCCAGAAGGGAGATTCCTTCATTTGAGATATAGAAGAAAATGGCTGCCGTCCTTAAAACGCTCCCCGTCCCGATGACATATACATCAAGAATGTTTGCGATGCCAACCATAAGGAAAATCAGCACTTTACGGCAGATTCCCTTAAAACCGACTGCGCTGGACAGCTTCTGGTCGCTGATTGCGCACATGACTCCCGTGATGTAGTCGATGACCACAAATGCGAGCAGTGCAAAGAGCAGACCGTCACAACCTCCCAGAAAGTATCCAAGCCATCCACCGACTGCCGTGAATACAAACTGTACTGCGTTCCAGAATTCCTTCATTGTCTTGTCCTCCTTTGATTTTTTGTATGAAAAAAGCAGCTACCTGCAACGGATAACTGCCTGATTCCTAAATTGTTATTCTATTTTCTTTCATCATGGATGTTGTTTATCTTGGCCATATAATAAACCTGTCTGAGTGTCCTTGGAAAAAGGACATCGGGATTATTGATGACAAGATACAGCCACGAGGATGATACCACACTCTCCCACACATGAAACTCCCACGGTAACATTCCGTAGGTGGCTGTCGTATATATCACGCCGCCCGTACTCCCGTCACAGTTCTGTAGTCTGATACACTCATCCACATATTTCTTTGCCTCATCCATGTTTCCCAGCACATAGGCAAGTGTGGAGTATCCAAGCGTTCCTTCCGTCCACACGATATCCGGCGCACCTTTATAGTCAGCCGTCTTATCACTGTACGGCTTGAATCCAGAAAATGTCTCATTATCTGAATATGCTGTATTATAGTAATCTTTCTCACGGCTCTGTATGATCTTCTTATTCTGCGTAAGATACACATTTCCTGCAGTTTCAAGACATGCTTCTGCCGTTGACGAATGCACTACGGAGAAGATAAGCGTTCCCGCCCATGTGGTGCAGTCAAGCGCCCATGCCTTATCCGGCACACCTCCGTTGATACCCTGAAAGAACCGTCCGTTCTCCCTGTCGTAGCATTTTAGAAAAAGACTGTCCCGGACAAGTTCTGCTGCTTCCTTGTATTTTTTATTTTTCAGTACAAGGGAACATCCCTCAAGTGCCTGTAATGCCGAACACTGGTGTTCCACGGAACACCACTCTATCTCCTCACCGGAATAAGAATAATCCTCCATGTTGTAACTGCCGTAACCTCCCGTCATAAGTCCATATCGTGGGTCGGATGAATCCGTGACCTGTTTTGATACGAGCCAGTCCCCGGCTTTTTTTATCATCTTCACAAAATCCCTGTCCCCGGTTTCCATCGTGTAATAACAGGCTCCCCACACCAGCCATCCCATTGCCCCGGTTCTTACATACCCGTCAAACAACTGTCCGATATAAATATCGTAGGAAAAATTGAAACTTCCGTCATCGTTCTGTTCGTACCTCATCCGATTCAGCATTTCCTTGCAGATTTCATAAGCACCGCTTGTGGTAAATACCAGAAGGGCAAGCCCCACATCATATGCCCATGTTCTGGAATTCAGCATATAACCATATGCACCGAGAGCATTGGATCCGTCCTTATTATACTGAGGGTCATCTGTCGGAATAAGGAACGATGCCGGAAGTCTGCCTTTTTGCAGGTTCATAACAGCACCTGCTATGCCGACAGCATCAAACGCAACCGAACCATCCCTCCAGACCTGCTGCATGACCTTTCCAATCTTATGCCCTGTCGCAGCTTTATTTGTATACCACATATATTTGCCACCACCACAGTTCCATATCTTACAGATATCATTGATGTATTCCGCATCCGAATAACTGTAAAGCCTTACGGTGAAGTATTCAAAATAACTGTATCCATACCCGCCATCTTCGGCTTTTATCTCTGTGTCTGCATCATACACATATCTTTCCACCGTCACCTCATCAGAAGATGAAATCTGTTCCCATTTTCCTTTTATGCCTTTGGCAAGACGGAACTCTTTAATCCCCTCACCTACCGTTATATCAAGCGGATAATTCACAACCTCTGTATGAGTGGTGCCTGTTTCATTTCCTTCTTCGTCTCTATCCTTTACCGTATAAGTTTCCCTGTAAGTCATTGCAGACTCCCATGTCCCATCTGCTTTGATAGGACAGGTAATAACCTTGTAATCGGCATCATGGACAACATAAACATTCACGGCATAATCACTGAAATCTGACAGGTTCCTTGCAGTCCCGGTAACCTTTCCCTTATAGTCGAAATCATAATAAGTGGATGGGGAGATGTATTTCGCCCTTACCTGATCTTCCTCAACGGATATCCCTGTCACATATCCCCAGGCGATATCCCCGGAATAACTGTCATCATATTCCTTGTCGAATGTTATCTGGCACTTGAAGTTATTTACATCAAGCTGTCTCTTTATAAATGCAAGTGCATCCGATGAAGCCTTTTTATATTTATCCCCGCTGAACACAGCCATCCGAAAGCACCTCCTTAATCCGTATCTTCCTCGTCTTCCGTTTCATCCGGCACGGTACAGTAAAATGCAATGACCGTTCTCGTTGAGGAAGAAACCCCGGATATGGATGCACCGACATAAGAAGCAAATGCACTGCCGGATTTCTTATTCAGCGTTACTGTCGGTGTCTTCCCGTCATTTGTCTGGTACTGAAAATAAGGTCTGTCATTATATGCCCTTGTAAAATAAAAAGAGCCGTTACCGATGATCTCCCCAAACTCCACCGTGTACTTTGCCGTAGTATTTCTGATATCTTCCACGCTTGTAACAACAGAATAAAGGGAATCATTGATGGTCGGTATATAAGCACCAATCGTAATGCTCACCTCATTATAGTTGAACGGATTCCACTCCATGCCGACCACACGCTTCTGCCTGTATATGGATAATGGCTTAAAATCAAGAAGCAGTTCATCCCCAAGGTCAACATTTCCTTTTCTGTACAGGTCAACGGAATAACTGTACCTCTGTTCCGTTGCATTATAGGAATAACTGATATCCTTGACGTTTTCCGTTTTCATGATATCCACCGTCTGACTGTTTCCCCTGTGCTTACGGATGCCGATAGCATATCCGTAATATTCGATTTCCCCTTTTACAAGGGCAAGCAGCTGCATCACACAGGCACGTCTTGTTGCTTCTGTATTTACCCTGAGTGTTACCTTCTTTTCTATGTCCACCGTACCGACACTGAATGGTGTTCCTTCAAGCAGCGCCCACAGTATCTGTCTTGGAGTACCCGTCATGTCAAAAGCAGTCACCTTATATTCATCGTCATTCAGGATATAGGAAATGTGTTCACAGTCCATCTCGGTATAACACACACCGCTGGATATACTTTTTTTCACATTCGTAATGTTAAACACCAGTCCGTCCAGTTCTGCAATGCATTTTACATCAACAAAAGAATCTATCTTCCTCGTCAGCATCTTAAAAGACATCGTGCATTCCCCGTCCAGTTTTGCCGTAATACTGCAGGCATTGACGGCAGAATAAGAACGGATAAACTCTCCCGAAATATTCCCTTTTGTCTTTTTATAAAAATTCAATACCGGGTGTGGAGGTATCTCCCTGTATCTCGGACGGATGGTCTTATCCTCATGAATATCCGTAAAAGATGTATTCCACCCTATAAAAAACAATCCCCTGATTTTTTCCGGGGACGGAGGGACTGCATCCTCTCCTTCCTTTACTTTCTGTGTTGAAAGATAATCGTCCCCGGCGTAATTAAGGAAATTGACTGTATAATAAATGCTGTCGCTCTTATAGGTCGGACGGACTGTCATGTCCTCCATCACCTTTGTGATATCCACATTCCATCCGTTAAACACCATGCCCTCGATTACTTCCGGCTGTGGTGCAAGGTCTGTGGCATCACCGCCTGCTTCCACATCACAGGTGCCGAGCAGGTCAGTTCCTGCATAATTTAAAAATCTTACGGTGTAATAAACCACCCCGTCTACAGTTTTTGACACTGTCTGCACCTCCTAACTTATTCCAAGATTTCTCATGGATGCCTGACCATTGGAATACTGTATCTGTGACACAAGTGTCGTGATCACCCTTCCATCCAGCATGATCGGCTGGTTAAGTTTTACCGTACCGTTCTCCCCGGAAGAAGTCTTTCCTCCGACAGTGGCATTCAGGCTTGCATCCATATCTGGCACCATATTTTCAAGATTCATGGTATCTGTCAGTTTCTCGATTTCCTTTGTTACAAGTCCCCTGCTCTTTTCTATTCCTTCAGCCAGTCCGCCCATGAAATCCGGCATCCATGACTCATAATCAGTAAGTGGTCCTTCATCCGGCACGGAGAAATGCAGATAAGACTTTATCGTCTCTGCCACATTGGATACGGCATCCTTTACCTTACCGATGCACTTCTTGATGCCGTTTACGATTCCGTCAATAATGTCTGTTCCCCACTTGACCGCAGACTGTGCAAGTCCCGTGATAAAGGAAACGGCTGTTCCAAATCCCGTTTTTATCGTTGTAACAATATTTCCTATGGTTGTCTTTATGCCGGTCCACATCGCAGTAAAGGCACCGGAAACCGCTGTCTTTATTCCATTTACCACCGTGGTCACGATTGTCTTTATCGTATTCCATGCTGTCGTAATAAAAGTCTGAATTGCTGTCACAACCGTGGTTATCACGGTCTTAATTGCATTCCACACGGTTGTCACCACAAGTTTGACTGCATTAAATACTGTCGTGATCACTGTTTTGTAGATGGTAAAATAGGTCACAATCACTGTCTTTATCACTTCAAGCACCGTGGTGAACACAAGTTTTATGCCGTCCCATATGGTTGTAAAAAATGACTTGATTGCCTCAAACACGGTTGCTGCCGTAGTCTTTATTGCTTCCCATGCTGTTGCGAGAAATGATTTTATTGCCTCCCATACCGTAACCGCAACCTGTTTTACATTCTCCCAAAGGTCAATCCAGAACTGACGGAACCCGTCACAGTTATTCCAGAGATAAATAAAGGCAGCCACAAGTGCTGCTATGGCTGCAATAATAAGAACGATAGGATTTGCAAGCATTGTCGTATTCAGTGCTGCAAATGCCCCTTTAACTGTATTGATGACTCCGGCAATCTTTGGAACAATCGTCATGATCGTTCCTACAGCGGAGATGACTTTTCCGACAATGATAAGAACCGGGGCAAGGGCAGCCACGACAAGTGCAATTGTGACAATCGTTTTCTTCGTCCCTTCATCCAGTCCGTTTAATACATCGACAAATGACTGTACCCATCCAACGATCTGTTTGATGGCAGGCATCAACAGTTCTCCAAATGAAATGGCAAGTCCCTCTAATGCAGATTTCAATATGGTGATCTGTCCCTGCAGGTTATCAAGCTGTGTATCCGCCATCTGTCCGGCAGCACCCCCGCTGTCTGCAATAGACTGCTGAAGGTCATCCCATGTACTTCCCGTATTGGCAAGCAGTGCGTTCACGGATGACAGGTCGGTTTTATTAAATATCCTGCCGATGATATTTGATTTCTCGGCAGAGGTCATCCCATCCATTCCAGAATTCAGGTCACCCAGAATATCATTCATGCTCCTCATGTTTCCTTCGGAATCATAAACCTGCAGTCCCAGTTCTTCCATCGCAATGGCAGCCTTATCCGTAGGATTCTGCAAAGACAGGATGATGTTTCTTAGGTGCGTACCACCCTCTGCACCCTTGATACCATTATTGGCAAGGATGCCGAGTGCCGTATTAAGCTCTGCCGTACCACCCTTGATGGATTTGGCTGTTGCACCGATGGTAAGGATACCTTCCCCTAACTGTGCCACGGATGTATTCGTAGTAGATGCCGTCTTTGCCATCTGGTCTACCATCGTTCCTGCTTCATCAACTCCCATACCAAGGGCTGACATCGCATCCGTTACCATATCAGAAGCATCGGCAAGTGCAATATCTCCGGCTGCTGCAAGATTGAGTACAGTCGGCAAAGTATCGCACATCTGCTCCGTGTCATATCCAGCAAGTGCTAGATAGTTTAATGCTTCTGCACATTCACTTGCAGAAAATGCCGTCTCTGCGCCCATCTTCTTTGCCAGTTTGGAAAGGGTGTCCATCGTATTAACAGACTGCCCGTCAACCGTTGACATGGAGTCTTTAGTGATTCCCATCGTAGCCTGTACCTGTGACATGGAGGATTCAAAGTTTGCTGCCGTTGTAACCGCAGCCGTACCAAGCCCTGCCACAGCCCCTGTTACGGGAAGAAGTTTCTGTCCGGCAGACGATATGTTGTTTCCGACCGTCTTTAACTTTTCCCCAGACGCTGCTATCTTCTGAACTGCCGTTGCCGACTGGTTCGCCTGGGTTTCCAGATTCTTTAAGTCCTGCTCCGTTTCTACGATTTCCCTTTGAAGGGCGTCATACTGCTCTTTGGAGATTTCACCATTGGCAAGCGCCGTGTTTGCCTGTTCCGCTGCCGTCTTTAAGGTTGCCAGTTTTTCCTTTGTTTCGCCAACAGCCTCTGACAGCAGCTTATGTTTCTGTGCTATCAGCTCTGTGTTGCCCGGATCCAGTTTCAACAGTTTGTTTACATCCTTCAGCTGTGACTGAGTAGACTTTATCTGTCCATTCACACCCTTAAGGGCATTCTGCAATTTGGTTGTATCACCACCAATCTCAACGGTAATTCCCTGAATACGGCTTGCCATGAATTCTCACCTCCTCCTAAAATTAGGTACAAAAAAAGGAGCATCTCTGCTCCTTAACAAAAGAAAAACACCTGCCATTTCTGACAGATGTTTCTATGTAAATTATTAATTTTCACTCCGACAAACTAGAATTTTTCAACAGATATTAACCACCATAATAATAGGTTGTACCTGTTACGTCATCTAGAACACCTGCTTTTAATATACACACCATAAATCCTTCATCGCCCCATTTTTTTCTATTTTCGTGATAAATTCCGTATGCAGAAGATGGTTCAAAGCCAAATCTACCATAAAGATTAGGGTTTCCTCCAAGAAACACTGCTCCATAACCCATTTTTTCAGCTTTCTCTAGTGCGTATTCTACTAATCTTCTCATAATTCCTTGCATTCTATATTCTGGCAAAACAGCACTTTGTGCTAAAACCAATTGCGTAATATTTTCATTTTCTGTGACGATATCTGTTTCGTGAAGCGCAACTTCTCCAACAATTGTTCCGTTTTCTAATACAGCAACAAGAGAAAGCTCCGGGATAAAAGTATCTTTTTTTCTTTCTTCTCTAAAGTGTTGCATCATAAATTTTCCAGTTTCTATACTATGTTGTTCAGCAAAAGCCTTATAAATCAACTTATCAACTTTTTCATATTCGGATAACTTCTCTGGTCTTATGATTATTTTTTCTTTATTGAAGGTCATAATTTATCTCCCCCCTAAAAATTCCGATTTGTAGCTGAGAATGTTTCAACCACTTTCCGTATTATATCAGAAAATGGCTGTTTTCTCAATCTAGAACCTGTCGAAATCTTCCTGTGTTGCAACTTCTGGATACTTATAATCATCATTACTGCTCTCGGCATACATATCATTAACCATCCCTATTGTCAGAAGGTCAAGGTCTCGGATAGACAACCCTATCTGCACACATCTTAGAAGAAATAAGGGCGTTGTCATCTGACGCTCTGTCGGGCGAAGTTTTTTTTAGCTTCAACATCCGTTTTCACATTCAATCCCCATAACTCAATAAGTTGTGGAAGAATCTGATAAATAGAAAATGTATTAAACTCATCAAGCCATTCTTCTGGTGTATCGGGAATGCCCGGGTCTGCGTGTTTTGCCATAACATATGCAATATTCTCAAACATCTCAAGTGAAAACATATCCAGGCTTGAACTCTCCTCTTTATCTTTTCCTACAGCCTTCTCCAAGGCACTCAGGTCTTTATAAATATCCCTTCCAAACTTAATACGATAAATTCGTGGGATTGCAGCAGATGCCTTGAATGGCACCTGCTTTCCATCAATTTCAAGATCTTTTATAAGGCTCATGATACGACCTCCTTAGAACTGTTCTTTGCTGATGATACCTTTGCACTGTCGGACTGGCCAGATGCATCAGATACTGCTTTCGGAAGATATACTGTTTTATACCAGCCATCATAAGCAGCCGCTGAAGTGCTGTCAGATGTTCGTGCCTTTACATAGCCCCCATCAAGAGGTGATGCCGTAATCGACAGGGTTTCTGTCTTAACTTCGATTTCATCTTCCTTTGTTGCAGATTCGATGGTTGGTCTTGCTGCCGTACAGTTATAAAGCACATGACGGATTTTATTGATGTCACCATCAAATTCAAATAACAGTGCAAATTTGCCTGTTTCCACGGTTGCATCCTCAACAAGCACATTATTGGCATCGAGGGATTCCTTCAGTACATCGGTACGGAACGACTCCGGCACCAGAGCAAGTTCAAGGTCACCTTCATAGCCCTGATTGTTATTAATCGTGTAATATGCATATCCGTCTGCATAGAATACACTTGGCTCTCCGTTTGGATCAAGCGAAATGGATACCGCACCGGGCATCGGCACGGGTGTACCATATGTCACCTCTCCATCGTCACTTTTGGTAAGCAGTGCATAATGCACATTTCGGATATTAAACTTGACTTTATTCTTTTTATTAGCCATTTTTCTATACCTCCATCTCATAAAGCACTTCATACAGACTTTCTGACTCAATCCATACTTCGCTTTTCTCATAAAAAATTCCATGCCCGTCAAACATGGCTTCTATTTTCTGTTCAAGTTCTATATTTTTTACATCCGTATATAACTCCACATTCAGGCAGTTTATTTTGTGATATACCTTTCCGTCAGCAGAAAAATTATTGCTCTTCGGATATAAAAACACCAAGAAAGGCGGATCGGGTGACTCGCCCTCTGCAAAATGATGATAGGCATACGGAAGACCGATTTTTTTCATCACTGCCATCACTTCTTCATGTGTCATCACCGTAACCCCCTCTCTATCTTCTGCAGAAGTTCCTTATTGCCTTTTTCTTCTGCCGGAGCGATATGCTCCCTGCCGGCTACCCTGCCGCCTCCACGTTTTGCATGGCCGTGTTCCAGAAGGTGTGCAATCTGGTACCTGTCCTTGGAATGGACCGTCATGGTAAGTGAGCTGCTGCTCTCCGCTGTCTTTTTGACCGTCCAGCTTTTCTTATATCTTCCTGTCTGCTTCGGGGCATTTGCCTGTATCTCTTTCTTTATGGTCTTGGATGCATCTTTTACCGCATCCTTAACGGTATCCGTCGCAAGATCGGCATACTCTTTCAGACCATCCATAATTGCATCTGCCAGTCCGTCAACCGTTGTCCTTCTCTCTGCCATCCGCTCACCTCTTTGTCAGGGCAGCCCTTATTTTGACTGTCTTATTTTTATACTGCACGTTATCAATAAAGGAAATATTGTAAAGATTCCCACGGAAAATAATACGAAAATGCTCCGTATCAAGACCTGACACCTCACTGCAGTAGCGGATGACAAAATCAATCTCCGTTTCCACATTTACCTGTTTTGCCTCCCAGTATTCTTTTCCCGACAGGCTGTTCACATAGGAAAAACATTGATAATGATTCTCCCACACAACCGTATGGTTTCCGGCTTTGTCCGTCTTCGTTCTGCTTTTCTGTATCGTGATCCGTTCACGCATGAGTTCTATCATCAGAATATCTCCCTCCTGATTCCAAAAAACAGATACTTCAATGTTTCCGTCATGGTCTTATGATCCGCTTCTTCCCGATGCTCATACAGGTAGGCAATAACATACAGTTCTGCAGTACGGACAACAGCTCCATACTCTTTGAGTTCTTCCGGGTTTTGTCTTGTCACGTCTAAGATCAGGCGGTCGGATGTTTCCATCAGACGGAGGATGAGTTCATCCTCGTCTGACGAATCGACCCTGAGATACCCTTTGGCTTCCTCAAGCGATACGAACATCCTGCCACCCCTACTTTCCGGCAGCCTTGATATCAAGTGTCTTGACTGCCTCGGAAAGGATCAACTTGCCGTCCACACGCTCGGAAGCAAGGAATCCGACCTGTCCGGTTGTAGCATAAAGCTCATTCAGTCTCTTGAAACTTCTGCCCTGGCGGTCTGCGATCCAGTAGTAACTGTAATCACCGAATGCCATGACACGGTTTCCGGCTGCAAGTTCCGGCACATAGATAGATGTGCGGTAAGGACGGTTTAAGATCTTATCAGGCTCTCCTTCCCTTACGGACGGTTGCCAGATATAATTTCCGTTTCCATCCTTCAGCTTTCTGATTGCCTTTACGGTCGAATCATTAAGAAGCCATACTGCCTTGTTTCGGTAAGGAGCACGCAGGGAGTAATAAAGATCCATGACATCATCAAATGTAATGGAAGTATTATTGGCAGTAACACCTGTCTCCGCACCTCCTGTGGCATTGAAGATTCCGGTAGGTTTTCCCTTGCCGTCACCGATAAAGAATGCTTCCTCTTCCTTTGTGCCGATTCTTCTTCCGAACTCCCTCGAAATATACTGCTCAATATTGAACACGCTGTCATTTAAGAGTTCATCGGACACCTTGATCATGGTTGCCAGCTTGTAGGCACTGATGGATGTCTGACCGAAGCTGTCATCAGATTCAGGGAACTGTCCGCCCTCATCGATCCATGCTGCCTCGCCCTTTGATGTGACGATAGGGATCTTGCGGTCACCGCTTGAAGTCTTGATGACGGTTGCAAGGTTACGGAAAAATACTTCCTCTTCCAGTGCTTCCACGAGTTTCTTCTCATACTCATCCGGTACGAGATATCCGCCCTCGGAATCCGTGCCAATGGAAAGGGCATTCTGTACTTCGTATGACATCTTGTTTCTCATACTGTTCCAGAATGCCTTTTTATACTCATCCGTTGCCCTTCCTGTCTTTGTATCACCGTCAGTCTTTGCATTCGGCTGGTTGGTGATCGGTGTGCTTGTTGGCTTTGCAAGCTCTGCATCGATGGCTGCCTGTCTTTCCAGTCTCTCGATCTCTTTTCCGAGATTTATGACATCTGCTTCCATCTTGTCATAAGTGGCTGCATCCTCTGCGGATACAAATCCTTCCTGCGTTCTCTTGGCATCAAGGAATGCCTTTGCTGCATCCCAGGCCTTTGCTCTCTTTTCTCTTAACTCTAAAATCTTACTCATCTTGAAATCCTCCTTAATGTGTTAAAAGACTCAGTCTTTTTTCCAACTGGTTAACTGGTATCATGGCATCCACACGGGATACCCTGGAAAGGAACGATTCATTCATCGCCTTTGTGGAAAACATCATGGAATCCTGCTGGAACGGGAGCTTCTTTTTCTTCTCCTTTTCCCCGTCATCCTTTTTCTCCTCTTCCTCTCCTTCACTGCCTTCGTCCGGCTTTTTCTCCGGCTCTTCAGGCTTTTTCTTCTCTTCATCCGTCTCACCGGAAGAAAAGAGTATCTTATCCGCAAATCCAAGCTCCACTGCCTTCTTCGCATTGAACCAGGTCTCATCATCCATCATGTGGGAGAGCCTTGCACGGGTAAGCCCCGTCTTGAATTCATAGGCATTTAAGATTGATTCCTTGACCTCATTCAACATGGCGATTGCTTTCTGCATATCCCTTGTCTCGCCCATTGCCATGGTCGCAGGATTGTGGATCATCATCATTGCAACAGGGGATACACAGACCGTGTCTCCTGCCATTGCGATCACGGATGCTGCCGAAGCTGCAATACCGTCTATCTTGACAGTCACGCTTCCCTTATAGTCACGGAGCATGTTATAGATCTGTGCTGCCGCGAACACATCACCGCCCGGAGAATTGATCCACACCGTGATATTTCCGTTTCCGGCATTCAGTTCATCCTTGAAAAGCTGCGGTGTCACTTCATCCCCGTACCAAGTTTCATCCGAGATCATGCCATTTAAAAAGAGCGTCCTTTCCATGTCAGGCACGCTCTCATCTTCATTCTTTATCCAGTTCCAAAACTTCCGCTTCATCATTTACCTCTCTTTCCGCTTTTTTCCTGTGCCGGAGCATTCTGCTGCCCCGTATCCGTCTTTGCAAAAGCTCCCGCATCCGCAAGTTTGGTCATTGCACCGTTTATCAGATACAGGTTTCCCCCTTCCTCATCCGGAATTGGGTTCATGTTTTCCATCTCACGGATGTCATTGGCAGAAAACCATCCGTTCTGCCTTCCGACTGCATAGCCGTTCATCCTAGACTGGTAATCCCCACGGAGCAGACCGTCCACATTCAGCTTGATAAAATACTTTCCTTTTTCACCCGGCAGAAGGAGCGATCTCTGTAAGGACTGCTCCCATCTGATCACCCACGGATCAAGTGTGTATTTTACGAACTCCAAGGACTGCTGCTCAATATTGGAAAAGCTCGACTTATCAAGGTCACCTACCATGTGGGGCGGTATCCTGTAAAGCCTTGCGATCTCATTGATCTGGAATTTCCTTGTTTCAAGGAACTGTGCCTCTTCCGGCGGTATTCCAATCTGCTGGTACTTCATGCCTTCCTCAAGCACTGCTATCTTGTGTGCGTTACTCACGCCACGGTACACGGAGTTCCAAGACTCACGCACTTTTGACGGATCCTTCAGCACTCCCGGATGTTCCAAAACACCGCCCGGATTCGCGCCGTTTGCAAAGAAACTCGCACCGTATTCCTCACAGGCAAGCGTCATGCCGACAGCGTTCTTTGCCATTGCAATCGGTGAATAACCGATCAGTCCGTCAAATCCAAGTCCCGGAATGTGAAGTACATCCTCGGCTTTCAGCTTTATGTTACCGTATTCCTTGAACATGGGGTTTTCATCACTGTTTCTGGAATACACATAATAGATATTTCCCCTGTCATCCCTCTGCACTTCCATCTTGTCAGGAAGAAGCGGATACAGGCCAAGCACCCTTCCTGCCCCGTCCCTTATGATCTGTGCATAGGCATTTCCCCATATTAAAAGATGACTCATCAGTGTTTCCCTGAACACAAATGAAGTCATCTCCGGGTTCGGCTCATCATGGAGCAGATAATATAAAGGATGGTCATGCACCAGCTTCTTGCCTCCGTCATCCTGATACTCATATACATGAAGCGGTAAGGATGCGATTGCTTCCGCAAGAATCCTGACACAGGCATATACTGCCGTTGTCTGCATTGCAGTTCTTTCATTTACAGGCTTTCCGCTTGTTGTCCGTCCGAACAGAAACGAATATCCGGCATCAGCCGCCTTATCCACGGGCTTATCCCTCGCCTGTCCGAAACCAAATAACCCCTTAATTCCCATGTGACACCTCCTAAAAATGGGTACAAAAAAAGCACCTCATATGAGATGCTTGATTCTATAATAATCTATCTATTAAAATCTTCTTTATTTGAACTTTTGCATTTACACTTGATACACCCATAATCTGTGTGTGTACCCAAATAATAAAGTTTCACGATATCCTTATGATCACACTTCTCAGGTGTAGTGCTTGCTACCAGCTTATCAAAATCTTCTTCTGTCATTTTTGTCATTCTTTATACCTCCCGTGTCTTAAAAATGTCATTTAATCAAACTTTTGCTGTTTATTAAGTAAATGCATATGAAATATAGTCTTACCAACTTTAATATTTCATATTATACCATACTTTAGTGAGCATTAATATTGCAATCACTATAAAACTAATATTCCTCTGTCATCATACACACTTCCATCACTGCCCCCATTTCTGATTGCACGGTCAAGTGCCATGACTGTTGCAACGGCCCCGTCAATTTTCTCCGTGGATTTTTCCTTATCCATTTTGATGTTCCCTGCCGGGTCCTGACGGACAAATACATTATCCATCATCCACCGCAGCACCTTATGTCCGCCATGTGCTATCCTCTCTTCCAGTGTCAGCTTCATCAGCTCCTTGGTCGGAGGACTCATATCTTTATACCCCTGTCCGAATGGAACAACGGTAAATCCCATTCCCTCAAGATTCTGAACCATCTGCACCGCTCCCCATCTGTCAAATGCGATCTCTTTAATATGAAATTTTGTTCCCAGCTCATCAATGAACTGCTCGATAAATCCATAATGGATGACATTGCCCTCGGTGGTCTGAAGGCATCCCTCGGCTGCCCAGACACCATACGGGACATGATCCCTTCGGACACGCAGCCTCATGTTATCCTCTGGTATCCAGAAATACGGAAGTACCACATATTTCTCCGTATCGTTTCTTGGTGGGAATACAAGCACGAATGCCGTGATATCCGTGGAACTTGAAAGGTCGAGTCCGCCATAGCATTCCCTACCGAGAAGCTCCTCCTCATTCACGGCAAAGGAACAGGCATCCCACTTATCCATCTGCATCCACCTGGTGCTCTGTTTCACCCACTGGTTCAGACGGAGCTGCCGGAATACGTTCTCCTCTGCTGCATTCTCTTTTGCACTGATATATGCATTCTGCACTTTCTCAATGTCTATCGTGTATCCGAGTGACGGATTTGCCTTATACCACACATCCTCACTCGACCAGTCATCCTCATCGGATGCCCCGTAGATCACAGGATAAAATGTCGGGTCTATCTTTCTCCCCTCTATGATATCCAGAGCCTTCTGGTGCTGTTCAAAACACACGGAATTCCGGTCTGTCCCGGCTGTCGTGATCAGAAAGAACAACGGCTGTGTCCTGGCATCTCCAGAACCCTTGGTCATGACATCGAACAGTTCCCTGTTCGGCTGTGCATGCAGCTCATCAAAGATGACCGCATGGACGTTCAGTCCATGCTTTGTGTATGCCTCTGCCGACAGCACCTGGTAGAAGCTGTTGGTTGGTTTATATACAAGCCTTTTTACGGACATGACGGGCTTGATCCTTTTCTTCAGTGCCGGACACTGATCCACCATATCCACTGCAACATCAAATACGATGGAAGCCTGCTGCCTGTCAGAAGCACAGCCGTAAACCTCAGCTCCCCATTCACCGTCACCGCATGTCATATACAGTGCAATGGCAGCCGCCAGCTCCGATTTTCCGTTTTTCTTTGGTATCTCACAGTAACAGGTATTGTACTGCCTGTATCCGTTTTCCTTTACCGTCCCATAAAGGGTACGGATGATCTCGTCCTGCCACGGGAGAAGCTCAAACGGAACTCCCCGCCACCTTCCTTTGGTGTGTTTCAAGCAGTTTATAAAATTGACCGCATGGTCTGCTTTTGCCTTGTCAAACATTATTTTGCACCGCCTTTCACAAGCAGAAGCTCCATTTCATCGTTCTGCTTATCCTCACCGCTGTCCGTGGAGATACGGCTTCTTGCAGACGGGGTCAGTCCGAACTGCTCACAGAACTTATTCATGATCTTCAGATAGGTCTGGGCAATGGACACCTGCGGTACCTGCTGCCAGTATCCGCTCGGGGTCTTTACGATGGTCCCGTGCTGTGTAATGAACTCCTCTGCCTCTTTCCATCTCGCATATGCCTGACAGTATCCTGCGAATGCTGCCATATCGATTTCCGTAAGGATCCCCAGATGCTCCAGCTGTTTTGCCATCCGCTTCCATTCCTTCTTTGCCTCATCCTCAAGCCATGCCGGACAGCGCGGGGCCTTTTTCTCGGGCTTTGGTTCGCCCGTATTAAGGCTTCTCTTGCCCGGATTGCCCTCAAGCACCTTTACTGCCGTAGGCTTTGGTTTTCTTCCTCTCTGCGCCACTGTCCTCACCTCCCCGTAAATGGCATAATAAAAAGACCTCCGAAGAGGCCTTCCGATTTGTGTGTTTATTCTTAAAGTGTCATTCTGATTGCCGGAATTCTTGCTTTCTTTCCTGTTTTCCAATCCGAGTATGTTGCATTCACCTCAGTAAGCCCTGCCATCCTGATGCCTTCCTTTTCAAATGCTGCAAGTGTTTCGATCAGGCTTGAAAATGTACTGCTTATCGTAAATTCGCTGATGCCGTTTTCCTTTAAAGCCTTTACAATTTCCGGAATGTCGTAATCCCAGATGACTCCGTTAAAATCAATGTTATCGTTTCCTGTTTCCTGGCAGTCTCTGTATGCTGCAAACAATGTGCTGTTGATCCCGTAATCCTTAAGGCTTCCTCCCTCGTTCATGGCTTTTTCAAAAACCTCAATTTTCTTCATGGTCTTGTACCTCCGCTTTTTTTCTTTGTTTTCCCTTTCGGTAGGTACATATTCGCTCTAAACGCTGATTATATCCAGTCATTTCAGTGCCATAATGTACACAAAGATACTGTCGGTACATTGTGTAAATGTACACAGGCAGGGAACATTTTCCCTGCCCTTTCTGCTATTTTACATTTGTGAGTGCCCATGCCATTGCATGCCCGGCATCCTCAAATCCTTCTTTTCTTCCAATCCTTGAAATCCTGCATTCGCATCTCCCAAAACCTGTCTCATCCGGTGTTTCAACCAGTTCATAAACTTCTGCAATGCTTCCTTTAAAGCAGTGATCCCAGACTGCAACCGTGTAATCACCGTAGTCAAGGACTGCTGAATTCATGCATCCGTAAAGCTCCATCGCTAATTTTTCTGCTGTTGTGATCTTTGTTTCCATTGTATCTTCCTCCGTTTTCTTTGTTTTTCCTTTCGGTAGGTACATATTCGCTCTGAACCGTACATATATCCAGTCATTTAAGCATCATAATGTACACAAAGATCAGCCTGAGAAATTGTGGATTTTACCGCTGCGACCTGTGGATGGCTTCAAGGATCTGTTCCTGTTCCTCTGCCCCGACACCAATGCTCTCAAGCGCCTCACGTGTCCCACAGTCCGGGCAGATAAGCGTTCTGCCGTCTGCCCTTGAAAGGGCGGATGTCCTTCCGTAGGATGCCCCGCAGCGGGGGCATATCCGTATGTGCAGTGTTTCACTCTTCATGTCCTGCCACCTCCACTGCTTTTATCTGTGCCTCGGAAAGGTAATGCTCGTCAAACCCAAAGCTGATGTACCCCTGAAGGCATGTGCTGACATACGAAAGGGAAGGTACTCCGATCTTCCGTTCTTCATGCATGATGTACACAAAGCACTTCCTTCTGCGTATCTTCCCCGTGCGGATGCCCCTGATATCAAGTTCTATTTCTTTTTTGTAATAAAACACCGGATATCCTTCATAACGGTCAAGTGCCACCTCATCCGACTCCGTGACTTCCCATACCGCCACGGGAACCTCGCTGCCTTCCTTCGGCTCAATGGTAAGATAGGCTCCCGTATGGCTTCCTTTAAAGAGAAGCTCATAATCGTGTATGACTGCAGTACCGATCACCCTTGCGTGAGGGCATCGTATCCGCATCTGTCTGATGTTCAGGTTACTGCCATAAGCAATGTAATATCTTTTCATAATGTTTCCATCCTTTCTGAAGGGAACACCCTTCTACCACCTTAAGACCGCTCATGGCGGTCAGTGTTCCAAGGTGGCAGGAGGCTGTTCTCTTCAAGCAGCCCTTCCGCTTCTGAAAGCAGTGTCTCCTGCAAGTCTCTTTGTAAGGATTTCCCTTGCGGTCTTAAATTCGTCCCCGATGAATCCGAGTCTTAAAAGCCATGTCCGCATTGCGTATTTCGGATTATCCGTCTGCTGCGGTTTTGGGCTTGCCGTCCTTACTTCCTTTGCCATCTGGCTTAAGGCAAGGCAGAGCTGGATGTAACTCTTAAGCTGTCCTGCATGCAGTCCGTTCAGCTTTCCATCTGCCGGGGCATCAAATTGGAAAAGTCTGAATTCGATGGTCCCCTTTGTAAAGGTTGCATGGTAGTTTAGCATATGGTATCGGCTGTCGTTGTAATGCTGGCTTCTGCCGTAAGTTGCACCGTTTGCCGTGTACCAAATATCTGCGAATGCTGCCATCGTCTTTGGTTTCTTTTTGTTGACTTCCTTTAAGAAGCGGGGATCTACCGTTCTGCAGTAGCGTGTCACCCTTCTTCTGTCGAGGTTTAAAGCGTCTGTAATAAGGCTTTCATGGCTTGCCATGATGTTTGCGAGGTTTCTGAGCGTCTGCGGTGTATGCCCTTTTGCTCCGATGTGGATGTGTACCCCGCATCCCCTTGTGGCATCGCTTTTGGCTCCCGCATGTCTGAGCTTTCTTATCAGTTCCTGGAGAAGTTCGATATCTTCGTAGTGAAGGATCGGTGTGACCAACTCACATTTTTTATCATCTGGTCCCGCAATGCTGACGTCCTTCTGGAATTTCCATTCCCTTCCGCTTGCATCCCATGCGGACCATGTATAATATCCGTTTCTGGAAGCCGTGTTTTCAAATCTTCCCGTTCCAAAGAATGCGGCTGCAAGCTCTGCTGCCTTATCCCTTCTGATGTTATTCATCTCGACCTCAACTCCGATGGTCTGTTTCTTCATTTCCTCGATCTGCTTTGTAATCCTTTCGTTCATGGCTTGTACCTCCGTATGTTTTTCCCTTTCGGTAGGTACATATTCGCTCTAAAGCACACATATATCCAGTTATATATGCGCCATACACTGCACAAAGATTCTGCTTAAATACACGCTTTGCATTGTGTATTTTATGATTCTGTCTCTTTCAGTTTTTCACCCAGCCTGTCCTTGAATTCCTTCAATTCATCCATATCCATCTTTCCCACCAGTTCATATACGGCAGCCTCTGTTTCATCCTTTGGCATCGGCAGCGGATACGGGTAGCATCCCATAATAAACTCTATGCCGACATTAAATGCATCCGAAATGTCAAGCATTTCAGGAATCCTCAGATTCGCTGTTCCATTCATCAGATTTTTCATTCGTCTTGTGCTGATTCCGCATTTTTCTGCAAAAAACTTTGTATCAAGATCGTGCAGTTCTGCTATGGTCTTAAGCCTTTCTGCAACAACACTGCGATACTCTTCCCTGCTTAATTTCGCTAATTTCTTTCTGTTATCTTCCAACTCATCACATCCCCTTTTGGTTAATATTCGTCATCCGTGCAGAAGTCCATTCCCATCTGCAGTTTTATGTATATATTAGTATATCGGTCTCTTTCGCTTCCGTCAGAACCCATCATGGCCTGAAGGAAGAACTGCTCCGCAGCTTCCTTCGTTTCCCATGTATCTTCTTTACCGTAACATACGGTCGTTATCTTATTCATTGGTATCCGCCTTTCTCCATTCGTCCACTCCGTAGATCATTGCAAGAGAACCGTGTCCCTCCCACACCGTGTGGAGCTGTCCCGCATCATCCACGAACTCGACCGTTCCAATGGTTCCTGACGGTATCTTTCTGTATGGGTCATCAAGGCGGATAAGTTCCACCCTGGTTCCTGCAGGATATTCTTTTCTGAGTCTTTCAAGTGTCTGTCTGCTTACTCCAAACATACCGTTGTCCCCCTTTCTGCCCTGCGGTTGGCTTTCCACTTTTCCGCATCTTCCGGGGTTCGGAATGCCGTATGGCCTTTCAGCCCCTTAAGGAAGAAGGATCTTGTTTCCTTTCCTTCGCTCCCGCCAAATCCGATGGATACCAGCCATGCCCTCATGTAATATTTTTCATTCTCTTCAATGGTCTGTTTCGGATTCACACGTTTCTGTTCCGATGCTTTCTTTACCATTGCCGATGCTAGTCTGCAGTATTCCATCATGCTGTCCGTATGCGGGAATCCCGTAAAGTCAATGTTTCCATCCTTAAATGCGACTCCCTTGCATCCGCCCTGTCCCGTAATGAACCTTACCGCTTCTTCCGTATTTTCAAAGGCTCTTTCAGCAAGTGCATCCGTCAGCGTATCCGTAATGGAAATGCACTCCCTTCCGGATGCCCTGTTGATAAGATACTGCTTGGAATGCATCATGTTTATCAAGTTGATGATTCCCTGTGGTGTCATGTCCCCAATCGGTATCTTTATCTCTGCTTCTGTTTCTTCCGTCTGTGGTTCCTGTATTTCTTCTGCAACATCGTTCTGAAAAAGCACCCTTCTCACCTCATCTTCCATACTGTCATCTTCAAGGATGACCTTTGCATCCCTGTCCACCGTAATGCTGCCGATGCGGTATGCAAAACTTGGTGGTCCAAGGTACTCTGACCTCTGTCCGAAATGCCTGGCTAAAGCTTTTACCAGTTCTTTTCTGTTTTCAGCGTTTGTTATAATTTTCATTCTGCTGATCTCCTTTCCTTTTGGTAGTACCATATATCACTCTGAACGCCCATATAGTCAAGCAGATAATGGTACTTTCCAAAAGAAAATGTAAGGTCAGTTTCTGGACTCAGGAAGGGACATCGCAACCGCATATGCCACGGTTGCAGTTACTGCATTTCCTGCCTGTTTATAAAGCTGTGCGTCCGAATTGACAGCCGAAGCACGGTCAAACAGCTCATCGGAAAATCCCTGTAACCGGAAGCACTCCCTCGGTGTCAGTCTTCTGATGCGTCCGCCCCTCATGAGCGTTCCCATCTGACCGGAGCAGTCCAGCGTCTGGGAGCATCCCCTGCCTACACGGCCCCGTCTGGTTGTACTGTCTGGATATGCAAGATTGATGCCGTCACCTTCACAGGCAACATCGTATCCTGTCTTTGTGGCATTCCTGACTTTCACGGAATCTGCCTTCTTACAGACATACACACCGTGTCTGTCCTGAGAGGTCAGCGTGAACATCGGCTCTCCGTCATCCTTCATGCGTCTGCCGTTCTGTCTTTTCTCCATACGTTCCGGTGTCAGGACCGGATGAACCTCAAGCACCGCTGAGTTCATTGCCGTGTGGTTCGTCATCCCGGCAGTGTACCGTGCAGTCAGGCATCTTGCCGTGTCCGTGATCTTTGGATCATGGTTGCTCTGGTCAATGAAATAAAGCCCTGTCTTTGCACCCACGCCTCCGGCATTGCCGACAAGCGTTGCGGAGATGCCGTCCGTCCCGTAAACACGGTAACCCTGCATCCCGCCTATAAGCTGGTTAAGAGCTGCTGCGTTTTCTCCGGTGAGAGGTAATATTTCTCGTCTACCTCTGCTTCTAAGATTTGCGATAATGAACACACGCTCACGGTTCTGCGGCACTCCGAAGTTTTTGGAGTTAAGCACCTGCCACCGACAGTCATACCCTGCTTCGTCCATTTCAGACAGAACTGAGGCAAAATCGAATCCTGCATTGATCGATAACAGGTTCTTAACGTTCTCAACAAGTAAGTATGTGGGTTTAGCACTTTCTTCTTTGCCTTTGAGGAGGTCAATAATGTTGTAATATATTCCACTTCTTTTTCCGACCAGTCCCCGCTGCTTTCCTGCAACGGAGATGTCCTGACATGGGAATCCGAAGCACCAGATGTCTGCATACGGGACATCTTCTGATTTGAGTTTTGTGACATCATCTGCTTTCCACTCTCCTTTTGTGTCATACATTGCCTCATAAGAGGCTCTTGCAAATTTATCATATTCACAGTATCCGATACATTTATGTCCGGCAGTTTCAAGCCCTAACCTGAAACCGCCTATTCCCGAACATAAATCAAGGAAGGTCATCTGCTTCATTATACAGCCCTCCCTCGCATAATTTCTGATATGAAATTTTCATATTATCACGCAGTACATATACATCATCCGCTGAACCCTTCTGCTCGATATAGCGGTTGACGATTACATCCACGAATTTTTCATCCAGTTCAATGCCATAGCATATCCGGTTTGTCTGCTCACAGGCAATAAGCGTGGAGCCAGAACCGAGGAACGGGTCAAGCACGATGCAGTTGCTCATGCAGGAGTTCTGTATCGGATATGCCATAAGTGCCACAGGCTTCATGGTCGGATGATCCTTGCTTGCTTTCGGACGGTCATATTCCCAGATGGTGGTCTGCTTCCTGTCAGAATACCACTGATGCTTACCGCCCTTCTTCCATCCGAACAGACAAGGCTCGTGCTGCCACTGGTACGGGCTTCTTCCAAGTACCAGAGCATTCTTCTTCCAGATGCAGCACCCAGAAAGATAAAATCCGGCATCCTTAAATGCCTTACGGAAATTCAAGCCTTTCGTATCCGCATGGAATACATAAATGGATGCGTCCTGCTCCATTGACTGCTCCATATTTACAAATGCTGCGAACAGGAATTTATAAAAATCCTCGTCAGGCATATTGTCATTTTTGATTTTCCCGGCTGTTTCTTCCACATTTACATTATATGGAGGATCAGTAAGAATAAGATTTGCTTTCTTACCGTCCATCAATACATCGTATGTTTCCGGCAGAATGGAATCTCCGCAGATGACACGGTGTCTGCCGAGCAGCCACACATCTCCTGTCTTTGCAACATTCGGTTTCTTCAGTTCCGCCTCCACATCAAAATCATCTTCCGTAATCTTCTTATCGTGTACGGAATTGAAAAGCTGCTCTATCTCAGGCGGTTCAAATCCTGTAAATCCTACATCAAAGTCTGAATCCTCAAGGTCTTTAATAAGGTCTGCTAACAGTTCCTTATTCCATTCGCCCGTAATCTTATTAAGCGCAATGTTAAGTGCCTTTTCCTTCGTCTTGTCTATATCTACAACAATACATTCCACTTCATCATACCCGAGGTCGGACAGTACCGTTGCCCTCTGGTGTCCTCCGATGATGGTCAGGTCTGAGTTGACGATGATTGGTTCGACATATCCAAACTCCGTGATGGAGTTTTTGATTTTCTCATATTCCTTATCACCCGGCTTCAGCTTCTTTCTTGGATTATAGGAAGCGGGGATAAGGTCTGCTATCTTATAACTCTGAAACTGCATCTTCCTGATCCTCCTCTGCTAAAAATCTGTGCCGGAAGTAACATTCACGGCCACAGTATTTTCTGTTCTTGTTTCCATAGGAAATAAAAGACTTCCCACACTGCTCGCATACAAGCGTGTAGGAAGCCTTCTCGCTTTTCTTCACTGCTTCCGGGTGTGCCTTCCACCATTCCCTTCTGCATTTTTCACAGCAGAACCGTCTCGGTCTGCCAGTCTTTGGCTGTTCGATTGGATTACCACAGAAGTGGCATACCTCTTTACCGTCCACCATGAGTTTCATATTTTTTGAAACCACTGTGGCATATCCGGCCAGGTTATGTCGCTTACAGTAATTCCTGACGATGTCACGGGACAGTCCGATTGCCATTCCTATGGCTTTATATCCCATGCCCCGCATACGCATCTCATTGATCTGCTTTGCCTGTGTGTCCGTCATCCTTTCTCACTCTCCTTCCGGCACACGAAAAAAGGCCGGAAAAACAATGTTTTTACACTGTTTTCCAGCCTTAAATAATGCGTTTTTCATAATTTTCCGGCAAAAGAAAATACCCCTTTTTGCCGTGTTTTAAGTACATTCTGCGAAAATTATCCTGTCGGTTTTATATCCCCCCTGTTTAATTCTGCGAAAATTCACGCAAAGGGGGCCATCGGTCTTCAGCAGCACGCTCCGTAGAGATTTTGATACCCCCACGGTCTGCCATCAGAACCGATACTCAGGATTGTTATCCTCGTTCCATGTCTTTTTATCATGACAAGGTTTGCATAAGCTCTGCCAGTTCTTCTCGTCCCAGAACAGAACGGGATCACCACGGTGCGGTTTCACATGGTCGACAACGGTTGCGGTCACTGCCCTGCCTTCCTTCATGCACTGCACGCACAAAGGATGTGCTTTTAAGTACCTCGCCCTTGCCTTCTGCCACTGCCTGTTGTAACCACGCTTGCTGCTGCTCGCCCTGTCACCACGGTGCAGTGCTTCATGCTCCTCACAGTACAGACCGTCTGTCAGCTTTGGACATCCGGGATGTCTGCACGGTTTCTTTGGTTTCATCGGCATCTGCCATTCCTCCCTTCTATGTACACGGGCGGTGTGAAAGGATTGGAAAGACACCGCCTTACGGCAACATAAAAAGGAGCATTTCTGCTCCCTTCCATTTTTGCCATCTTAATCATAGCACCTGTAAAATAAAAAGTCAGTACACCTTTAGTACACCTTTAGTGCACCTCTAGTACACCATCTGTTCACCATGCTTCTCGTTCTCAACGAAATACCGATATCCGTGCTGTTTCAAAATATTTCTAAGCATCTTTTCTAAACGATCAATATCATTAGATGCCGTATATTTAATGCACTCTAAGCTGATTCCATGCTGCTGACAATATTTCTTCTTTTTATCATCGTATTTAAGCTGACGCTCAAACCTGTCATTTATACTTTTATTGTCCGAACAATCGTCTGTTACGTATGTACCGAACTCATCATAATATCCTTTTTTATAATGGTGTGGTCCCTGTAATTCTATTGCCAGATCAAATATTGCTTTCCCAGTTTCGTCTGCTGATTTTGACAATATGAAATCAAACCGAAGGTTCTTTCCGGAATCTCCAACCAAGCCATCAAAGGATTTTTCCCGGATATAAGTAATTCCCAGTTGATCTAATATATCCATTGTTTTTGCTTCAAAAGATGAAACACCGTGACAGCCACAGCTTTTTTCCAGATAATACCCTCGTTCCTCATCATATGATATCTTCATGCTGGATGAAAGTATCTTCTCTTCCTTTCCACAAATCCGGCACACACAGGCATATTCTTTTGCAATTGTGATTACTGGTTTTCCATATTCCCGCTTATCTAAAGAGAGATGCTGCATATCTGTACACTCTTTTATAAAATAACTGTCCCAGTATTGATTGGAAAAATCTCTTTTATATGACGGATCATAATGAACAACTGCCTCAAAATCATCATATCGATGTTCTTCTTCATAACATTCCTGCTCCTGTCTTCTTTTCTCTTTATCAGCTTCATCCTGTGCTTTATCATATTGGAATAACAGCCTATAACTTTTTTCCTCTGTTTCCATTTCCATTTTTGAAAACGCATCATATTCCTGATGATACTTTTCATTGTATGGCTTTTTATACTCGATGCTGTGCTCCAAATCACCATATTGTTCCAGAACACTCTGCAGATATGATATCATCGGTGTCAGTGATTTTTTTCTATACCACTGCGCCCAGTAGTTTGCAAATTCGATAGCATCATCATTTTCCAGATTTTTTATAAAACGATGCTTTGGTGCGGTCATATCTGCTACCATATCCTCTATTCTTTCTCGTCCGTATTTTTTTACAAGCTGTTCCCTATCGGTGTAAGAATATTTTCTGTTCAATTCAGGCATTTGCTTTGGAAATGATAATCCATCTGGAACTAAATAATCGCTTCCTTGATTTCTCTCATAATGGTATTTTTTCTTACAACTTTCGCAGAAAATCTCAACAGCCGTATCATTCTCTTTTTCCTGTCCCCAGTCATTTGACAGATGTATCCTATAAAATTGTAAATAACCCTGACCGCAAGCACATTTTGCACGATAAGGTTCTCTATAATCTTCTTCATAAGACATAAAATATCACACCTTCCCAATTTCACACATTAAAAGCATATTAAGATTTTACCATAACGCAAACAAAAAAGACAGCCGTCTGACTGCCTCAATTGTACTCTGCATATGCACCTATCTGTATTTGGAGCGCTACTGTAATCTGTTCCATGACCATGTCATCCAACACTTCCCCGATTCTTTCTCCAAGCCTTGTCTTATCAAGGGTCTCCACCTGTTCCGCCAGAGCCATGCTCGGCTTGTTCAGACCGCTGCCTTTGGGGATCTGCACATGGGTCGGAAGATACTTCTTTTTCCACACTCTGGCTGACAGCGGAACGACCGTGACCACCGGGGAATGCTTATTCGCCTTATTATTGCTTACCACCAGTGCCGGACGGACACCGCCCTGTTTGCTTCCATCTTTTTCTCCAAAATCCACATAATAAATATCTCCGCGCTTACACATAAAACCTCCTATCCGAGAACAAAGGCTTCCACCTGTCTGTCCCTCAGTTCATACTGTTTATCAAGTTCCTTCAATGCTGCTTTTCTGTATTTTGCTATCATCGTATGGCTCACATGGTATCTTTCCATCATGATGTCCCATGTCATGTCCTCATCCAGAAGATCCGTGATAATACTTCTATGTCTTTCATCCAGTCCATTCACTGCATGCTCGAAAAATTCCAGTTCTTCCTTCAGGAACATATATCTGTGAAAAAGGAACTCATACCATTCGTCATTTTCCCTTTCGATTGCCGTCCTGTACTTGATTGCTATGTTTGCCGTCTTATCGGAAAGAGTGCTGGTCTGCACCCTTTCCCCTTCCGGATGGGAATAGAGCATGGAATCGATCATGTCCTGTTCGCTCACTCCCTGAAACTGACGGAGCTGGAACTCAGTCACGGTCAGTTCCTTTTTCATGTTCTTATATTCCTTCATCATTACTTCTGCCGTCATCCGCCATACCTCCGATCCTTGCCTTTACTGCTTCTATCATTGCATTCTGTGTATTGTCCTTCCTCTCGATTGCACGAAGGATATCCTCATCGACCGTCCCGTCCGTTACCAGATGCTCTATGACAACCGTGTGTTTCTGTCCCTGTCTGTAAAGTCTGGCATTAAGCTGCTGATATAACTCAAGGGACCATGTAAGCGAAAACCATACAATGGTTGAACCGCCCTCCTGAAGATTCAGTCCGTGTCCTGCCGATGCCGGATGGATCAGTGCAACGGGGATTTTTCCGGCATTCCAGTCATCAATGTCTTTCTTTGTATTGATATCCCTTGCCGGAAATCTCTTTAATATCCTCTCCCTGTCATGCTTGAACCAGTACGCAACCAGAAGCGGTTTCTCGTTTGCCGATTCGATAAGGTCTTCCAAAGCATCCAGTTTTCTCTCATGGATATTTCTGACATTGCCGGATTCATCATAGACAGCACCGTTCGCCATCTGCTGGAGCTTGTTGGAAAGTGCTGCTGCGTTTACCGCATCGATGTCCTGTCCTTCTCCGTATTCAAGGATCATCTCATCTGCCATCCTGTCATAAAGAGCCTGTTCGGATTCCGACATGGAAACAGATACCCGGTTGCACACACACTCCGGCATATCAAGATAATCAACAGCCTTCATGGAAATACTGATATCGGAGATCAGCTCATATATTTTTTCTTCCGCACCATCTCTCGGCTTGTAGGAAAAGATGATCTCCCTGTTACGCTTATCCGGAACAAAGAACCTGTCACGGTATCCACCGATGAATCTCCCAAGCCTCTGCCCCATATCAAGGATCCCTATCTCTGCCCACAGGTCCATAAGATTTCCCGGTGTTCCGGTAAGTCCGACCACCCGCTTTGCCATCGGCCTTACTTTTTTCAGGTCTTTGAACCTCTGTGCCTTTGGGGACTTGAAGCTCGACAGCTCATCAATGATGACCATGTCAAAATCAAAAAATATATTTTTTGTCATCCAGGAAACATTGTCCCTTCCAATGATCGTCACATCGGCTCCTGACAAAAGTGCTTCTTTTCTCTGCACTGCAGTTCCCATTGCCACTGCAAATGTCATGCCGTAAAGATGCTCCCACTTTTTTATCTCTGCCGGCCATGTGGTCTCAGCCACACGTTTTGGTGCGATCACCAGCACCCGCCTTATTTCAAAATAATCAAACAGCAGCAGCCACAATGCCGTAAGTGTTATTACCGTCTTGCCAAGCCCCATGTCGAGGATCAGGCAGCTCACGGGATGTGTGATTATAAAATCCGTAGCATACTGCTGGTAATCATGTGCCTTGTATTTCATTCAGAATACCTCCGATCTGATCGATGTTATCAACTACATAAACGGGAAAGCCAAGCCTCTCAAGCATCCTCTTTCTTTTCAGTTGCAGCGGTCTTGGTTTCTTTCCCGATGCTTTCAGTTCCACAAATGCCATTTTCCCGTCCGGCATCAGGACGATGCGGTCAGGCACTCCATTCATACCGGGTGATACGAACTTCAGTGCCATGCCTTTCCGCTTTTTTGCTTCTTCCCTCAAATGTCTCTCTACTGTACTTTCTAGCAAAACCAGATACCTCCTTTGCCGATTGCGGTTGCCATATGCCTTTAACTCCTATACGCGCATATATACATGAATTGCTCTTTTTATCTTTATTTTTAATTCTCAACTGGATTTAATGGGAAACTGGGAAACTAAGAACCGCAACCCCTTATTTTCCAAGGTGTCAGCACGGTTTCCGACTACCGTTGCCCATCTGCATTTGGGAAACCTCGGAAACCGCCTAACGGGTTTCCTCTGGTTTCTCATCCATTCTCACAAAAGTCTTCTGCACTCCGTAAAGGGGGACTTTGGTCTTTCCGGTGGTGTTGTAATCATACTTCTTCCATCCCCCGATCTTGTTTAAGATGCCTTCGATCTCATAGGAATCCGCCTTCTTTAAGTTCTGGCGTTCCTTACCGAAGCACTCCACCCATATTTCCATGATGCAGACACGCTCACGCACGACCGTTCCCTTTACACCTACGGTTTCAAACTCACCGCCTCCGAGGAATGCCCTTCTCTGGTAGATGTCCATTGATGCCCAGTTATCCGGCAGAAGCCTGTCAAGATAATCCTGCACGATGCCCTCACGGTCATCCGACTCCATTGCCTCCTGCTGCATCTTATAGGCTTCTTCTGCCTCCGCACCTTTTAAGAACAGCTCCTCGCCTTTGTTATACAGATGGATTGCCTCCGCCCAGATCTGGTCGACACAGTCAAGCTGCCACGGATGGTGTTTTCCCGTTCCCGGCACATGCACTGGCCAGAATCTTCTGTTTCCGGTCACGTCACGTAAGAATCCGCCTTCAGAGTTGGTGCTTCCCACAATGATGCATTTTCTTGGGTGGGACTCCACATTTACACCGTATGCCTGACGGAACTTATCATCCTGACGGGTGACAAAGGACTTCACTACCTCGACCTCGGTCTTGCGGATACCGTTCATCTCACTGATTTCGAGGATCCAGTTGCCGAGCAGCTTCTCGGCAGCAGTCTTATCCCTCATATCCGAAATGGATAAGGAATCCGAAAACCACTGCTTTCCGAGTATGGAAAAGAAGGTTGATTTTCCCATTCCCTGCGGACCGTTCAGCACGAGGATGGAGTCAAACTTCACTCCCGGCTTATAAATACGTGCTACTGCAGCCACCAGTGTTTTACGGATGACCGCCCTCGTGTAAGGTGTATCTTCTGCACCAAAGTAGTCGATGAGCAGTGTGTCGATACGCTCCTGTCCGTCCCAGTTAAGTGTGGCAAAATAATCCTTGATCGGATGATAAAGCCTGTCGGATGACACTACTGCAAGCAGTGCATCCTTAAACTTGGTCGGTGACCAGATCCCGTACACCCTCTCGAAATACACTTTTGCATTCGCAAGGTCGGAGTCATTCCATCCGGGCTTTACCTGTGTCCAAGGAAGCGGACCGATGACATCAATGGTATCCTTGAACTCGTTGTATACGATATTTTTGAAATTCTCATCATTGCGGATGATCAGTGCGATGTTCTGCAGTGTATCCTTGATGTTTCCCCTGCGGTCGAGTGCTAGTTTATTCTGCCAGTCCTCATCCGGCTCTGCGGAAAATTCCTGTACTGCCAGCTCCTGTCTTTCTTTTGCAAGAGTGTTCTTTACTTCTTCATCTGCAGATACAAAATCCTGCATGGCTTTAAAGGACGGGAGTTTTCCGGGTTCTGTCCCTTCGGCTGCCCTTGCATCCTTGTCACCGAATTTATGAAGCCTTACCACATCAAACGCATTCATCAGCTTTCCGCAGCACGGGTCTGTCGCATGGTGGCTGTATACGAACAGGTCATCATATACAACAACTCCGGCTGCCGAGTCTGCCGGGATATAATCATATCTTCCGGGGATTGCCCTCGAATGCCTGTACACATCCGGGATGAACTTATCGATAGCCTGTGTCACCGTGTATGTCCGGTTGAATGCCCCAATCAGTCCGTCCTTGGAAAGCGGATCTGCCTGTTTCTTTATATCCCTCTGTACCACGGATGCCTGACGGTTGCTTACCGGCCATGCGGATACATCATGCCAGTCCTTATAACGTGCCAGCACTTCATCCGGATCCACTTCTGCCCCATCGATCTCCTGAAACACATACTCCCCGTTACTTGAAGTGCTCGGCCAGTACATGAGTCTGGAAGGTTCATAGGTGGAATCATCAAAAAGTTCAATGCCTATATCCGATGCAAGCATACGGCTGACCGCACCATATTCATCAGGAGTCACATCCCTTGTCAGGAATATGATGATACGCAGTCTCGGCTTTTCCGGTGTATGCTTATGGGTGGAATACACCACCATCTTCATGTCAAAGAACATTTCCAGTTCATCAATGATGCCCTGTGTCCCGTAATCCATGTCAAGCGTGATTGCTGATCTTGATATCACGCATTCTTTCTTCCTCCGTCCGCCCTTCAGCTTTCCAAGAACAAAGCCTCCGACATCCTTGATATTGTCCTGCTGTCCCTTCGGCATCTTCCTGTACTGCTCCATTGTTTCTGCAGTATATTTTGTCTTGGACAGACGGCTGACAAAATCCTCATATGTCATATCCGTGCAGTTAAATTTTTTGTCCATTCTTGAGTTTCCGATTGATACGAACATCTTTTCCTGCCTCCTTCTTTTTCTTCTTTTCTTCCTTCATTACCCTTCCGACCGCAGTATTTGCAGTCGGGTCAGGATAACCTTCGGTATTGCGTCCTCCCATGCAGCACCTCCTAATCTTTCTTGTAAAACGGACTTTCAAATCCTGCTGCCTTAAGCGGAAGCCCCTCACACCAGTCAGGGCATACCGCCATGATCTCATTTACTTCTTCCACCGAGGATGTTCCTTCCGGCACTTCAAGCACCACTTCATCATGGATGTGGCATACGATGTCAAAACCTTTCTTTTCCAGCCTGAGCATTGCTTCTGCCAGCACATCCCTTGCGGTTGCCTGGACGATATTTTCACAGAATTTTGCACCGTAGGATTCTATCCTTGTCCATTTGCGGTTCGTACCGACACCTTCATAGCTGACGCTTTCCGAGCCGAAACGGTTCACGGTCATCCTCGGTCTTACATATGACAGCACCCTTCCTGACGGCAGTGCGATCTTTAACATCCCGGACTGGTAATATACCGTCACCCTTCCGACCGTGGTCATCTTCCGTTCCTTCACGGCAGCCTTTACCGCACCGTCAATCTCATACCAGTAATTTACGATGTGCGGGTTTGCTGTCCGCCATGACTGCACCAGACCTTTCAGTTCATCCTCTTCCACAAAATTTAATGCGCCCATACTGATAAGCGCACCTTCCGCTCCGCCATACTGACAGGCAAGCGATGCCACTTTCCCCCTTGCACGGTACGGACTTCCTTTGGTAATCTCTTCGATTGGGATATGAAACATCTTGGATGCCGTCTGCTCATATATCTTTCCGGCACCCATGAACTCTTCCATTACCCATCCTTCCCCGGCAAGATAGCCCATCACCCTTGCTTCAATAGCGGAAAAGTCCGATACAATAAATCTGCATCCCGGCTTTGCAACAAATGCGGTACGGATAAGTTCCGACAGCACCTCAGGTGTGGAATCATAGAAAAGTTCTATCAGGTCATATCTGCCTTCCTTTACAAGGGAACGGGCAAGTTCAAGGTCATCCATGTGGTTCTGCGGAAGATTATGTATCTGCACCAGTCTGCCGGCCCACCGTCCGGTTCTGTTCGCACCATAAAACTGCAGAAGTCCATGCACCCTTCCGTCAGGGCATACGGAGCGTTCCATTGCTTCATATTTTTTTACGGATGTTTTTGACATGGCAAGCCGGAGTTTCAGCATCTTTTTTACATCCCCGTCCGTCTTATCCACCAATTCCTCTACGGTCTTTTTTGCAAGGGAATCAATCTCTATCCCCTTATCCGCAAGCCATCCCTTTAGCTGTGATACGCTGTTTGGATTTTCAAGACCGGATAGTTCGTAGGCTCTTTTTGTTGCTGACTCTTTATACAAAAGGTCACAGGCTATGGCATTTTCTGCAAGCTCCGTATCCACCATAATTCCACGGTCATTTATCCTCTGATCCATACAGTACAGTTCCTGTTCCCTGTCGGGTATCGGGAACTTCAACAGTTTCTGTCTTATCTGTTTTTCCACATCCACATCACGGATGCAGTAGGTCTTAAACAATTCCCATTTATCCGGTGCGTCTGCCGGAAGATTCCTTTTTCTACCGCCATTTGATTTTGTTGCCTTACATGGCATGCAAAAATAACGGATCAGGTCTTTGCCCTCTCCCATCTTCTGCTTGTCAAGATGGAGTGCTGCCCCGACTCCCTCTAGGGATAATGGCAGGGACAGCATGGATGCCTGAATGAGCGTGCATCTCCACGCTTCCGGCTTTAGGGAAAGACCAAAGTATTTATTAATACAGGTTCGCTCGAACACGGCATTATAAGCGGTCTTTATCACGGAATCATCCACAAGTGCATCCATGACATCGGCCGGCAGTTTCTCCCCGGATGCGAGGTCAACAATCTGTGTATTTCCATCATCCACGCTGTATGCAAACAGAAGTATCTCAAACTGGTCGGATGCGGTATATCTGTGTACCCCGCAGTCCGGCAGGGACACATCGGAATATGTTTCTATATCAATTGCCAGTGTTTCCATTCTCTGCTCCTTTCTTGGAATCGCAGAATCCCAATATGCTGTCAGGTGTTGTTCCAAGTACTACGCAGATTTTCCGCAGCATCTTCAAAGACGGGCTTCTTTGGTTTAACTCCCACATTGCCACTGTCCCTTTGGACGCCCCGAGCCGTTCTGCCAGTTCAATCTGTGTTATACCAGCCTTTTTACGGACCGCCTTTATTTCATCTCCGGGCATCTGCCAACACCTGCCTTTATCTTTATTCTTTCGATACCGACTCTTGCAGCATCCTCATGTCCGGCTTTTATCTGACCGATAATGGTCTTATATGTATTGACCGGAATATATTCTTTTATATCCTCAAGTTCTTTTCTTATATCTGACATTGTTCCATCCTTTCATATATGGGAAGCGGAAGCCATGCTTCCGCCCCCTGTAAATAAATCTGTGTGTTTTCTATGCAAGGAAATCATCCTCACCATCCACGGCTTCAAAGTCATCACTTGCACTGGTTCTGGAACCAAGCGGTTCTCCGTCCCTTAATTTCTGCACATTACCGAGACCTGCTGCGATACCCTTATTGCCGTTTGAATTGTAGGCATAAAATGTAACGGACACATTTCCGTAGCAGCCGGAATACACTTCACTCTGGTCAAGGATAGGCTGCACCTGTCTGTCGACAATCTGCGGTGCCTGTTTGGAATTGGCATTTAAAAACATACTGTCTGCGTATGCCTCATCCTCCGGTCTGTCGATATCACCGTCACGAAGGGGTGTCTTTAAATTTGCCGGAATCTTGCCGCCCCACTTGCCTTTACCTTCTTCCTTTGCTACCTCGATTGCCTTTTTAATCTTGGCAATAACATCCGTATTATCCTTGTCTATAATGCAGGATACGGAATACTTCGGTTCACTTCCGTTGATGGAATCCGGCTTCCAAAGGTGTGCATAGCTCAGTCTGCATGGAACGATTACTTTTGTTGGATTTGTGTTGCTCATAGTGTTTCCTCCTTAAAATCCGCCTCAGCGGTTGCTGTTTTATATGGTTCTCTTTTATCTGAATCCGGCACCAGTGTGACCTTGCCATCCGGCTTATACACAAAGGCTCCCAGAATTTCATTAAATTTCTTCTTGCCCATCAGTCTCTCCATCTCGGTGATACCGATAAGGCTCTGTTTATAGATGTCCGTATATCCGGCTTTCTTGGCTGCCTCTGCGACATCCGTTTCATCCGTATATTTACGGTTGCTCCTGCCAAGCACCAGTTTGAATCCCGGCCATTCCTTATGATTTGTGACTGCTTCATTCTGGGCATAGGTATAAACTTCCTCTGCCCATTTCTTGAGGGCATCCGCTTTGGACAGCACCTCTGCGACCTCATCATCTGACATAAGGTCAGGATTCTTAAATTCCATCTGGGCAAGTTTCAGATATTCCTCTGCCCTTGCACGACAGGTAAATCTTGCCTTGCAGAATCTGCAGTGGTCTCCGGCTTTGAACTCTCCCTCTCCGGCAAGTGCCCTTGCTGCTCCCGGCTCGAATACATCTTTTCCCCATGAAAAAAGGTCTTCTGCCGATATCTCCCATGTAGAAAAATGCTCGATTCTTGGCTGGACAATGGTAAGTTCCACGGTATCGATGTCATATAAAAAGCCAAGCATATCAAGGACTCCCAGTCCGTAGATCATAAGCTGGACATTGCTTTCTGCATCAACCATCACGCCCTTGCCAAGTTTCAGGTCAATAATGTGAATCTTATGGTAATCTGCAATAACCATGTCAGCCGTTCCAAAACAGTCCTCCACGCGCTCTGCCAGACTGACTTTCTGCTCTACTCCGAAAAACGGTGTGTCACAGTCGGCTCTTGCCTGTTCTATCTGGCTGATGACATATTCAACATAACTTTCCACTGCTTCCATAAGCTCGTCCGAATAATAATCTGATACCGGACGCTTGGTTCTCTTCTTCAGATACTTATTAATCAGATGCTCCGCCATTGTGTGACCTGCAGAACCCTCTGATGCATAGGGTGACTGCTCATCCGGGAACTGCTCCTCCAGAAGAAGTGATGGAGGGCAGTTCAAATATCTTTTTCCGGAAGATGGGGAGAATCTTGCGTGCGCCCCCATTAAAGCACCTGCGCTTTCTCATAGAGTTCCGGCAGTTTCTCGGGCGGTACATCCGACAGTTTTTCATATCCAAGCTGCTCGATTAGATGCTTGATTTCAGATGTCTTTCCTTTTCTGGATCTTTCAGTGAGGAATGCACGGACTGTCTTTAAATCAACCTGTGTTTCTTCATTTGGTGTATCCGGCACGCTCTCTTTCTTCTTTTCTGCCTTCTTTACAGGCTTTGCTTCTTTCTCAGGTGCTTTTTCCTGTGCAGCAACCATCTTTCTGATTCCGGCTGCAATCTGTTCATATCCTTCTGCCATCTGTAATAATCCTTCGCTCATCGCTGTCTCCTTTCAATTTTCACATCGCCAGTATAAATATCTGACTTATTTACGCTTCTCTGATATCCGCCAAAATCCATCAGAATGTGGTACGGATATTCTTTTACAACTGTTGCTATTTTTCTTCCTTTTTGGGAGATGACTGTAAGCCTGTCCCCTTGATAAAGTCCGTAGCAGACATTTACTATTCCTGACATGGCGGACCTCCTATTTCAGCACTCTCAGATTTCTGATAGTGCTTCTGTATCTGGCATCCGCCCTTTCATCTACGGGAATGGTCTTGATATTCACGGGATTAAAGTCCTCATCGTAAAGTCTGACTGGCTTGCGTGTTTCTTTTGCATGGTCAAGTTCAAACTTCATTCCTTCGGTAATATCAAATCCGAATACATATACCTCATCGCACATATCCATGAGTTCAAGACCCATTGCGATGCCTGTCATTCTTTCATTTGGAATTTTTTCATCAAGGAATGCTGGAAAATAGAGATGTGGGACAATCGGAATATCCCCTGACATAACAGTAATCCTTGCATAGGTTACCGCCTTCTTTTTGTTCTCCTCGATATTGCCCCGATAAGGACTGCAGATAAATACTTTTTTAATCATAATAAATTCTTCCTTTCTACATTCGGCTCTCATGGCCGTGGGGTTCTCGTCAATATTGTTCATGGACAGCAGACCGTCATCTGCTTGTCCTAGACTGCAGGACTGTATTTGTTAGAGCCGTATTCACGGAGCATCTGGTCAATCACCTTTTTCTGTTCATCATCTGCCTTGTCCATCAACTGTTCCAAAACAGTCATCTGATCTTTGGACAGAATATTTTTATGTGGGTGATACCAGTCAGCGATACGGACGCCGCCTCCGTTACCTCTAGTCGTTTCCAGAGGATACTCAGCCGTGAGTATAAGAATGTCATTTCGGATAGTTCTATCCGTAACACCAAGCTCTGCTGCCAAGACCTGCATATTTTCCTGTCTTCGTGCGACCATAATTCGCATAATCTCTGCTCTTCGCTCATTTGCACTCACGGCTTTTCACCTCCTTTCGTCCTCGTCTGATATGAATATAAATTTCAAATAGGAAGACTAATTTCCGATTTGAAATATTTCTCTAATTTTTTTCCTATTTCTTTATTCGCTTTTTCATCTGACACTTTTCTGCTTTTTGCAAACACGAATAAAAATTTCCTATATTAATTATGAAAGATATTTTTTATCTTCTTTTTACAGAGATATCCTGTCAGCTGATATTCAGATGCTTATAAATCTGTTATCAGTTCTGTAAAAATCTATTTATCAAAGATTTTTCTGAAATCATCTGGTGAAAATAATATGGTTTTGCACATTCAAAGCAGAATAAAAAACAGCCACTAAGATCTCTGATTTTGACAGTGTTCTCCACATACATTTCTGTTGAAAAGAAACTGTAATATCAGCACATCTTAGTGGCTGTTTTTACAAGCTCGTCCATATTATATTTTTTATTACTGCTTTGACTGATCATAACCGCCAATCTCTATTGGTATTTCTTCCTTTGTAACCTTGCATTTATGAAGCACAGTAATACTGGCTTTCACTGGTTCTTTTGTTTTACATACAAAGCAATGCTTGTTATAAGGGCATTTCCTTGTGCATCTATGTATGATTTCCATCGACAATCACCTCCACCATTCGACAAAATATCTTATAATTTTATAATATTCATGTTTCAGGAATTATATACCGTTTCTGACAAATTTTTCATATTGAGCCGTATTAGTTCGGTTGTTCGCTAACTTGCTAACGCTTCGGGTAAAAAAATATGCGGACTGCGTAATCCGCATACTTTCTAAGCCTGTTAATAATTACACACAAATCCGCAATAGATAGCATTTAAAACATCCGTGCTTAAAACAAATTCTCTTGGTATATATCCGAGATTTTTAAGTCTGTATCCTGCTGCTTCAAATGAAACATTAAATACAGATGCCACCTTGTCTGCAAGAGCATAATAGTAAAAATCATGCTCAAGATCAGTCCGGACATAATTATCCGCAACCATCCTCACCATTGATGCTGGCATGAGCATTGCAGATGATAACGCATTAGCCTGCCATTCCATCCAGTCCCTGTCTGTCCAAGTTGTATTCTGCGCACAGTCAAGTTTCTTTGTATCAACCCTGCATTGCACCATTGCCGGATGCGACATCCCATTTAAATCCCATATAGTAAGCTGGTCTGGGTCATAAGCAAAATACTCCTTATGCAGGAACTCATGTCCTGCTTCATGTCCCATCGTAAATCGATATCTGTGTTCCTGATTATTTTCCAAAAGAGTTCTGTCTATGATAACCGTATGTGCTTTTGCACTTATGTATTCAGCACGATTCGTTGAAGGATCATACACAGGTACTTTATCCGTATCATTAAATACTGTCATTCCCAGATAGACACCACAATGAGACAGGTATTGAAAGTCCTGTTCCATTCCCAGATAATCCTGTACCAGCAGGTCAATATCTATCTCTTGTGGTGATTTCAATGCTTCCGGCATAAAATCACCGACAATATTTTCTCCTATCATATCAATCTCTTTTTTGCTTAAGACTGGCGCCCCAGATTTCTTTCTTTTAATTTCGGCTCTATACATATATAGGTTCTTACCCCTTTCGCTTTCTCAGTTCCTCCACAAACTGGTTCCATTCTTCTTCTCCTGCATCCAGATCCCTAGCCGTCCTGAGTGCTGCACTAACATAGTCCCTCTCCATAATATACTCTGGAAGGTCCGGTGCCACTGCATTTCTCTTTTTTCCGGCCAAGTCAAGCATCTGCTCGTTTTCTTCTTTAGACAAATTGAGTATTTTTGCAAGTTGTGTGAGTTTTTCCATATCGAAGGGGTTGCGTCTGTCTTTTTCCACATCTGTTAAAAAAGGGGCTGATACGCCAAGTAAATCTGCCATCTTTCTCAATGTGAGTTTTTGTTCAACTCTCTTCTTACTTATAAATTCTCCAAAATTCGCATACATCATAATTCTCACCTTTTCTCTTATTTAACTATTCTACTTTTCATTTAATCTTTTACATTTAGTAGGTGTTAATCTTTTAGCACGCTTGCTTGTTCGCTAACTTGCTAATATCAGTATATAAAAAATGAAGGGGAATGTCAACATATTTTTTGTATTATCCCCTTCTGTCACTCTAGTGATAATAATCATACGGTGAACGATGTACCGTTTTATTATTTTTTTCTTTGTGAATGGATGCTTGTGCATCTTCTTCGCTTGCAAAAAGTCTGCTGCCTCTGACCTGAATACCTCCGTCTGTTCCAAACCGGATAATATAAAAATCTCCACTCCGCTTTACTACTGTTGCTTCACGGACTATCCGGTTACTTTCGACAATATACACTGTCGAATCAATTTCAAATGTCATGTAACCATCGCCTCCTATCATTCGGCTGATAAAGGGAAAGAGAACCAACCTCTATGTATTCTCTGCGATATAAATCCTACTGTAGCGATGTTTACATTATACGAACATTTGTTCTACTTGTCAATAGTAACTGCTATTTGAAGTAAAACGAAGCATTTTTCTTTGTTTTTACTGTATACTGTTTGCCTGTGCTATCTTTTACGAAAAATACAAGCGGCTTATTCTTGCAAATATTATCTTTGTTTGATTCCAAAAATGTTTGAAAACGTTCTATCTGCCACTGCAGATCAATTGATTCTTCGACATCTAATACCTGTGGAAGTTTCGTATATGCTAATTTTTCCATTCCTTTCACATCAGGCGGAGGCATTACAATGGCACTGCCCTCATTCAAATGCACTCCCCATGTCTGAATAATCACTTTGCGGTTTCCAACATTTGTAACACTCAGACCAACAAATTTTAAAGATGCTCCTGTGTTTGGATTGTACAATTGAAAATTATCAGTAAACTCCAAACTCAGTTTTTTCTTCTGACTGTACTTTGTCTGCCATAATGCCACAATAACGGCTGCCGTTGTTGCTGTTGCACCTAATGTGGCTCCTATCGCACCAAAAGCTGTCCAGAACAAGTTCCAATCCATCTAACTTTCTCCTTTCCGCAGTAGAAAAATTTATGTTTCAGTATTTATCACAGTTTTGTCTGAAATGTCCTCAGATAGGGAATCTTTAAATTTACTGAAAATAAACTCGCAGACATCCAATGCATTTAACAACTGGACACAATCAACCCTTGTTGTTTCCCTACAGCATCTTCCATGTAAAAGCCATGTCCTATCCAAATAATCAGGTTCTGGTTCAGACTCTTGTTCCATATCTAACGGAAGATTACCAAAGCAAAACAACCTGTTGGTATACTCCTCAAGAGCTGGATAAAAATTAAGAATATAAAATCTTTTTTCTATAAAGCCTGTCGCATTCTCATAATCCTTGTTCTTCTGTATCGAATATCCGTAACTTGAATATTTATCTTGATATCTAAGTCTCTGATTTTTTGCATTCTTTTTAGGAAATTCCACTAGATTAGAAATCCTTATTTCAAATAAAATTGTAAGGTACAGTGCCGCTGTCATATACTCTTTATTATCAAATGCCTTTATACCATTCTGGTAATAGGTAATATACGGTTTTTGAATGTAAACTCGACTAAGTATATTCTTTATTTTTTTTATGACTTTTTCATCATCTTTTTCAAAGAACTCCATTATTTTCTCTGGAGAATCAAGAATATATTCACTCCATTCCGCAATATGCTTTGGTTTTCCATGTTCTGATGGAATCCAGCCGTTTCTCCCTAATTTACGGCTTCGCTCTATTTCTTTTGAAAACTTTTGTTCAAATTCCTCTTCTGTAATTCCTTCTGTCTCTCGTACAACCTTTACATATTCTCTAAATTTATCTGTCATTAAGAATAAATTAGAATTTGTTATAAGTCTTTCTTGCAATGTCATTAAGTCACATGGTACAAGTTTCTTTAGCTCTGTAAGTCTTTTCTCCATTTTACTGAAATCAATCTGTGGAATAGAATAACCTGACATTTTTTCCTGTATCTTTTTTAGGTTTTCATAGGTTTTCTCATCTAATCCTGCATTTTTCAACCATATCACTCCCCTATAACTTTAACTGAGAAATGTCCATCTTTTTTTCTGATAAATAATACTCATATAACTCTGTTGCCGGAATCAATCTAATTTGTATGTTTTTCAATCCAAGTGATTCCAGCATCTGCATTTTTGCTAAGCCCTTTGGCACAATCTTTTCACTCTCTGTCGGCATCAGAAAACAGTTTCTTACCTCAGTTATATGATGTATCTTAATGAAATCCTGATATGCTAATTGATACAAATACTGTTTCGTAACATCTCCTACTCCCGGATTTCCACGCAGTGACTTCCCTTTTTCTAACTGTAGGTTATAATATTTTGCATCAAATATAATAAACCAGTCTTTGCCATCTATACACGGAATACTAATCAAATCGGGAATCAGCGTATCTGCTGCCTTTGCTTCTGTATCTTCTCCCTGCCATATCGGTTTTTCAATAATATCTATTAGTTTTTGCTTTCGCTCTGTTTTTCCCTGATATTTCTCGGCAAGCGGCACAGACATCTCCAGTTTTCCAAGAGAAGTATTGAGTTTGTTATCAAACACCTCCGCACAGGCTTTTTCCCATACTGCGTGATATGCAGTAGTACCAAACATACTTATGCCATCATTTTCATCAAGCATTTTTCTGTTTTGGGATATATACGCATATAATGTTTTGAGAAGAATCTGCCTGTGAGTATTGAATTGAAGATTCAGTTCTTTCATAATTCTTTCAAGAACATAGTCCCTATCCCCAAAATCATCCAAAGACTCCTCTGATAATTTTATACTGTCAAAATCAAACAAAGGATTTAACTGTGCATCCTCCAACTGCTTAGAGCATTCTGTCAGAACACACTCATGTAGCCGTTTGAAATAATCCATATCATCCTCAACAGATTTTTGTGTATAAAGTTCCATGTAATAAGGTTTATTGTTCTCAATTAATGCAAAACTCTCATCAATGGTCTTGCCCCAGAGTATTTCTCCCTCACCATTTATCTCGATGATATCCTCACTATTTGTATAAATGCCATACTCATAATAATCGTTAATAAGAAACAGTATAACCGCAAGAATATTAAAACTACGGTTATCCCCATCCCCATTAAAGATATTTATTATCTGCTCTTCCGAACGGCTGTATCGTTCTAAGACCTTAACTACCTGCTTCATCTCATCCAATACACCCTCATCCTTTTTTGAAAGAAGGTACTTTGGATATACTTTGACGACACGGCTTCCACAAGTGATAATCCCTACATATGTGAACACATACAGGCAGTCACCACTTTCTGCAGTTTCATCTGTGATTTCCACATCATCTTCAACTAGGTCTGACATATTAAGCTGCTCATCACTATTTTTTACGCTTTTCAGTACCCCGTATGCCTTAAGGTTTTTTATAAATCTCTCTACTCCTTCTTCATCAAATGAGAATTTATTCTTAAGGTCATTTTTAGTATATCTTTTTTGTTCCCTGACATATTTTGAAACAACCCTCATTACACATCATTCCTTTATTTATCATAATAATCGTTTTCAAAGTCCTCGCCAAAAATTCCCATTCCCTTTTCATCAAAGGCATCGCATACGGATGAATATTTACTGCTGTCACAACCGTCAAAAAACTTGTGCTTTCCCTGTTTCACTGCATCCTCATATAAATACATAATTACCTTGCTCTTAAATGCTTCTATAAATTTTGCAGTATCAATAATCATACCAGTCTCATCTGATGCAATGAGCTTTGTTGACAGGAAAAACGGTCCCATTAGTTTGTCTTCGTTTACCTTGAATTTATCAGACGACATCTTATTATTGATTGCTTTTCTGAGTCGATTCCATTCTATCGGTTCTTCTCTGCCCGCAATTTTAATTTTTCCCGTGCCGGAAATTTTCTCCTCATTCTTGTTAATACCGAGATATTCAAAATTCCATCTTCTCTTGAATGCGGTATCCATTGGAAATACTCCCTGATCTGCACTATTCATTGTTGCCCATATAAACATATTGTTTGGAATACGGATTCTTTTATAATCCGCTGGGTTTCCACCAAGTACTTCAGGTTTTGCCAGATACTTTTGTATATCTTCTGAAGCCTGTATTTCATATTCGCTGATGCCATCGTCATCTCTGTCAAGCAATTGAAAAACATCGCCGAATACTGCTGCTACCTTTGCTCTATTTATCTCCTCGATAAGCAGCAAATATGGTTGTGGATTGTCTGTTCTCGCATTCTTAAGCGCCTCTGCATATACACGCATAAAAGGTCCCGGCACAAAATCATATCGTATGTCATCATTATCACCCATGACAGGTTTATATGTACCTACAAACTGTGAATATGAATAATCTGGATGGAATGTAATGCGCTCATAGTACCCTGTTGTTCCATCCATAATTTCCTTGCTGTCTTTCTTCAATTCAAAACTTTTTCCTGTACCAGGAGCACCAAATAAAATACGGTTTCGCTCATACTGCTTTTTAAGTCTCTCATCAATCTTCGTATTAAATACTATTGGCATAGATGCTTCACTGTATTCTCTATCTGCCTCTGTAATTGTAGCTAATTCCGCATATAAATCTCCATCATTTACATATGCATAGGTAATTGTTGCCACGTATGACTGACTGGCATTAACAAGATTTAATACGCTCAATATAGGTGATACATAGAAATCATTTGTTCTTTCGATTCCCTTACCGCCTAACCACCATTTGTCATTTGATACGAATTTATATAACAATTCACAATTCCGATTAGCAATATCTTCTTGCTGACCTAAACTTAGCAGATAATCTTTCATGATTTGTTTGAATTTTCCAGAAAAATCTATGCCGTCTGGGCTTTTTAAATTTTTATATATTTCTTTCTTTTCGAGAATCTTTCCGTTGCTTCCTAAAAAAACACTTTCATTATCATCAATTACTTTTTCAGTGTAATTTCTGTATTTTATAATTTCTTTTATCAACTCGACTGGATATGTTGCAAGAACAAACCATTGATTTGGTAAGTATACTTTCAATCCTGCTGAAGTTGTAATAATAGCCGTGTTTTTTAAATACTCTATCGTGTTGCCTCCAGCAGATATATTTTTTGCAAAAGCATCTCTAAACCCCTTACTCAGACTAACATCCTCATAACTAAATTCAGTTTGAACCGCACTTTTAGTTTTTTCCACAAGTTCACCTAAATCTTGCAATACCATATTGTTATCATTCATTCGTCAAATCACTCCTTTACTGGTAAAGACAACATCTCTTCTCTGATTCGTTTTGCTACTGCACGAATAACCGGAACAGCAACAGAATTCCCGAATTGCTTATATGCTTGAGTATCCGAAACTGTTATAATAAATTTTTCAGGAAAACCTTGTAACCGTGCACATTCTCTCGGAGTAAGTTTTCTCGGATTTTTATCTGGTCCTTGGTCAATTAAAATTTCACTTCCGTCCTTGTAGTAACGAGCACTAATAGTATTTGTATATTCAGATTCTTCATTGAATAATGAATAACCAAATCCATTTCCTTTTTTCTTGTGTTCTTTTTTTCTTCGCTGATGCCCCTCCCATAATGCATCGCTTATAGTATATTTTTCATCAACGTCATGTTCTAGAATATCACCTAATCTAGTTTTTTCATAAGTAGGAGTCGGAAATTTAAATTCATAATCATCGGAAATATTATAGTATTCTTTATTTAGACCAACTATATAAATTCTTTCTCTATTCTGCGGGACACCGAAATCTCCTGCACGAAGTACCTCGTAATTAACGTAGTAATTTAGTGCATTCAAATGTTCAATTATTACTTTTAATGTTCGCCCCTTATCATGTCCTTTTAACTGTTTTACATTTTCCAACAAAAAGGCCTTTGGTCTTTTTTCCTTTAGGATTCGTTCAATCTCAAAAAATAAAGTCCCTCTAGTATCAGAAAACCCTTTTTTCAATCCCGCTTGTGAAAAAGGCTGACATGGGAACCCGCCAAGTAAAATATCAAAATCAGGTATTTTTTTTTCGTCTATTTGGGTTATATCTCCATCTGGTTCTTCACCAAAATTTACCCTATATGTCTTTTGTGCAAACTTATCCCACTCAGACGTAAATACACATTTTCCTCCTAACTCCTGAAACGGAATCCTTATTCCCCCTATTCCGGCAAACAGATCTATAAATCTGAATTCCGCTTTTTCATCATTTGCTTCAAACGGTGTTTTTTCCGCAAATTGCAAAATTGTTTTGTATACTAATGCAGACGGAGCAGATTCTCCATTTTCCCATCTGCGCAATGTTCTGTCTCCGTTTCTTCCCATTCCAAGTGCATCGGCAAAATCTTTCTGCGTGAGTCCTAATTTCTTTCTTTTTGCCTTTATTGCTTCGGACGTATTCATCTTAATATCTCCTTTGTCTCTTTTATAGGTCAATCTGTCCTCATTTTATCACATTTCATTCAAAATTGGAACAGTTAAAATCAAAATTTTAAGTCAAAATGGCCAAAATTATATACATTCATCATTAAAACTGTTATAATTATAATATTATGCAGAAAAGGAGGATTTGATATGTCGTTCATAGATGACTTAAGAGATGTGCAAAATAAAACACGCAAGGATATCTCTCAGTCGCAACTTATCTTTGATGAAACCATACGCAGAAGCGGTTTTTTCGGTACATCCGCACAAACTCAATATAATCATATCTATGATATATTGGCTGCTCGTGATAGAGTTCATGCAGATATAGTCACAGCCGGACTTAAAGAAGACGTCAAGGTTACCGGAGCTGTTACGGAACTAATCTGTAAAATAGCTCTTGAGGCAAGTGCTCCAACCCGATATGACACTCTTCCCAAGACTTGGGATTGGATTGGCGACTTTGCAATTATGGGATCACCTTTTAATCTATTTGTCTCTGTAAAAAGCTACAAAGCAAAAGAACGATTGATTGTTAGTGGAACAGGTCAAAATGCAGCACCTGTTGTTGGATACGGATTATTTGACGACCCATCGGAATGGTCTCCTGACAGAGTCAAACAATATAAACAACGCGGCTTTGTTGCAATATATATGCCCAAAAGCCTGTATGATACACTTGCTGCAATGACTGCTTTAACCCCAGGATTACCTCCTAGACTAACCCGAAAATATTCAACTTCAAACGGATATCCCGCAACAAGCATTAAAAATATTTATGACAGACCCCTTCTTCGAAAATTAGAAGATTTTGATGATGATATTGCACGTGTATGTATTCAAGGTAATTATACTCTTGATCTTTCAATTTATTAATATACTCAAAAAATGCAAGACAGTCTTTTACCAACTGTCTTGCATTTATTCGTCATCCATCATCAAATCAAAAATAGTTTCTTCAATTACCCTAATACATTCATCAGTTTTTTTCTTTATATCACTGCCCCAAAACCTTATGACTGTCCATCCCTTAAATAAAAGTGCCTTATTTACTTCATCATCATGCTCCCTGTTTTTTCCAATCTTTTTTATCCAAAATTCCGCATTTTTTCCCTTTTCTAATCTTGGCTTTAAAACCTCCCAATCCTTTCCATGAAAAAACTCGCTATCACAAAAGATTGCGATTTTATATTTTGTTAATACTATATCCGGAGTTCCTGGCAGTTCTTTATAGTTTTTTCTATATCTGATTCCATTCTTCCACAATGCTTTTCTCAAAATTACCTCTATCGATGTATCTTTTGATTTGATATTAACCATGTTCTTATGTCTCTGCTCCGGTGTCAAACAATCCACACATATCACCTCGTCACAAAAACTATTTTAATCCTTCATACCATTTGGTAAATAGTTCACGATGATTATATTTTTCAAACCATTCTTTTGTCAGTAAAACATTATATTTCCCAAATGTAAGAATCACCTTTCTTGGTGTATAATATCTTTGCATTCCATTAAGATAATGTGGCTTTTCTTCATCTGGGTTATATAATTTAAAAAATGCTACATTTGAGTTTTGCAAATTAAACAGTTCTTTTTTATTACACTCAACCGGATTCAATAATACTTGCATCTGCTCATCTGAAAATATGTATCCGGATGCCTCTAGATTTCTCATGGCTTGCAATATGAAATCCCCAACTCCGATATTTCCTTCTGGTAAGTCAGGAATTTGCGTATTTTGAACCACTTCTCCTAAATTGTCTTCTTCAACATTCTCTGCAATGGTTCTCGGTTCAAAAACTTTATATCCTAATGCACCTAATACCAATTCTGCTTGATCTATATACTCTTCTAATTCACTTTCTTTTTCTTCCGTAACTGTTCCGATGGTAGGTTCATTTCCATTTTGTACTTGAAACCTTCCGGCATCCAATGCTTTATTATAAAAACGATTTTCTAAATAAGAAATATCTGTTCGTCCAAGCGAATTATCTTTCCTTGTAAATATTACAACCTCATCCCAACAGTCCTTATATTTATCATTTTCATGGTCAAGTATCCTTTGATGTATACCCTTCCCATTTTTTCTAACTTCCGCTTGACCCACATATACCATACTATTACCAAACAGGAAGTAAACTCCGCTTTGCTTAAATGCTTCTAGTTCTTTGCATTCATCCAAGAGTCCTCTTGGAATTTTATAAGCGATTCCATTCCAATTGGTTATTGTCGCTTTTATCTTTCCATTAGCTACGCCATCAATAAGGTAAACACTAATCACTTTTCCTCTTGCCACTTCATCACTTCCTTAGTACACATAATTAATAATAATTTTAGCAGCTTTAAACGAGTCGGTCAAGGCACTTCATCAGACTTCTGCATCCCATATTTCATTTGCTTTTGTAATAATCAATCTCCCATCCTCGCACCTAACTGTTATCTCATCCCCGATATCAAATCCAAGTTCTGCCAGCCATTTCCCCTTAAGGACAATGCTTGGTGTTCTCCTATACTGATATCCACTTGCTTCGTAAACTTTTATATCTCTATATTCTTTATATTCTTTATATGCCATAAATACCTTTCCTTTCGCCAAATAATATACTTTCGCTATTTTATTGGTCTTTCGCTGAATTATTGATAGTTTCGCCATTTTTTATTGTTTCTGTGATTACCCCCTTGAACAAGGGAAACGACAACGAGGTAAAATATCCTCGTCCAAGTACACTTTTTGAATGTAAATTTTAGCGATATGTATTGATAGAAATGCCGTGTTTATGCGGTCTTTAGGGATTAGGGGGATACCCAAGTTTCGTGTCTTAACACCGCTTATTGCGAGAAGATGTGACATCCCGTTCTCACGGTATAACTCTTTTACCTCTTCGTCGAGCATACTCTTATCACCAAGAAGCATAGCAGATACCGTTCCGGCTTCTCTCTCAGGCATACAATCGGCATAGATATTTTTCAGTCTGTCCCTGAAATTATACAATAATTTTTTCAGGTGATTATAGTTTCCGTTCAACACAACAATGTCATCAATATCGCAAGCTGCAGAGTAAAAGATTTTTTTCTCGCGGTAATACGCTTTCATATTAAATTCTCCAGGGTTTGTTGCACTTTTTAATTCCATAAGAGAAGCATTGCACTTTATCTTATTTTCGGGATTGAGTTTAAGTTTCTCTTTGACATTCGACTTTTTGGCATAAATGATGATTGACGGCAAATCTTTATATTCCGTCGTCCTGCCATCAAATTTCAGTCTTACATTTTTTAATATTATGCTCACTGTTTTTTCTTTTGAAATTGCAGACTCAAACTCTCCGCAAATAATTGTTTCTATCCTGCTTTTGTTTTTGAACATATCGTCAAGATAATATTGTTTTTTATAGATTCTTTTTTGTGAAATGATATTAAAAGCTAATATTGTTATAATAAGAATAACGGCAGTCCACACAGCCGGTCTTCTTATAACAAACACCTCCCTGTTTTGTCGTTTTTACATGTTTATTGCTAAACATACATTCGCAATCCGCTTTGCTATTTACTTATAACATAATTTTTATTTTTTTTCTTTTACAATGTCGAGGTTTCTTTCAAACGGTTCTCCGAAACTCATACTCTCATTATATTTAAGTACCTGCTCACCATCAATACTAAATTGTACTTTATTTACATTTGGCAGTTCTATAAGAGTATTTACGACGGAATAAATAGCAACCATATCAGTTATATCATCCTGTTTATTTAAAAATTCTTTTGAAAAATCCACATAACAGGTTTTCTCTTTAACAGTAACCTTATTTAATACTGTTCCTTTTGGAACTGTAGGCAATACCTTATTTTTGTTTACTCCATCAATAGTATATGGCCCGCTTATAAGCTGTTCTATTGCTAATTGTTCAAGTGGTATCGTTGCATCATAAGTTATATTGACCGGTACGATAACAAGCGATTTACCCGTTTCATCCGAAAAATACATATTTAGTATCGCTTTCTGTTTATAATCACTTACACCGCCTGTGTTATCAATAAATGAATCTGCTGTCATAATACCTACCGGCTTCATATTTGAATCGGTAATCGGCTGTCCTGCAACATAAAATTGTATGCCTTTTATTCCTTTTATCTGCGAAAGTGTTTTTACGATAGCAGCTCTTCTTAATATTTCTGAAACACCGGTATAATTTCCGTACGCAGCATTAAAATATAATGAGAGTTCTCCTGACGGACTTATATTAAAATTATCAACTTTAACATCATCAGGAATGGCTTTTTTCATATTAATATTATCCGGCTCACGCTGTAGTTTTCTGATAAATTTTTTTATGGATTTAGCTGTTTTATCTTCGGATGAAATATTACACTTTTCATACATGACTTTCTTTTCGTTTGCATCAAGACCGTAAACATAATAACCTTTATATGCTTCTTTTTTTCCACATGATGACAGAGAAAAAATAAGCACAGTACATATGCATATGCACATGGCATATATGGACAATCTTTTTGATAAAATCATATTATTCATACTTCTTCTCCTTAAATCAAATTTCAAAAGCAAAATATATTGTATTTACGATTAAAGTTTTGCTAACACTGTAACAGTTCAGCCTTTCATTTCTTACACTCAGAATACATCGTTTTTTATGACTGCAATACCGCTAAATCTCGCTGTAAGATATTAACATAGTCTGAAAACTATCATTTATTGTATATAATTCAACGGAATCCTTACGGTAAATGTAGTACCCTCTTTTTCTTTACTGTAAACTTTAATAGAACCTCTGTGCAAAAGTATTACACTCCTTGTGATTGCAAGACCAAGTCCTGTTCCACCTGTTGCCCTTGACCTTGCCTTATCTACCCTGAAAAATCTCTCAAACACACTGTCAAGTGAATCTTCAGGAATTCCAACACCTGAGTCCTGCACCGTGACATAGAAAAACTTGTGGTCGGCATTTAATGTCACCTTTACCCAGCCATCATCGTAATTGTATTTTATGGCATTTTCAATAAGATTATTTAATGCCATTGAAAGCTTGACTTCATCCACATCTGCCATAACCGGCCTGAAACTCTCAAAAATAAGCTCAATATTTCTTTTTCCGGCAATAGGTCTGAGGCGTTTTAGAAGCTGCTCTATCAGATCATTGATGCTGATATTACTTATAATTATATTTGCGGTATTCTGATCCAGCTTAACCATTGAAAGAAGATCGTTGATTATCTGGGTCATTCTCTCTATTTCTGTCGTTATGTCACCTAAAAATTCCCTGTATATTTCTTCGGGCATTCCCTCCTGCGAAAGAAGAGAGTCAGACAGAACCTTCATCGATGCAAGCGGAGTCTTTAATTCATGTGATACATTTGATACAAATTCCTGTCTTGAGCTTTCCTGATTTTGTATTACTTCTATCATCTGGTTGAAAGAATCAGTTATTTTGTGAAGTTCTGAATAGCCATGCATATCAAGTTTGACAGCCATATTTCCCTTTGATATCTCATTGATAGAATCCGTAAGTTTACTCAACGGTTTTGTAAGGAAAATTGAATACACAAATGAGATAAGCAGTATCACAAGCACTATTGCACAGACTGCAAAGATAACTTTTCTTGTTACAGCTTTTGAAGTAAGTTGTATATTCTTTGTAGAGTAGCTTATGATGATTGCTCCCGTAGTTTCATTTGTAACAGGATCTACTATCGGCATGGTAAGCTGCATATATTCGCCAAGGTTGTTTATATACTTGTTCTGGTCATCTGAAAAACACTTTACAACCTCTGTAGATACTATGGTTTTTCCGTTTTCGATATTGTAAGTATCTCTTATAACTTTTAAATCTTTGTCAACTATAATAATACGCCCCTGGTAGATATTGGCAATTTCCTCCGTCTCATTTTCAACATCACTTGATTCCTGAGTTGACAGATAACCTGATGATGTGACAAGATTTGATATTACCGTTCCGTATGACTGCAATTCGTCTGTACGCTGGGAGATTAATTGTGAGTTATATTCATTTGTTATTAAATTGACAAGAAAAATAATGGGTATAGTTCCCACGCATAATAAAATCAAAAACATCTGTGTTCTCATCCCACGCAGATTGTATATAAAATCAGACCATAACTTTTTCACTGCAGCCCCCGTATTTAATTTTTATTTTATTGCATTACTTTTGAAAATAATAACCGACTCCCCATTTAGTATGTATATACTTAGGATTGCTAGGTGTATCTTCGATTTTTTCCCTGAGACGTCTTATATGAACATCAACAGTACGCACATCACCCGGATAATCATATCCCCATACTGTGTTTAACAGTTCCTCACGGCTATAAACTTTGTTTGGATGAAGCATGAGAAGTTCAAGCAAATCAAATTCTTTTGCCGTCAGGTTTACCTCTTCATCATTTATGTAACCTCGTCTGCTGTCAAGATCAATGCTAAGTCCGTTGTAAGAATACGTCTTTTGAACTTCCGGCTGCTCTTTTGATGCACTTCTTCTTATTATTGCTTTTATCCTCGCCTTAACTTCAAGAATGTTGAAAGGTTTCGTGATATAATCGTCAGCACCGTACTCAAGTCCAAGTATTTTATCCATGTCATCACCTTTTGCAGTAAGCATTATGATTGGGACATCCGAAAATTCTCTTATGTGCTGGCATACTTCAAAGCCATCATGTATTGGCAGCATAACATCGAGCAGGATAATGTCATATTTATTGTTTGTGGCAAGATCTATTGCCTCCTGTCCGTCATATGCACAATCCACATCCATTCCGTCCTGTTCAAGACTGAATCTGATACCTTTTACAATGAGTTTCTCATCATCTACTACCAATACTTTCTTTGCCATATCCATCCTTCTTTCCATCTATTATACAGATATTTTATTTTTTATCTTATTGAAAATCCCCTGCTTGATACCTGGTATTTTCATAATATCTTCTATACTTTGAAACTTTCCATTTGACTGTCGGTATTCTATTATCGCATCTGCTCTGCTTTGACCTATTCCTGACAGGGAGGTAAGTTCGCCGGCCGATGCAGTATTTATGTTAATAAGAGTATCCTGACTTTCTCTTTCTGAACTATCAGTATTTTCATTATCTGTAGTTTTATCCTGAAAGTTATCTCCGTCAGTTGTCTTTGAAAGCTGTTTTCTTTTAACTTGTTTTAAAGTCGGTATCGTTATCTGCTCGCCATCCTCTAAAACCCTTGCCTGGTTTATCGCTGTTCTTGCAGCCCCCTTTTTAAAGCCTGATGCCGCATTTACTGCATCATTTACACGGCTTCCTGCTGTAAACTTATACACTCCCGGATGCTTTACTGCACCACATATATACACGACAACCTGTGACTGTCTGTCACTTTTTTTATCATTGAGATTATCTTTACCAGACATTTTGTTATAACTTTTTCGGTCTGATGAAGAAATACAGCCTGTATTTTTTGAAGAAACATATTTTGTATCGTCTGAAGAACTATACTCCGTATCGTCTTTATATACAAACTTTCCAATGGCATCGGAATTTATATATGCAAATCCTGACACTAAAATAAAAAGTCCGCATATTATCATAATTATTTTTTTATTGTTTTTCATAAACTTCCTCCTGAATATTAAGATTGTATCTGTTCATACCAAAATCAAAAATAACATTCCAAAATTTCAAAAGGAGTTTTAAGTTTTTATGTAAAAAAATGCCAGTGTGCTGATTAGTTTATTATTCTAAGCAAAACCTTAACACACTAGCAATATTTTAAACAATTTGTAACATTATTACAATAGATACAATGAACAAAAATCATTAAATTTTTCTTACTTTTTTTGATTACTATGTCTCTTTATGTAGTCAGGCAGCTATTAGCAATAAACATATAGGACTACTCGTTAGTGCTAAACACTTCTTCAAGTTTTTCACACATAACATCTATATGCTCTTTTTCTACAACAAGAGGTGGTACAAATCGTATAATGTTTGTTCCGGCTGAAATAAGGATAACACCTTTTTTCAGCAATTCAGAAACTACATCCCCAGCCGGTCCGTAAAGTTCCATGCCCATCATAAGACCTTTTCCACGCACATCCTTAATCTTATCAGGAAACTTATCTTTAAGTACATTAAGTTTGTCTTTAAGATAAGGTGCAATCTCATTTACATGGTTAAGTATGCCGTCTTTTTCAAATATCTCAAAAACCTTACATACTGCTGCAGTTGCAAGAGGATTTCCACCATAAGTGGTTCCGTGATCTCCGGGACACATTGCATCAGCAACTTCCTTTGTCGCTGCAAATGCACCTACCGGCACACCGCATCCGAGAGCTTTCGCAGATGTCATAATGTCAGGTTTTACACCATAATGCTGGTATGTAAACATCTTTCCGGTTCTTCCCATTCCACACTGTATTTCATCAAATATAAGTAATATATCATTCTCGTCACAGAATTTCCTGAGACCGTGAATAAATTCATCTGTTGCAGGGTAGATACCACCCTCTCCCTGAAGTGTCTCAAGGATAACTGCACAGGTATCTTTTGTTGCAAGTTTCTTAACGCTTTCAAGGTCATTATAATTTGCAAATGAAACTCCGCCGATAAGCGGCTCAAAAGGCTCACGGTAATGTTTTGTTCCTGTAACGGAAAGTGCACCCATACTTCTTCCGTGGAAAGAATGATTCATTGCTATTATCTCACCCTTGCTGTTTTTATCTTTGTTGTAAGCATATTTTCTTGCAAGTTTTATCGCACCCTCTATAGCTTCTGTTCCTGAATTTGTAAAGAATACCTTATCCATCCCTGATGCTTTTGACAGATACTCGGCAGCCTTAATCGACGGCTCTGTAAAATAAAGGTTTGAAACATGGATAAGTTTGTCTATCTGGTCTTTTAATGCCTGTTTATACTCGTCATTACTGTAGCCTAATGCCGAAACGGCGATACCTGCACCCATATCAAGATATTTATTGCCTTCGTTGTCAAAAAGATACATTCCTTCGCCTTTTTCAAAAATAACGCTTCTGTTGTATGTATGTATAAAATGCCTGTCAGCTTCCTGTAAATTCATAATTAACCTCCTGTTTTGTTATAATCAGCTTGCAATCTTTTTATAATCCACCCATTGCATAGCCTGACAACTGCTGTCAAATATTCAAACAGATTTTATTGCTCAATCTCATTTGAATAGTAGCCGCTGTCATCACCAATGATAGCTGTACCGATACCTTTCTTTGTAAAGAACTCAAGCAACAGACAATGCTCGCGTCTTCCATCAAGGATATGTACTCTGCCTACACCTGCATTTACGGCACTGATGCAATTTGTAACCTTTGGAAGCATACCGCCGGAGATAACTCCTGCCTCGATAAGTTTATTTGCTTCATTAAGGTCAAGGACCGAGATAAGCGAACTGCTGTCCTCAGGATTCATACATACACCCTCTACATCTGTTAAGAACGCAAGTTTTTCAGCCTTTATTGCACCTGCTATGGCACAAGCTGCATCATCTGCATTTATGTTATAAGTCTCGCCTGCATCATCCATTCCTATAGGAGCAATAATAGGGATATAGTCATTATCAAGAAGTGTCTCAAGAATTTCAGTATTCACATGTTTTATATCACCTACAAAACCAATATCTTTTCCGTTTGGCATCTTCTTGTCAACCCTTAACATTCCACCATCTTTTCCACAGATACCGATAGCTTTTACGCCAATCTTTTCGACCATCTGAACAAGATATTTGTTAAGGCGGTTAAGAACCATCTCTGCGACTTCCATAGTCTCTCTATCTGTCTTTCTGAATCCCTCTATGAACTCAGTCTCTTTTCCGACTTTGCCTATCCACTTGCTTATCTCTTTTCCACCGCCGTGAACGATTATCGGACGCATACCTACAAGCTTCAAGAGAGCAACATCTTTTATAACACTCTCCTCAAGCTTTTTGTCGAGCATCGCACTGCCGCCATATTTTACTACTACTATTTTATTATTAAAATCTCTGATATATGGAAGGGCCTCTATAAGAGTCTCAGCTTTTACCGTAATCTGATCCATATATTTTTCCTTTTCTTCTTCGCTCATCTTTTTTCCTCCTGATATTGTGATGTACGCCCGGTATATTCTCAAAACGAATTATTTCTGCTGGATTTCCGAGAAAATGTCATTGTATATCAAAAATCCCTCTCAAAATTCTTTGTTCAGAAGATTCCCAGAGCACATTATGGGAACATAGGAACCATCTTAAGTCCCGTGTTTTCTTCAAGCCCGAACATAATGTTCATATTCTGGACTGCCTGTCCTGCGGCACCTTTGACAACATTGTCAATAGCACCCATCATTATTATTCTGCCTGTTCTCTCATCTATCTTAAAGTTTACATCTACAAAGTTGCTGCCCTCTACCCATCTTGTCTCAGGATAAACATCTTTTTCAAGGACTCTCACGAAATATTCATCTTTATAATACTTGTCATAGACAGCCTTTACTTCCTCATAAGACATTTTCTTTTTAAGAGCTGCGTATGAAGTAGCAAGTATTCCCCTGTTCATAGGCACAAGGTGTGGTGTAAAGTTTATGAGAACCTCTTCACCTGATGCATATGAGAGCTGATCCTCTATCTCCGGTGTGTGCCTGTGTGATGCAACACCGTAAGGCTTGATACTTTCATTTACCTCACAATAAAGGTTTGCAACCTTTGCTCCTCTGCCTGCCCCTGATGTTCCTGACTTTGCATCAATGATGATGCTGTTCATATCAATAAGTCCCTCTTTTGCCATAGGATATATTGATAATGTTGAACAGGTAGGAAAACATCCCGGATTTGCAATAAGCCTTGCATTTTTAACATCTTCCCTGTTCACTTCACAGAGTCCGTAAACGGCTTCTTTTATGAACTCAGGACTTTGATGTTTGATGCCGTACCATTTTTCATATTTAGCGACATCCTTTATTCTGAAATCAGCACTAAGGTCTATTATCTTTGTATTTTTTAATATTTCTTCGTTCACAAGTGAACCACAAAGCCCCTGCGGTGTAGCCGTAAATATAACATCTGCTTTCTTTGCAAGCTCATCCATGTTCTCGCCCATACATTTGTCATCTACAAGCTGAAACATATTTCCAAAAACTTCACTGTACTTCTTATCTATATATGATCTCGAACCATACCACACTATCTCAGCATCAGGATGTTGAAGGAGAATCCTAACTAATTCCTGACCTGCGTATCCTGTCGAACCAATAATACCAACTTTGATCATAAATCATTACCAGCCTTTCCTTATATAATCTAACTGCTATCGTATTATACTCCCCTAATTATAAAAATGCAACATTAATTTATAAATATTCACACGGACCGTAATAAATGAAAGATTGAACTGTTATGTTTTTTATCATTTTCTTTACATTTTCACTTGCATAATTATTCAAACAGATGTATATTTATTAACAGAATATCATTTATGATATGTTTTTTATCAGATTATCAGGATATGTTTAGTCAGGTGGATATTCATAATCTGCGTTGCTATTTGCCTGATAATATTAAATCTGATAAAACTTACTAATCATTTTTTGATTTTTTTGTAAAAAGTGATTGCACAGTACATACTTTGAGATTATACTTTATATGTACAAGTACAACGAATAATTTATGTATCAAAGATTTGATTTTCGTTGTGCCCAAAAATGTGATGATGCTTTGCACACCACATTAAAGTAAGAAATTTAAAATAAACTCTAGGAGGAAATTGATTTATGAAAGAAAAAGTAATTCTTGCCTATTCAGGTGGTCTTGATACTACAGCTATCATCCCCTGGTTAAAAGAGACTTATGGTTATGATGTTGTCTGCGTTTGTATAGATGTCGGACAGGAAAGCGAACTTGATGGACTTGACGAGAGAGCTAAAGTCTGCGGTGCTGCAAAACTTTATATAGAAGATGTTATTGATGAGTTCTGTGACGATTATATCGTTCCTTGTGTTCAGGCACATGCAGTATATGAAAACAAATATCTTCTCGGAACATCTATGGCTCGTCCTCTTATCGCAAAGAGACTTGTCGAGATTGCACGCAAAGAGGGAGCTACAGCTATCTGCCACGGTGCTACCGGAAAAGGAAACGATCAGGTTCGTTTTGAGCTTGGTATCAAAGCACTTGCCCCTGACTTAAAGATTATCGCTCCGTGGAGAGATGACAAGTGGAAACTCCAGTCCCGTGAAGATGAAATTGACTTCTGCCGTGCACATGGAATCGACCTTCCTTTTGCTGCAGACAGCAGCTATAGCCGTGACAGAAACCTCTGGCACATCAGCCATGAGGGACTTGAACTTGAAGATCCTTCAAATGCACCAAACTACGATCATCTTCTCGTGCTTGGTACTACACCTGAGAAAGCTCCTGATGAGGGCGAGGTCGTTACAATGACATTTGAAAAGGGTGTTCCAAAGTCAGTAAACGGCAAAGAAATGAAAGTTTCTGATATTATCCGTGAACTTAACACTCTCGGCGGAAAACACGGTATCGGTATCGTTGACATTGTTGAGAACCGTGTCGTAGGTATGAAATCACGCGGTGTGTATGAGACTCCGGGCGGCACAATCCTCATGGAAGCTCATCAGCAGCTTGAGGAACTCATCCTTGACCGTGATACATATACAGTAAAGAAAGATCTCGGAAACAAATTTGCAGATGTTGTCTACGAGGGAAAATGGTTTACACCATTGCGTGAAGCTTTAGAAGCGTTTGTAAAAGTTACACAGGAATATGTCACAGGTGAAGTAAAGTTTAAACTTTACAAGGGTAACATCATCAGAATGGGTACAACTTCTCCATATTCTATGTATAGTGAGTCTATTGCATCATTTACAACAGGTGAACTTTACAACCACAAAGATGCCGAAGGATTTATCAACCTCTTTGGTCTCTCTCTCAAGGTTCGTGCCATGAAACAGGGTTCATATGAGAAACTTGACGATAAATAAATCACTTAGCTTGTGCTGATTTTATTTGATAACAAATAATGTAGCCAAAGTTAAAAATATTAAAAAAATTCCTTGAGTTTCTTTTAATGGAAACTCAAGGAATTTTTTATGTACCGTATCTTTCACAATACTTATCTGTTCTTTATGATTTTTTCTGCTCTGACACTCTGTTACATATCACCATTTGGTGCAAGAAATGTACTTCTCATAAGCTCAGGATATTTCTCTAAATGAGCAAAATCGTTAAATCTGTCAAGATAAAAGCCGTGCTTTTTCTCGTCAAAATGAATCTGTGTTATACTACAATTTTCCAGTGATGTACCAAACATAAGACGCTTTGCGAAATCACCACCAAACAATGCACATAATAATATCCTGATAACTCCACCATGTGTAACTACAGCAATGTTTTGTTTTCCGCTGTCTATCCACTCATGCAAAACCGGCATTACTCTCTCTAAAACCTGAGGACCATTCTCGCCGTCAGGATACCACATCTCTGCATTTGGAACAAAAAATTCGCCGACATACTCATTTACCTCATCGAGTGCTGTTCCTTTCTGGCTCTTTCCCTCCATAAAGTCATTAAGCTGTTCTTCATAATATTCTTTATAAAAACGCTTTACCTCTGAATCATGAACTCCGGTAAGACTTCCGAAATCTATCTCGGCAATACCCGGGCGTATCTTGATATTATCTGCTAACTCCGGACAATCTTTGAAAGCAACCTGTGCAGTTTCGACAGCTCTTTTTAGGTCACTTGAATAAAGTGCATCTATCTTATAATTTTTCATGCGTTCGCCGAGAAGTTCAGCCTGTCTTATACCCTCTGCCGATAATGGCACATTTACATTACAATCCGTACTGTTTTGTCTGCCATGGCGTATCAAATATATAATCATAGTTTATTCTGTTTTTTTTTCCTTTCTATAGTTCCCATAGCGAATATCTCACGAGAACATACCTTACCCTTTTTACTGATAAATGTAAACAAATTTCTGATTGCCGCCTGCCGTTCTGTTAATCTGCAGTCGCAATATCAATAATGCTCTGGAGTTCCATTCCTTCGTCTGGAGCATCCCCAAGAGATTCAACTTTCTGTTCATCAGTTACTTCATAAAGTTTATTCGGTTCACCATCTCTGCTTTTTATGATTGCAAAATATCTTGATTTCTTTTCAGCAGGATTCCATGCTATAAAGATTGATATAGCCATTTCCGGATACTGTTTATCTGTTGGTGTTGTTATTCTTATAAGCCTTAATGTATCACTGATATTTAATATCATAAAGTCATAATCATCTGCACTATATGGGCAATTTTCTGCTTCTGCATATGGTTCTTCAAAAAGTTCTACAATACATTCGCCCTGTCTTTTGCAAAGATCTTCTATATATGTCTCACCCTCTGTATGTATCTTATGAGGGAATACTCTTGACTCCATCTGCTGTCTGATAACGGCATGAAGCTGTGCTTCCGTAAGCTGTGGTTTCTGTTCTTCGGGTGTATTTCTTGATACATTCATAACAATATTCTGATTAAAAGGGTTTATAACGGCTGCCGTAATGTCCTCTATTGATGACATTATATCAAGACATGCTTTAAAAGGAAGATTTAATGTGATAGGGAACTTAGGTACACCCTTTCCTTTCTCCATCTCCTCCTCTGATGTAAATACCGGAAAGAACTTTGAGCCATTGTCATTCTGGAGAACACAAGGCTGTGGCTGTGCTCCATCAGGTATAGGTGATTCAACACCGGGATTTTCCATCATCTTCTTTAATATTGCAGGATCTGTATCTTTTGGCATCGTTGCAGGTACATATACAAATGCCTTTCCTAGTGCCTCAGTAAGTTGTGCTGCCAGCTCATTTGACTGTTTTTTCTTCATTTCATCTAATAATTTTTCAATATTACTGTTGTCAGTTGCCATTTCTACCTCCACTTAAGTCTTTTAAACCTCTATTTTATTTGCCAAACAATTTTTCTTTATCAGTATCACTATAATAACCATACTGTAGTATATCATAATCGTCAAGCAGTTTCTTTATATTGTCTGGCTCATCACTTCCATAATTGTGCCAGTTACCGTCATTATCCATATAACCGTTTACATTCACGACAGGGATAGTCTGAGACACTTTTTCAACATATTTATTGTATGTCGGAAGCTCTATTCCAGCTGCCTTTAAAAGCATATTTTCAAGAGTATTATTGCCAATAACTACATCTGACGCACTTCCTATATCATAATTTGCCCACAGTACAAAAGGTGTCGCATATCTTTTCTGAATATCCGAAATCTCCCACTCATCCTGTTTTTTGCCTAACAGCTCCTCGTAAAATTCTGTCTCGATAGAAGGCTGATGATCTCCGAACATACATATGATCGTCGGCTCATCCTGCTTCTTGAAATAATCAATAAGATACTTAAAAGCATTGTCAGACTCTTTCGTCGAAGAAAGATATTCATTTGTTTCCGTATAATACTTGCCTTCAACCTCTACCGGTTCTTTCCAGTTTGTATTTGTAAGATAACCTCCATGATTCTGAATAGTTACATTAAACAAGAATAAAGGCTTACTCTTATCACGCTTGTTATAAAGTTCTATCAACTTTTTATAACTTTCTTTATCACTGATATAGCGTATATACTCAGGGTTTTTAAAGTCATCTATAGATATGAACTTGTCAAACTTCATACTGTTGTAGGTCGTTATTCTGTTCCAGTTCTTAGCACTACTTGGATGTATCGCATCACAATCATATCCGAGAGTCTTTAAATACTGTGAAATCGAATATGTTGAGTCGTGCATAAATTGCTGATAAACATTACATCCACTTGGGAAAAATTTCATTGTATTTCCCGTCATGGCTTCAAATTCAGAGTTGCTTGTACCAGCTCCAAAAACAGATACATAATCAAGACCTGATATAGTATTATCTTTCATGCTGTGTATAAACTCTAATGGATCTCTGTTATAATTAACTTTTCCTATTTTTGAAAAATCCGCAAGACTCTCATTCATTATATAGATAATGTTAGGCTTTTTGCCATTAAGAGTCGTATTGATCTTAAAGTCACTGTTTGAGATAACCTTTCTCGATGAAGTCTCCTCTACCGATGTAATATTATCTTTTTTTGTTTCAGCTATTATCTTTTTTACCTTTTCCTGTGAATATCCGGCAGGTTTTGAAACCTTAAGATAATGCAGGTTTATAAAATAATTCATGTAAAATCCGTTTTTCTGGCATGAACCCACTTTATTCCAGACATCATCAGTAATCTTACACGCCTCAAGAATAGGAGTATTATACATTATACCTATCAAAATCATTCCGGCAAAAACAGGAACAGCTCTTCTTATTATATTAATCTTAAGAGTTTCTTTCGGCTGTTTTTTAATTGCTATCCTGAAAACAAACAAATTCCATATAAAGAATGCCGGAACTATTATAAACTGTGCCGGTGATAAGCTGAATGTATAATGGTCAGCAACCTCTGTTGCAGTCGCCACACCAAGTATATCAGCCGGTAAAAAAGGTGTTCCTCGTACATTCATAATAAACAGGTTTGCAAGACCGATAGGGAACATCACAAAGTTAAGTATGAGCATTGAAAGTGATGCCCTGCGGCATATACCATATATCAGAAGCTCGATTGAAAACAGTAACAGCCATGTAAACGGCCACACACCCGGACGCATAAGTTCAAGCGAACCGTTCATTGACTCAAGCATTAAAAATACGATAAGCGGATTTAAGACAAATGCCGCTTTTCGTACAATGACAATAAATTTTTTGTGTGCAAGACACCATTTTACAATGCCTTTAACACTAAATGTATGTTTTTTGCCATACTCCTGTTTTTTATTATGCTTTTTAATATATGCCTTTTTCTTCTTATCCTTTTCCTTGTCAAACATTGCCTTTTTAGAATATTTAATCTTGGCATCCTGACTTTTAGTTTTGTCATTTTTCTGCTCACCGTTCCCGGCTGTATTTTCATGCTGTTTTTTCTTTTTAAGTTCTCTTAAATATCTCTTTCTGTAAACAGCAGCCATATCTGATATATGTTCAAAACATAATACAAACAATATCAATATTTCAATCAACATAACAATCAGCGGGTACACCTGCCTGAAACGGTATGTATAACGGATGTTAAGTGATTTTGCATGTGTCTGCATTTTAAGTGTTGACATATAAGTATTTGGATTAGTACGATTTGTCGTATTTAATGTAGGAATTGCCGCATATGAATTTCCCTTAGAGCTGCAAGTTATTCTTATACAGCAGGTAACACCCTTAGGAATCGTAACTGTATTATCCATCTTTATCGGATAGTCCTGATTTGCCTTAATCTTATCAACTGAAATATCTGTATTATATACAATATTATTATTTCCATCTGTCATCTGGATATGGAGTGTATCCCCAACATCATTTCTCTCAAATGAACCAAAACTTAAAACAAAACGTGAAAGCACAACCTTTCTGTTAAATGAAAATTTCTGCCTTATTATCTCTTCGTTGTCAATAATTCCTATAACGGCACTGTTTGTATTACCAGCCTCAGTAGTAACTGACTGTTCTGACATAAGAGAACCGGTAAGAAATACCTGTATGCTCAATATAATTATAAGAAGTATTGCAAATACCACCACTCTTTTTTTGTTAAATCTAAAATATCTATATAACATCTTATAAACCTTCCAAATTTTTTTGATTTAAAATAATGCACCAAAATATTTCTGCCTTAAATATCTGAATTTAAAGAGTCAATATGCACCAGCTACTATAATAACTGTATTCTGCCATTTTTGTCAATGTGTGAACCTTACATGTTTTTTACAAAATTCTTAATTTTTGACATCTGTTTTCCAACAAACTATTTTGACATACCTTCTCAAAAATATTTTACAGATATTTTTAATGCCGCTCACGGTATTTCATCCGAGTTTCTTTCCTGCAATATCAAAATCTTTTTCTTTGCTTACAGTTTTCTTTTTCGGCAGACTCTTATATACATTGTAAGCAAAAATGCATACCACGATAGAATATGCTATGGAAAACAGTTCAGAACCGAGTCTTGGACACACATCCCTCTGGTAAAGTGCCGCCGGTATATTTCCCAGCGTATGTAATACTATCGCAATAGCGATATAACGGTTGTTATTAACTTCCCTGACTGCTTTAAACACAAGGACAGACAGTGCTACCTGCAAAAACATTATGAAAAATCTCTGTCCACCTGCAAGCAGGCTTTCACTAAGAGTCATATCCTTTATTGCATTTATAAGTTCCGTCATTGCGGTCTTTGAAGCCTTGTCAGGCAATGTATTTATGACTGTGTCAATTTTATTTTGATTTATAAGCTGAGCATAGGCATAGTATTGAAGCTGTGTAATACCAAGTGCTATTATACACTCAATACCTCCATGTCCAAGACCATATGATATAGCTGTCTCATTATCGTCTGTGTGTTTAGTAAGGAAAAATTTAAAAGCGACAAATCTTCCCGCCTCCTCAAAAACTGCTGCCATCAGACTTACATATAATGCATAAGCAATGGCATTTCCGGTTATAAACTCCGAAATTGGATTTTTAGTATGTAGAAATATCATATTAGGAACAGACTCAAAGCAGAAAGTAAACAAAAGAAATACTCCCATGCCCACAAATGACGGAACTATACTTTTTTTAGTCCTTACTTTCCATGCCAGAATAAAGACGAACGGTATCACAAAACCGAGAACCGCCATCTGCATTATCAAATTAACCATACCACTAGAAATCATAATTCACCTCATATTTTTTATTAAAAAGCAAAATGCTGGTTTTGCTCTTTTTTATTTGAACGGATATATATGGTTCTTTTCCATATAATCTACCGATTCAGCCAAATCTTTATACCCTCTGACTTCAACAAGAACAGATGGGGTAATATCTGAACTTTTGCACCAGTCATCATAAACTGACCAGTTAAATTTACCACTTCCGACAGGTAAATGCAAATCCTGGTCTGCATACCTTTTTCAAACGAATATAAACATTATAAAAATATTTAGTCTTATATCTGACTGTTATTTTTATAATAGCATTTATCATTTTTACAGCAGCTTAAAAATATTATCAAGTGAAAATCTTGGATTTCTCTGCATAAGGCTGTCCCACTGTTCCATATTTTCATCGGAGTTTTCGACCTCCCTCACAAACCAATGGGCATATTCAACCTTGTCCTCCATTGTAAGAGTCTTATCATTTTCAAGCCAGCACATAAACCACAATTCCTTTATGATAAGCGTGTTGACAACAGCCATCTTTATCTTGGCAAGAAGTGCTCCGTCATAAGCTGACTGACAGCAGTAAACATATGTGAAATAAAAAAGTAACTGCTCTATCTCAATATCATCCGTGACTGCTTCAAATTCTTTATATGACTCAAGATATTCCTTGTTATCCATCTGCTGCCTTATATTGAGGACACTCTGAAGATACGGAATCCATGTAGGTTTTAATGCTTCCATAGTACAAAGCGTAAATATCATATCGCTGAGTATTTTTTTCTTATCCTCCTCGTCATCTAACATAAACCAGTCAGACTCCTCGCTCTTTTCGATATTTTTGCACATTTTTTCAAATGCATCTGATTTTTTATAATATTTTAATATTTTTTCAATATCCCCTAATTCCTCATCAGTAAAACTATTTTTCTTTGCAAACAGCTTATCTAAAAATCCGGTATTTTTATTCCTTAAACTTTTTGCTCTTATGCGTCTTTCTATATCATGTGATATTCCGAGAGAGAGAGCCATCCTCTGTGAAATTGTAAGTTCTCTGTCCTGCTGTAATTTCAAAAGATTGTCTCTTGTTTTAAGTAAAACATCAAAAAGTTCATAGTCAAATTTCTTGTCTTTATCGCCCGGCTCATCAGTGTCTTCATAAATTATCCGTACCGGCTCTTTTCTCTCCAGAAGCTGTCTGCACGCTATCGGACAGGTTATCGCAAGTGAACGCTCTCTCACATCAGGATATACCTCTTCATGACGCGGATGCGTATAACAAGTCTCACAAAGGTAATCCTCACCAAGCTCGGCAACAATGTCGCAGAGATTGTCCTCGTTTAAAAATTCGCATCTGTTTTCCTCACCGTGTGGACATATATCTCCGGTCTTTTGGTCTATCTTTTCTGCCATACGCTTTCCCAGTTCACCGGTAACATGTTTATACTTTCTAAGTGTTTTTTTATCAACGGTAATCTGCCATATATGACAACAACTGTCTGAACAGGCTTTTCCTCCAATACAGACAAAATCTTTAAAATAATCAGGATAATAGTAACGCATATCTACTCAAAAGCCTCCTTAATGCTGTCATAATGTAAAAATATTCCCTCATTTGCAAATTCTTTAATTTTATTTACATCGGTTATCATAAAATCTTTTGTCTCTGCATCCTGAAGTTTTATATCTGAATCAGTAAAATCCATTTCAAATCTGTAAACATCTACAAAATAATTATCACCCTCCGACGGATTTTCCCTGTGGTATGAGAATAAAAAGCCGCCTTTGGCACCGTTTACATCAAGCCCCGTTTCCTCAAGGATTTCTCTCTTTATTGCATCCTCTGAGTCCTCTCCTGCCATAGCTGCTCCGCCTGATATTTCCCACCAGCCCGGTGCCCATGCCTTATCCATTGCACGCTTTGTTATAAGAAACTTTCCGTCAGGTCTTTTTATGACACCGAGAACCGTAAGGTGGTATTCTCCCTCCTCAAGACACCAGTCATTTCTTTTCATCGTGCGTCCGGTTCTTTTCTTATCTTTATCATAAATATCCCACATTTCAACTTTTTCACTCATTATCTGTATTCCTCCGGTTATTTTAATTTTATGCCGGTTAATGTTAAATCACCGGCTATTTTTCCATCAGCTTTGGCAGATGTTTTAAACATTATGTAACAGTTCAACCTTGCATTTCTTACATTCATAAACCTGCCAGCGAGCTGTCAGTCGCTGCTTTGCAGCTTTTGTTTATTTCATTATTAACCCTAAAAACAGGGTTTATAGCATTACAAATCTGTGGTATAATAGTTCTTAAATTTACAGATATTATATAGATTTGTAAAATAATCAAGCTTACCAATCATGAGAAATTTATATATTATTCATATTTTCTCATGATTACATGATGATGTTTAGTCATCCCCCGGATATGGGTTTGTACATAAACATACCTTGCTATCCGGCTTTGACCCTAACATCATATGATTATACTATAAAATTGTCACAAATTAAATATGAATTTTCAAATTAAATATCAATGAGGTGAATTTAAGGTATGGATAATAACACTTTTTCAAATGAAACGATTCTTGCATGGCTTAACTTTTTTTCAAACGGTACACTTATCGACCTTGAACATGTAAAAATTCTTGATATTACAAGAAAAAATAAAAATGTTGTTCCAACAGTCGAAGCCCACAAGACAACACTCGTCTTTACAAAGGCTGGCGATGATGATATATTTTATCGTCTTTGGAACGCAGGACTTGGTGATTGTGAGGTATGGTTTAACGAGGGCAATGTCCCCATTGGCAAAATCTATCACAAAAAAGTTTCCGATATGATAAACCGTGGCATAAATGCATCAGCAGGTATGCTGATAATCAATAAAGCCGCAAGAAATACGGCAAAGATAGGACTTTCAAATGAGCTTTTCCAAAAAGGCTCTATACATTATGTAGGAAGTGAGATACGTTCTATCATTCTAAATAAAATGACTATAGCACCACAGGATAATATCTGTGTTATAAGTGGAGAGAGTATCGCCATAGAAGCAGCTATGCTCGCATCTGAGGGCAATGTCACAGCCGTCGAGTACAGCAGTGCAGACAGAAACACTCTTGAGGACAATATCGAACACTTCTGTCTGCACAATATAAATATTGTCGACCATGTCGATGAGAAAACCATGAAAGACTGTCCCGTACCGGATGTTGTTTTTATGGTAGCATCTGCAAGCATGGATCAGGAACTCGATTATTTTATAAGGGTAAATCCAAAAGTCCGTATAGTAATCTATACACTTGATTTTACGGTGGCAGCAGGTATAAAAAATACTTTAGAACCCTTTGGCATAATAAATCCTGAGATAATACAGGTAAGTGTATCAACCTTAGAAAGTAATAATATGTTCAAGCAGCAGCCGGCACCGTGGATAATATCAGCAAAAGTAGAGAGATTTCTGCATATTGTATAATACATAATATATATAAATATTTTCACTATGTTTGATATAAAAATTTTGTATTTAACTGATACCGCAGAATACTATCTTGCATAATACTTTATATATGGCAGGCAAAAAGAGATAGAAAAGCAATATTATACTATGTTTTTCTATCTCTTTATATTTTTGTATGTTAAGCTGGTTTTGCTCTTTTTTATTAAGTCTTAAACAGTTATTATGCTAAGCCTGAGCCTTTCTTTTTGTCTTATTGTATTCGCCAAGCACTATCTTTTCTAACTTGCGTTTAAGCACTATCTGAATTTCTTCATGCTTTGCTATCGGTTTTACAAGTATTGAATGAATACCTGCTTTATTTGCCCCCCAGATGTCTGTAAAAATCTGGTCGCCTATAAAAAGAGTATTTTCACGGTTTGTTCCCATAATCTCCATACCCTTTTCATAGCCTGCTTTTGATGGCTTTCCGGCTTTATATACATACTCAGACTCTAATGCATCAGCAAGCGGCTTCACCCTATAGTCCTTATTATTTGATATGATACATGTTTTAAAACCCATCTCCTTGAGATTTTCAAACAACTCGATAGCAGGAAGCGTAACCGGCTGGTCATGCTCCACCAGAGTATTGTCAACATCAAAGAGTATTCCTCGATAACCCTTATCATAAAAACCCTCATAGTCTATTTGGTACGCCGAGTCATAATCCTCACTGGGATATAAATTTTGAAACATTTTATTCCTCATTTCTGCACATATTTTTTAATCAAGTTTGTGTCAAGTGTGCACAGACACAAATCTTTGGTGTGAAAAATTTAAACAATAATAGCTATGGGTATTTTAGATGATTATAACTGTTTTGTCAAATTTGCCATTTCAATAGCACTAAGCGCACAGTCATAGCCTTTGTTTCCTGCCTTTGTTCCGGCTCTCTCTATCGCCTGCTCAATATTGTCTGTTGTGACAACACCAAAAAGTACCGGTATCCCTGATTCAAGTGATACACTTGCAATTCCCTTTGCAGCTTCATTGCACACAAGGTCATAGTGGCTTGTTGCACCTCTTATAACAGCACCAAGACATATAACGGCATCATATTTTCCTGACATAGCCATTTTCTTAGCAATAACAGGAATTTCAAAAGCTCCCGGTACCCATGCAAATGTGATATTGTCATCCTCAACACCGTGACGCACAAGACCGTCTCTTGCACCTGAGATAAGTTTGGAAACGATAAATTCATTAAATCTCGCTCCAATAATACCAACTTTCATTCCTTCTGCTGCAACTAAATTTCCCTCTAATGTTCTCATAATTTTTATCTCCTTATCTTTAATTTTTATAATAGGTGATTAAGTGATTGCGAAACTAATTATGTTGTGATGATTGCGAGGCTATTAGAAATAATCCCGCAGGCACGCTTTCGCAAATTTTTTCTTAGTGAAATGATAATACTTATATCATATATTTAGCAGGTGTCCCATCTTCTCTTTTTTCGTTTTAAGATAGAACATATCATATTTGCCGGGTTCCATTTCAATAGGGACTCTTTCTACTATCTTAAGGTTGTAACCCGCAAGTCCGTAAACCTTTAACGGATTGTTTGTCATAAGTTTAAGTTCATGGATACCGAGGTCTACAAGTATCTGTGTTCCTATCGTATAATCTCTCGCATCTTCCGGAAAGCCGAGTTCAAGATTTGCCTCGACCGTATCACGCCCTTTATCCTGAAGTTCATAGGCTCTTATCTTATTTATAAGTCCTATTCCTCTGCCCTCCTGACGCATATAGAGTAATACTCCTCTGCCCTCTTTTGCTATCATCTTCATCGCAGCGTCATACTGCTGGCCGCAGTCACATCTTGCAGAGCCTAAAGCATCTCCCGTAAGACACTCTGAATGTACTCTGCAAAGAACAGGTTTTCCGTCCGTTATGTCACCTTTTACAAGGGCAACATGATGTTCACCGTTTAATTTATTTACATAACCATAAATTGTAAATTCACCGTATCTTGTAGGCATCTTTGCTTTTGCAACACATTCCACAAGAACTTCATGTTCTTTTCTGTACTGCACAAGATCTGCTATCGTTCCTATTTTAAGTTCATGTTTTTTAGCAAACTCCACAAGGTCAGGTGTTCTTGCCATTGTTCCGTCATCTTTCATTATCTCGCAGCAAAGTCCGACCGGCTTTAGTCCCGCAAGTCTTACAATGTCCACCGTAGCTTCGGTATGACCGTTTCTCTCCAAAACACCGCCTTTCTTTGCTTTTAATGGGAACATATGACCCGGTGTTCTGAAATCAGACGGCTTTGCATCATCCTCAACAAACTTCATTGCCGTTATTGAACGCTCATATGCCGAAATACCGGTTTTTGTGTCAACATGGTCTATTGAAACAGTAAATGCCGTACAGTGATTATCCGTGTTTACTTCACACATCTGTGGCAGCAAAAACTTTTCGGTATATTCCTCAGACATTGGCATACAGATAAGCCCTTTTGCGTAACTTGCCATAAAGTTTACATTTTCATTTGTGGCAAACTCAGCGGCACATATCACATCGCCCTCATTTTCTCTGTCCTCATCATCTATCATGACTACTATTTTGCCGTTTTTTATATCCTCTAATATCTCGTCAATAGTATTAAATTTATTGTCCATTTTAAACCTCTCTTTCTGCATACATTTTTATGCATAGTGTCAAAAACCGTTTTCAGTAAGAAAATCCATTGTTATATTACTTTTTGTACTTGTGGCAGTTTTGTTGTCAAACGGTGATTTTTGTGAAGTGTTAAAATTCATCAGTCTCTCAACATATTTTCCTACTATATCATTCTCAAGATTTACAATATCCCCCGGTTTCTTGGCAAGAAGTGTTGTCTCCTCACCAGTGTGTGGTATTACCGATACCGAAAAACTGTCATCCGTAAGTTTTGCCACCGTGAGACTTATGCCATCGATTGCAATAGAACCCTTTTCAACAATATATTTGAGCAGTTTGTCAGGTGTCTCTATCTCAACCCATACGGCATTATCCTCACGCTCCAGTGAGCGTATAACTCCTGTGCCGTCAATATGACCCGACACTATATGACCGCCAAATCTGCCGTCAGCTGCCATCGCCCGTTCAAGATTGACTTTGCTTCCATGTTTTAAAGTACCAAGAGAACTTCGTCTTATCGTCTCAGCCATAACATCAGCCGTAAATTTATTTCCGCTTATTGAAGTAACCGTCAGGCACACTCCGTTCACCGCTATGCTGTCACCGATTTTAGTGCCTTTAAGCACTTTGTCTGCAATTATCGTAATAATGGCAGATTTATTACCATTTGCAACCGATTCTATTTTCCCTGTTTCCTCAATTATTCCGGTAAACATTTTAATCACTTCTTTCTGTTTTTAACTATTAAAACATATCTTATATATACTTTTATTATAAAACTCATTATTTTGTTTTCATAACAGCCTTTTAAATATCACAGTCTATAAGAATATCATCACCTATATGCGTAATATTCATATTTTTACATATATATGCCTCTGACGGAACCGCCACGCTTTCACCTTTCACCGGGTTGTATATGCCACTCCCACCAAATATTTTTGGTGCTATATATGCCTGAATGTGATTTACTATTCCTGCTTTTAATGCACTCATATTTAATGTTCCACCGCCCTCAAGCAGCAAGCCGTCTATTTTTCTCTCACCGAGTTTTAACATAAGGTCACAAAGGTCAACTCTGTTATCCTGTTTTGCTGTCTTTAGGACTTCTATCCCCTGCTGTTCAAAAAATTTAATAAGTTTTTCATCTTCTGAAACAGTGGCTATGATAGTTGGAACTTCAAATGCAGTCCTAACGATGTTGCAATCTTTTGGTGTTCTCAAATTGCTGTCACATATTATACGAACGGGATTTACACCTCCATCAATACGGCAGGTAAGATTTGGGTTATCATTGATAACAGTTCCTACACCCACCATTATTCCTTTAAGTGCATTTCTAGTATATTGCACATTTTCTCTAGCCGTTTCTGAAGTTATCCACTTGCTTTCGCCATTGTCACACGCCGTTTTTCCATCGAGCGTCATCGCATATTTCATCACGACATATGGTGTTTTATGGGTTATGTAGTGGAAAAACACGGGATTTAGAGCATCACACTCTGATTTCAAAACTCCTATCACAACATTTATACCGGCATCTTCTAGTTGCTTTATGCCTTTTCCCGCAACAAGCTCGTTTGGGTCATCAGAACCAACATAAACATTTTTAATGCCATTCTCGATAATCGCCTGTGTGCAGGGCGGCTGTTTTCCATAGTGACAGCACGGTTCCAATGTCACATACATATCCGCTCCCTTTGCACTCTCTCTTAACTTTGAAAAAGCATCTCTCTCTGCATGAAGAGCACCGTATTTTGCATGATAGCCTTCTGATATCACTTTGCCGTCCTTAACTATAACTGCTCCGACAAGAGGATTAGGAGAAACCTTTCCGACACCTTTTGCGGCAAGTTCTATAGCACGCCGCATATACTTTTCATCCATATATACCTCCATTTATGTATCAAAAAGTATGCACACTTTTGTAATTTTTACGGGGTTTTTCTGAACAAGCATTTTACTATACATAAAAAAGAAAAACCCTGAAAAATTTCAAGGTTTTTATAAGATAAATTCTATAAGATATTTTAATATAATCAAATCTGATACTATCAAAATAAATATTATACATAAACTGTATATCTAATTTCTCTCATCCAGACTATACTGTCGGCTTTGGAATCTCACCAAATCATGCCTGTAAAGGCTTGCGGGCTTATCCATCAAATATGAAAATACCGCCGGTGGGGAATCGCACCCCGCCTTGAAATTAAATACAGTATATACCTGTGCTATTAAGTTGTCAAGACTGGTATGATTTTTTATTTGACAGCTTGTAAATTAGCTTTTATAATATCCTTTATTTCTTCCTCACCCAACTCCACAATATCCATTATCTGTTCTGTCGTATAACCTTTTTTATACATATTCATAACAACCTTTTCACTTTTTTTATTCTCACCTCTTGCCTCGGCTCTTTCTTCTATTCCTAAACTCAGATTACACATAACACTCACATCCTCTCTTAACTCTGTATTGGTCGGAATATTATACTCTTTCTCAAGAATATCAAATTTTTGATTTCCTTGTACTTGATTTGAAAGCAATGCACAAATCAAACGATGCAGTTCATATCGCTCGTCTTTTTCCGGAAGTTCATTTGTTATCCCTATCATCACGATATTTAATAAATCAATATTTCTTTTTTGAGATAATAACAATTATATTTACTTATTTCAATCTGTATTTTTCACATATTGTCCCTTATTTTTTGTATACTTTTCACAATAAAAATCCCAAAATAATGAGATTTGATAAGATTTGAAAACTTTAGACGAAATTTTGTTTATTTTCCATTATCATTTTCGTGATTTTAGATAAAATATTAAAAATTTTAATGCTGTAAAACACAGCAGCCAGTCTATAGTGCATAATTTGTCAGACAGTATCAATCTTACCTTCCCCATAATATAAAAGGGCAAAACCAGCATTTTGTCTTGGCATCCACACTACATTACGAGCATTTTTCTATACGTTAGTAAAGGAGCAGCACACTGTTGATTTTCTTAGTATGCTACTCCTTGCTTAATCATTTAAAGTTTATTTTTTGCGATTTCAGACTCCCGTATTAAAAGTCCAGTCTTAAAATCTAACTTTCAGCATTTAACATTCAAGGTTTGCTTTTTGCGATTTCAGACTTCAACATCAAAAGCCTGGTCTTAAATTCTAACTTCCGGCTTTCAACACTCAAAGTTTATTTTTCGCAATTTCTAACTTCCGTGTCAAAAGCCTTATCTTTGTCAGCGAAGCCCTATTTCTTCTTTTTGTAAGCAAACTTAACTTTCTTTGCCCCTGCTTTCTTTATCAGCTTGACAATTTTGTTGTACTGTTTCTTATCTTTTGCCCGAACTGTTATCTTACAGTTTTTCTTTACTCCGCTGAAAGCATTCTTTCCGATTGATTTTATGGTATTTCCGTTTACTGTTATCTTACTGAGATTTTTTGCTTTGTAAAATGCCTTTGTACCAATCTTTGTTATGTTCTTTCCTAATGTTACGGTTTTTATCTTTTTGTTTCCTGCAAATGCACTTGCACCTACCGCCGTTACTTTAAGTTTTGTGCCGTTTACGGTTATCGTATCAGGTACTACCGCTTTTTTGGATGTTGTCTTTGTCTTACTGTATGTTACGGTTTTCTTCTTTACATCTGTTACTTTGTAAGATGCAGCATCCGACTTTTTGTTATTTTTGACAGGTGTTACTGTCTGATTTTTCTTAAGCGGTGTTTTTGTTGGTGATGCCGTGGCATTTGGATTTTTTGTAGGTGTCACCGTCTGAGCCGGTGTTTCCGTTGGTTTTACTGTCTCATCCGGATTTGAGCTTTCATTTGGTGACGCTGTACCTGTTGGTTTTACTGTCGCCGTCGGTTTAGGTGTTTTCGTCGGTTTAGGTGTTTTAGTTGGCTTCACCGTTGCCGTAGGCTTTGGTGTACTCGTCGGTTTTGGTGTCTTTGTCGATGCAGGTGTTTTTGTCGGTTTCGGTGTGGCTATTATGTCATAGTAAGCTGTTATCACCATATCACGATAAACACTTGTAAAGTCATCACTCCAGCGTGAGAATGTATAACCCTCTATTTCAGGTGCTTCCGGTGCCTCTGCCGCTTCACCGCTTCTTACATACTGAACCTTAAGTTCCGTCTGACCGTCTTTTGACTTAAATGTTACTTTATAAAGTTTTGTATAGACTGCTTTTACAACTATATCTCTTGTCACATTTGTAAAGCTTCTATCCCAGCCGGTAAATTCATAGCCTTCTTTTGCAGGTGCTTCAGGAGCCGTGGCATCCTGCCCTTTCTTTAATTCCTGTTCGGCAATAACTGTCTTTCCGTCACTGTCGGTGAATATTACCTTATAAAGTTTCTCTGCCACTTTTACATTAAATGTGTATGGCACATTGCAATAATTTATTGTTATCTTCTGCGTACCCTCTTTAAATCTGTCATAATCACATTCCTTGTCGTCAGGAACGGTCTTTGTGATGGTCTTTCCGTTTAATTTATACGATACCTTAAGTCCTGAGAGGTCAAGTTTTTCACCATATTTATACTCTGTCTTAAGTCCGTCTGCCTGATATTTCACATCTGTTATCGCATTTTCCATATTGTCATAAAGCTGAGGATATGAAAGTCCAGTCTCCTCGGCAGATACCCACACATTTGTGAAATCAAAACCTCTGAACGCATCTTCTGATTTTAACTCATCAGTTGTTCTTGCTGTTGTTGTTGAGTTCTTGTCATCACATGACTCTGCTCCCCTTGTATAGAGGTCGTTGCCCTCTAAATCCTTCTGCTGTTCATATACTGAGTAGAATACCGGCACTGAACCGCAGAGTATAGGGTATGTATGCTTGTTATCGCCCTGTATCTTACCTGTGTTAAAACAATATGCAACAGATCCGGAAGATGAACCAGTCGAGTAGCCCACAATTCCGGCTGCATATGCTATCGCGTTCTGGAACGGCACTGTCGGTGTCATCTCGTCAAGTTTCTTCATAATTGAGTCAAAAATACTATCCCCCGCATCAGGTGAAATAATAGTTATGTCTCTGTTTACATAACTGTGTATGTCACCTGCATTGTAGCAGTTTTTTATCTGTGTGCTGAGATATAATGCTCCGCATATTCCGCCTGACATAGTATTTGAATATGAATTTGTCGTAAGGTCGAACAATTTATATGTATTGCTTGTATAAGTATCAACCTTTGCAATATTGTAACATTTCTGTATAAGTCCATCCTGTGCGGCAACACCGCATATTCCACCTGAGGCATTGTAACAATTCAGTCCGCTCAACGCACTGTCTATAATATCTCCACCTGCATTATAATTACCATAATAACAGCGGTATGATACAACATTTCCCTTATTTACACAGGATGTGATATTTCCACGCTGCAAATATCCCGTAATTCCACCAAGAAATCTCGATGTAGGATTTACAGGCATCTCCTGTTCTTTTGACTCATATCCCACAAATGCGTTGTTTGTGCAATTTGTTATGTCCGCCTTTCCTGCATATCCTAAAATTCCGCCGACTGCAAGGTTTTCCTCGACTGTCTGTTTCGGTGATGAGAAGATAACTTTTCCGCTTACGCTTACATTCTCTACAGAAGCATTTGCACCTGTCTCCTCGTCACTGTCAACAAATCCGGCAAGTATCCCCGTGTGGATACAACATCCTGTAGCGGCATTGCTTACTGTGATATCTGCATCATTTATGTTTACATTTTTCAGCTTTCCACCCTCAACTCTGCCAAACAGACCAGTTGAAGTATAAGGTGTCTCGCCATTTTTTGAACCGTCAGTATTTCCTTTCATTGTAAGTCCCAAAATACTGTGACCGTTTCCGTCAAATATACCGCTGAATGAGCCCTGCCACTTTCCGTCAGTACCATATCCAAAAGGAATCCAGCCAAGTTTTCCTACATTTTTATCATCTTTTGTAACTTTTGAAAGGTCAATATCGCTCATAAGTTTATAATTGCCGCTAAGATTTTCTCTTATCTTAATGAAATCTGCAACAGAATTTATCTCTGTATAAACAATATCTTTTTCCTGTTCCTCCTTGCTTAAAGGAATTCTCGTCGGTGTTCCCTCCTGTTCCGTCACCTGCTTACTCCAGATGGCATAGAGCGTAACTGTCGGAGTCTTTAACCTGTCAAATGCAGTAATAATATTATTGCCGTCAGCACTCTCACTCCAGCCGACAAAATCATATCCGTCTTTTTCAGGCACAGGAAGTGAACCGTACTCGTGACCTATCGCCTTAGTTTTATCAGCATAGCCTGTACCAGCCGTAGTTAAGTCAAAAGAAACTGTTCCCTTCTGAACTTCTGAAAATTTGCATTTCAAATCGCCGCCCTGTGAATTAACAGACTCAACATAATCATATGCTGCACTGTTATCACCTGACGCATCATGTCTTGAACTATATATAGTTACGGTTGACTTTACATTTCTAAGCATAGAACTTTGGATGTTTTCAACTGTCTCAGGAATATAAAGTTCTTCAATATTTTTATCCGTATCAAAAACAAATCTTCCTATACTTTTAAGACCATATGGTAATGAAATATTTTTTAAAATTGTATCGAATGAAAATACACCATTTGGAAGTTCTGTAATACCGTCACCAAAAGACACTTTTACAAGTGATGTATTTTTTTCAAATGCATATTTTCCTATAGACTCAAGCCCGTCAGGAAGACTTATCTCAGTAACACTGTCATTATTGCTAAATGCCTCTCCTTCAATGGATTTTAATGTTTTTGGAAATTTAATCTCCGAATAACTCATAGGACTATCTCCGGAATTAAATGCACAATCACCTATAGTTGTAACTCCCTCAGGAATGATTACCTTTTCTAATGCCAAACAGCCTGAACAAGTATGTGCCGGTATCTCCTTTAAACTGTGTGAAAATCTGATTTCCATAAGATTTTCACATTCGTTAAATACAGCATTTTCCATCTTTTCTACGCTGTCAGGCATAATAACCTTTAATACTGTTTTATCTTTCTCAAATGCTCCATATCCTATCTCTTTTACTGTATCAGGTATGATAACAACAGGTTCATTTCCCTGATATTTTTCAAGCACGCCGTCCTCAATAACAAAGTCAGAGTCCTCTCCCTGATAGACAAGCTTTGTCTTTTCTTCTCTCTCCCACTTTGCATAAAGTGTATAATTGTCTTTATTTACTATTGTTGTGCTCACGACCTTTCTCTTAAATTTATCATCGGAATACCATCCCTTAAAAGTCCAGCCTGCAAGCTTTGGTGTAGGGAGCAGACCAAAACTCTGTCCCTTAACAAGTTCTTTTGAAGTCGTATCAACCTTACCGCCGCTTGCATCAAATACTGCTTTGGAATTATATGCTACTTCCTCGAACTTCCATGTATTCTGTATCTTTGTGGCGTTTGAAGCATATGAACCTTTTATACCCTGAATAGTATGTGCAGGCCATTCAACCTGATTGGCAAACCTTGGTGTCAGACTATCTCTTGTGAGATAATACACAGACGGTGGTATAAAAAATGTCTGGTCTTTTGCATTAGATGCGTCATATTTAAAATCTAAAGCTGAGCCATGTATCTGTTCAACCGTGTCAGGAATTTTAACTTCACTTACGCCTCCACAATGTCCAAATGCGTTGCCTTGTAAATTTGTAACTCCCGCCGGAATTTTAAGTGTTCCTTTTAAACCGCTGCTATAAAATGCACCTCCACCTATATAGCGAAGACTCTCCGGAAATTCAATGGTATTCAATGCACTTGTACCATCAAAGGCACCATGTCCTATATAACAAAGCCCCTCTGGAAGATTAATCTTGCCAAGCTTGGCACAACCGGAAAACGCTCCCCTTGTAATCACTTTTATACTGTCAGGCAGCTTAACTTCCGTCAATGTTTTACAACCAGCAAACATTGACTTTCCAATACTTGATATTTTTGTCTTAGAAAGGTCTATCATCTGCAGACTACGACACCCTCCAAAGGCACCGTCACCTATCTCTTTGATACTATTTGGCATATTTATAATTGCTAGATTTTCACAACCATTAAAACAATAACTATCCAATATCTGAACAGAGTCAGGCAGTATAATCTGTTCTATAGTTTTATTTCCTGAAAAAGCATCACTATCTATCTCCTTAACCCCATCAGGCACTTTTATCACTGCCGCCGTGCCGTCAATCCCTTTTAACACACCGTCAGCCGTGATGTCAAAAGTCACTTTTGCATCGGCGTGTATCGTTGATATGCTCTGCGATACCATACATAAAAGCACCACCGCAAAAGCCATCGCAAAATATCTGCCGACAGCAGCCACCTTTCTGTAATTTTTTTGTTTTTTCATCTTTTTTGTCTCCTTTCTGTGTTGGTATTTTTTAGGTGATTGCGAAACTATCATAATCTGCGATTAAATTGTGCAAATATAATTAGTTTCGCAATCACCTATTGGTATTATTTCTTAAAATTTGATATGAAATTATAAAAATATTCTTAACAAGCATATTTTATGCCAGTTAAGAATATTTGTCAACTTTTTCCACAAAAAAAAGAGTCGCTTGTGACTCTTTCACGCCTGAGCAGAATTCGTAGCATTTACTTCTTTTCCGCAAAATGCACATCCTCACGGAGTGTTTTTTATGTTAATAAAAAGGACACTTCCACATACTATGCTCAAATACTACCGTATCAGACCAAAAGTATATGGAAGTGTCTTATTATTTTGGATATTTTTCTTTTTACAATATTTTCGATTTCAAAAATATTTACTCCCAAATCTCGTCTTCCTCTATAACATGAATTTCCAGATAGTCAAAATCTATTCCCTCGATAAAATTATCACTGTCAAAGCGTGTTTTATCCATCTTTTTAAATTCTTTTATATTTTTATCAAGCCATATCGGACGACCGAGGTCAAATGTATAGCATACCTCGTCCAGACTGTCAAACACCTTTTTTGTTCTGTTTTTCTCTTTTGACGGGTCGGTTATCGTAATATCATCTAACATCCTGTTGTCTTTAAATTTCTTTGCCCACAAACGAAACATTATTTTTCTCCATTCTTTTTAGCTTATCTTCTTCTAATAATCCATTTTGCATTTTTTTAAATAAAAATCCTCTATCGCTTAAAACTAAATCCTCTTTATAATTAGCCAAGCCTGTTTTATAATTATCAGCCACCCCATAATTTAAACAATATCACTATATTTTTATCTGGTTGATATTTTATTGATATTCTTTATCATAACCGATATAGTTCCATCAGGATTTGATATAAATTCAACCTGGTTTATGTCCTGATACTGTTCCATTGGAATATTTATCTCTATTCCGGTATCTGTCTTTAAAAACTGTTTTTCAAATTTCTTTGTCGTTGCACTGCTCTGTGGTTTTACTTCGGCTTTTTCCATATGATATTTTTCCATTTTTGCATCAAATTCTTCTTTTATATCAGGAGTTTTGCCATAAAGCTTTTCGCTTATCTTTTCTACATTGACCGCACCTGTCTCCTCGATTTCCTCCTTTATAATGCGTTTAGCCTCCATCTGCTTAACAGGTTCTTCCTCAAAATGCTTTTTATTGACCTGCTCAACAGCTTTTGTGACTATAGCAAGTTTTGACTTGGACGACATAGCTGCATGGCAGTTAAGATAAAGCTCCGAAAGATAATTACATTTTTCTCCGTTTACCTCATATTTTTTCTCTATTATATTTACCGTATAATCGCCAAGGTTTATTATAACCGCTTCTGAAAGTTTTGATGAAGATGCAGGGAGCGTCGAGCGGTATTTAATAATACTGTTTACATTACCGCTCTCCTCTGCCTGCGTCATATGGACAAAACTCTCTTTATAATTCATTTTTAAAATGGCAAGATACATAACGCTGTGTAGACTGAACGACAAAACGGCAAGATCAGCTGATGGGATAGCGAGGTTGCTGTTCATTATATCGTATAATCTTTTTGTAATATCCTTGCTGAAATCTATAAAATCGTCCTCCGAAAAATCTTTAAGCAGCTTGTAAATATCAGAACTTTCCTCATCAAAATAGCATTTCTTCATATCGTCACCTGACATTATCTTAAAAATATGCCCGGTAAAAAATTCGTTAAGATCCGGTGTAATGTCAAGCTGCTGCTCCGAATAAACGGGATAGCCAAGCTCACCATCAAGAATATGTACTATCCCTTTTCTCAAAATAATTTCATCCTGCTGCATCGTATCTCTCCATTTCCAAAAATTTAAGCCAGATAGGCCGCCATATCCTCTACATCTTCCCTTGTAACCTTAAACGGAACGGCATTTAATTTTCTAGGTGTTGCCATTATCTCGTCCGTCATCTTCTCTATATCTTCTTTTGTAATCTCATAATCACCGAGAAGCTGTTTTATAAGAAATGCAAACTGCTCTAATTCATCAAATCCAAGCACTGCAAGGAAATCTGCTACCTCGTCAGGCATTTCCTTCTGAATGACTTTAAGATAGCCAGGCAGGAATAAACCTACTGCTTTTCCGTGTGGTATGTCTTTGTTATATGTAAGATAATAGCTGAGTCCGTGTGGAATTGATGTTCCGGTGTGGGTTATAGCCATTCCTGCTAGACATGATGCGAGCATAAGCGAATCATATGCTTCAAAGTCTGCCTCCTCGCCGAGAAGTACCGGAATATTTTCTGCCCATACTGAAATTCCATACTGACAGAGCATTTTGCTAAAATCAGTTGCCTTTGAGTTAAAATAACTTTCCACCATATGACCGAGGGCATCTACAGCAGTATTTTTAATAACACTTTCCGGTGCTGCCGCAAGATATTCAGGGTCTATGCAGGCAAGTTCCGGATAAATCTTATGGCTGATACTCTGTTTTGTGTTTTTGTCATGTCTTGTAAGTATCGCATACGGTGTAACTTCTGAACCTGTTCCGCAGGTTGTAGGAATTTCAACAACCGGAATCGCACGCAGTTCTAAATTCTGGTAAAGCACTTCCTCTGTCGTATCCCTGTTCTGTATCATAAGTGCTATCGCCTTTGCAGAATCCATCGGCGAACCGCCGCCTATTCCGATAACAAAGTCTGCCCCCTCATTTCTTCCGAACTCGCTTGCTTTCATTATAAGCTCAACAGACGGATTTTGTGGAACTTCATCAAATATAACATACTCCGTTGCATTTTCGTTAAGTACATCTATAACATCCTGAAGTGAATGATTCTTTTTTGATGATGACTTACCTGTTACTATAAGTGCTTTCTTACCAAACGATGCAATCTTTGCACCATTGTTCTTTACTGCATTTTTTTCCTGAAACACCTGTGTAGGCATATAAAAATTCATTGTTGTTTTCCTCCTGATCTATCTAAAATGTATTTTGATACAATAATATCCCTTTTTCATCTATTTCTTTTCGCAAAACATCACTGACTAATATACTGTCATAATCAACAATATCAAACATAAGTAATACCGGCAGATTTTTAACCGCTTCCTCAAAGTCTGCCCGCACCATCGGCGAACCATAACCTTTTACGGCAAGGTCAACATCAGAAACATCACTCGCAGTTCCATCAGCCCTTGAACCAAAAATAATAAGTTCTTTCAAATGAAACTTTGCCGCCAGTTTTTGTAAATCCGATAATATCCCTGCTTCTAAATCAACATCTTCTAACGACATTTTTAACCTCCAATTTATCATTACTGCTCATACTTAAGTACAGATAATAACACTTTATTTAACTTATGGCTTTTTCCAATGCTCGACAATATAATCAACTGACACATCCTGTTTTTTTGCTTCTTTTACGGCTAACTCCCATAATGGAACACCTTTTATTTTTGATTCTTCAAGCAAATCCTCCGACACTTTTGCTGCCTGTATCTGTTCGTCAGGTATTACATCTTTAAAATAATCTATAAGTTCTTTCATATATCCCAGATATACTTCTTCTATCTTGCTTTTATATATTACGGCAACCGACAATCTGTATATATGGGCATCATCATTTCTGTTTTGCAGCATCTCAAGCCAGACGGCACCATCTTTTATTATCCCCTGATTGTGAGCCAGACTTAAGATTTCCTTTGGAGAGCCTGTTTTTGCCGCCTGCATCCCTAAATTTTTATACATATATTCTTTCATTGTTTTCCATGCAAGCTCAAACAGCCTGTCAAAATCAGATGTTATGGCAGAAACATATACTTCTGAAAAATCACCAATTTTATTATTTCGCACAATAGACTCATATGCACTTTTAAACTGTTCAAATTTCTTCATAAGTCTGTTCCTCCAATGCTCTAAAATGTAAGTCAAGCTGATGTGCACAATAAAAGTGTGGCACTTTCCTGACAGCGTTAAATATATTTTATCATTGAACTGTTCCAATGTAAAGCATACTCACAACGCTTGTTCACACCTACGACTGAGCATTAGCACACTCTCTGCAGGTTCCATATATTATCGACCTTTTACATTCTATAAAAAATCCGTGCTCACTCTGTATATGTGCAGCTATCTCATCCATAAACTCACATTCAAGATGAAATATCCTGCCGCATTTTATACATTGAAGATGCAGATGTTTTTCGCAATGGTGTCCGTCCTCAATATACTGGAATGTAGCCTTTTTTCCTTTTTCGGCGGCATATTTTACTATCTTTTTTTCAATTATCAGTTTGTCTAAAAATCTGTAAATTGTTGTCTTATTTACGGCACATTCTTTTTCGATAAGATAATTTTCTATATCAGCCGCCGTGACCGTCCTGTTTTTATTTTTTTCAAGATACTCTAATATTCTTTTTCTGCTTGGTGTTGAATATCCCTGCATATTAATCCTCATTTCTGCACACGCATTTTTGTGCATATCAGGTTTGTGTCAAGTGTGTGCAGACACAAATCTTGAGTGTGAAAAATCGGATTATCCACGCTAAAATCCTGCATATATGGATTTTTCACACTATCCTCTGTATAAAAAGTTCATAATAAAGATGTCAGAATGTTATTCCAAAAATCTGTATGAAAACTCCCCAGAATACTCCGAGAATATACATCACTCCTACTATACTAAGATTTTGTTTTATATGCCTGTTCAATCTAAAAAGCACCAGCATACCGACTCCTGCATTTACAAGAAGTCCTGCCATCATCGCACCTGCACTTATAACTCCGTCAAGATAAAATTCAGTTATTACGACAGACGAAGCACAGTTTGGTATAAGACCGACAAGGGCAGACAAAAACTGTTCTAACATTGGCATTGCCGAAAAAAGTCCTTTAATATTTTCAATCCCCCAGAAATGTGTTATCAGATTTAACACAAATGAAATAAGGATAATATATATTGCAATCTTAACAGTATGCTTTACTGCCGAAATAAATGAGCCGTCTTCACAGTGGCAGTGTTCTTCCTCACATACTATATGAATATCCGGTTCTCTTTCTTTTTTCATAAATATCTTTAGATAAAAATATTCTGCCACAAGGCCTGAGATTACTGCAATAACCACTTTTGTACCTAATATTCTCAATATTGTTGCGACTGATACTTCTCTCGATATAAGTATAGGTAACATCTCATCAGAGGTTGACATAAATACGGCAATAAGCGTTCCGACTGTTATGATACCTCCCGAATAAAGACTCGCCGCCGCTGTTGAAAATCCGCACTGTGGTATCACACCTAAAATGCCTCCCCATACGGGACCGGTCTTTCCGGCTTTCGCAATCTTTTCTTTGAGATTATTATTCATTTTATGTTCAAGAATTTCCATAAAAAGATATGTGATAAATAAAAACGGTACAAGTTTCACACCATCGATAAGTGTATCTTCTATTACTTCAAACATAATCTTTTACTCCTTAATTTTAAATTTGCAATTTATTTGCATTTGCAACCAAGTTGCATTTTATATAATACACCATTTTTTTGATATGTCAAGTTTGTTATTTTCTGCTTCTGCGTAACAGTTCTACCATAAAAAGGTACTTAACAATACAATGAACAAGCTCATTGTATTGCCAATTATCTTTTTATGGCTGAACTGTTACGATTTATCATCATGATAAAGACTTGACAATCATTATCTCCAAAATATATATTTATCTATGATAAAAAGTGTTACTGTTCACATCTGCGGTGCGAGTGGCTTATAGTCAGGCGGATATTTGCAATTCACTCTGCTGCTTTATTGATAGTGTTAAATAAATACGAACGGAGAAATACCATTATGGAAATGAACATTCAGAAATATATGTCGTTTGTCAAAACAGTTGAATATGGAAGTTTTACTAAAGCATCGGAAATTTTAAATTATTCCCAGTCGGGCATCAGCAGAATGATTGGGGACCTTGAAAAGGAGTGGAATATGTGTTTACTTGAAAGAGACCATTCCGGTGTAAAACCTACATCTGACGGATTAAGACTTCTTCCTTTTGCCAAGAAACTGTGTGATGATTTTGACAGATTACAGATGGAAGCCGACAACTTAAATGACCTCTCATCAGGCATTATAAGAATAGGTACCTTCTCAAGTGTCGCGACCTACTGGCTTCCAAATATCATAATGGAATTTAAAAAGGATTATCCGAATATTGAATATGAACTTCTTATCGGTGATTACGATGAGATAGAGAGCTGGATAACAGACGGTCGTGTCGATTGCGGTTTTATCTGTCTGCCCGCTTCTCCTGGAATCGAAACAATTTTTCTTGAGGAGGATGCTTTTCTTGCGATACTGCCAAATAAACATCCACTTCTAAAATATGATAAAATTCCTTTGAAAGACCTTTCAAAGGAACCCTTTATGCTGCTTGAAAAAGATAAAAACACTGAAATCTCTGAAATCTTTAAGGAAAATAATATTACACCGAATACACAATTTACGACATGGGATGACTATGCCATCATGTCAATGGTCGAACATGGACTCGGTGTAAGTATCCTGCCTGAGCTTATATTGCAAAAAAAACCTTTTAATATCGTGACAAGACCTCTTAATGTCCCGGCAAAAAGACAGATAGGTCTTGCACTAAAAAGCAGCAAAAACGCATCACTTGCAACAAAGAAATTTATTGAATATCTGAAATACCGCTAAATCTGAGTTATTATCCTGCAGTATTGTTGTTAAATACCTTTCTTCTTATGACATAATAACTCAAAAGCACCAGTGAGCCTGTTATAACCCATGAAACCGGATAAACATTCATCAGGACTTCAAAACCTTTAAACTTTCTGCACACGGTATAAATCCATGCAAGTCTGAAAACACATGTTCCAAACACCGTTATAACAGCAGGTGTCATAGAGTATCCCATTCCTCTTAATGTTGAACCTGCTATCTCATATGTAGGGATAAGGAAATAAAAGCTTAAAAGACGCATCATTCTTACTGACGCATAATGTGCTACTTTGGGCTCTGATGTGAATATCCCTATAAAAAATCCTTTCCACAACAGAAAACATCCGCACATTATTATGGTGACGGCTACCGCAAGTGTCATTGTTATTCTGTATATTTTCTTGCACCTGTCATATTTTTTCGCACCAAAGTTCTGGCTTGTAAATGTCATCGTTGCCTGATTGAAAGCCGAAATCACAAAGTACGCTATATATTCGTAATTAAGACCTGCTGCCGAACCCGCAACCGCATCTGAACCGTATTTGTTTAACTCTGCCTGTATAAACACATTTGCAAATGAAAATACCATTGACTGAAGTCCAGCCGGCACACCAATCTTTAACATTCTTATAAGTTCTATCTTATGTATCTTAAGTTCTCTCGGATAAAGTTTTATAGGGTCTTTTTCTTTTATGAGGAAATAGACTATCATAGAAGAACTTATCATATTGGAAACAACAGTTCCTATACCTACACCTGCAACACCCATGTGAAAAACGATTACCAGTATAAGGTTTATTGCGGCATTTGTCACTCCTGCAACAACAAGACAGATAAGCGGTCTTTTGGTATCCCCGATACTTCTTAATATTGAAGCCCCAAAGTTATAAACCATTATAAACGGCATTCCTGCAAAATATATCCTCAGATAAAGCACCGCCTGGTCTATAACATCATAAGGTGTTCCCATAAGCTCAAGTATCGGCTTTGCAACTGAGATACCAAGTACAAGCAATATGATACCGCTAAAAAATGCAATGAGCATTGCCGTATGCACCGCACCTTTTATCCTGTTAGTCCTGCCCTGTCCTATGTATTTTGCAATGACAACATTTGCACCGACTGAAATCCCTATAAAAAGATTTAACAGCAGATTTATAAGTGCTCCGTTTCCGCCGACTGCCGCCTGTGCCGTACTACTCGCAAATCTTCCGACCACCGCCACATCAACGGCATTAAACATCTGCTGTAATATACTGCTAAGTGCTATAGGTATCGCAAATATAAGTATCTTATCCGTCAGACTTCCATTTAACATATCCATCTGTTTATTTTTCTTAACTGTAACACTACTCATTTTTATCAAAATCCTTTCAAAATATATAAAATCAACACTTAATTATCCGAAAATACAAGTTTTTATCCTTCCTTTTTTCTATACAAAGACAAACAAGAGCAAAAATCAACTTTTTGCCCCTGCCTATCTTATTACTTTTATTTTGTTTTTTCAAGAGTGGATTTTGATTTATATAAGTTTATTGTATTTCCAGCCACTTTTTATGACGGAAACACTACATTTTATTTTACATTAAACGCATCCATTCCCGGATATACCGCACTCTCGCCGAGTTCTTCTTCAATACGGAGAAGCTGGTTATACTTAGCGACACGCTCACTTCTGCTTGGAGCGCCTGTCTTTATCTGGCAGGTATTTAAAGCCACGGCAAGGTCTGCAATAGTCGTGTCGGCAGTCTCACCTGAACGATGTGAACTTATAGCCGTATATCCTGCTTTATGAGCCATCTTAATTGCTTCAAGCGTCTCTGAAACAGAACCAATCTGATTTAGCTTGATAAGGATTGAATTTCCGCAGCCGAGTTTAATACCTTTTGAAAGTCTTTCAGTGTTTGTGACAAAAAGGTCATCACCGACAAGCTGAACTTTGTCACCAAGTTCTTTTGTGAGTTTCTGCCAGCCTTCCCAGTCCTCTTCGTCAAGTGCATCCTCGATTGAGATAATAGGATATTTTTCCACAAGAGATTTCCAATGCTCAATAAGCTGTTCAGATGTATAGACAGTTCCAGCCTTTGGAAGTTTATATTCTCCGACTGTACCTGTTTTCCACTCAGATGAAGCAGCATCCATTGCGATGCGGAAATCTTTTCCAGGTTCATAACCAGCTTTTTTAACGGCTTCAAGAATAGTCTCGATAGCTTCCTCATCAGATTTAAGAGCAGGAGCAAATCCTCCCTCATCACCTACTGAAGTTGCAAGTCCTCTCTCCTTAAGGATAGCTGCTAACGCATGAAATACCTCTGCACACCAGCGGAGACACTCTTTAAATGAAGGTGCTCCGACAGGCATTATCATAAATTCCTGAACATCAAGTCCTGACGAAAGTGCATGGCAGCCGCCGTTTACGATGTTCATCATAGGAACCGGAAGTTTATTTCCTGAAATTCCACCTAAAAATCTGTAGAGAGGAATTTCAAGTGCTGTGCCTGCCGCACGGCAGCAGGCGATAGATACCGCCAAAATAGCATTTGCACCAAGTTTTGTCTTTCCCTTTGTTCCGTCAGCCTTTATCATTGCGGCATCAACGGCATAAATATCTGATGCGTCCATTCCGGTAAGCACATCATTAATTGTTGTGTTAATATTTGCTGCCGCCTTTGTGACACCTTTGCCTAAATATCTTTCTTTATCTCCGTCTCTTAATTCAAGTGCCTCAAATTCACCTGTCGATGCCCCGGACGGTGCTGTTCCCCTGCCTACTGTTCCATCAATAAGATGAACCTCTGCCTCAACTGTCGGATTTCCTCTTGAATCAAGAATTTCTCTGCCTACTACCTTTTCAATCTCTAAATATGTCATCATTACCTCTTTTCTGCGTACTATAGCTATTAGTTTGTAACAGAATATAATTGATACCGCAAATATATTACAGCAGATATTGAACCATCTGCACGCAACGACTTTACCAACTAAAACACCGACTTATATTCATGTACGCCTGATACAAGTCTTTTCGATAGTTAGCTTACACTAACCATTCTGATAAATCAATATCTGCTATTGATAAGATTTCCCATTTCAATAAATTAAATTCAATTTTTATGGCTGAGCTGTTACAATTTTTTTCATTTTTTTATTTATCACTATTGAATACTTTTAATCATTGTAGTAAAATTAGAAAAATACATTTTATAGGGGGTAACCATGAGACATTTAATAAGTCCACTTGATCTATCTATTGAAGAATTAGATGAAATTTTATCCTTAGGACAAGCTATTATGCAGAATCCTGAAAAATATTCCCATGTATGTGATGGAAAGAAATTAGCCACTTTATTTTACGAACCAAGTACAAGAACCCGTCTTAGTTTTGAATCAGCAATGCTTAATCTCGGTGGTAAGGTACTTGGTTTTTCTTCGGCTGATTCAAGCTCAGCGTCAAAAGGAGAGAGTGTCGCAGATACTATCAGAGTTATTTCGTCATTTGCCGACATATGTGCCATGCGCCATCCTAAAGAGGGTGCACCTACAGTTGCATCAATGTACTCTAAAATTCCTGTTATAAACGCAGGTGACGGCGGTCACAATCATCCGACCCAGACACTTACAGATCTTCTTACTATCAAATCCCTCAAAGGCCGTCTTGACAATATGACTATAGGTATGTGCGGAGATCTTAAGTTTGGCCGTACAGTACACTCTCTTATCAATGCAATGGTAAGATATGAAAATGTACGCTTTATTCTCATATCTCCAAACGAACTGAAGATACCTGATTATCTCAGACAGGAAGTCTTAGACGCAAAGAATATTGAATATATAGAGACTAATGAGCTTGAAAAATATATGCCTGAACTTGATATTCTCTACATGACAAGGGTTCAGCGTGAACGCTTCTTCAACGAGGAAGATTACATACGATTAAAAGACAGCTTCATACTTGACCGTGAAAAAATGAAACTGGCAAGGGATGATATGTATGTTCTCCATCCTCTCCCGCGTGTAAACGAAATATCTACTGATGTCGATGATGATCCGAGAGCTGTTTATTTTGAACAGGTTCACTATGGAGTATATGCAAGAATGGCACTTATCATTACATTGCTCGGTCTTAAAGATAAATGCTAAACCATATCAGAAAATAAAGAAAGGGGAATTATACCATGCTTAATATCAGCGGTTTAAAAGAAGGAATCGTTATAGACCATATACAGCCGGGCGGAGCCATGAAGATATATGAATATCTCAATCTCGAAAAAATGGACTGCCAGGTTGCTATCATTAAAAATGCCAAAAGCAATAAAATGGGCAAAAAAGACATAATCAAAATTGAGGGTAATCTCAATATAGACCTGAATGTATTAGGAGTTCTTGACCATAAGATTACTATCAATATTATAAAAGATAATAAAATAGTCGGAAAGCATTTGCTTGAATTACCGGAAACGGTAACAAACATAATAAAATGTAAAAACCCACGCTGCATAACATCCATAGAGCAGGAACTTCCACACAAATTTAAGCTTACAAACCGTGAACACAGAATATACAGATGTGTTTACTGCGAGTCCAAATTTAAAGGAAACTAATTAGATACTCTTAATACTGCACCACATTTATGTGCTTATTATCACATTATACAGGTAGTATTATTAAAAACATATTTTTATTAAAACACCCCAAAAAACATTACATATAAACAATGCTTTTTGGGGTGTTTTTTTCGCTGTCAGTAAAGCAGCTTGTCCCACTCCTGATATGCTTCAATAACAGCTAACATACTATTAAAAATCTATTTTGTCCTATAATTTTTATCAACTGATGTAGATTTTGCCTTAGGAAAATACTTTTTAAGCCATGTATGGTCCTTTGCCATATACGCATCTGTTTTCAAAAAATATGTCTTATATACATGAGTATTATTAAAACTCCAGTTTACAATAGGATCATCATAGGTACAGTCAACATGATACCATTTATTTTTTATCTTGACGAGATTCCATGCGTGCTGACCTCCGGTTACCATCATGCACGGAATATTATAATGCTCCATAATCGTCATAAATGCCTTTGAATAACCATCACAAACCGCTACTCCGTATTTAAACGCACCTTTTGCCGTATGGCTTACATAAGGGACTGTTCCGGTCGTATAAAGTCTTTTGTCATACTTAACATTCTGTATAAGCCACTTGTGTGCGGCAACTACCTTTTCATAATCACTCATGCCCGGTTTTACATACTGCTTATATATGACACGCAATGTTGAACTGTTTGTTTTAGCTTTAACCGTAATCTTACAACTGTAACTTTTACCATTGCAAATCGCAGTTATGGTAACCTTTCCATTCTTTTTTGCGGTAATCTTTCCGCTGCTGTTTACAGATGCAATCGACGAGTGATTACTTTTCCATTTTATGCTCTTTGACGGATTATACAAATAAAGCTGAAACTTTTCTTTTGCTATCATACTCTTACTTTTATTTGAAAGCTTTGTAGCCTTTGAAGTGGTTGTCATTATACTGTATTTTTTTGCATATTTTACCGCATATGAATTTTTAGGTGCAACTATCGTAAGTCTTTTTTTATTGCAATCAGTAAATGATGAAGATGTTATCGACTTAACATTTTTTGTCACATTTACCTGATAAAGATTTTTGCAGGCTGAAAATGCATTATATCCTATCTGGCTGCATGATGACGGCAGCGTGATTTTTGTCAATGAAGAGCAATAAACAAAACACTCCATAGGAATGGCAGTGAGTTTTTGCGGAAGTCTTACACTTTTTAATTTAGTACAATAACCAAATGCATCTATTCCTATGGTTGTTATCGTATCCGGAATATAAACATTTGTAATAGTAGAATTCTTATAAAACACTCCATCAAGAATCGAAACAACCTGTCCATCATTAATACGCTCAGGTATAGTCACCGAACCTCCCTCTCCCTGATATGCCGCAACATTAAATGTTCCATCCGTATTTTCCGTATAATAAAAGCCCTGGTCATCAACATATACATTCTGTGCCGATGCTTGTTCCGTTCCACTGTAAGAAAGGATTACACCGATTACCATAAGCATCAAAAATAAACCGGTCCTTTCTTTTATATAAATGATAAACTTCATCTAAAACCTCCCTATGATAAACTCAAGGAGTGCAGTTCTAAAAGACCTGCACTCCTTTTCGTCTTTCGTTACCACATACATAGCTGTATAATAGTAACCTTTTTGAAATTTGACAATTTTGTTATTTTGTTTTTTATATATTATACATTTTTATTGTGTCTAAACATTGTCAGACTTATGATAATCCGATAATAACTCCATCATCATTTACATCTATCCTCTCAGCGGCCGGATGAAGCGGAAGTCCCGGCATTGTCATGACAGTACCAGTGATTGCAACCACAAAACCTGCACCGGCTGAAACATAAACCTCACGGATATTTATATTGAAGTTTTCAGGTCTTCCAAGCTTCTTTGCATCATCAGATAATGAATACTGATTTTTTGCCATACAAATAGGTGTATTTCCATAACCGAGTTCTTCAAGTCTGTCAATGGATTTTGCAGCGGCTGCGTCATAGGTAACACTAGCAGCACCGTAAATCTCTTTTGCAATAGTCTCAATCTTTTCTCTGATAGAAAGATTTATATCATAGAGCGGTTTGAAATGGCTTTCTTTTGTCTCAAGTGTGTTGATAATCTTCTTGCAAAGTTCAACTCCGCCTTCTCCGCCTTTCTCCCATACTTCTGAGAGTGCAAAGTCACAATTTCGCTCCTCACAGAAATTCTTTACATATTCAAGTTCAGCATCTGAATCCGTCACAAATCTGTTGAGTGTAACAACGCAAGGAACTCCAAATTTAGCAACATTTTCGATATGTTTTTCAAGGTTTACGATACCTTTCTTCAATGCGTCAAGATTTTCTTCTGAAAGTTTATCTTTTGGCACTCCGCCATTGTATTTTAATGCTCTTACTGTTGCCACTAGTACAACCGCATCAGGTTTAAGACCTGCCATACGGCATTTTATGTCAAAGAATTTTTCTGCACCGAGGTCTGCACCAAAACCGGCCTCAGTAATAGTATAGTCTGCAAGTTTAAGTGCTGTCTTTGTTGCACGCACGCTGTTACATCCGTGTGCTATATTTGCAAAAGGTCCTCCGTGCACAAATGCAGGTGTATGCTCCAATGTCTGAACCATATTTGGTTTGATAGCATCTTTTAAAAGTGCCGCCATAGCTCCGACCGCATTTAACTCGGCTGCCGTAACAGGCTTTCCCTCATAATTGTATGCAACTATCATTCTGCCAAGTCTGTCTTTTAAATCTTTCATATTGTCGGCAAGACAGAGTATAGCCATAATCTCTGAAGCAACAGATATGATAAAGTGGTCTTCTCTAACAACACCGTCCACCGGTCTTCCAAGTCCTACCACAATATTTCTGAGAACACGGTCATTCATATCCATACAGCGTTTCCATACTATCTGGTTTGTATCAATCCCGAGTTTATTGCCCTGTTTGATATGATTATCAAGCATAGCTGCCAAAAGATTGTTTGCCGATGTTATCGCATGAAAATCTCCCGTAAAATGAAGATTTAAGTCTTCCATAGGTACAACCTGTGCATATCCGCCACCGGCTGCCCCGCCTTTTATACCAAAACATGGTCCAAGTGACGGCTCACGAAGTGCAATAGCTGCTTTCTTTCCAAGCTTTGCCATAGCCTGACCGATACCTACAGATGTTGTTGTCTTTCCCTCACCTGCCGGTGTCGGATTTATGGCTGTGACAAGAACAAGCTTACCGTCCTCCCTGTCTTTTACCTGTTCCCAAAGCTCATCTGAAATTTTTGCTTTGTATTTGCCATAAAGCTCTAAGTCATCTTCTGCAATCCCAAGCTGTTTTGCAACCTCGCGAATATGAATAAGTTCCGCTTCCTGTGCGATTTCAATATCACTTTTCATCCTGTAACCTCTTTCCTGCATAGTCTTCACATAAAATACACTGATACCATAAGCATCGTATTTTATAAGATATTGCAATTTTATTTGTAAATAATTTTTGTCTCTTAAATATTCTGTAATTATCGCAGAATATTTACTTCATTTTTTGAAATCAGTACAATAGAAATTAAATTTCTGATACATTGAGCATGAAGTATCAATTATTAAAGATTTAATTTTCGTTGTACAAGTTCTACATATTCTTTTACTATATCATGTTTTGAACAATTATACAACATTCGTGAACCGACCATTTCTTCCAGTTCATTAAAAACAAGTCTGCCGTCTCTTGTAAGTATAAAATCTATTCCTGCCATTTTAAGCTCATCCTTTCCGAAAGCTTCAATAAAATTTTCGATAAAATTACGCTGTTTTTCATCCGGGAAATATTCTGAGACACTTCCACCAAGAGAAAAATTTGACTTGAAACCGTCTTTTCCATGTCTTAATACTGCCGCATATATCTCGCCAAATAGTATATAAACCCTTATATCGTTGCTGTCACTGTCTATGCGTTTTTGCAAAATGCAGTCATGTCCCTTAAGCTTTTCATATACACAACTTTCCAACAGAAAAACTTCACTGCCGCCGTGTCCGTCAACAGATTTAATCACAAAATCATTTCCGTTGTATTTATCTATTGTCTGTTTTAGCTCATCGGCTTTTACAAAAACCGTATCTGCTATCCATTCTTTTTGATTTTCAGGTTCAAAACCTTTTCTTTTAAAATAATCTTTCAGATAACAGTAAGTCTTGTATTTGTTATTTCCAAGTTCAGTTATCTTAGAGGAATGAAAAACTTTTATATCTATATCTTCAAATCTTTTGCTTAGCCTGTACTCCCTTGTGCGGTTTATAACAAAAACAGCATCATTAAAACTGTTTTTAAACACATCGCCGGACATTGCAGCCGTGACTTCGTAAGATACATATTCTAAAACTATATCATATTTAAAAAACTCTGTCATAAGCATTTCTATAAAACCGCTGTTTTTCTGAGCTTCTTTATCATAATAAATAATATATGCTGTTTTCACTTGTTCTCCATTCTGTTTATATAAACAATTTTAATTTCTAATTATAAATGTAATATTTATCAAAAACTCTCTCAAACCTATGTTTTTGTGTGCATTTTCAGTGTGACATTATATATTTCATTATTTCATCAGCAACATTTACGCCTGTGCACTCAAATATATTTTTAAAATGAGCATTTGAGTTTACCTCACATACCATATCGGCAGGCATATCTGCACCATTTGAAAACAATAGGTCAACTCCGGCAAAATCAAGTCCTAACGACTTTACCGTATCAGTCGCAAGCTTTATCTCACTTGCATCCGGTTCATAACTTTTCATCTTACCGCCATGCGTTATATTGGCTCTGAAATCTCCATCATCTGTATATCGGTACATTGCAGCCACCACTTCATCACCTACGACCTGAAGTCTTACATCAAATCCACTGCTTTTTTCTATAAACTTCTGAAATATCATAGGTTTTCCGCCTATATCACTGACTCTCTTTTTAAGTTCATCCATATCATGAGCCATATATACCTGCATACCAAATGAACCAAAACATTCTTTTATCACAAGCGGAAAACCAAACTTTTCAGCAACTTTATCCAAAAAATTCATGTCCGTATATCCTATATTTTCGTATGTCATAGGTGCAACTATCGTCGGAATCATTTTTATCTGCTCCAAAGTATCGTGCAAGTCATTCCACTGCCCTATCTTTTCATATGTTGCAGATTTATCATCACAGTCAGCTATCGCACGGATATTGTTATAGATAGGAATGTTAATCTTTTTGCATATGTTCGTGAACTTCTTTCCAAGTCTTATGTCTTTATCCCAGAAAAGGATAAACCTGTATTTTTCAAGAGTTTCGATAAGCTCTTTGTCAAAAGAAGTTCCATACGAACACAGAAATTCGGAATTTCCCATGAGTTCAAGCTTTATATCGTAAGTCTCGGCGGCGTTTTTAAGCCATTTATAATGCGTTAGAAATTTGCCGCTGTGCAAAAAATCATTATAGATAAGCAGTGCTTTATCCGAAAGCCTGTTACTGTCTGCATATCCATCATTTATGTTGTTTCCCATTTTTTCCTCTTTTCTAAACTGTACTATAATAAATAGCTGTTTTCTTTACTGCTGCACAAATCTCTCCGAATCCTGTCCGAATTTTTCTGAGATAGCATCTATCTCCTCGTCAGATACCGGCTCCGGTGCATTGCCAAGCATCATTTCAAATTCATTTTTGCTCATAAGCACCTTACGGGGTTTTGTTCCCTCTGCCGGGCCTACAACTCCCGCATCATGAAGCTGGTCTATTATCCTTCCTGCCCTGTTAAATCCAATTGAAAATTTTCTCTGAAGCTGTCCGGCAGCGGCTCTGTCAGACTCTATGACAAATCTGCCCGCCTCCTCAAAATATTCATCTCTGTCAGATTTTGAATCCCTGTCAGAGTCTTTTGAATCATTTGTTTCATCCTCAACAATTTCAGTAACCTTGTCGTTATACTGAGGTTCTTCATTGTTATTTTTAAGGAACTCGACTACATCACTGACTTCCTCATCCGTGACAAATGCTCCCTGCACTCTGATAGGTTCTGAATAACCCGATGGGAAGAAAAGCATATCACCTTTTCCAAGCAGTTTTTCCGCACCACCCCTGTCAAGTATTGTTCTTGAATCTATAGCAGATGATACCGAAAATGCTATTCTTGACGGTATATTTGCCTTAATCGTACCTGTTATAACATTTACTGACGGACGCTGTGTTGCGAGCACCAAATGAATACCTGCGGCTCTGGCAAGCTGTGCAAGACGGCATACTGCATCTTCAACATCTTTTGATGCAACCATCATAAGGTCGGCAAACTCGTCAACTATAACAACTATGTACGGCATCTTTGCAAAGCCCGCCTTTTCAGGATTTTCAACTTTCTTTATCTTATCATTATATCCTGCAATATTTCTCACACCAAGCTCCGTAAATTTATTATATCTGTCACTCATCTCTCTAACTGCCCAGTTAAGAGTTGCAGCTGCCTCTTTTGCATCCGTCACTACCGGACACATAAGATGAGGGATTCCATTATATACGCTAAGCTCAACAACCTTAGGATCTATCATTATAAGTTTAACATCATTTGGATCGGATTTATATAAAATACTCATTATAAGCGTATTTATGCAGACGGATTTTCCGGAACCGGTTGCACCCGCAATAAGAAGATGCGGCATTTTACCTATATCTGTAAGGATAAGTTTTCCTGATATGTCCTTACCTACTGCAAAAGTTAGCGGTGACTTAGCTTTTTCAAATGCCTCTCCTTCAAGAAGTTCCCTGAAATAAACAGAACTTGGTGTAGGATTTGGAACCTCGATGCCAACTGCCGATTTGCCCGGTATAGGTGCTTCTATACGGATGCTCTGTGCCGCAAGGCTTAACTTTATATCATCAGTGAGCTTGGTAATCTTGTTTACTCTCACACCCTGTTCAGGTAAAAGCTCATATCTCGTTACTGTAGGCCCACAGGTAACAGCACCCATTTTTACATCAACATTAAAACTTTTTAATGTATCCTGTAATTTTTGAGCAGTCTCTCTAAGTTCAGTGTCACTTAATGAATCATTATTGTGTACCGGCTCACCGAGCAGCTCTATCGGCGGAAATGCATATGCCCTCTCTATAACAGGTTCTTCCACCTTTGTCTTGTTCAGTGCATTAAATGACTCTGATGCCGAAACATAGTCATCACCGCCAAACTTTCCGTGTTTATCAGCTCTTTCAGGCTTTTTATAAGAAACCGCTTCTTTCGGTTCTATAAACAGTGCATTATCATTATAATTATCATCGCCATCGTTATTTTCCTCTGCACTCACATTTTCGGCTTCAACATCTGTCTGTGTATCATAACTTTCTACCTGTGTGGTATCATATGAATACAGATTTTCACCGACTTCCATTTTATCTTTTTCAGCCGCATCACTCATATTCACTTCTGTTTTTTCTACCGCAGTATCATTGATGTCTACTGCTGTCTCTTTATCGTTTTCGTCTTTAAAATGCTTTTCTACTTGTGTATCGTCATATTTTTGAGTTTCAAAATCCTGCATAGAAGCTGCCGACGCTTCTTCTGCTGCTTTCCTGCGTTCTTCCTCTTCTTTGTCCGCCTTTATTATTTCAGGTTTATAATCTTTAGAAAAAGCAGAGTTCTCATATGCGGTACTCTCATTTACTATTGTCTCATTTTTTGGAGAATCCTGCTGTTTTAAACTACTCCCAAAACCTCTACCAAATTTCTGGTTCATCTCTTCCCTGAATATTGGAATCGGTTCTTTATCAGGCTTTTTTTCATATGATTTTAAATCAGCAGCATTAAGTGTGCTACCGCTTTTTAAAATCGTATCTTTCTTTTGATTTTGTGTATCTGCACTGCTTTTTTCACTTATACTTTCTGTTTCGTTACTGTCCTTTATAATCTCACTTACATCCGCAGCTTTGTTTATTTTATTTTCTTTTTTTGTTTTTTCTTTAATGGATTGCTTCTTTTTCTGTTCATCAAGAAACTTTCCCATCATTTTAAGATCAACCGACTGCATAACATTATCTGAATTTTCCCGTACTCTCTCAACATAATCAAATTTGTTCTTGCTTTTTATATTATTTTCACTTGCATGGCTGTACTTTTTGCGTATGTCTGTTTCTTCCTGTTTTTCCTCTTTACACCTGCTTCGCTCACCAAGCGGACTAATTGCTGTTTTTCCTCTAAGCACGGTATATGACGGCTCACTAAAATCAATTTCATCTTTTACTTCTCCATACAATCTTTCCATTTCTTCTCTGTATGCATTTCTTTTTCTAAGTGCCGCCATAATCTCAATGCCCTCAAAGACAAAAACACTTAGCAGCAAAAGTGCAAACAGCAAAATACACGCTCCGACAGAACCACATACTTTTGTTAATAATGAACTTATCCATCTTCCAATAAGACCACCGTTGCTCTTTCCACTCTCAAGAACATCCTGAAGTGTAAGATTCATGCACTCAAAATAACCATGATGTAAAACATGGTTTGAAGTATAGTATTCAGTTATAATCTCTTTTCCGGTCAAAAGGTCAGTTATTGCCAGCATACATACAAAGGCTCCAATAATGCCTCCCATTTTTCTGGGAACTCGTCTGTCACCCCTGTTTACCATCGTAAATATATAACCTATAAATATCCCCAGAGGAATAAACCATGCCGCCCAGCCGAAAAATCCAAAGCAAATTCCACCAAAAACTCTTCCGACCACTCCGCCAAGTCCAAAGAAACTGATATATAAAAAGACTGCCACTATTCCTATAACAATAAGTGTAATTCCTGTCTCAAATGCAAGCCTGTCCCTGTATTCAGTCACATCCTGAATTTTACGCTGATGTGTAATATCTATCTTTACCGGTGTTTTCTTTCTGGTTGTAGTTTTTGCGGCTGTCTGATGCCCTGCCTTTTTTGAAGCTCCCGCTCTCGAAGTTTTCTGTCTGCTTTTTCCTGAAGCATTGCTTTCAAAAACACTTTCATTTTCTTTTTTATTTTTATCGTTGACCTCAATTTTTTCTTTTGTCATTCTTTTATTTGAAGCCGCTGCCATTAATTTTCTCCTTTTTTATACATATGTACTCTCAGAATCTTCTCAAAACGAGTCATTTCGGCTGGATTTCTGATATACTGTTTCCATTTTCTCGTCGCACACACCTTGTACGCATACATACTTTGTATGTATTGCGAAAATGTTATTGTATATCAAAAATCCATCTCGAAATTCTTCATTCAGAATACTCCGAGAATACATTACATTTCTAAGTTTTAATTATATCTTTTTTTAGGATAATACGCAAGTTTAAAATAACAGACCGCTTACGGATTGCATCTCTTACAAGGTTCATATCCTTCCTTGATAAGTTTTTCCCTATCACCCTTAAAAGATTTTCTGTTTTTTATCAGCGTATCATTTACACTGCTGCATGATGGCAGATGAAATTTTTTCGTATTTGTATTTAATATATATCTTTGAACTTTTGAAACCTTTTTTCGTGCTGACGAATAACTGTTCTTTCTGTCAGACACCGAACTATTTTCGCTCTTATCTCCCGACAGACTGCTTTTTCCTGTAGCATAATCTATAGTTATCTTCGGCTGGACATTATACACAAAGACATTAAAGCATACTCCCCTGCCTTTATCTTCAACAGAGTAACCCTCCATCTTAACTCCTTCAGCCACAAGATTGTTTCCCTTATATACCGGAGTAACCCTATATAAAACATGGTTATTTGTTCTCTTTACATAATCTGCGACTTCATCCTCAAAAGGCAGCATTCCCGTCACATTCATATATCTTGTTCCGGTAATGAGATTCTTCTCATTTGCATTTTCTCCTGCAAGCTGGAAACCTATAAGATGGCAACGGTTATAGAGATAATTGCCATCAACTATACCTGCATATTTTGCAGTCTGCCAGCCGCTCGGTTTTATCATACCTATACCTGTTCGTTTTGTAGCCGGCATAAGTTCCTTACATATATTGGCAAATGCAGCACCACATCTTCCAAGACTGTCAAGTTCACTGTAATTTTCAAATATCTGCGTGCTTTTCTTTTGCTTATTCGTAAAATCAGGTTTGTTATTTGAAATTATTCCGTACGGCTCACCATTATACGAGGTATGTGTAAGCCCACTCTTGCCAGACATTGCATTATTTTTAGAATTACTGCTGCTTTCTGAACTGTCGTCTTTCACAGAACTTTCATACCCCGCTGATGAAGTGCTGTATTTATCACTTATCTCGGATAAATTCTGACATCCCGAAAATACAAGCGAGACTAAGAGAAAACTTATAAGAAGCCTGCTCTTAAATTTAACTTTCATATTGTTCATCTTTTATATTCTCCGTTTTTTTAAATAACAAACTGCCATCCAAAATATATCAGATATATCCCGGATGACAGTTTTAAATATTTATAAATTTATCTGTATTGAAACTAAAAGTCATATATCACACATTTATAGACAATGTATGGTATCAATTTGTGACAAAATATCTTTTATCACAGACATTCTTTATATTTCAATATATAGCTCAGATACAATTACATCTGCGAACGGTAGTAATTGATAAGACATCCCTTAACGATTATCTCACGCTCTGCATCTGTAAGTTTTCCAAGATGAAGCTCAAATTCTTTCATTTCATCACCGACAACATATGCCTTGATAGTGTCAATCTTGTCTTCAACTGATTTCTTTATATCTTTTACAAAGATGTAGTCTCCATTCTTGAACGGAAGCTCGTCCTCATCATAGATAAATGGGAGCATACCCCAGTTGATAAGATTTGAACGGTATCTCTTTGTAGCATATTCTTTTGCAATATTTGCAAAACCACCGAGAACTTTCTGACATGAAGCTGCCTGCTCACGTGCAGAACCATCACCAGGCTTAACGGCATATATCATACTTCCAATCTGTGTATTTTCCGGCTTAACATCAAATTTTGCATTTATCTTTTCAAATACATCTTTTACTTCAGGACATGCCGCAAATATATCTTCGCCCGCAACTCTTGCCTTTTCAGCTTTTGCAACTGCTTTTGCACGACCTACATACTCAGGGTCTTTACGGGAAAGTGTAAACTCGGCAAGTCCTAAAGGATTTGAACGGAATGATGAAGTTTCTCCTGATGGTATAAGTTCATCCGTTGTAGTTACCGGGTCATGTATCTCTGAAACGACTTTGATAACAATATCATCGGTAAGTGCTGACATTGCAGGCCAGTCTTTGATGTTTGGACCAAATTTTATCTCAACACTAGAATCCGGTTTTCCAACACCATTGTAAACTCTGTTCTCATAAATAGTGCTGTCAAAGAAGTATTTCGGCTTTGTGAAATCTACATCCACATTTTCTGCCGATGTAAGATAACCCTTGTTTGCTGCTGTTGCCGCAATAGAACGTGCATCCATAAGTGCAACTGATGCTATCTGACCGCTTGTGACCTTAGAACCCTCTCTGTTAGGGAAGTTTCTTGTCGAATGTCTGATAGAAAGTCCATTGTTTGGAGGAACATCACCTGCACCAAAGCAAGGACCACAGAATGCCGAACGTATAGTAGCACCTGTCTCCATAAGGTCTGCAATCCTGCCGTTTTTAACAAGTTCCATAAATACAGGCTGGCTTGACGGATAAACACTTAAAGAGAACTCATCTGCACCAATATATTTTCCACGGAGAATATCAGCAGCATCACAGATATTTTCAAATCCACCGCCTGCACATCCTGCAATGACACCCTGCTCTACATAAAGTCTGCCATTGTGAACCTTGTCTTTAAGAGTATATTTAACCTTATTATTGTCAAGACTTACAAGTGCTTTCTTCTCAACATCGTCAAGAATATCCATAAGATTTGCGTTAAGCTCATCAATAGTATAGACATTGCTTGGATGGAAAGGCATTGCTATCATAGGCTTAATCTTGCTGAGGTCAACATATACCATACCGTCATAATAAGCAACTGCATCCGGCTTAAGTTCCTTAAAGTCCTGCGGACGCTTGTGAATATCATAGAAATCCTTTATCTTGTCATCTGTTGTCCAGATTGATGAAAGACAAGTTGTTTCCGTTGTCATAACATCTATACCTATTCTAAAATCAGCACTGAGATTTGCAACACCATCACCAACAAATTCCATGACTTTATTGTTTACATAGCCGTTTCCAAATACTGCTCCTATAATGGCAAGAGCCACATCCTGAGGACCCACGCCCTTATTTGGCTTTCCTGTAAGATAAACTGCTACGACACCCGGCATAGGAATATCATATGTACGGTTCAAAAGCTGTTTTACAAGTTCAGGTCCGCCCTCACCCATAGCCATTGTACCAAGTGCACCATAGCGTGTATGTGAATCAGAACCAAGAAGCATCTTTCCGCCGCCTGCAAGCATCTCTCTTGCAAACTGATGTATGACAGCCTGATGAGGTGGTACATACATTCCACCATATTTCTTCGCACAGGTAAGTCCAAACATATGGTCATCTTCATTGATAGTTCCGCCTACTGCACAAAGACTGTTATGACAGTTTGTGAGAACATATGGTACAGGAAACTTTTCAAGTCCTGACGCACGAGCTGTCTGGATGATACCTACAAATGTAATATCATGCGAAGTAAGCTTGTCAAACTTAATCTGAAGATTTTCCATGTTGCCTGAAGTATTGTGTGCTTCAAGAATACCATAAGCCATAGTACCCTTAGCTGCCTCTTCCTTAGTGACTTTTTTGCCTGTTTTTGCTAAAACGGCATCTAAAGCCTGTGCATTATCCTCAACGATTTCAGAACCGTTTACAAGATATACACCGTTGTCGTAAAGCTTGATCATTATCAAAATCCTCCTATTAATCTCGTAATTATTAAATATTATATATGCTAACAGCACAATAAGTCAAGTTTGCAAATTTAAGAAATGTAAAGCCGAACTATTACACTTATGAATGTAATCTTATAAAATCTGTTAATTGGTGTATAACTGACTGATAACATCAATTCTGAGAATAAATATAAATATCTTTTTCGCTGTCAATATCAAACAATTCTTTCTCGTCTTCAACATCTATATAAAAACATTCATGTCTTTTTGCGACTTTTCTGCCCCCGCTGTCACCGCTTAACTCCAACAGTTCAGGGATAAGTTCACAGGAGAACATACATGGATTGCCTGCTTTTTCCATATATCTTGCTGAAAATACCTTGTAATCTTTGCTGTTTTTTTCTTCTGACAAAATATTTTCATAATCATTATTATTTTTTTTACCATTCGTCAAAAGCAATTTGTAATCTTCGCTTTTTTTATCTTGCGAAGAAAATTCTTTCTTATTTTTCGCTACCGCCTCGATAAATTTATGTATCGTCTTTTCGCTAAGATACGGCTGGTCTGCAACGATAAACAAAATCCAGTCGTCTTTTTTCAACCTGCCCATCAAACTGTTTATCCCTGCTTTTATCGTATATGATGCACCTAGCCTGCTATCACCGCAAAACACGGTATTTATATCTTTTCTGCCATCAAGGTCAGCTATTATCCTGTCGTATTGTGTTACAACAGTAAGTGTTATGTCATAATCTATATCTTCATTTATTTTTCTGCTGCTTACAATATCTGATAACATATCAAGCGTATGTCTGTAAAGCATTTTTCCCTGCCAGATATGTAAGAGTTTATTACTTCCAAAACGGCGGCTGTTCCCAGCCGCCATATATATAATGTGTATCATATTTTTTGATTTTATATATTTGCGAAACAATCTTAATTTTATATAAGCAAAGTGTGTCAATACTATTATCTATATCCCTGTTCAATCAATATAGACTAATCCGTCGAAGCTTTTCACCTCAGCCGCCAGACTACTATATGATACGGTGGTCAATCTCTTTCCACTCAGGATCAATCATCCCCATAAGGATTTTTTCAGGTGTGAACGGAACTGTTCTGTGCCACACTCCGGTTGCCCTGTATATTGCGTGTGCAAGAGCTGGTGCAGGAGTATTTATAACTATCTCTCCTATCGACTTTACCCCGAAAGGTCCTGACGGTTCATAGCTTGTTTCAAACTCAACATTTATATTTCCCACATCAAGTCTTGTTGGAATTTTATACTGCATAAGGCTGTTCTCGGCAATCTTTCCCTCTGCACTATATGTGACATTTTCATAGAGTGCCATACCTATCCCCTGTACTATACCGCCCTCTGTCTGAACTCTTGCAAGGTTTGGATTTACTGGTATTCCACAGTCGACAACCGCCTGATAATCAAGTATCTTTACGCTTCCTGTTTCTTTGTCAAGCTCTATCTCAACCATTCCGACCATATACGGCGGCGGTGATACAGGTGATGAATATGTCTCGGTCACATCGACAGGGATAGTATTGTTTACCTGTGATTTTGTGGCAATATCCGCAAGGCTGACCGATTTTTCATCTTCCGTCATATACACTTTTTCGCCATCAAAATCTACATCTTCAGGAGAACAGCCGAGAAGCCCTGCACCTATCTTCATTATGTTTTCACGAAGTTTTAAAGCGGCATTTTGTGTAGCCATTCCCGTGATGTAAGTTGTTGATGAAGCATAAGAACCTGAATCATAAGGTGATGCGTCTGTGTCTGCACCAAAAACTGAAATTTTATCTGCATCACAGTCTAGGACTTCTGCTGCCATCTGCGAAAGAATGGTATCACAGCCTGTTCCCATGTCAGCCGCACCTATCATCATATTATATGTTCCATCGTCTGAAAGTTTTAATGTGCATGAACCCACATCAACATTTGAGATGCACGACCCCTGCATCGCAAGTGCCATTCCTGCTGCCCTGACTTTGCCGTTTCCCATATCCCTGACCGGATATTTCTCAGCCCAGTTGAAATTTGCGGCACAATGCTCTATACACCTATCCAAAGCACAGGCATTCGCTGTCTCGCCAAAGTATGCCGGCATGAACATTCCCTCTCTTACAATGTTTTTCATCCTTATCTCAACCGGATCCATATGAAGTTTTTCCGCAAGTTCATTTACGGCAGATTCGAGTGCAAAAATCCCCTGCGTTGCACCATATCCTCTATATGCTCCTGCTGCCTGAACATTCGTGTAGACAACATCACATGAAAATTTTGTCGCTTCACATCCGCCCGTATAAAGCGGCAGTGATTTGTGGCCTGAAAGTCCAACGGTCGTTGTGCTGTGTTCACCGTATGCTCCTCCGTTTGACAGCGTATAAAGGTCTATCGCTCTTATCCTGCCGTCTTTCATTGCACCAAGACGAACCGTCACTTCCATTTCATGGCGGGGTGAAGATATTATCTGACATTCATTTCTGCTGTAAATAAGTTTGCTCGGCTTTTTTGTCATCCATGTAACAAAAGCCGGATAGACTTCACATACGGCTGTCTGTTTTGCCCCAAAACCTCCGCCTATGCGTGGTTTTTCCGCACGCACCATCGATTTTGGAATATCGAGTGCATTTGCAAGTATTCTTCTGATATGAAAAACTATCTGCGTTGAACTTATGCAATGAAGTCTGCCGTATCTGTCAATCTCGCAGTACGCCCTTATCGTTTCCATGTAAGCCTGCTGTGCCGCCTTTATATGCCAGGTATGCTCTATTATCTCCTCACAGTCATTAAATACTGCATTTACATCACCATGTTCATCTTCCTCATGGTGTATAAGATTTCTCTTAACATCACCCGTATTGCCATATGACATCCAGTTATCCTCCGGATGCACAAGTATGGGATTGTCAAGTGCCTTGTGAAAATCAAGTACAGGTTCGAGTACCTGATATTTTACTTTTATAAGTTTTAATGCTTTATCAACAGCTTTCTCACTCTCACCCGCAACTATCGCAACAGGATCACCTACACTTCTCACCCTTCTGTCAAGTATAAGCCTGTCATACGGTGACGGCTCCGGAAAAGTCTGGCCTGCAATGCTGAAACGCTTGTCAGGAACATCTTTCCATGTATAAACAGCTTCTATCCCCGGTACTTTCATTGCAATATCAGTGTTTATATCCTCAACTAAGGCATGAGCATGAGGGCTTCTGAGAAGCTTTACCACAAGGCAGTCCGATGGTGTTATGTCATCGGTAAATACCGGCTTTCCAAGGAGAAGCTGTGATGAGTCTTTCTTTGGAATACTTTTTCCTACTGCATGATAATCTTTTCTTTCACGGTTAAATTCACTCATTCTTCCACTCCTTTCCGATGTCTGCCCCAAAAACTTCTGCTTCAAGCTGCATAGGTGCATTTTCCTTTTTGCTGTTCAGATAATTCCTGAGTGAACGAAGCTGGCTCTGATACCCCGTGCAGCGGCACAGATTGCCCGAAAGATACTCAAGTATCTCCTCGTCAGTCGGATCAGGATTTTCACGGAGAAGTGCCACTATATTAACTATATATCCCGGATTGCAAAAACCGCACTGGTCAGCACCCTGCATTGCAAAATAACCGGTAAATTTTTTAGCTTCTTCCTCCAGTCCTTCAAGTGTATCAACGCATCTTCCGTCTGCCCTGCCGACAGGAATACTGCACGAAAGCATCGGCTTTCCATCCATAAGCACCGTGCAAAGACCACAGTTTCCTGTTTCACATCCTCTCTTTACCGAATAACATTTATGTTTCCTGCAAAAATCTATAAGAAGCATATCTGCGTCTACGGTATCTTTTATCATTTTTCCATTTAATGTAATCTTTACTTCCATCAGCAGATTTCCTCCTTTTCGTTTTCTGATACTATCGTCTTTAATGCCCTTTTTACAAGAACATTGCATATTATCTTTCTATACTCGGCACTGGCACGCATATTGCTGCCAAAACGGATATTTTGTGCCACATACTCTGCAAATCTTTCAATATTTTCATCTGTAGGTACAGATAATATATTTTCACTGTCATATACAGGCTCAGCCATATATGGAGTTGCCCCGATAACAGCCATAGTACCTCTTTTTCCCTTTGAAACGGCACAGGTAAGCACCGGGAAATCTGTTGACTGGTTTCTCTGGCTCAGATAAACTACCTTTTCAGTTTCCTTTGGCACAATTACTGACACAAGTATATCTCTCACCGTGCGTGGCAGCTTTACAAAGTCATCAAGTTCCATGATACCCTCATGGAAAAGCTCCACTTTAGCACCAAGTGCCCTAAATATCGTCATAACATCTGAAAAGCCATACCGCCCCCATATACTTCCGCCGACCGTTGCAACATTTCTAAACTGGACACCGACTATATCTTTTACGGAGTTGGCAAAGGCATTATCCGCATATTTATTTAATGATTTATTTGTTTCTATGTCCCTTAATGATACATATGCACCTATACGAAACTCATTTTCATTTTCTTCTATGCTGTCAAGCCCCAGTTTACAGAGATCTATCGCTGTTCCAAGAGTTGTATTTTTCATCTTTGTCCAAAGCATTCCGCCGACAATGAAATTTTGTTTTTTCTGGTAGAGTTCATATGCTTCTTCGAGGCTTTTTGCCCTTATATACTGATTATAATAGAACATATCTCTTTCCTTTCTCTTATGATTTTAGTGTTAAAACAAATCCAGTTCATATAACGCATCCCACTGAATTTTTTCTTTCTGCATGAAGTTTATTGTCTCATTTCTCATATCAGGCTCTGTCTTCCAAGCAAGACCACACCCTGCCGATATTTTTGACGGCAGCGGTATTATCCTGCCGTAAATATTTTCACTCTTTGCCCGGCTCTCCATTTCCATTGCAGCAGTTGTATTTTTGAATGAAATCACAAGCTGTGTATGTCTTTCTCTCTTACAATTTTCGCACATAATATTATGGGCAGACTATAAGTGATGCTTCCGTCATTTTTTTAGTAATTTCATACATATTTGTGGCTTCACCGACACAGAGCTTTTCGGTAAGTCCGTAATAATTGAGACAGGTACCACAGGTAAATATCTTTACACCCTTTTCCTCTAAAGCCTTTAAATCTTCTATCGACTCAGAGCCTTCACTTGTAATCTTTGCACCGCCGTTATAAAAAAGCATTGTCTGAGGCAATTCATCCTGCTGCGAGAGTGCATATATAAAACCTTTGATAAGCACTTTTCCAAGTTCGTTATCACCCTCACCCATAAATTCAGACTTGATGACTACAACTTTTTCACCGCTGTTTTTGATATTGCAGGAAACCATCTCATCCGCACCTGTCTTTATAGAATTTGCTTTGGCAACTGATGTTGCTTTATCATTTGCTGCCGACATTTTATTGTCATTTATTTTATCAATATCATCTATAGTTATCTTCACACTGTACCCGGAGTCACTTGTCTTGCTGTCTGAAACTGCAAACCCCATCTGTGAAGCCATCTTTTTAAGATTTTCAACAGCAATCTCATTATCGACAAGAGTCTCAATCGTATCCGGTTTTTCAAGTTTCTCAATCGCTTTTTTTGTCTTAACTACTGGTATCGGGCAGGTATCACCCATTGCATTTATTGTTATCATAATATCTTTTTTCTCCTTAACTTTAGAACTATAGTATTTGTTATATTCACACAATTAATACAACATATTATTAGTTTTGCAATCTCCTGTTACTTTATATAAATATTTTTTTCTTTTTTTTGCGTAAAATGACCAACTATCGCCGCCGGAAATCCCTCATTTTTTAATTCCTTTAAAAATGGCAGTGCATCTTCTTTCTTTACGGCAAACAAAAGACCTCCCGATGTCTGCGGATCAAATAACAGTTCTTCCATCGCAAATGTTATGTTTTCTGAAAAATCCACATTATCTGCGACATGATTTCTGTTTCGCTGTGCTGCTGCCGTGAGCAGAAATTCTTCGGCATAATGAAGTGCACCTTTTATAACAGGTATGGATATTGAGTCAATCTCCACCGATACACTGTTATTTATCATCTCGTTTAAATGACCTAAAAGTCCAAATCCTGTCACATCAGTACATGCATGGATTTCATAATTTCTGCTTATCTCAGACGCTTTTTTATTGAGTGTAGTCATCGACTCTATTGCTTCATCCATTGAACCTTTAAAAGCCTGTCCGACACGCTGTGCATTGCACACAAGCCCTACACCGAGTTTTTTTGTAAGTATAAGTATGTCAGTCGGTTCTGCCTTATTATTTTCATATATTTTGTCAGGATTTACAAGTCCCATAACAGACAGACCGTATTTTACACTGTCATCGGCTATAGAATGACCTCCTGCAAGTGTCGCACCTGCTTCATTCACCTTTTTTGCACCGCCCTGCATTATCTTTCCAAGAATGTTTAGGTCCATTTTTTCAGGAAAACAGACTATATTTAGTGCAGTCTTTACCTCACCGCCCATCGCATATACATCACTTAATGCATTTGCCGCCGCTATCTGTCCGAAAATATACGGGTCATCGACCATCGGTGGAAAAAAATCAAGTGTCTGAACAATTGCCATATCGTCTGATATTCTATATACTGCCGCATCGTCACTGCTGTCATAACCGACAAGAAGTGAAATATCTTTCTCACCTTTAGGTATTTTTGACAGTATATGTTTCAGTACATCTGCTCCAAGTTTTGCGGTACATCCGCCGCCTTTACAAAAAACTATATCTTCCATGATAAATTATATGTCCACCACCTTTTTAGCAATTTCTTTTACTGCATCTGCCGCCGCCGTCACTTCTTCCTCTGTATTATAATACGAAAAACTAAATCTTACCATACCCTGTGTTTTTGTGCCAAAATATTCGTGCATACGCGGAGCACAATGAATCCCTGCTCTGGTGACTATTCCAAATTCATCTTCAAGGAGCATACTTATCTCTGAAGAATCTGCCGTTCCTATATTTAATGAAACTATCGGACAGCGGACTCTATCCTGTCTGAAATCACCATAGACTTTTACGCCTTTTACCCTGCTTATACCCGAATAAAATATCTGCATAAGTCTGTTTTCTTTATTGTATATCTTGTCAATTCCAACAGTGTTTATCTCCTTTACAGCGGCAAGAAGCCCTGCTATCCCGTGGCTGTTTAATGTCCCTGCTTCAAGCAGTTCAGGAAGTTGCTCAGGCTGTTGTCTTAAAAAACTTTTTATGCCTGTCCCACCGCTTTTTAAAGGTCTTATATCTATGCCGTTTCTTATATAAAACCCGCCTGTTCCCTGCGGTCCCATAAGACTTTTATGTCCTGTAAAACAGAGTATGTCTATATTCATATCCCTGACATTTATAGGCAGTACACCTGCAGTCTGTGATGCGTCCACTATAAAAAGAAGATTATGTTTTTTTGCAATCTCTCCAATCTTTTTTATATCGACAACATTCCCCGTAAGGTTGGATGCGTGAGTACAGATGATTGCTTTTGTAGCTTTTGTTATCATATCTTCTATACCAGAGGCATCAACAATCCCATTACCACTGCACGATACAATGTCTGCCTTAACTCCTCTTTCACCGGCATAATAAAGAGGTCTTAACACTGAATTATGTTCAAGGTTTGTGGTAATAACCGTGTCACCCTCATTAAAAAGTCCATGAATAACAGTATTTAATGCCTCGGTCGCATTTGATGTAAATATAAGACCTGAGACATTGTCACCGCCAAAAAATTCAGTAAGGCACTTTCTTGTTTCAAATATACACCTTGATGCTTCAAGTGATGTCTCTCCATACCCCCTGCCTGAATTCCCATAATTTTTCATTGCGTGCATAACAGCATCATATACAGCTTGCGGTTTGTAAAGTGTAGTCGCCGCATTATCAAGATATATCATTAATATATTCCCCCCTGACATGATATCAGCAACAGAAATCATCTTCAATTTATTTAAGAAGGTAACAGTTCAGCCATAAAAAGATAATTAGCAATACAATGAGCTTGTTCATTGTATTGTTAAGTACCTTTTTATGGTAGAATAGCCTTTCATTTCTGAAATGAAATAAACAAAAGCTGCAAAGCAGCGACTGACAGCTCGCTGGCAGGTTTATGAATGTAAGAAATGCAAGGCTGAACTGTTATTTAAGAAGATGTATATATTCTTTTGCTACCGTAATTTTTTTAACATTATTTAGTAAGTCAATATATTTATCCTGCAATTTATCCGAAAACAACTGATTCTCTTTTGGCTTTATCATTGTTATAACCTCACCGTTTTCAAGCTCACAAAGGCAGCAGGTATTATAAAGTTCTTCTGACAGCGAGATACTTTTTATCTTTAAGGTATTTAGCGTATCTTCAAACATTCCTGTTGTTTCAGAATTTATATTTTCATTTTTAATATATTTTTTCTGATGCGTAAAGGAATGTTTTCCAATATTTATATCATTTTGAAAAATACAGATACTATGATATTTTTCCCAGTCACTTTCTTTTGTTGCCTTAACTTTAAGCGTAACACCCCAGTCAACCGCTTTCACATGACTTTCATCTATCCAGCTTATGTTCGAGAAATTTAGACATCCTGCAAGTTTTGCCTGTGCTTTTGTCTCAGGTTTATAATAAAAATATTTTTTATCATATATCCTGCTTACAATTCCATCTTCCACGGAACATACTTTATCTGCAAATCTGTAGATTTCTTCCCGGTTATGCGAAACAAAAATTATCGGCTTATGGAAATTTTCAAGCATCTCCATAAGTTCCACTTCCATTTTTCTTTTGATATGTTCATCAAGTGCAGAAAATGGTTCGTCAAGCAATATACACTCCGGGTCTGATGCAAGCATACGAATCATTGCAACACGCTGTTTCTGTCCTCCTGACAATTTTTTAGGATAATTGTCTGCCACTTTTTCAAGCCCATATGCACTAAGCCACTTATCTACAAGTTCATGGTTTTTCTTTTTCATAACAATATTTATATTTTCTCTTGCCGTCATTGTAGGAAATAAAGCATAATCCTGAAAGAGATAACCTGTTTTTCTAAGTGAAGCTTTTAAATTTATCTTTTTTTCCGAGTCAAAAAGGACACGACCGTTCAGTGATATATAACCGCTGTCAGGTGTTGCTATCCCTGCAATACATTTTAATATCATAGTCTTTCCCGCACCGGATGCACCACTTAGTGCCAGTATATCGTCATCTGTCTGTATATCCGTATTTAATTCAAAATTATCAAGCCTTTTTCTTATCTTTACTATTAAAGCCATATCAATCCTCATTCTTGCAGATTTCTTATCTGTCACCCGTAATAAAATTTATAATAACAAGACAGATAAACGAAATTGCCGTTATCACAATACACCAGAAACCTGCCGTTTTAAAATCACCGCTCTGAATCACCATCGCTATCTGCTGAGATATTGTTGAGGTTTTTCCTGCAATGTTTCCGGCAAGCATTGATGTTGCACCGTACTCTCCGAGTGCTCTTGTAAATGTAAGTGTAATCCCCGATAAAATTCCGGGTTTTGCCATTGGCATACGGATTTTAAAGAAAATTGTCCACTCACTAAGACCAAGCGTCTGTGCCGCATATATCACATTTTCGTCTACCTGTTCAAATGCCGCTCTGGCATTTCGGTACATAAGAGGAAATGCAATAACCGTAGCCGCAATGATACAGCCAAGCCATGTATGTATGACATGAATTGAAAGTCCCTTATCTACAAAATTTCCAAAGCTGTGTCTGGTACTAAATATACGGAGCAATATATATCCCGCAACTGTCGGCGGCAGAACAAGAGGCATTGTAAGAATACCATCCCATATACCTCTTGTTCTTCCACGCCTGCTCACGACAAACCAAGCTGCCAGTATGCCAAGCACAAAAGATACCAGTGAAGCCACAATACCGGTTTTAAGACTTATCCAAAGCGGACTAAAATCAATCTGGGAGTAATCCATAATAAACCTCATTTCTAAGACATAGAAAAATGGTATTTTTCAAATAATTTTACAGCCTTTTCTTCGCTCATAAACTTTACAAATTCGTTTGAAGCATTAAATTCAGCGTCAGATATATCATCACTTTTAAGTGATGCAACAGGGTAGATAACATCACCTGTAAGGCTGTTTGGGAGTTTTTCGATTATCTCTAAATTGTCTTCATATCCAAAGGTATCTGAATAATAAACAGTTCCAATCTCCTCTGCACCCTCTGCAACTGCTGCCGCAACAGCACCTACATTTGCACAACTGTTTATCTCAAGACCTCCCAGTGCGTTTGATATATCTGTATCTTTTAAGTCATTAGCCTTTTCCTTATCGCCTGATACCAGACCTGCATTTATCAAAGCCTTTCTTGTGTACTGTCCTACAGGAACAGTTTCATCTGCAAGTGCCATGTTTTTTGCTTTTGACATATCTTTAAAACTCTTAACTTTTGTATTACTTCCTTTCCATGTTACAAGGCACACCTGATTGTTTAAAAGGTCTTTGCGGCTATCCTTATCTACACTGCCGCCATCATATCCCTTTTCAAGCTCGTCCATCTGCTCTACACCTGCCGAAAAGAATACATTGCACTTTGCTCCCTCTTTTATCTGTGTCATAAGTGTTCCTGAACTGTCGTAATTTGTGTGGAAATTTATATCAGGATGCTCTTTGTTGTATTCTTTGCATAGTTCATCCATAACACTGTTAAGACTTTTTGCAGCAAATATGGTTATATCTGTTTTTTTGCTGTTCTCGTTTTTCTTTCCGCAGCCTGCGAGCATCACTGTAACAAGTGCCGCTATAACACAGCATACACTTATTTTTTTACTTATCTCCTTTACATCAAACATAAAAACCTCTTTTCTGCACACTCATTTTTTCCTTTAATCAATCTACATTCTCTCCAGCATAACACTTATATTTCCACCACACACCATGCCCTCTTTTTCAGTATCATCAGTATTCATACTTACTTCCATTATCTCAGGTTTGCCTATAAAATGTTTATTTGCAAAATTGTCTTTTTGACAAACAGCCTTATTTTTATTCTCATCATTTTTTGATGCTGTTTCCTGCATTGGCATTGCAAAGCCGTTAAAAATGTCCCTGCATCTCGTGATAATTTCAGCCTCCGCACATCCTCCTCCGATAGTTCCTATAATTCGGTTGTCCGAAGTTACTATCATCTGCGTTCCGACATTTCTTGGAGCACTGCCGCTTTTTCTTATAATGGTACATAAAATCCTCTGCTCATCAGACTGTTTTGCAAGTTCATCAATAATATTATCATCAACAGAGCCGTTATTGCAATGTTTATTTTTACAATATACTATCTCACTCATAACTGACAACGCTATCTCCTGTGGTGTAGCCGCACATATTGAAAGACCTATTGGTGAATGAAGTTCATTTATTTTTTCAATCTCAATACCATGTTCTTTAAGGTCTTTTCTTACCATTACCGACCTCCTTTTTGAACCCATCATCCCTACATATGCATATGGCATCTTAAAAATCTCAAAAATGCACTGTTCGTCAAATCTGTGTCCTCTGGTCATGCACACAAAATAGTTGTCACGGTTTTTGTCTATAGTTTTCAGTGCATTTACATAGTCATCACATATAACATTTTCAACCCCAAGACTGCGTATTTTCTGAGCAAATATGGGTCTGTCCTCTATCACGGTAATGTCGAAATCCACAAGTTCAGCCATCTTCACAAGTGCCTCTGCCACATGACCTCCACCGCATATTACAAGATTAGGTCTGCCGGTGATGTTTTGGATAAATAATGTATTGTCCCCTATCTTAACCAGACTGCTGCCATCGTTATTTCCGTTATCATCAATACCGCAGAAAGTCTTACACAATTTTTTTACTATATCACCGGTAAAATAGTCACCATAGCTTACCCTTATTCTGCCATCTGTAATGTAGGCCTTCTGTCCTGTTGCCTCACCTGATACAACTGTAGCAATAAATGACTTTTCAGCTCGATCCCTGTCTCTTATACTTAAATACATATCAGCTTCAAGCATTTTTACTTCATCACCCTCATTTATCATACCTCCATTTATGACAACTGCAAATACACCCTCTTTTGGCATGATACATTCACCCATACGCTCATATATCTTGCAATGCGAATGACACTCCTTGCCTATCTGCGTCATTTCAAGAACGGCATCACCTATTTTAAAGCGTGTTCCAAGCGGCAGACTCCTAAAATCAAATCCTGAGATTATCAGATTTTCTCCAAATGCACCGTTTTCTACTTTAGCACCTTTTTTCCTGAACTCCTCTATTTTTTCATATGACAAAAGACTCACCTGTCTGTGCCATCTTCCGGCGTGTGCATCTCCATCAAGCCCATAATTCCTGATAAGCCTGACTTTTGGAATCTGCTTTTTTTCAGTTCCACGCTCCCTGCTTATGTTTATTGCAATAAGTTTTCCCAAACTTTTTAACCTCCTATCATATTCATTGTTTTAGTTTCTTTTTCACATAAAATATCTTCAAAATGATGGGATTTTGGCTTTTCATATATAGCCTTTCTCATAATTTTTGTAAGTTCATCTTTTCCGATGTCAAGTGCTTCTTTCAAATCTATAATTCTGCTATCGGCAAGGCATGGCTTTAAACCTGCATCTGATGTTATTCTTATGCGGTTGCATCTGTCACAAAATTTACCGTGAACCGCCTGAATAAGACCTACACGCACACCTAGTTTCCGGAAAGCATAATACTCTGCCGGTCCGTTTTCATCATGCATTTTTGATACTCCACACACTTTTCCGTATTTCTTTTCAAGTTTTTCAATAACAGCTTTTCTCGGAATAATATCATTTTTCTCTCCTATTCCTACAGGCATCAGCTCGATAAATCTTATATCAATATTTTTGTCATTTGCAAACTCTGTCATTTTCAGCACATCAACTTCACTTCTTAGAACAGTATTTATTTTTAGTTTAATTCTGCTATCTAAAGCGGCATCTATCCCATCGATAACATTCTTAAGGCAGTTCCGCCCCGTGATTTTCCTAAACTCATCAGAATCTACGGTATCAAGACTCACATTTATGCTGTCTGTCCCTGCCATTTTTAATACATCAGCCTTTTCACTTAGAAAAACTCCGTTTGTGGTAATTCCGATAAAATTTACTCCACTCACATTTCTCATTTTTGCGATAAGTTTTTCAATATCCGGATAGATAAGCGGCTCACCCCCTGTCAGCCTGAAATTTGTTATCCCAAGGCAGACAGCACTCTCAACACATTTTAATACGGTTTCCACAGGGAGATAATGTATATCGGAAATCTTTCCCTCAGGCATACAATAACTGCATCTGAGATTGCAATTATCAGTCAGCGAAATCCTCATGTAATCAATCTTTCTTCCATAGCCATCCGTCATACTTTTCACCACCATTGTACGATTTAAATATCAAGTTTGTGCAAAGCACATTACCACCCTTTTCCAAAGCCGCAATTTGGAAATGTGCACACATCACAATTTAAGCAAAATCCACCTTCACCTAATGATGCGAGTTCATCCGATGTTATCATATCATTTGCAAGAAGTCTCGGCAGAACCAGGTCAAAGATAGTCCTTTTATTATACATGGCACACCCCGGAAGTCCGCATATCGGTATTATCCTGTCATCTTTTTTATAATAAGACAATAAAAACATTGCACCCGGCAAAACGGGTGAACCGTATGATATTATATCCGCTCCCGTATTTTTTATGGCAAGAGGTGTTTTATCGTCGGGGTCAACACTCATACCACCGGTACAAAATATTATGTCAATGCCTGCATTGACAGCATCAAGACATCCCTTAGTTATCTTTTTATCATCATCATTAAAAGTCTCATGAAATGCCATTTCTACACCAAATTCATTTATCTTTTTTTCGATAACAGGTGTAAATCCGTCTTTTATCCTGCCATAAAATACCTCGTTGCCTGTCGTGATAACAGCCGCTTTTTTCATCGTAAACGGAAGTATCTTTAATATCGGAGCATCCGAACATATCTCAGAAGCCTTTTCCATTTTCTCTTTTTTAATAACAAGAGGTATTATCCTTGTTCCTGCAAGTTTATCCCCTTTTTTTACAGCGGTATTTCCATGTCTTGTCGCTATCATAAGCTCACCGAAAGAATTGACTTTCTTTAATCTTTCTCTGTCAACCTTAAGGAGTCCGTCACTATCTGCTATTACTTCTATTTTTCCCTCTTTTACCTCGGACGGATGCATATTTTCCCCTGCCGTCATATGATAAAGTATCTCTGCCGCATCGTTCTCATGAAGCATTGTCTCATCATTTTCCCATATATATATCATATCTTTACCGACGTTTAAAAGTACCGGTATATCTTCTTCTGTTATAATATGTCCCTTGCGGAATACGGCATCCTTTTTCACACCGGGAATTATCTGTGTTATGTCATGGCACAACACCTGCCCTACCGCTTCAGTTGTTTTTACAAGTTTCATTTAAGTTTCCCTCCGCACTCACTGTCATATCCGAGCAGAATATCAAGCCCATGCTCTATATTTCCAATCAGAAACTCCATACTCTCTGATACTGCTTTAACACTTCCCGGAAGATTTATTATAAGTGTCCTGTTTCTTATAACTGATGCTCCTCTTGAAAGAATTGCTCTTTTTGTAAACTGCATACTATAGGCACGAAGTCCTTCTGCTATCCCCGGTGCATTTTTTTCTGCCACACTAAACGTCACCTCAGGTGTTATATCTCTTTTTGAAAAACCGGTCCCGCCTGTTGTTAGGACAAGATTGCATTTTACTTCATCGCAAAGTCTTGTAAGCTCACTCTTAAGCATCTGTTCATCATCAGGCAGCAGTTTATATGATACAACCTCGTACTTATCTTTTGGGAGGAGTTCTTTTATTTTGGGTCCGCTCATGTCCTCCCTAATCCCTTCTGAGCCTTTATCACTTAATGTGATTATCCCTACGCTGTACAACATAAGATTATCTCACCTCGTCTGATATTAATTGTCACTACTATTCACATCTGTATTGCGGTCAGCAACATAATGACCGCTTTTTCCACCTGCTTTTTCGAGCAGATGAATATTTTTTATCTCCATTGAGCGGCAGACCGCCTTGCACATATCATATATAGTCAAAAGTGCCGTGCTCACACCTGTAAGAGCCTCCATCTCAACACCCGTTTTTCCAACGCAGGCAGTTATACATATTGCTGTTATTGTCTTATTGTCTTCGTCAAGTTCAAAATCCACATCGCATTTTGTCATGGCAATGGGATGGCAGAGCGGAATGAGCATTGAATTATTTTTTGCCCCCATTATCCCTGCAATGCGTGCTATTCCAAGCACATCCCCTTTTTTGGCAGTCCCGTTTGCCACGGCATTAAATGCATCCTCATTCATTTTTATCTCACCACAGGCTTTTGCTACACGGTATGTGTCCTCTTTTTCGTGAACATCTACCATATGTGCTTCGCCTGCTTCATTAAAATGTGTAAGTTCTTTCTTATCCATTTTTATCCTCATTATTATAGCTCATTTGCAAAACCTATTGCAGATGATGTCTACTTTATAATTTCTGCACATTACCATCCTGAAAAACATAAATAAACTACATACCCGACACATAGCTGCATACCGCTTCAAGCACACTGCCGCCTATACTTCTCGATTTGTCCGATATTGTAAAGCAGTTTTTTAACTCGCCCTCTCTCGGATCTATATCTGCTATCTTAAATCCCTCAGTCACCTCAAAGCCGTCTCTGATAAGACCTCTGATAATGCCTGATATTGTTGCATTTACAGGTACATACTCTCCTTGAAATCCTGACTCGGAAGTATTATTATCATATTTCTCGTATATCCTTGCTATCTCATCACCTTTTTTTACAACATCACCTATGTGGCGGATATTTTTTATAAAGCCATAAGCCGCCGCATGAATGACACGCTCACTTGTATAACCGCCTATATTTCCCGGTATTCCGGTATTTGCAAGAGCCTGCCCTTTATCTATTATCCTTGCGAGATTGTGACCTCTCATAGTTTCCACAACTATGTCAACATCTTCCCCAGCCGTAAATCCCGGACCAACTCCTATAACAAGCGGTGCCATGTCCATAAAAGTTCCAAGATTTTTCTTTGCGATTATCGCATCTACCACGATGTCAGGTCTTAATTTTGCAATCGACTCTCCTTTAGGGTCAATGATAACCGGCACAACTCCCTGTTTAATAACCTCATCCACCTCATCTAATGATGTTATAAGTCTAGCCTTAACTCCCTCTATTGTTATCTCTTTGTCGTAGACTGCCTCGCAGAACGAAACCTGCCTTCGTATTGCTGCAGGCTTTTTAGTTTCAAGTGCCAGCACTTTAAACCCTGCCCTGTGAAGTCTGTGAATAATGCCTGTCGCAAGGTCACCCGCACCACGGCACACTATAAATATATCTTTAATCATAATCTATTCCTTTAAAAATACAATTCCATCATCTGTCTTTTTTGAATAAATATAATGCATTTTTCCTTTAAATCCCAATTTTCTAAGCCTTTTTTCATATACTTTCTGAATTTGTTTTATATGTTCAAAAGTAACCTTTTCATCAGCTTTTGTCCCTAATTCAAAACTCATATCCTCAAATCTGAAAATAACATCTTTGCAATATTTTCCTATATCCCACAACCCTAAAACAAGATAAACATCCGTAGTAAACTCAAAAATAACAGGTTCACTTTCTAACGGATATTTAAGTGAATAATGCTTTGCTCCGTCAGCTTCTATCAGAATATTGTCTGCATACGGCATTATCCCTTTAAGTATTTCAAGCGGAAGTGCCTGAATTTTTTTATTGCTGCCATCACATATTTTTCCTGCCATGCAGTATTTATCATTTTTTAATCTCTCAATGATGCTAAAAATATCACATGAAATATCGGTATCTTTTTCAAGCATCATATGCGTTGTAGTTGTCAGAAGTACTGTCTCTTTTTTTCCAAGATAATAATCTGACATTTTATGGAGCAGGCTTGTCTTACCGCCTGCTCCTATCACTGATATTATATTTTTCACTTTAATCCTCTTTTCTGAGCAATTTGTTTATTATACAGTTCTTCTAAAACTTCATCTTCTTTACTTTTATTCAGAAAATTTATTTTGCTCAGAAGCAAATTGTGGCATGAAATGTATCAGTAGTATTTTTTAGTCTTCCTCATCTATATCCCACATCTTACGCACTGACTTTGATTCCTTTGGCAATAAGATGTTTAATATTATCGCTGCAAGTGAACATGGTACTATTCCTGAACCACCAAATATAAGCTGTATATAATATGGAAGATGTGCTGTCGCACCCGTAGTTGCTCCAAGACCATAACCAAGTCCTATCGCCACCGAGATAATTGTTATCTCACGGCTGCCTATAGGCTCTTTTGTGATAAGCTGGATACCTGAAATAAGGATTGACGCAAACATCATAACTGCCGCACCGCCTAAAACAGACTGTGGCATTATTGACATGATAGCTCCTATCTTAGGGCAAAAGCCGCAGAGTATAAGGAATATTGCTCCCATAGATATTGCAAAACGATTTACGACTTTAGTCATTGAAACAAGTCCGACATTCTGTGAAAATGATGTATTAGGAAGTACACCGAAAAATGCCGCAAACGCTGAGCCAAGACCGTCACATATAACACCGCCTGAAAGTTCGGTATCTGTTGCTTCTCTGTCCATTCCTCCCTCGATACAGGCAGATATATCTCCAACTGTCTCTATCGCAGTAACTATGAACATGATGCCTATCGGGATGATTGCACTTGCCTGAAATGACATTTTAACATCTGAAAGTGCACCAAATCCCATAAAACTTGGAATTGCTATCCATGCTGCATCTTTTACCTGTGAAAAATTTACTACCCATGAATATGTGTATTTAGCCCCGTCAGCATCAACACCCGTATTTGGAAGTACAAATGTCATTATGACCGCAACTATATATCCTGCAAGTATTCCAAAAAGGATTGCCGAAGAAGAAAAGATACTGTTCTGTGGTGCAAAATGTTTTAATAATACGATAACTATCAAAACAACAAATCCCAAGAAAAGATTTGGAAGTGAGCCGTAATCAGCCTTACCGCTTCCTCCGCAGAAATAATTTATTCCGACACCAAGAAGTGAAAGTCCTATCGCTATTACGACAGAACCGGTAACTATAGGAGGAAAGAACTTTCTGAGTGGTTTTAAAAATGCTCCTAATATTCCCTCGAAAATACCTCCTATAAGACAGGCTCCCATAATTGCCCCATATGCAATAATACCTCCACCGCAAGCTGTCACGGTATTATTTAACACACCTAAAAATCCCGAAGATGTTCCCATGACGATAGGCACTTTTCCTCCGACAGGTCCTATCGAAAACATCTGCACAAGTGTTACTATTCCGGCTATTATCATGGCATTCTGTAAAAGTGCCGTTCTAAGTTCAGAAAAACCTGCATCTGCCGTAAGTCCACAGACACCCATAACGATAATGAGCGGTGTAAGGTTTCCTATAAACATCGCCATTACATGCTGAAGTCCGAGCGGGATTGCCTGTGAGAGCGGAATTCTTCCCTCAAATTCATAAGGACTTGAATATCCGGCTGACTTTTTTTCATTTGTCTCTTTCATTGCTAATATTATCCTCCTGTTTTTGTTGATAATTGTCCCTAATATTTTACTAAGATATTTATCTACGGTCAATTACTTTTTTCTTTTTCCGTTGAAAAAAATACTGAATAATCTGAGGTTATCAAATTATTCAGTATTTTTCATATCTCATATCCATGGTTTAAAGCTAAAATGCATCCATCATTTTGAACCCGGTCAATCACAAATCCATTGTCATTGCCTCCTCATCCCTTTCAGGTTAATCAATCTTTAATATTTTTTTAACCTCTGCATTTTCACTGTCAGACAGCTTTGCACCTTTTCCTGATGTAATGAGCATCTTTGTCTTTGAAACATAGTAATACTCATTTCCATTATATTTTATGACGGCATCATATCCCTCTGTGTCTGAGTCAGAAGAAAACTTCTTTCCGTCAATTAAATTTTGTATTTTTTTTGATTCTGGGCCGGATATACTAATAGCAGTCCTATTTCCATCACTGTCATTTTTATATACAATTACAGACTCAGTTGTATCTGTTTTATCAGGCTTGTCACTCTTTGAGTCCGGCTGTTGTGTCTGTTCCGGTGCAGTACTGTTTTGCTCATTGTCAGACTGGGCATTATCATCTGCACCATCACCCATTCTTTTTCTATCTGTGTCATTATCTTCACTGTAACTTTTCATCGTAGGTGCAGGTTCTTCATCCTGATCCGGCACAACATCTTTTTTTCCGGGATGTTTTTTATTTGTGGTAATATTTTTCCGGTTTCCTTTTTTAACCGTCTTTTTATGTTTACCTGTTTTCTTTTTCTTTGGATGTTTTTTCTTTTTTCCATCCCATACATAATAAGTGCTCTCAGGCTCAGCGGTCTGTTCTGTCACATAGTTATCACCATCATTTGCTTTTTCCTCTATTTTAGAATCCATAGAATTTAGCTTCCATACTCCCGACACGATAACACAGACAAAAAGTGTTGCAACAAATGCCACAGCTTTTCTTCTCTTTAGAAGCCATTCACCGAAAAGAACAACCTTATTTTTATCCTCATAACTATCATTGCTGTTATTTTCCCCTGACTTTTCTCCGATATACACACCTTGTTCCCAGTTCTCAGGATTGGCTTTCGAGATCATATCATCCTGAAGTCCGCCAATAGCGTCAATTATCTTCTTTGATTTTTCTCTCTTTTCATCATCTAACTGCTTCATATAGCTATGCCCTCCTGTTCTAAATAGTTTTTCAATTCTTTTCTCATCCTCGATAATGCTGAACGCACTGAGCTTTCTTTCATCCCCATCCTGTCTGCTATATCCGAAACTTCAGCAAAATAAAAATATCGCTGTATAAAAATTGTCCGTTTTTGTTCACCTTTTTGTTTCAAAAATTTTGAAATAATACATGACAATTCATTTTTTTCAAGATTTTCATCAACTCTGCCCTTGCCTGCCAGACATTCTGAAAGTTCATCATAAGACATCTCTACCTGTCCGCCTCCTCTTTTTGCAGCGTGCTTCTTTTCATAACAGTTCAATGCAAGGTTTCTTACAATCTTTGCAAGATAACCCGCCAGATTTTCAGGTCTGTTAGGTGGAATTGAATTCCATATTTTAAGCCATGCATCATTTACACACTCCTTTGAATCTTCATTATCAAACAAAATCCTATTTGCTATTGTAAGACAATACTTATTATATTTTTCTTCTAGTTTCTTCAATCCGGATTCCTGTCTTGCAAATAAAAGATTTACTATCTGTATATCATCATCCTGTCTCATCCGTTTTTCCTTCCCATATCATAATCAGATTTAAAATGGAATACACCCATTATCCGCAAAGCAAAAAACTAAGCCCTGTGTTATATCTGATCTTTCCGGCAATATTAGTTTATATATAACAGCCAGATTTCTTTTCATATATATACACAGAACTTTTTTTGTTTTGTTGCATTTTTTAAATATTTTAAAATTATTTGTAACAACCCAGCCACAAAAAAGATAATTATCAATGTAATAAGCCTATTTATTCTTTTTTTATCGTTGAATAACCTTTACATCAGTTTCATAAGTTTACAATTTTCTATTCCGGCACTCCAAAACCGGTCAAGTCCAATATTTTTTATGCGGCATACAATACTTGAATTCATCGCACCGTGTCCCACTATCAGAACATCTTTCCCCTCATCAAGCTTTTGCCTGACTACTTCATCAAGAAAATTGCCTGTCCTCTTAAACAACTCCTCAAAAGTCTCCCCGTCATCAGGTGCCTGATATTTTTCAGGTGCTTCAAACAAAATGTTGACCTGACTGTCAGATGACTTTAATTTATTTGCATCTGTTGAAAAACTGCTTTTAACTCCCTCATATTTTCCAAAACTCATCTCAACAAGCCTGTCATCGCTGATTATAGGTATATCACGCCCGGCAAGCAGTATCTCTGCAGTCTTTTTTGCCCTCTTAAGCGGTGAACAGTAACATATATCAAAATGCACATCCTTATATTTTAATGCCGCCGCTTCAGCCATCTTTATACCATCATCATTAAGAGGAATGTCTGTCCTTCCCTGAAGTTTATGCTGCTCATTCCAATCTGTTTTTCCATGTCTCATTATGTATAACATCTTTTTTATTTCCTTTAATTCTTATCTTTTTAAGATTACAGCCACTTTTTCAGAATATCATTAAGCTTGTTTATATCAATTGGCTTTGCCATATGCTCATTCATTCCTGCATTTTTTGCAAGAATAACATCCTCTGCAAACGCATTCGCAGTCATAGCTATAATAGGCGTAGCTGCTTTAACATTATCGTCAAGATTTCTTATGGCGGCAGCAGCCTCATATCCATTCATCAATGGCATCTGTATATCCATAAATATAATATCATATGTCCCGGCATCAGAGTTTTTAAGCATTTCAACAGCTTCTTTTCCGTTACAAGCCGTATCCACTTTTACCCCTGCCATCTCAATTATCTCTTTTGCTATCTCACGGTTCAGATCATTGTCTTCTGCAACAAGAATCTTTTTGTCCTTATAATTCAGCTTCATAATATCTGAAAGATAATTCTTTGCCGAGTCATTTGGCTTGCCCTCAAGAATATTTATAAACAAATCCTGGATTCTTGAGCGGAACAGCGGCTTTGTAATAAATTCATCCACTCCCGCCATTCTTGCTTCTTCCTCTATCTCTGAATAATCATATGCCGTGAGCACGATTATGGTAACATCTCTCCCCACAATCTTCCTTATCTGTCTCGTTGTCTCAATTCCGTCCATTCCCGGCATTTTCCAGTCAACAATTACAGAAAAATAATCCTCCCCTGTCTCATGTTTTTTCCTTGTCAGCCTTACTGCTTCATCACCAGATGACGCATATTTACCGTTTATGCCAATGTCATTAAGAATATTAATGGCATTCTCACCGCATATTCTGTCATCATCAACCACAAGAACAGGAAGGTCTATCAATTCCTCGACCCTGTCATTTTCTTTCTCCTGAAGTTTAAGGAAGATTGTTATCTTAAATCTGCTGCCCTTACCCGGCTCACTATCAACTTTTATGCTGCCATTCATCATATTTACGGTATTTCTGACAATAGTCATCCCAAGTCCTGTACCCTGAACTTTCGTAGTTCTTTTATCATCAGCCCTCGTGAACGGCTCAAAAAGTATCTTCTGAAACTCTTTTGTCATTCCTATACCATTATCTTCTATTGTAAATTCGTAGCATCCAACATTTTTTGAGCGGTCATCCTTTTCGTCTATCGAAAATATAATCTTTCCTCCATCAGGAGTATATTTAATCGCGTTGCTGAGCACATTTGTGATAACCTGCTGCACACGCATACTGTCACCTATTACATTTTCATGGTCTATTTTGCCAATACGCACCTCAAACTCATGATGATGAGTTTCTATATCATTTTTTGTCATGACAATTAGATTGTCAACCATCTCAGCGAGATTAAATTCTTCCTCTGACAATGTCATTTTTCCGCTTTCTATGCGTGACATATCTAATACCTCATTGATAAGACCCAGCAAATGTCTGCTTGACTTAGTTATCTTACCCAGACAATCTAGTACTCTGTCCTGGTTGTCAATATTTGCCCCCGCAATAGCCGTCATTCCGACTATTGCATTCATAGGAGTACGGATGTCATGTGACATATTTGACAAAAATTCAGTTTTTAAATTATTTGCCCTGTTTGCAGCCTCACAAGTCTCCCTTAAAACTTTTCTTGATGCTATTTCAAGCTTCTTTTCATTCGTAATATCCTGCACGATGAACATAACTTTCTCAATGTTATCATTTTTATCATGTGAAAGAGGTATCACCGCCATATTTTTAAATACAGTCTCATCATTTGTGCTGTACTCAAATTTGTATATATCATCACTTCCATAAAATATTTTTCTTATAGAGTCTCTGGACAAGATTTCTTTTAAAGTCTTTTCTTCTGAAATCGGTTTGAATATCCCCGTAATCTTTTCTATAAATTCATCGTATTCCCCGACCGGTGTATATTCCGAATCACTTGGCAGCATACCATATACCTTATATGTATTCTTTTTTATATCACACATTGAAAAACAGTCAACCAGTCTTATAGTTCCATCTAAAAGCTGATTCATAACAGTATTCTTTCGTGTAATCTCACATATTTCATCCGCCTGTTTTCTTGCCTCGGTTATGTCTCTTACAAAAATCATCGCATAATGTGAAAAACTAGTATCTTCTCCAGGTATAACTACATTTCTTACAAGCCGTTTTTTCCCATCAATAATAATATTGCACTCAATGCTTATTTCGTGATTTCCCTCTTTGAATTTTTCTCTCATATATGCCCTGTTATAGATAAGTTCAACAGCCGATTTATCCTCCTCACAGACAAATTTGTCTATATATTCATGTATCATCTCGTCCCAGGTCGAACTTTTTTCAAATAATCCAAGCATAGACTCATCTACTTTGAGCGAATCAAATGTATTTTCCCTGAGATCTACATAATACTCGCAGATATTCGACTCCGTATATGCCCTATGGAATGCATCACTCTTTTTAATGAACAGCTCATTTGCCCGTTGTTCTTCAATATTTATAAATGTTCCAACCATCCTTAAAGGCGAACCGTCACGCCTCCTTATTATCTCCGCATTAAATCTGAACCACTGATATGTTTTATCAGACATTCGCATACGGCAGTCCGAATTAAATTTTAAAGTTTCTTTCTCATCCCTAATAACTTTATTTAACAGCGATACTACTCTATCTCTGTCATCGGGATGTATCGTTTCAACAAGCATTTCATATCTGTTAGGAAAATCAAGAATATCATGATAGCCAAGCATTTTTCTAAATTCATGACTAAAAAACGCACTGACTATCTCATCTTTATCATTAAGTTCCATGTACCACATTCCAGACTTTAAAACATTGTTTATAAGTTTTAAGTTCTGCTGTGTCCAGTCAGTCTGCACGGACAACACCCACATCTTCTGTCCTTTTTCATCTACGGAATCAGTTTTATACATACGCACATAAAACGGTACATCAGACTTGCTGACTATTCTTCCCTCACCTGTTCCGTGAATCTTTTTAAAGCGTTCGACATCTAAAAAGCTCTGATTTTCGCCAAAAAAAATATTTTTAAGCGAACCTGAAGAAGCCTCCATAAACTCTTCATATTTATAGCCCAGATTTTCAAGAAAAAAACCGCTCACACTTGAAATAGTCAATCTTTCGTCATAATATCCTGTCAGAAATCCAACCATACTATGAGAATCCACTGCTTCTTTTACTGCTTCATAATTAACATCAGACAATTTAAAGCCGTTGTTAGTGAAATATATTGTTTCTTTTTGAATAAGTCTGTTATCTATCTGCATATAATCATCTCTCCACATTCTAAATTTAGAATTTATTAACAACAAAATCATATAGCACGAAATGCGACAGATGCAAAGCATCCGGATTTTGGAATTATTGTATCATAAATATGAGCACATTCGAATTTATTATATCATAAATACTTCACTAATTCCCACTTTTTTTTACAAAACCATGATGATTTGTAACAGTTTCTAAAACATATTCAATGAAAAAAGAGCAAAACAAATGTTTTGCTCTTCAAGAATTGTCTGCATTATTTCAGGTCGAGTGCAGCAGGTGGTTTTGCAAGTATTGATTTTACCGGCAGTATGCAGATAATGGCATATACCAGATAGTTGCACAAAAGCAGTCCCACAACTGCCCACCACGGGAAGATAACACCGACATTTAACGACGGTGCAAAGCTTATCAGCTTGATGATACCTGCCGTGACAAGTACCGCCGGAAGTGTCGTAACTGATGCCATTGCATATATTTCCAATATAAATGCCGATATTATACTTTTGTTAGATATTCCAAACATTCTGTAAACAGTCAGCTCCTCGCTTCTCAACATTGCATTTGATTTTATCATAAAATATATCATTATCAATGAGATAACTGCCGCTGCAATCATGATGACATTTCCTGATACTGAAACAGTTGAATATTGCTCAAGATATTCCTTTATCTGGTCATCATGCGGCACGGTCATTACAGGCTCAAATTTTTCCAAATATTTTGAACTTATTTTTTTGTAATATTTCTTTGTCTCAGGAATATTATCCGTGTACGAATAGCAGGCGTTATCCATATATATCTGTTCACACATAAGCATTTTGCAGCCCTTATCAGACATCACATAATCGACACCAAGACCGTCCGGAAATGTGCCCTTGATAACATAATCACCATCAAGATTCGCCTGATCTCCTATCTTATATCCTTCACTATCCGCAAATCCCTTTCTTATAAGAACCTCGTTATCTTTAAGCTTAACCTTTTTATATCCCTTAACATTTTCCCTGTTAAATTCTTCATCACTTTCAACCAGAGTAGTATTTTCCATAAGAGAAAGTATTACATTCGGACTACAGTAAACAGACGGCTCACCCATATCACTTATTCCAACAACCTTGTATTTTACAGTTGCATCACTTCCGTGGAGTTTTGCACCGACATATGACTCATATCCGTCATACATAAGCGAAACTGCACTTGTGTATTCTGTAACTTTATCAATAAGCTGTTTATCGAGAACTACTTCATTTCTCTTTTCAGGCATTCTTCCATATAACAGTTTATTTTTGTCAAGATGCTCATATGGTATATATGAAAAATCTGACAGACTAATATCCTGACTTTTAATCTGTGTAAAGGTTCTTCCCTCAATATACATACCTGATGTATTTTGACATATTATATCACCATATTTTTTATTATTTAAATATTTGTTTATAAACTCATGCATATCCATATGTTCATCTTCGTTAAATATATCAGTGTTTTCTAAATTTACTTTAAGACAGTGTGAATCAGAAGTAACTATTGCCGCCTCGTCAATAACTTTATCATTTACATATTTTGCCGTTGTGATAGAAAGAAGTATAGCCGACACAAGAAGTATTATCACCATAAACCTCTGTTTCTTTCCTAGTGCCGCAATATTTGCCATCGCCATATGCCATATCTCCCTGAATGGAAGTCCTGCATTTTTCTTTTCGTCAAGCCTTGAAAGATTATATTCAAAATTATCAACATCTTGTGCATCAAGTGACGGTCTTTCCTCGTCAAGTATCTGGACACCGTTTTCGACATTTGCAATGACAAGGTCATTTTCCGAGAGATTTTGTATATACAGCTTTCCATCTTTGAACACAAAATTAAGCCTGATCTTTTCAGGAATATCATCCTTTTTGTGATAAAGTTTAAATTCGGCATATTTATCATCAATAATTTCCTGTTCATATTCCTTAAGATAAATATTTGAATCATCACTTCTCTCATAAGCTGTCGCATTATTTACTTTATCACTTACTATTTTTCCGTCTGATACCTGTATTATCCTGTCAGCAAAGAATTTTGCAATTCTTTTTTCATGCGTTACAACGATAACAAGACACTCTTTTGAGATATTTTTAAGTATCATCATCGTTTTTAATGTATTTTCTTCATCGAGGTTTCCCGTAGGCTCATCTGCAAGTATTATATTCGGAGCTTTTACAAGTGCTCTCGCTATTGATACACGCTGCTGCTGTCCTCCTGAAAGCTTTGATACTACTTTTTTCTTATATTTAAGAATACCCAGCATATCAAGGATATAATCAACCCTCTCGTTTTTCTCCTCCTCAGTAAGGTCATATCTGTTCAGTGCAAGTTTAACATTATAGCCGACCGTGTAATCTTTAAGGATATAATAATTCTGGAATATGTAGCCGAAATGTTCATTTCTTATGGCATCAGTCAGTTTAGGAGAATAACCTGTCAACTTAGTGCCGTTTATCTCTATAGAACCGCCGGAAAAATCATCAAGACCACCTATGGCATTTAATAAAGTCGTCTTTCCTGAGCCACTCTCTCCAAGAATACACACAAGCCCCGTATTTCCAAACTCGAGGTTTACATCATTTAAAGCACACTGTTCGCTCTTTTTACCTTTATTATAATATTTATTCAAATTATTTATACGAATCATTGATGAAACCTCCTTTTAACATAGTGATTAAAGCCCATAGCCGTCACTGCACATAATAATATATTGTATAGAACAAAACATATATAAGTTCCAAATCTGTAATACCATGTAATATCAGTAATAAAACCTACTCCTGCCAGTCTCAATATAAAAGCAAGCACAAGTGCAACAACCATTGCGATAACACAGTATATCGCAAGCTCTATATAATTGATACGCCTTAACACACCTTTTTTCATGCCTATAAATCTAAACACGATATATTCTTTTACATTGAGAGTCATCATCGCACGCAATATTAAAAATCCTGCTATGAACATAACCACAAGACCTGCCGTGCAGATTCCTATTATAACTAAACGCTGCTGTTCTTTCGTGTCACTCTTAGATGTTGCTCCTGCTCTGTAAGTGCTCACTGCATAATATCCGCTTTTTTCAAGTTTCTTTAAGATATAATCTGTCTTTGCGTAATTTGCAATATACACGGATGCCTGGAGATATTTAGGACTATAATATTTATAGAAAAACTCCCTGCTTACTTCCATGAAATTTCTGCTGTCCTCATTTTTTTTAGAAAGCACTTCCATTTCTTCCTCAATATAATCACCATCCGCCTTACCGTTCTCATCAAGCTTCTGAATTCTCAATTTATGCTTTCCATCTCCCGGATAATCTCCATTTAAGTTTTTCGATAAAGTCACTTCATTTCCCTTAAGTTCATTGTTTATAACCGGTATAAATTTTCTTTTTGCCTTATAATCTCCCATTGAAACATCATAATCATAAAGTAATCTGAAATCACTTGAATCAAGGTTCATGGAAAGCATATTACACAGTTCTTTTGTAAAATATACCTGAGTTGTCTTTTTCTTTAAAATACCTGTAACCTTAACCGTACATTTGATATAATCGTCACCATCCCAGATATTATAAGCGGAGAAATAACAATCCATTTCTTTACCTATAAGCTTATCGTCATCAGAATACATGACTACCTCATCCATTTTTTTAGGAAGCTCTCCTTTTTTGAGATCATCTTTAGTGATACAGTCAGTAGATAACATAAATTTATCATCTTTCAAAAATGCAGGTGTAGCTGAACCTTGGATCTCACGCTGTGTTATCTGCATACCATATTGCATTTCATAATCCCTGTCCTCAATTATGTAATAATTTATATCGTTTGCATAATCACACGAATCCACATTTTCTACATATCTTATCTTTTTTATCTGCTTTATATCATCAGCAGTTATCTTCTTACCGTTTTTCTTTTTGACAGATATTCTCTTGTCGCTCTGTCTTGCAAATGCAAGTCCATCATAATTTTTTGTGCATATGTCGTCACTCTTTAAATTAAGCTCACCTATAAGTACAAATGAAACGGCACTTACCACAATAAGGAATAATGTAAACAGCATAGCTTTTGCACGCTGTGTTTTTAAATTAAGCATTACAAAAAACTTTGCATACCATGTATCAGTATATTTAGCTGCTTCGTCACTTTCTGCTGTTTCCTTTTTTCCGTTTTTTTCCGTACTGACGCTGCTACTTACAACTTCGCCTGTATCAGCCGTACCTGCTTTTTCATCAGATTTGTTTTCTTTGCTTTCCCGAACCTGTATATCAGAAATAATAACTCCCTCGTGAAGCCTTATCTTTCTTGTCACATAAGGCTCAACCTGCTCATAATTGTGAGTTACCATTATAACAAGACATTCTTTGGATATTTCTTTTAACAGTTTAACTATCGAAAGTCCTGTCTCACTGTCTAGGTTTCCGGTCGGCTCATCGGCAAGTATCACTCCTGTCTGTTTTGCCAGTGCTCTCGCAATGGATAATCTCTGTTTCTGGCCACTTGAAAGTTCATTTGCAGGATGTGTTTCATATCCTTTAAGACCAACCTTTTCTATATAAGTCATCGCCAGACTCTCTGCTTCTTCTTTGCTCTTTCCCATCGCAAAAAGACCGCTCACGATATTGTCAAGCACCGTATAATGTCCTATAAGACTGTAATCCTGAAAAATATAGCCGACTTTTCTTCTTCTGTATTCTTCCCAGTCTGCATCGTCATACTGAAATGTAGGCTCACCGTCAACATACATCTCACCGTCATCATAACCTGTCATTCCTCCGATAACATTAAGAAGCGTGGACTTACCTCCACCGCTCTCGCCCGTTATCGCAACGAACTCGCCAAAATAAAAATCAAGATTTATCTTGTGAAGTGCCTGAGTAACTTCATTCTCAGAAATATAACTCTTGCTCACACCCGCAAGACTGATTTTAGCTTTGCTCATATTTTCTCTCCTTCTCTTTTATCAGATTATATATCAGATTTTGTATATTTTATACAAATATCTGAGTATTTAATTCACAAATACATAAAATATTTTACCATATTTTTTTTATAATTTCATCAATTATTTTAAATTTTCATAAACAAATCTATGCTTTTTCACATATTTTTCACATATTTCACAATATCAAAAACTATTTTAATCAAATATAATTAAAAAAAAACAGTTAAAATCAAATTTTCGGTATTCACTCCATATATCAAATATATGAAACCGGAATCTCCAATTCTAACTGTTTTATTTACAAATCATTTATATCTCTGTTTAATTTTCACATTCAGCCACACTAATATTACTATTCAAGTGTAACAGTTCAGCCTTGCATTTCTTACATTCAAGTTCTCTTTTAACAAATATTTTATTGATTATCATTTTTCAGTAGTCTGTCAATAATATCATAATGCATATCAATAGCGTACATACATAAATCTCTTTTATTCTCTACAAGTCCGCTGAATATAAGTGAATGGCTTTTCAATAATTTTTTGTAATCCTCTGCATCTGACTTTTCCAGCACTTTATTTATCCACTCTCTGTAAACACCTATAACAGCATCCATTATCGTTATCCAGAATGAATTATCAGTTGCAAGCATCAGATTTTTATGAAAATCTTCATCCAGCAGGGCAATCTCATCATTTCCGGCAATCTCCATTTTTTCAAGGATAAGCTGCATTGTAACCCTCCACTTTTCCTGTGTACCTTTATCAAACACTGCCATACACACCATCTTGTCCATATATCTTCTAAACGAACATATTTCTTCTTTTGTGGTGCTGTCAATAGTGAGCATTATGCGTATCATATCCTGTATCGCACCAACAGAATTTTTTGAAACATAATTTCCGGAGCCCTGCCTCCTCTCAACAATGCCCATTCCATTAAGCATACTTAAAGCTTCTCTGATTGAATTTCTGCTTATTGATAACTTCTGTGCGATAACTCTTTCAGCGGGGAGTCTGTCCCCGACTTTTAATATATTTTCCTGCAAAAGACCACATATATATTCTATTACTTTTTTATATTCCTGTTTATTTGTCTCCTGCATACCCCATCCTTTCCACATAAAGTTCTACCATAGCCACTACCCCGTCAACACCAAGTTTTGTCACATCAAGACAAAGGTCATAGTTTCCTGAATATCCCCAGATTGTCCCTGCGTAAAAACTCTGATAATTTGACCTTCTCTCATCAGTTTCATCCACAAGATTTTCCGCTTTTCTCTCTGATATACCATGTTTTTTCTGTATATAATTTACTCTGCTTTTTTTATCACCGCTTATAAAAAGTCTTATTACATCTTTTCTGTCCTTAAATGCCTCATTTGATGCCCTGCCTATGACAATGAAAGAATTTTCCTTAAGCAGCATTTCAAAAGCTTTCTTTGGCGTATCATATGTAGACACACTCTCTTCTAAAGCTATCGAATATATAAGTGAATTAACAGGTTTTTCAGCAAAAAAGTTCGGATATCTGTCATATGCACCGCTTTTTATTGCCAACTCCTTTATCCCCTTTTTGTCATAAAATGGAATATTAAATTTTTTGGCAAGTGCCCTGCCTACAGTATCACCCTTACATCCACATTCTCTCCCTATAGTTATTATCATATCTCTTTCCCTCCCGTCTTTAAATATACAAAGTTATTGTTATCTTATTGTCTGCCGCCTGCTTGATAGTGTTAATCCTCATTTCTGCACACGTTTTTTTGTGCATAATGTGAGATATAATACACTATATAAAATTGGCAAAAATAGAAGCCCCGACAACAGTTATTATCCCTGCAACAGCAATAGAAAGACTGCTCATTGCTCCCTCTATCTCTCCCATTTCCATTGCCTTTGCCGTTCCTATGGCATGGGATGCTGAACCTATGGCAAGTCCTTTTGCTATCGGCTCTGTTATCCTAAATATCTTACATATAAAATCAGCAAGTATATTACCTAAAACTCCCGTCACTATAATAACGGCTACCGTGATAGTCACATATCCGCCTAACTCCTCGGAAACTCCCATGCCTATAGCCGTTGTGATTGACTTTGGAAGCATTGTGACATACTCTTTGTGTGACAATGACATTATTTTTGACAGAACAAACACTGTCACAAGGCTTGTCAGAACTCCCGACAGGATACCTGCGATAACGGCTTTCCAATGAGTTTTAAGAAGCTCTATCTGCTCGTACAGAGGAATGGCAAGACAGACCGTGGCAGGTGTCAGAAACCAGCTAAGATATGACGCCCCCTTATTGTAAGTGTCATAATCAACATCTGCTATTAGAAGGACTACTATGGTGACTGCGATAGATACCAGCAGAGGATTAAATATCCCAAGATGTGTCTTTCTTTTCAGGAACATACCGAGTGCGTATGCTAAAAGACTTAATGTAACTCCTGCAAATGCTGATATTTCAAAAAATTCATTTAATGTACTGCCCATGATGAGCCTCCTTTATCTGTTCTTTTTAATCTTTATAAGAAATTGTGTAACGACACCGCTCACACCCATTACCGTAAATACGCATACGACCGTGATTATGCTCACCGGGACAAGCACAGGTTTTAATACTCCCCATGATGCCATAAGACCCACACCTGCCGGTATAAACATAACAGGCATTGTGGCAATAAAAAATTTACCCGCCTCCCTGACGCTTTCAAGCCTGATAATTCCAGTCATAAGTCCGACAAACAATATGAGCATACCGTATATGCTCGCCGGCACAGGTAACGGAAGAAGATATTTTAATATCTCACCTATCATTGAGATTGCAAGAATAATAAGAAATTGTTTTAAGTATTTCATCATTGCTCCTTTTCGTTTATTATTTTTTCTGAATAATTTAGAAATATTTAACCATTATAAATTGGTTCTACCAATTATTATATTCGTTTTTAATATTTTGTCAAGAAAGAGCAAAAATGAATTATTTTCGCTGTGGCTTTTTAACGCAGAGACTGATATAAAATTTCCGACTCATGGACGGCTCTCTGCCTCTAACGCCATTCGCTGAAAAGTTTATATCAGTCTCTGCTGTTTATATATGCTTTTTTATTTTATGCAGTGTATCTTGCCAGTCCATTTGTTATCCCTGACTCTATTTTTGCTTTTGCTAATGTAAGCTGTATTATAAATGTCACAGCCAGGAACATCTTCATTTTTTTCAATCCTCTTATCGTATGCTTTTCAAATTGAAAATCACGGTCTATACATCCGTTTACTCTTTCGATGCTTGTTCTTTTTTTATACAGTCTTTTCCATTTCTTTGAATTTCTTGCCACCTTTGTAAATATACGCGGGTCTGTCTTTAATGGTATTCTGAATATTTCTCTGGATATTTTTCTTTTATGTTATCTAAAAGCTTTTCGGTTTCTTTAACTTCACTGTTTGATGCTTTTGTCACTTCAAAATCAACCAGCAGTTCATATGTTGCATCTGATAACAGATGCATACGAAATCCATCACTGTATTTCTTTTTTTATTTTTCTTACAAGAGGTTCTGCCTGCTCCATCATATTTGATATATCTTCATATAAAAACCCCTTTTGCGTAGTCATACTCTTAAAGCCATCTATCAGCTGCATAACTCTCTCATATCGCTCATTATTTGACTCAATGCTGTTTTTTATGTCATTAACCTTAACACTGCATCTGTCAACAGCTTGTGCTATACCGTTTCTGTCATCCTGTGTCTTGGCAACAGATTCAACTATTTCCATAAATACATTCTGTGTAGTATTCGCCTGCTCTCTTGTAGTCGCTAATGTCTCATTTGCATTGTCTATCGAATCGGTAAGCTGCTTTGAGCTTTTCTCCAATCCCTCAATACTTTTATCTACCTCAGAGACAAGCTCTTTTATGTTTTGTGAAAGTCCTGTAACTTGCCCGGCTACCACGGCAAATCCTCTTCCATGCTCCCCGGCTCTTGCCGCTTCAATAGAAGCATTTAAGGCAAGCAGATTTGTCTTGTTTGCCACGGCAACAATTCCTGACATGGCAGTTTTTATCTCATCAAAACGTATTCTGAATTCATCATATATTGCAGAGATTTTTTTAAATTCATCCTCAACATCTTTCGTGCCGCTTATCAGAAGATTCATGTCCTCCAGTGCATCTTCTGACTGTCTGTTTATGTTATTTATCTTGCTGCTAAAATCACCGGACATATTTTCAATATTTATGAACTCGTCTCCAAAATCTGCAATCGTTTCACTAAACAACCTGTTATCATTAAGCACGGCTTCATAAGCCCCCTTAACCTTGTCTATCTCCGTTATGGATTTAATCTCCTCATCGGCAAGAGCTTCTTTCTTTTCAAGAACAACCTTGCTCATATATTCCATTGAATCAAGATATTCATTAACTTTTGCCTTTTTGTCATTTATCATAACATCATCATTTTCCATTATTGATGTATTTTTTTCATAATTTTTCTTTTTTTCAAACATACTATCACCATTCCTGTACACTATTTTTACTCAAAAACCGCACATACCATAGTCTGGTTTACGTGCTGGTTATTAAACTGTTCTCCGCCACCGATAACTCCGACATGACCGCCAAGTGATGCCATGTCATTTGCATATGTACCAAAATACTTTTCATTTTGATATAAAAGATACCTGTATATGCAGTCAATAGAAAATACAAGCGAAATCTTTGAAAATGATCTTCTGATTTCTTCTCTGTGATTTTTCTCAATATTTTTATAATCACCTAACGACAGGAAATAGATACAATCGTTTTTATTTATCCTCTTATAATTGTATAATGCACCTCTGGAATCCATATCCATCATCGAAGAAATATAAACTTCATCACCGACAGCACGCCCCATCGGATTATTAAATACATTCTCAACAATTTTGTCTTTTGGCACTCCCACCTCATTACTGTAAACATCGGCAGCAGCTCTTCCGTCAAGCTCTATCACTGCCTTTTTTGCTGTGTCAACCCTGTTTGCAAAGTGATATTTGTCCGTCCTTTTTTCATATATGTTTTCCTTAAATACATCAGCTTTTCCGGTCGTATTTTTGATAATTGCAAAAACACACGCATCCTCATAAATTTTTCCGTTATATGATACGACTGTCTTTTTGCCGTCAGGTGCCCCGAATACTGTTCCTCCTGCAAGTTTTATTCCTTTTGGTGCCAGACATGAATTAAATGTAGTGACAAGTTTTTCTTCATCATTTGTGCAAAACTCTATACATACGGTATTATCTCTGCCGGGCGACACTTTTCTTATCATTTCATTTATCTTCCCAACTGAAGCTACAGGGCAAAGGCTTATATCTCTTATGATACCACACTCTGTTTTAGCATCTTCATAAAGTCCAAGTACAACAAGATTATCATCACCATATGTTCCATTGGCAAGCTTTGTTCCAAGAGTACCTATAATCTGTGTCTTGGGAAATTTTTCATGAAGAATTTTCGATACATCTTTTATCTGTGCATATGAGCTTAAAAATATGATCGTCACGGGCGAACCTATTCCCCGGACTGCTTCATCCACCGCAAGCTCAACCTTTCCTTTTCCAATTCCTATGTATGATTTCATATATACCTCCTTTTCATTTTCTCCTGCTTAATTTATTATACATATTTTTCAACTAAAATCAAATCATATACATACTTGACGAATGAGAGCAAAAAAATTATGATTTAAACCATAAGAAAGTATGAAAAGAGGACTTTTATGGTTAAAAACGATAATATAAAAAAACAGATAACAGAACTTATATATAATAAAAATAATCAAAAACAGATTCCCGATTATTATGCCAATTTTAATATAGTAAGTCCTGAGCACTCACCTCATGAAGTCGAGGTAAAGACATATCCGCAGTCTGTCAGTAAAAATATTTTTGCACTTATATGGGATATTCATTCCTCCGGAACCGTTTCCTCTACAATAGTCCCATCTCCCACCCCTTTTGTATATGAAAAAAACATTACAAACGGTATGCGTACCCAGATGCACTCACATGAGTATCTCGAACTGTTTTATGTTATAGACGGTGAATATCACCAGAAAATACTCGGCAGGGAATATGTATTCCAAAAGGGAGAGCTGTGCCTGATAGATAAGAACTGCCATCATCAGGAAATACTCGATGATGGTTCATCCACGATACTTTTTATAGGAATTACAAGCCATATGTTCAACGAAATGATGACCCATTTAAGTAACGCCGGGCGAATAAACGCATTTTTGAACACGGCAATCTTAGAGCAGAAAAACATACAGCAATATCTTCATTTCAAACCGTCCCATGACGAAGAAAGCTGTTTAAAACTTGAAAATACGCTTATGTCGCTTATAGATGAATTGAAAAAATATGATGATGCGTCACCTTTTATCTGTCAGGGACTTTTGCTCAGGATATTTAAGATACTCGGTACGAAATATGACTTTTCTCTCTCAAAACAGACTAGAAAAAAGATGAACATTATTTTGTTTGAAGAGATAACACAGTTTATCACCGAAAATCTTGCGGATATTTCCATACAGATGCTCGTATCGGAATTTCATTTTCAAAAAGACTATTTTAACAGACTTCTAAAAACACAGACCGGCATGACTTACACTGAATATATACAGCTTCTAAGGCTCAGACACGCAGAAAAATTATTGCTTACTACGGATTATACCATAGAACAGGTAGCAGAAATGATAGGCTATCACAACAAAGGATATTTTTATAAGATATTTACCGAAAAATACAGTCTCACACCGGCACAGTTTAAAAAGAAATGCCTAAAATTTTATATATAAAAAATAAAGTTTCAGATGGCAAACATATTAAACTTTGTCCTTATAAAAAACAACGCTATCTTTAGAAATCTACATTTGATTTTTAATCTTACAAACACAAACAGGCAGACCATAAATGGTCTGCCTGCCTTATCTTTAGTATTCTGTTTATATCACATTTCAGATATTACTCTGATTCTATTCTATAAATCCCATTTCCAGTCTCTTACTTCCGGAAGGTCGATACCATACTCATGGATGTACTGCTTGTGCTCTACAAGCTTGTCGTTCATCTGCTGGATAAGGTATGCTCCTGTGTTTCCAAGCTGTGGAAGAACTGAAATAGCATTCTTAACAAGATTGAAACGGTCAATCTCGTTCTGAACACGCATATCGAATGGAGTTGTGATTGTTCCTTCCTCCTGATAACCATATACATGAATGTTACGGTTAGTTCTGCGATATGTAAGCTCATGGATGAGTGTATGATAACCATGGAATGCGAAGATGATTGGCTTATCTTTTGTGAAGAGAGCGTCATATTCTGCATCTGTTAATCCATGAGGATGTTTTGTATTTGGCTCAAGTTTCATAAGGTCAACTACATTGATTACACGAATCTTGATGTCAGGTATTGCTTTTCTAAGGATTGTAACTGCTGCAAGTGTCTCAAGTGTTGGTGTATCACCACAGCAAGCCATAACAAGGTCCGGCTCCTGTCCCTGGTCGTTAGAAGCCCACTCCCAGATACCGATACCCTGAGTACAATGCTTAACAGCCTGCTCCATAGTAAGCCACTGCTGTCTTGGATGCTTAGATGTTACTAATACATTTACATAGTCACGGCTTCTGATGCAGTGATCAAAACATGAAAGTAAGCAGTTTGTATCCGGTGGAAGGTAAAGGCGTACAACATCTGACTTCTTATTTGCAATATGGTCAAGGAATCCAGGATCCTGATGTGTAAATCCGTTGTGATCCTGCTGCCATACATTTGATGAAAGGATAAGGTTAAGTGAAGCAATTGACTGTCTCCAAGGAAGCTGATTGCAAACCTTTAACCATTTTGCATGCTGTGCACACATAGAATCTACTACACGGATGAATGCTTCGTAGCTTGCAAAGAATCCATGACGACCTGTAAGAAGGTATCCCTCTAACCAGCCTTCACACATATGCTCACTGAGCATTGAATCCATGACACGACCATCCTGTGCAAGGAACTCGTCTGTATCAAGTTTCTCACCGTTCCAGTCACGGTTTGTAACTTCAAATACTTTACCAAGACGGTTAGACATTGTCTCGTCAGGTCCGAAAATTCTGAAGTTTCTTTCTTCCTCGTTGAGTTTGAAGATGTCTCTTACAAATCCACCGAGTTCTATCATATCCTGTGCTTCAACTGCACCCGGCTTTGGAACATCAATTCCATACTCTCTAAAGTCAGGGAGACGAAGATCACGGAGAAGTTTACCACCATTTGCGTGTGGGTTAGAACCGATTCTCTTATCGCCTGTTGGAGCAAGTGCTTTAAGTTCAGGGATAAGTTTTCCGTTCTCATCGAAGAGTTCTTCAGGATGGTAGCTCATTAACCACTCTTTTAACATATCAAGATGCTCAGGCTTATCCATCATAATAGGTACCTGATGAGCTCTGAATGAGTCTTCAATCTGGTTTCCGTCAACAACCTTAGGGCCTGTCCATCCCTTTGGTGTACGGAGAACGATCATAGGCCACTTAGGTCTCTTTGTATTTCCGTTTTCTCTTGCATCCTTCTGGATAGCTTTAATTTCATCCATAGCTGCGTCAAGAGCTTCAGCCATCTTCTTATGCATATCCATTGGCTCGCTGCCTTCTACGAAGTAAGGCTTCCAGCCGCATCCGTCAAAGAAATGCTCTAACTCATCATGTGGGATACGAGAAAGAACTGTTGGGTTGCTGATCTTGTATCCGTTCATATGTAAGATAGGAAGAACGGCACCATCAGTCTTAGGGTTGAGGAATTTGTTACACTGCCATGAAGTAGCAAGTGGTCCTGTCTCAGCCTCACCGTCACCTACAATACATGAAACAACTAAATCCGGGTTATCAAATACAGCACCGAATGAATGAGCAAGTGAATAACCAAGCTCACCACCCTCGTTGATAGAACCAGGAGTCTCAGGAGCTACATGGCTTGAAATTCCGCCTGGGAATGAGAACTGCTTACATAATTTCTTAAGTCCGTCCATATCCTCGCTGATGTTAGGATATACTTCGCTGTAAGTACCCTCTAAATATGTATTTGCAACGAAGAAGTTTCCACCGTGTCCAGGACCAGAGATAAGAATCATATCCTGATCATATTTTTTAATCACACGGTTTAAGTGAACATAGATGAAGTTCTGTCCTGGAACAGTTCCCCAATGTCCTACTATCTTTTTCTTTACATGCTCCATTGTTAAAGGCTCACGTAATAATGGGTTATCTAATAAGTAGAGCTGTGCTGCTCCAAGATAATTAGTTGCACGCCAGTATGCGTCCATCTTCTTGAGGTAATCCTCAGTTAATGGCTGCTTTTCAACAACATCTGTATTTGCCATTTAATTGTCCTCCTTATGTAAATCAAATGTATCCATTTTTTCTCATTGTAGACATTTTTTTCAGTGTATTCAATTTCCAATTCCTATGTGATTCAAAAAAAGTTACCTGAAACGACTTATTTTATCTTTATATCTTGAAATCACTCTCAAAAGCAGTTTAATATCGAGCGGTTTTGCCACATGTTCATTCATTCCTGCTTCAATGGCATCCTGTTTATCTTTCGTAAACGCGTTTGCTGTCATCGCAATTATAGGGACTTCTTTTGCATCCTTTCTGTCAAGACTGCGTATCTGTCTTGTCGCTTCATAGCCGTTCATGACAGGCATCATCACATCCATAAGTATCAGATCATAATAGTATTCTTTTGATGCATAAAAAGCCTCTACTGCTTCTTTTCCGTCCTTAGCAAGCTCTATGCCAGCCCCTGCACCATTAAGGATATATTTTGCTATCTCTGCATTTATCTCATTGTCCTCAACCAAAAGTATCTTAATACCGGATAAGTTATCTAAAACTTTCTCCTCATTTTTTTCAGGACTGATATTCTTATTTATGTCAAGCGGAATCTCGACAACAAACTCCGTGCCAACCCCTTGACAGCTGTCAACTGAAATAGTGCCATTCATAAGTTCTAACAACTCTTTTGTTATTGCCATTCCCAGTCCTGTCCCCATATACTCTGTACCCGCATTGTCATTTTCTCTTGAAAATGGTTCAAATAAGTGTTCTGTAAACTCTCTACTCATACCGATTCCTGTATCTGATATGGTAAAACGAAATCTTGTCATATCCTCTATTGCATTAAGCTCCTCAATCTCTATCTTAAGGCTGCCATTCGGCTTATTGTATTTAATAGCATTGCTTTCTATATTCTGGATAATCCTCTGAATATGCAACGGACTTCCTATAAGTTCTTCATGTATTATATTATGTTTTTTTATTTCAAATTCTATTCCTTTTTCCGCAATTGCTTCAGAAAATACATCCCTTAAATTAGTTATTATATCATTTATATTAAAAGGCTCATAAGACAGAATTGTTTTTCCGCTCTCTAACTTGCTCATGTCAAGTACATCATTTATAAGATTTTTAAGCTGATTTGATGCACTATCAATCTTGTCAAGTGCAAATTCTACTTTTTCCGGCTCACTGACATTTTCTTTTGCAATCCTTGTCATACCCATAATTCCATTCATAGGAGTTCTTATATCATGCGACATTCTCGCAAGAAAATTTGATTTTGCATCATTTGCCCGTTCTGCATCCTCCTTTGCCAGTGCAAGTTCTGCTCTGTTTTTCTTTACATGATTAAGCTGTGCAGAACATAAAAGTATGACTATAAGAAATGTTACTGACATACATATTATAATAAAATTAGCATTTTCTCTGACAAACTGGGACATAGAAAAATTCTGCTTTGCATTTGAGTATGTCATCATTGTACGCATTATCTCAGAATCATCCGAAAGAAGCACAATCTTGTTAAGAATAGACACAAGAGTTGTATTGCTTCTGTTTGTCGCAATACTAAGCGGCACTGTACTTGAAAGGTTTACGGTTTTTAAATCATCATATTTTGACAGATTAAATACCTGGTCGACACGGTATGCACTAAAAATCGTGGCTCCGACTTCTCCGTCCTTAACTGCTTTTATACACTCCTGCGGCGTATCATATATAATCACTTTGCTTTTAGGATAATATATCTTTGCATATATACTCTGATAATTTGACTGCTTCTTTATGGCAATCCTTGTCATTGTCTTATCTGTATAATTTTCTTTATATACAGCAACTATAGGAGAATCCACAACCATTCTTGTAACTGAAAAATTTTGTTTGTCGGCATACCACTTATCACCATAGAAAGGAAATATACAATCAACCTCTTCATTTTTCAAAGCGTTTGTCATCTGTGTCAGATTGTCATATGCGTGATATTTATATTTTATGCTAAATCCCGGAAAGCGGTTTACCGACTGATCAAAAATAGTTTTTATCACACCTATAGGCTCTCCGGTTTCTTCATCTTCATCACAAAAAGCAAGCATATGTTTAAGGTAGCCTACATTAATATACATATGTCTGTTCAGCCATTTTCTTTCATCAGAATCCAGTATTTTTCTTGCACTTACATTTCTATAGTACTTATATTGTAAATTCTGATTATAATATGGATCTGATGAAAATAATTTATCCTGTGCTTTTTCAAGTTCATCCTTTATATCAGGATATTTTTTACTTATGGCAAAATAATATTCCGAATCATCTATCTTTATAATAGGAATAAATTGATTATTTTCAGAAGTTTCTGTATCAAGTATTGCATCGTACTTTCCTGACATAAGCCCCGATTTAAGTTCATTGTATCCATCTGCTGCTATCACTTCAGCATTTATGCCGTTAAGTATTATCCAATTCCTAAGTTTTTCAACCTTGTCGCTTCCAGCATTTATTCCAATTTTTTTATTATCAAAACTCTTTATATTATCCGCTGTTATGTCGTCATTATCACCTTTTACATATATATAATATCCCTCCGTACCCATAGGTTTTTGTGAAAAATACATTTGTGTACTTCTCGCAAAACTATAAGATACACCACATAATATATCTAGCTCTCCCTCACTTAAAAGCTCAAATAATTCACTCCACTCTCCATAAACATACTTATATGTCCACCCTGTATATGACGCAATATCCTGCAGATAATCATATCCATAGCCTGTTTTATACTCCGAATCCTGCCCTACTGTGTCACTTGAAATCATTTTTGAAGAATTGGCAAAGCCAACCCTTATCTCCCGCTCTTCTGCTTTTGCGGCTGAAACCGGCAGCAATATCATTATCAGACCAAAAAATAAAACATATAAATTAATTTTTTTATGCATTTCATATAAAAAAGTTTTCATATTACCCCTCACTTCTGCACGGATTTTTTACACTATTTTCCATTCTTGCACTGTATTTTGTTCATAGTATGAATTTTTTATTTTCGTACCGACTACCTATAATTCATAATAATTATATTTATTTTCTCATATCAACAAAATTATTGCAAGTAGCAAAGCTGCTTTCTTTTTGCCACGGCATAACTCTACATTACGAGCATTTTCCTATACATAAAAAAGACGGCATATATTATTTTTAATATGCCACCTTTTATTACACTTAGTATAAATACTTAATTTTTGTCCCGTTCAAAATGTATTTTGAACTTTATATTTTAATTTTTAATTACAGATTATTCATAATATCCGTTAAGATAAGTTCTTTTGTAAGATGATTTTTCTTAAGTATCTCATCAACATTATATCTGTCTGGAAATTCTTTCTTAAGTCCGAAGTTTAATACCTTTACAACTGAGTCTCCATAAAATCTCGCTATCTTTTCTCCGAAACCGCCGTCTAAAATTCCGTCTTCTATCGTAACAACTACATCATGCTCTTTTTTAAGTTCCTCAAGCATTTGTTCGTCTGTTCCCGTAATGTAATAAGGATTTATGACCGTAGGCTTAACACCTGTTTTTTTCTCAAGTTCAGCCGCTGCCTCAACGGCAAGAGAATAGAATGTTCCAAGTCCGATAAATGCAACTTTCTTTCCCTGCTGTGTCATTTCATATTTGTTTAATGCAGAGAAATCTTTTGTTATCTGCTTTCCGTCAGATACCATTTCTCCTCCCGGAAGCTTGATTGCTACAGGATGTTCTGTCTGCTCTATACTCCAGTCAAGCATTGCGAGATATTCTTCCTTTGTTGTCGGTGCAAGATAAACAAGATTTGGTATATTGCTAAGCATTGGTATGTCATAAAGTCCAAGATGAGTCACATCATTCATTCCATATACCGAACCTGAGAAAGTAACTATAGTTGCAGGACTGTTGTTGATACATATATCCTGTGAAATCTGATCATATGCACGCTGTATGAAAGTGCTGTAAACACCCCATACCGGTCTGCCGCCGTTTACTGCTATTCCTGAGGCTATGGCTGCGGCTGTTTCCTCAGCAATACCAACATCCATAAACTGTTTTCCTGCTTCGTCCCTCTTGTCCTTAGTAAAACCAAGTACCGTAGGGGTTGCTGATGTTATGGCAACAACCGACTTATCCTGTTTCATCTTCTTAAGCAGATAGTCAGCAGTAACACCGGAATAATCTTCACCCTCCATCTCACCGAGAGGCTTGCCTGTTTCTATATCAAACGGACCATTGTAATGCCATTCTTCCTTATGCTCCTCAGCCGGCTTATAACCTTTACCCTTGAGTGTATTTATATGTACAACAACAGGCTTTTTACTGTCCTTAACTTTTGTGAACGCATCTATAAGTGCTCTTACATTGTTTCCCTCATTTACATAGACATAATCAAGTCCCATTGCTTTAAATAAGTTACACTCTGCCTTTCCGTTGGTGTCACGGAGTTTTTTAAGATTTTTATACATTCCGCCGTGGTTTTCTGCTATAGACATATCATTGTCATTTACAACGATAATAAAGTTCCCATCTAATTCAGCAGCATAATCAAGGCCCTCTAATGCCTCACCACCGCTTAGAGAGCCATCACCTATAACGGCTATAACATTTCCGTCTTCACCCTTTAAATTTCTTGCCTTTGCAAGACCGGATGCAAGACTGATGGAAGTTGATGTATGACCTATTGTAAAAAAGTCGTGTTCACTTTCATGAGGATTGCTATATCCTGAAACATCATTATATTTATCTTCATAAAGATATGCATCTTTTCTGCCTGTAAGCATCTTATGCGGATATGTCTGATGAGATACATCATATACTATCTTGTCCTTTGGCGAGTCAAAAACATAATGAAGTGCTATCGTTGCTTCAACCATTCCGAAGTTTGGTCCAAAATGACCACCGTGGATACTCGCCCTCTTTAAAAGTGCACTTCTCATCTCTGCTGCAAGCTTTATCATCTCATCATCAGTTAATTTTTTTACATCTTCAGGTCCGTTTATTTTTTCTAAATACATATTTTTCCTCCTAAGCTGATATTTTCATGCTAACGAAAGTATAATACCTAAAGTTACCTTTAGGTCAAGACCTAAATTTATTAAATTATTATGATGTTAGGGTCAAAAGTAGATAGCAATGCATATAAATATGCATTGCTATCTTAGATTACTCTTCATCTTTCTTTAATTTATTGTATGTCTTTTCACGGAATTTCTCACTCTCTATAATAAATCTCTCATGTGTTCCTTTTCCGATAAGACCTTTTTCATCAGATGCCTCTACCTTGAACACAAGTCTTCTTCCGTCTACCTCGATAAGTTCCGTATCACACTCTACTTTCATTCCGACTGGTGATGCAGCCATATGCTCTATATCTACTTTTGTTCCGACTGTTCCACATCCCTCATTAAGATATGGCAAAACACTTTTATATGCTGTATTTTCCATAAGTGCAAGCATGGCAGGAGTTGCGAATACATCCATTACCCCACTGCCCATTTTCTCAGCCGAAAGTGCTGCTGTTACCACTATTTCTCCATGTCCTTTAATTCCCTTTTTAACCATTGTTATGTCCTCCTTATTTATCTTATGTCCTCTCAGTATCCAGTGTAGTGACATGTTCATATTCAGCCAAATGACTTGCTTGAATTTACATTTGCTGCGTTGTCATCAATCGCCGTAGCCCGCTACGGCTCATTCTTCCGCATCATTTGACTAAATAGCAACATGCCATTACACTAGTCAAAACGAAGAATTTCGAGAGTACATATCTTTTCTTTTATTTTTGTGTATATCATATCTGCATCAGATAGCATAGATAAAAATCCTACATACATGAATTTTTAACACTATCCTCATTTATGAGCATTCTGCTCATTCAGCCTGCTTCCCGTCTTTGATAAACGGAAACAGTTCCATAAAATAAGGCAGTTCACATACCCAGTCACAAAATGTATGCCACTCCTCAAGTTTATGATTGTGTCTTGCATTATACATTGCTATGGCATTTTCGTATGACATCGTACAGGTTCTCATCTGATGATAACTCTCAGGCAAAAGCTGTATAAGACTGTACCAAAGTGCCTTATCTTTTGTCTCCATATATTTAAGTCTTATTTCTTCAAGTGACTCTACCATAACTTTCATCGTATCAAGTGCCTCGTCAGTCATATGGTCTGTGCTGAAATCAGCAAGTTCAAACGGCTTGCTGTGTATCTTATGCATGGTACTCGTCGAATTTGCCACTGTACCTACCTTGTATGTATCGTACTCTTTCCACCAGTAAATAGGTGCAGTTATATCTACCGAGATAAATATCTGTCTTATAAATTTTCTGTGGTCATTTCCAGCCTGACATAACCTTTTTGCAAGATCGAGGTCATTTGAACCAAAAACAAAGTTTCCGTTTTCATCATAACTGCTGTCGCTTCTCGCCCAACTGTTTAACGGATTTCTTGCACCACGCATCGCATTTTCAAAATTCATTACTGCCGTATTATTAAACTTTATCATTTTTTACTCCTTAATTTGTCAAATATATTCAGCTAAAATAAATGTCAGCTCGTAAACTGGTTTCCTCGCTGTTCGTTTCACTCATATATTTTTTCTCCCTCTGTTTTGCATACAAGTATGCAACAGAGTTTTAAAAAATATATTCATTCAAAATAAATGTCAGCCCGTAAACAGGTTTCCTCGCTGTTCGTTTCACTCATATATTTTTTCTCCCTCTGTTTTGCATACAAGTATGCAACAGAGTTTTAAAAAATATATTCAGCTAAAATAAATGTCAGCTCGTAAACAGGTTTCCTCGCTGTTCGTTTCACTCATATATTTTTTCTCCCTCTGTTTTGCATACAAGTATGCAACAGAGTTTTAAAAAATATATTCAGCTAAAATAAATGTCAGCTCGTAAACAGGTTTCCTCGCTGTTCGTTTCACTCATATATTTTTTCTCCCTCTGTTTTGCATACAAGTATGCAACAGAGTTTTAAAAAATATATTCAGCTAAAATAAATGTCAGCTCGTAAACAGGTTTCCTCGCTGTTCGTTTCACTCATATATTTTTTCTCCCTCTGTTTTGCATACAAGTATGCAACAGAGTTTTAAAAAATATATTCAGCTAAAATAAATGTCAGCTCGTAAACAGGTTTCCTCGCTGTTCGTTTCACTCATATATTTTTTCTCCCTCTGTTTTGCATACAAGTATGCAACAGAGTTTTAAAAAATATATTCAGCTAAAATAAATGTCAGCTCGTAAACAGGTTTCCTCGCTGTTCGTTTCACTCATATATTTTTTCTCTCTCTGTTTTGCATACAAGTATGCAACAGAGTTTTAAAAAATATATTCATTTATTTTGCAAATTCTACGATTACATAATAGCCGCGTTCTGTGTGTTTTATTTCTTTTACGATTCCATCCCTGTCCTCTATTCGCTCGTTTACTTTAAAACAACCGGACATTGCTACCGCCGGCTCTATTATATAACTGTAATTTAATGCTGTTTTCTTTTCGCTTACATGGACACTGTCACCTTCTTTTACAAGACCGGGTCGTTCCATTTTAAATGTCATCTCTCTCATTATATATAAGTTTCCCTTTCTTTATAAATATCTTTTATTTTGGTTTATCTTTTCAGACAACATCTGAAACTATAAATCCACATTATATAAACCATCCTGAACCATTCATACAGCAATTACACAGAGCATATGTCAGACAGAGTTTCATACAAAACCCTCCATCAGCCTCCCCCGGAGTGTCATATGAATGATGTATATCCTCATACCAGATGTTTCCTGTTTCCAGCCTTCTTACAAGTGTCACATACTGTATATTTTCAGGCTCCATTTCCATAGCCTGTCTTGCCTGTTCAAGTGCGATTATATCATTTCCCAGTCCTACATTTGCCATTGCACTAAGATAATACCACTGTCCATTCTTCTCGTTCATCTGATTAAGAACATTCAGTGCTTCTCTATAATATCTGTTTGCTATATAATTTGAAGCCGCCCTTAAGTGCATATTGTATTCTTCATTTTCACTATCAGATGAACTTGAAAAACCTGTTCCAAAGCCTGAATAATATCCACTATTACCGGCATCACCGTATCCAAAGCCACCTGCATATCCTCCATTTTCACGCTCATCCATTATCTGGTGATATGCCTGCTGGATTTCCTTAAATTTATCTTCTGCCTCTTTTTTATTCGGATTGTTTATGTTGGCATCCGGATGATATTTTCTGCTCAAATTTCTATATGATTTTTTTATTTCTTCCTGTGAAGCCGAACGTGATACCCCAAGTACCTTGTAGGGATCCATCATATTTTCCTCCAATCCGGATTGTCAGTTTTTAAGTTATCCTTATCTGCTGCACTTAATATCCTGTTGTATTTCTGCCACACTCCCGAATATATTATATTATCTAATATTCCGGAATTTTCGACAATAGGCAGCCTGTCGTATGCCCTGCCGGCTTTAGACATCATCATTACAAATATATCATGCATATAATCGTCAAATTTTTCCCTTTTCTGCTCCTTTAACCTGATGAGTGGATTGTAACAATCCTTTTTTTCATCTTCATTCATATCTTCATACGCATCGAGAAGATAAATAAATTTTCCAAGATAAAATCCTATCTTTTTAAGAATTTCCGACCATTCATCATTTTTATATTCAAATATTGCCTCACAAATTTTCCCAAAATATCCTGATACCTCATCAAGATCTTGACTCTGTGCTTTTTCAGCCATATACAAACTTGCAAGATTTTCCAAAATTATATTTGTTTTTTCTTCATAGCGTAATGCAATGCTTTTTTCTTTCTTCTTAAGCAATTTTCCATAAACCACTTTAAGAAATTTTTTTTCATCATTCCAATCATCCATGCACTTATAATATGTCATGAGAACATTCATGTCAGCCGCATAATCAATACATTCTGATATGACATAGCGATGCTTTTTTTTAGGATGTGCAACACACCTGCACTCCGACATATCTGCAGGCTCATCCTCATAAAGAGATGAAAGCAGCAATCCCAAAAATGTCATATCATATGTCAGCGATATTTGACCTCTAAGCCCTGCATATTTTTTTAGGCTTTGACATAATCCACAATAAAATTCATGATAATGTTTAAATTCTTTAACTTTTAATTCATCATAATTTGGAATGATATAACCAAACAAGCATATCAGCTCCTTTTTATAAATTCAGTCTTGCATCTCGGACAGGTAATGGCAATACGACCCTTTCCTTTTGGCACTCTTATACTCTGTTTACAATTCGGACATTTATATATGTGATGTGTTCTTCTCTGTACCATATGAGCTTTCTTTCTTGCGGCAAAATTTTTAAACCTGCCGTAATATCTCATAAATGTCTCATTTTCCGCATACCGCTTGTTTATATTTTTTGATAATATCCTGACATAAGCATATACTATCAGAACCAAAGTAACCGTATTAAATATCATACGCACTAATGGAATTCTTATAAACATCTCTAAAACCATAAGTACAACGGCTGCCATCACCAGAAAGTTACTAAACTGATCCACTCCATATCTACCCTGCATAAATCTGGCAATTTTTTCTCTCATAATATCAAGCCCTTTCAAAACGATATGTTAATTACCATACTTCTAATTTGCCCAACATTAAAATCTTATATAATATGTCGGAAAAACCGTTTGTATGACTTTCTATATTATATATTATCGCATTGTGGCTAAAATACAATGTATCTAATTATGAACAATTATTAAATATATATAAACTGTCTTTTCTATTTATAATCATTGCCTGCATATGCAATACAGTGCAAGAACAATCAGCCGTTTTCTCCTTTTTCAATTATACGGTATGCCTGTTTTTCTATATACTCATATGATGTCATATAATTTATGCCATCCTCAGACGGCTCATATTTAATCTCTATCCTATCCCCGACATTCAGTTTTATAAGCTGTTCATTATCCGCAAATGCCTGCTTATATACATCTCCATCCGAATCTTTAACATACACCATTGTTCCATCATCCGTATCAATATATTTCACATCAGACACAACAATATCTTTTGTCTCAGAGAGTTTGTCAACATCACCTGATTTTCCGCTCTTTGCAAGCATCTTTTTATAGTCCGTAAAAACTTCTGTCTGTGATGTTGCCGTTGCAACCATGTTATACTGCGACACATTTACCATAGCGTACATTTTTACAAGTCCGCCGGCATCCTTTAATACCATAATATATGTTGGTACACCTGCAACATTTATAAGACTCGGAAAAGACGCCTTGTATCCCTTTTCCTGCACCTCTCCTTCTGCAGCAGACATTGCCGAATGTTCTTCCGCACCTGATACTTTATAGTATTTTGCCTCGGATGTTCTCTGGTTCATCATAACAAAACCGATATTTGACTGGTCTCCATTTACCGATGTAACACCTGTATAAATCCACACATCATCACCGATTATCTTATAACCAAAATCATCAGTTGTCTGCTTACAGCCCTTCTGACCTATCACACTGTTTATATAACCATCTGAAAGCACTCCGTACCAGTTGTATTTTTTCTCAAGCAAATGTCCATTGTAAACATTGTCAACCCAGCTTGGAATATTGTTTATACCATAATAGCGACAATCGCCACTCACCGGATCACATATTATAACACCATTTACATCCACACCGCCAAACAGACCTATTTTTGCAGTCACCGTCGGACAGATATAATATGGCTTTCCGCTGTCATCAACCTCAAAATTATAACCGCTTATTATCTTGGTCGGATATTTTAGCTGTACATGTCTTTCAAGATTATAATTAAAATAAGCTGACGGAACATACTTCATTCCCTTGTCAAGTGCAACATACTCTGCATTTGAATTTACCGGATTTATCTTTACATATCCAGGTATTCCCTTGCTTCTGTTGTTCCACCATTTAAAGAAACTTGCATATTTGAGTGCAGAAACCTTAAATGGCTTTTTCTCAACACTTATCTGCGTATATGCATCCTCCACCTCATACTGGCTTACAACATCCGAGAGTGAGCCAATCTTTCTGTTTCCAAATATCTTAGCACTCGCCGTATCCATAAGTGCTATATCTGTAATCTGGTCTGTTTCCTCAATATCTTTTGCAAAATCGTAAGTCTTAACTTTAAGCATATTAGAATATGACTTTGCACGGAACAGCTTAAGACCTGCCACAGAGCCGATAACAAAGACAATCACTGCAAGAACAGCAAGTGTCCAGAAAAATCTTGTCATAAATGACATCTTTTTTTCCCTAAATGCTTCAACAACATTTGATGACATTGCATTTTTGAGCTGATTTAATGCAAATATACATCCGAGGGCTATAAATAATACCACCACTGCCCCCCAAAAAGATTCCAGATGAATGTTTATCGCAGGGAAAAATGCATAGTAATATGCACCTGCCAGCACAATAAGTAAAATCGTCAATATAGCATAAACTTTCTTTTTAATACTCATATCAATATTTTCCTTTTTCTTTTTATTTTTCTTCTTGTCTTTTTTCTTTCCCATACCAATCCTCATTTCTTTCTTTAATTCATTTGAAAAGTATCTCATTCCTTAACAAGATTGTCCGTATATAACAAATAATATTAGCCGGTATTTCGTCGCCGCCAGTATTTAATCAGCCTTTTTTGCTGATTTATGTACTGCTGCGAGCGACAGCATAGCGAAAGCGTGCCAGCGGTATTATTTTGTTATATTCTGATAATCATCACAACCTGCATTATATTTTGCAATGCTGAATTAACCGTTAATCCTCTTATCCAGTTTTTTGATAAGTTCGTTCACTTCAACCGAATGAACATTACAAGCCTGCCCTATAGTCTCCTTTGCCGAAGACTGACACCCAACGCAGTTCATCCCTACCTCCTTAAAATCCTCTATCGTATCAGGATAAAATCTAAGCAACGCTCCTATAAGTGAATACTCTGTTACAACCATTTTAATCCTCCATTCCAGTTTAATTTACTCTCGATATCTCTTTTGGATAAAATAATATAATGATTTGAAAAAAGGGCAAAACTTAAATGTTTCACCCTTATAATAATCAAAAAGCACGAGACGGGATTCGAACCCGCGACCCTCGCCTTGGCAAGGCGATACTCCACCACTGAGCCACTCGTGCATTTTTAAATATGTAATTGTAAGACTGACTCAAATATCTTTAGATACTCAAATCTCAGCTCAAGCACGAGACGGGATTCGAACCCGCGACCCTCGCCTTGGCAAGGCGATACTCCACCACTGAGCCACTCGTGCATTTTTAAATATGTAATTGTAAGACTGACTCAAATATCTTTAGATACTCAAATCTCATCTCAAGCACGAGACGGGATTCGAACCCGCGACCCTCGCCTTGGCAAGGCGATACTCCACCACTGAGCCACTCGTGCATTTTTGAATATGTAATTGTAAGACTAAACTCAAATATCTTTAGATACTCAAATCTTATCTTAAGCACGAGACGGGATTCGAACCCGCGACCCTCGCCTTGGCAAGGCGATACTCCACCACTGAGCCACTCGTGCATTTATCCTGCCTGCGAGCTGTCCGCCGCAAGCAAGATATATATTACATGAAAGTCTTGTGCTTGTCAACACTTTTTTTTAATTTTTTTATATTTTTTGTAACAGTTCATCCATAAAAAGATAATTGGCAATACAATGAGCTTGCTCATTGTATGCTAAATTCTCTTTTTATGGCAGAATACCTCTACTTAAAGTATGACACACCTGATTCAAAGATATGCTGGTTCTGGTTTCCAACAATATTTATAGCTACGCTGTCACCTATTCTCTCTGAATGAGCCATCTTTCCAAGCACTCGTCCATCAGGGCTCGTGATACCCTCAATAGCTGCATATGAACCGTTTGGATTGTAATCCTCATCCATTGTAGGAACTCCGTTAAGGTCTACATATCTTGTCGCAACCTGACCGTTTGCAAACAGGTTGTCTATCACATTCTTAGGTGCTACAAAACGACCCTCACCATGTGATGCAGGTATAGCGTAAACTCCGCCAAGTTCTGCTTTCATAAGCCATGGTGATTTGTTTGTGACAACCTTTGTATATACAGACTTAGATATATGACGACCTATACTGTTCGTTGTAAGCGTAGGTGCATCTGCTGTCTGAGGTTTTATCTCACCAAATGGTACAAGTCCGAGTTTGATAAGAGCCTGGAAACCGTTACAGATACCAAGTGCAAGTCCGTCTCTCTTCTGTAAAAGTTCATGTACTGCTTCCATAATCTTTGGATTTCTAAAAATAGAAGCGATAAACTTAGCTGAACCGTCAGGCTCATCACCTGCACTGAAACCGCCTGAGAACATAAGTATCTGAGACTCTTTTATTGCTGCCTCAAATGCATTTACTGACTCTACTATCTGGCTTTCTGTCATGTTTTTAAATACGACTGTCTTTACATCTGCACCTGCAAGTTCAAATGCTTTTGTTGTGTCATATTCACAGTTTGTACCAGGGAATACCGGTATAAATACCTTAGGTCTTGCAACCTTGTTCTTTGCCGTGTAAACAGTTTTTGCATCGAAAAGTTTGTCCTCAAGTTCAATCTGTTCAACATCTGAGCGTGTAGGGAATACACTCTCAAGTTTGCCTGTCCAGTTCTCAAGTGCTTCTTTCATTGAAATTACTGCATCACCATATACAAATTCGGCATCGTCTGTTACAAGAGCAATCTTCTTGTACTCTGCCGTAATCTTATCAAGGTCATCTGCTGACACTTCAGCTATGATAGAACCATATTCTTTAGCGAATAATTCGTCCCTGTCTACACTCTCGTCAATCTTTACTCCAAGTCCGTTACCAAATGCCATCTTGCTGACAGCCTCACAGATACCGCCGAAACCTACGGCATATGCTGAAACAATAACTTTTGATTTTATCATATCTGTTATCTTTGAGTAGAGTGACATAAGTTTATCATAAACAGGAAGTGAGTATTTGTCTTTTTCAATATCAAATTTAACTAATACATTTCCGGCTTTCTTAAGTTCAGGTGATACTACATCCCCGGTCTTTGCAATATCAACAGCAAATGAGCAGAGTGTCGGAGGCACATCAATATCATTGAATGTTCCTGACATACTGTCCTTACCGCCTATTGAAGGAAGTCCGAGTTTTATCTGTGCATCATATGCACCTAAGAGTGCTGCCATAGGCTCACCCCAGCGTTTTGGATCTTCTCCAAGTCTTCTGAAATATTCCTGGAATGTAAATCTTATCTTACTGTAATCTCCACCTGCCGCAACAATCTTTGCAACAGAAGAAATAACCGCATATACAGAACCGTGATATGGACTCCAGCTTGCAAGATATGGGTCAAGTCCGTAACTCATCATCGTAACAGTATCGCATTTGCCCTCTGACATAGGAAGTTTTGCGACCATAGACTGAGTCGGTGTAAGCTGATATTTTCCGCCATATGGCATATATACGCTCGCTGCACCGATAGAACTGTCAAACATCTCAACAAGCCCTTTCTGTGAGCATACATTTAAGTCTGATAATGTATCAAGCCATGCTTTCTTTACATCTGTTGTATCTTTCTTTTCATCAAAATAGTTTGCTTTCTCATCAGGCATAGTTACAACTACATCTGTCTCCTGGTGTGCACCGTTCGTATCAAGGAATGCTCTTGAAAGGTCTACGATAACCTTATCTCTCCATGAAAGCACAAGTCTAGGTTCTTCTGTAACCTCGGCAACTGCCACTGCCTCAAGATTTTCTTCCTCGGCATACTTAAGCATCTTGTCAACATCTTTACTGTCAACTACAACTGCCATACGCTCCTGTGACTCTGAAATTGCAAGTTCTGTTCCGTCAAGACCGGCATACTTCTTTGGTACCTTGTCAAGATTTACTTTAAGTCCGTCTGCAAGTTCTCCGATAGCTACTGAAACTCCACCGGCACCAAAGTCATTACACTTTTTGATGATAGAACTTACTTCTTCTCTTCTGAAAAGACGCTGAATCTTTCTCTCTGTAGGTGCATTACCTTTCTGAACTTCTGCTCCACATACATCAATAGACTTTGTAGTATGTGCCTTTGAAGAACCTGTAGCACCACCGATACCATCACGACCTGTACGACCTCCGAGAAGAATGATAATATCTCCCGGATCAGAATTTTCACGGATAACATTGCGTCTTGGAGCAGCACCCATAACGGCACCTATCTCCATTCTCTTTGCAACATAGTTTGGATGATATATCTCATTTACAAGACCTGTTGCAAGTCCTATCTGGTTTCCGTATGAACTGTATCCCTTTGCGGCACCCGTTACTATCTTTCGCTGTGGAAGTTTTCCCGGAAGTGTATCTTTCATAGATACCGTAGGGTCTGCCGCACCTGTCACACGCATAGCCTGATATACATAACCACGGCCTGAAAGCGGATCACGGATAGCACCGCCAAGACAAGTAGCTGCACCACCGAAAGGCTCTATCTCTGTCGGATGGTTGTGTGTCTCATTTTTAAAGAAGATAAGCCACTCTTCAGTTTTTCCGTCTATTTCAACAGGAACTACTATAGAGCAGGCATTTATCTCATCTGACTCCTCCATATCATCGAGTTTTCCGTCAGCTTTGAGTTTACGCATACCCATAAGTGCAATATCCATAAGCGAAACATATTTGTCAGGTCTGTCCTTGAAAAGTTCTTTTCTTGCAGCTTCATACATCTCATAAGATGCTTCGATAGGTGCATTGTAATAACCATCCTCAAACTTAACATTCTTAAGTTCTGTCTGGAATGTTGTATGACGGCAGTGGTCTGACCAATATGTATCAAGTACACGAATCTCCGTAACGGAAGGCTCTCTGTTTTCCTCATTTTTAAAGTAATTTTGAATATGCAGGAAATCTTTAAATGTCATTGCAAGATTAAGAGACTCGTATAATTTCTTAAGTTCGTCCTCAGACATCTGTCTGAAACCGTCAAATATAGCAACATCCGCCGGCTCATCAAATTCCTGTACAAGTGTCTCAGGAATATTTTCTGAAGCCTCCCTTGAATCTACAGGGTTGATACAATACTCTTTAATCTTCTCTTTATCCTGGTCATCTATATCTCCCTCAAAAACATAAGTCGTTGCTGAACGGATAACGGGATTTTCTTTCTCGTTTAAAAGTTTAACACACTGTTCTGCCGAATCTGCTCTCTGGTCAAACTGACCCGGAAGATATTCAACTGAAAACACAAAACTTCCGTCAGCTTTTTTAAATTCATTCTCATAGCAGTTATCAACTGGCGGCTCAGAAAATACTGTTCCAAGAGCCTGCTTATAAGTTGCATCACTAAGATTTTCAACATCATAGCGAATAAGTACCCTGACATTATTAATACTCTTTATACCAAGATAACGCTTTACTTCTTCTTTAAGTTCCTTTGCATGTACTGCATATGGCTGTTTCTTTTCAACATAAATCCTTCTTACACTTCCCATTGCGGTGCCTCCATTTCATTTATATGTTTGTATGCTCTGACATTTATCTGTACATAGTACAGACACCATGCTGCTGTTTGCAGCAGCAATAGTGGTCCTTTAATTACATAATAAAATTACTTTGATGATTTGCTGCTTCCTGATGACTTACTTGTCGATTTCTTTGATGACGATTTAGACGATGATTTCTTTGACGATGACTCATTCATCTTCTGGAGATCCTCGGCAGTTACTATCTCAGTTGTCATAGAACCTATCTCGACATTGTTCCATACACTTGCATTTACTTTAATCTTATAAGATTCTTTAAGTTTGTTAAGCCACTCTGTATATTTTTCTGTCTGTGCAGATTTAACTGCATCATCACAGGCTTTCTGATAGCTTGATGTTGAATTGTTATCAATCATTTTTACAAATACATAATATCCGGCTTTTTCATCATAGAATACCGGTGAAACAGTTCCGTTCTTCATAGCCTTAACCTTTTTAAGATTTGCAGTTGAAAGATATGACCAGCCTGCCTTTTCTGTAAATTCTGCCTTATCATATTTTACATCTGTCTTATCTTTGCTTCCGATAAGCTTTGTAAAGTCTTTTGCCTGTGCAGCTTTCTTTGCGTATTTGTTTATCTCAGTTTTATATTCCTGTTTCTTTTTTGCAGATACTTTCTTTGTATTTCCACTGCTGTCTGTTTTTGAAAGTGCTACTGCATAATACTGAATATCATACTCTCTGTAATCTTTCTTTGAAATCTTCTTTATAACCGAAGTTTCATCAACCTTTTTGTTTAACTCTTTCTGCCTGTCTGACTTATATCTGTCTGCAAGAATAGTTTTCTCAAATCTCTTTGTAAGTCTTTTCTTTGACATACTAAGACGGAATTTCTGAACCCATGAAAGTCCTTTCATTGCTTTTTTCGCCTGGCTCTCAGCCTTTTTCTCTTCTGCAGAAGTAAGCTTGTAACCGGCTTTTACAGCTTCTTTATAAAGAACCACATATTCTTCTTCATTGTCCAAGATTTCCTGTTTGATACCTATCTTGTTTGATACACTTGATGGTACATTAGAATCACTTCCCTGATATGATGACTCCCATACTGAAGTTCCCATATATGCCTGATACATCTCATCGTAAGGAAGATAATAAGATTCTTTCTCATAAATAGGATACATCATGTCATCCATGGTAACTTTTGTTCCGTTGACCGTAAATGCAACTTCAGGACCTAACTGCTGTATGCCAACACCTATACATAATACAAGTACCAAAACTATACATATGGCACTCAATACGATTGCCTTGACATTTCTGCCTGAACTTACACCTAATTTCTTTTTGCCTGTTGCAGCTTTAACAGTAACATTTTCTTTTTTTTCACTGTTATCTTTCTGCTGATTCATAACTTTCTTTGCTGAATTCATTGTTGCTCCTCCAAAAGTATTCTACGCACAAATCACTTTCAAAGTGATAAAACGCTACTTTCTATTCTATCTTAAAAAAAATATAAGTCAAGACTGCAAATGTGATAACTCTTTGAACTTTTACATTTTTCTGCTTTTTTTATTTTTTTTATTGACATTTATGTCATTAATTGATATGATTTACAAGTGTTGTGTATAATATTACATATATGCGGAAGTGCTGGAATTGGCAGACAGGCATGATTCAGGTTCATGTGTCGGCAACGACGTGTGGGTTCAAGTCCCATTTTCCGCATTCATTACTTTTTATTTTTTTATAAGTTTTTACCTCGCCCTATCGGGATTATTACATATTCTCCCGATAGGGCACTTTCTTTTTTATCGCAGCAAAAGAGGTTTTAACATTCGGTTAGTTTGTTCATTATATGCTGAATTTTCTTTTCAACAACCAAAAAGGGCTGTCCTTAGGACAACCCTTTTAAATTTTTTCGCTATTTCACTTTGATAAGTGCACTTTAAAAGACAATCTTTATTATTTAACGATTTCTTTAACCTTAGCAGCTTTACCAACTCTGTCACGAAGATAGAATAATTTAGCACGTCTTGCCTTACCTCTGCGTACTACTTCAATCTTGTCAATGATTGGTGAATGAACCGGCCAAGTTTTCTCTACACCTACACCATTAGAGAACTTTCTAACTGTAAATGTCTCTCTCGCTCCACCATTCTGTCTCTTAAGTACTGTACCCTCGAATACCTGGATACGCTCTCTCGAGCCCTCAATAACTTTAGCATAAACTTTAACAGTATCACCTACTCTAAAGTCTGCTACTTCTGACTTTAACTGTGCATCTTCGATTGCTTTAATAATATCGTTCATTTTGTGACCTCCTTAATTATTTTGACATTCTTAATACTTCTGTGTAATATCTACAACCGTAACAGAGGAATATCTCTATTCACAAACAACATTCAATATTTTATCACAGCTTATCATCTATTGCAAGCATTTTTTAAATTTTTATCCTGCATCAATCTGACTATCACTTAAACAGCTCTAATATCTCATCTTTTGTCAGATTGTTCACGAACAGTTCATCAGCTTCGATAACCGAGTCAGACAACACTTTTTTCCTCTTTTGAAGCTCGTATATTTTTTCTTCTATTGAGTCTTTTGTCACATACTTTATCACCTGGACTTTTCTCTTTTGTCCTATCCTGTATGCCCTGTCTGTTGCCTGTTCCTCAACAGCCGGATTCCACCACGGGTCAAAATGTATAACGGTGTCCGCACCTGTAAGGTTTAAACCGGTTCCACCGGCCTTTAAGGAAATCAAAAATACCTTGACTTCTCCACGGTTAAATTCCTTTACATATTTTTTTCTTTCCTCCGGTTTTGTCGCACCGACAAGATAAAAATATGGTATCTCACTTTTTCTCAGTTCATCCGCAATAATCGAAAGCATTGAAGTAAACTGCGAGAATATGATAACACTGTGTCCACCCTCTATTATATCGGGAAGCTGTTCCATAAGAAGCTCAAGCTTACCGCTGCCGCCATGATAATTTTCAATAAATGTACCCGGATGGCAGCATATCTGTCTAAGCCTTGTCAATGCCGCAAGTACCTGTATCCTGTCCTTTCCGCTCTGAATATCAGAGTTATCCATTATCTCACTCTGAATCCTTGACAGATAAGAACCATATATCTTTTTCTGTTTTGCAGTCATCTCAGATATACGTTTTGTTTCTATCTTATCAGGAAGATCCTTAAGCACATCTTTCTTCATTCTTCTGAGTATAAAAGGCTGTATGCGTCTTTTTAACTCCTGCATCCTGCTCTCATTTTTTTCTTTGAGAATAGGCTTTTCATAATGCTCGGCAAACTTTGAATATCTTGACAAAAATCCCGGCATTATAAAATCAAAGATAGACCACAGCTCTGACAATGTATTTTCGATAGGAGTTCCGGTAAGTGCAAATCTATGCTCTGCGACAACCGATTTTACAGCTTTTGCTCCAAGTGAAGCCGGATTTTTTATAAACTGTGCTTCATCGATAAACATATTGTCATATCTTATGTCTTTGAAAAAATCTGCATCTTTCCTTATAAGAGGATATGTTGTTATCCACACATCATAATCATCCCTGTCCTCACACAGAAGTCTTTTTCTCTCCTCTGGGTCGCCGCTTATTATCCTTGTCCTTATATGAGGAGCGAACTTTTCAAACTCCTCCTGCCAGTTGTATGACAGAGATGTAGGGCATACGATAAGCGATTTACTTCCGGGTTCAGAACATATATATACTATGGTCTGTAAAGTCTTTCCAAGTCCCATATCGTCTGCAAGAATACCTCCCATACTATATCTTGCAAGATTTTTAAGCCATCTGTAGCCGACCACCTGGTACTCTCTCATTTTTGCCTGAACACATTCAGGCACTTCATACTCACTAACACCCGGATTCTTTATCTCCCGAATCAGTTTTTTAAATCCATCGTCTCTCTCCACGCTCTGGCTGTCAGGCATTATTTCATCTATATACACCGCTGCATTTTCCTGGAATTTCAAAATCCCGTTGCTATCCCCAACGCTGTTTTCAACCAGCCATTCAATCGTCTTTTTCTGTTTATCATCCTCAAGGCTTATAAATGCACCATTTTTTAAGCGGTAATACTTTTTCTTAAGATGAACAGCCCTAAAAAATTCTTCCAATTCATCCTTTGGCACCTGCGAATATTCCATATCCATTTCGAGCAGGTTTATATCAGTATTAAGTCTTATGTTCGCTGACATATGGCCTATCTTTTTAACATTTATGTTTTTATATTCTTTTGAGTAAAATACTTCAAAATTATCGGTCAGTATGCTTCTGTTGTCAGTCATCATACTGAAAATATCTTCCTCATTCCTCAATATAAAAGAACTGTCATTTATCTTAAAATTAAGGTCATATAAAACTCTTGTAAGTCTTTCTTCCTCCTCTTTATCACGGACAAGAATATATTTTCCCGAATAATTTTCTTCAAGCGGATTTATTGCATAATCGCCATACTGAAATTTGACTACCGCCGTAACCGATACTTTTTTTCTGTTGTGATATATATCAAGATAAAGTTTTGGAACAAGCGGTTCAACTATATACATATCTTTAATCTCATCCGGCACATTAATATTCATATGTTTTTTTACTACCGGAAGGACTTTTTCAATAAACCCGTTCTTATTGTCACTTCTAAACTCTATCTCTTTGCCGTTCTGCATAAAGAGTGGCACATAAAACGGCAACAGGCAGCTTACAAACTCTTTTTCAGGCAGATAAAGTGCATTATCATAAAAAAGTATGCTTCCGTCCTCACACAAAGAAATCAGTTTATTGTCAGCAGATTTTTTTAAAGTCAGCATATTATTGTCTAACAGCATATCTATTGACAATTCCGGATTTCCCTTTACTATATTTATGTTTTTAAACTCTTTTCCAAAAATATTTATGTCACACTCAATGTTCTCTGAAAGGTCGAGAAGCTTTTGCAGCATCTTTTTTGACAATATAAGTTCCTGCCGCTTAAAAAGACTTGAATAATATGTCTTTCCAAGTGTCTCCTGTATCTCATATATATCCGTAAGATAATCAAGTATCTTTGCTGAGTTTTCCTCAAACGCACTCTCACCCGGCACATAGTGAAACTCCTTGCCGAGTTCTATTGTCTCTTCATTATAATATTCATTTATAAATTTCTTCGTATTTGAAACCTTATACATCTTATGTTCACCGGCTTCAAAACTTACATATGCCCTGGAATTTGTACTTTTCATAAATTCAGGTATAGATATATTTAATTTTAGTTGAAAATAGTTTGGTGTAAGATGGTTATATTCTCTTTTTCTGAAATATTCAACCACATTGTACGCCACTCTGTCTTCTTCGTTGAAATTAACTTTTGCATTTTCACGCTGCTGATAGTCAGCAACAAAAAGCATCATAGCTATAACATGCTTACATGCTCCTGACAATTTAACATGCGACGGACAATTACATGAATACTGTATGTCTCCGTCATCCTCAACCGCAACAGTAACTATATACTGGTTACTGCCCTTTACGACTCCTTTATACTGCTTTAAATTGTCATTCCATGTTACATTTGAAACGGCATGAGCAGCATAGTAACGCATTCCCCTGTAATAAACCCTGTCGGAGGACGCATACTGTTTTATTGCCTCCCTTGTTATCTTTCTCATAACACGTCACCTGCCTTTCACCGGAATTATCCTAACAAATGAAATTTATCTGCAACTTTCGCCATTCTTCTTCCCATAGGGAATTCATATAATTCTTTTCTGCTAAGCCCATGCATTTTAAGTACAAGTGCAAAATAAATCGAAACTGCCACGACAAGTGCCGGAAATATCGCTATATATACTTTACTTGTTAGTATCACAAACACTTTATAGACCGCATATGTTGCTATACCCATAACAAATGAAGCAAGCAGCGGAACACAGAATGTCCTTGTAGTTTCCTGTTTGTACTTCATATATTTTGCAACTGACCTTCCATTGAGGAAGCACACCACAAGCGGATATGTGACATTGCCAAGAACAAGTGCATATACTCCAAGACTTGTCCATCTAAGCAGCACATATACGAACACAATATGAATGATAAGTGATACAAGCGAATGAATTACCGGAAGTCCCATTTTATCTATACTCTGTAATACTCCGCTCGTCACGGTTGACAATGCATAAAATATGACACATGATGAACCTATCAGCATCATCATGCTTCCCGTATTTATATCAGATGACGGGAAAAGAAGTGTAATTATAGGTCTTGCAAGAACCGCAAGTCCCATAGCTGACGGAAATGCTATTATCATATTGAACTTTATCGCCATATCTGTTTTTTTTCTGGCATCTGCCATATCTCCCGCCGCCACCGATGATACAAGATTTGGTATCATTGAGGACGCTATCGCAGTAGAAACAGCAATAGGCACACTTACAAGCAGTCTGTATTTTGTACTGTATATTCCCTGTAATGTCTTAACCACTTTATCAGAATATCCAAGTGTTCCCATTACATTGTTAAAGATGGTCACATCTATTATTCCGCTTAACTGATAAACCGTCTGACTGAGTATTATAGGCACGACCGTCACAAAAATTATTTTGTATGTCTGAACAAGAGACTCTCCTGTTGTAACCCTGTCCCTTTTTGCCTGCTTTCTCATAACCGGACGATACATCATATATATAAATAAGAGTATTATAAGTGCCGTCACTGCACCTATACAGGTTCCGAGTGTTCCACCGGCAGCTCCCCATGCCGGCAGCTTTGGCGATGCACTGTGTGCACGCATAAAGAAATATGCTGCACCGACACTTACAAATGCATTTACAACCTGTTCAAATATCTGCGATATTGCTGTCGGAAGCATAGTCCTGTGCCCCTGGAAAAGACCTCTGAACACACCCATTACCGCAACTATAAATATTGTAGGAGCCAAAACCCTGAGAGGTACAGCTATACCACTGTATTTAGAAAAGAATTTTGCCTCTATCCAGTCTGCTCCGAAATATACAAATAATGCCGCTATTCCGCCGGTACATATCGAAACTGTCATAGAACATCTGAATATTTTATATGCACTTTTATAACGCTTCTGAGAGATTTTTGCCGAAACCATTTTTGAAACAGCCATAGGCATACCATATGATGAAATTATCAAAAGAATATTGTATATCTCAAAAGCCGCTGAATATACACCATTTCCCTCATCTCCGATTATATTTGCCATCGGTATCCTATATATCATACCTATAAGTCTTACAAGTATTGACGCAACTGCCAAAATACTTCCCTGTTTAAGAAATCCGCTTGCCACTTTATTGTTCTTACTTGTTTCCATTACCGTTTTCCCCTTTAACAATCTCTTTTTATCCCAAGTGCATTAAGAATTTCTTCCTGTTTTTTCTCCATGACAATGCGTTCTTCATCTTCCATATGGTCATATCCGAGAAGGTGAAGCATACTATGTGCCGTCAAAAAACATATTTCTCTTTTTATAGAATGACCGTAATTTTCTGCCTGTTCAAAAGCCCTCTCTACAGATATGACAATATCGCCAAGCAATAGTTCACCGCTTTCAGGATTAAAATACATTGCAAGTGCATCGTCACTTTCAAGGATTCCATAGTCAGCCGGTGCCTCATAATCAACCATAGGAAATGAAAGTACATCCGTAGGAACATCCAGTTCCCTGAACTCCCTGTTGATATTTCTTATTCCCTCATTGTCAGTGAAAGTCACATTTACTTCGCACTCGTATGGACATTTTTCAAGTTCTAAAGCCTTTTCTATAACCTGCCTGAGTACATTTTCATAATCGAAACCAATATCAAGTTCCTGTTCGTCTTCCATTAATATAGTCATTTATTCCTCCGCTATCATTATCTTATACTTGCGATTTTTACATAATGTTTTCATATACTTTCTTTAATTTCTTTAACTCGTCATCACTAATATCACATTCTGAAAGATTGCCTTTCTTTAAACGGTTTAGAAATATTCCTTCTATTATCTTTTCTTTTGCAGGCATGGTCTTGTCCGTATTTTTTTCAAAATAATCCACCATTGAGACAATACTGTCTGAAAGCATAACAACCGCCGTTTCTTTATTTTCAGGTTTTTTTCTGTAATTTTGTATGATAAGTCCGGTCAGGGCATTGCAAAAATCATACTTTTCAGCCGTCATTTTTACAAAATCTTCAAATTCATCCTTTTTTATCCTGCCAATCTCGTGATACATTCCTCCGGCTTTTGCAAGAGCACTGTCATATCCCATTTTCTTGGCGACACCTTCTGACATTCTGCCTACTGCCACCGAATGTATATACAGCCTTTCAGAAAAACTCTTAAGCTCTGACATAAGCTCACAGTCCTCGTTCAAAATTTCCTTTGGTATCACCGTTTCTTTGTTTTTTATGCCATAAACTGTACATACACCGGCATTTTCAAGCTGCTCTATGGTTTGCCTTACTACGAGTGTTATCAGCACAACAACGACTGCCGATAAAATCTGTATTATCGCATATGCTTTACCGGCACTTATCTTTCGCATATCAAATCCATATCTTACCATGACAAACACAGCAGAAAATACCGGCAGTGACAAGCCTGAAAATACGAGTTCCCGCATTGTGTTATCGGCAAACATCAGAACCATAGCTGCCCCGATTATCACATAATACAAAAGTATATTTTTGTCACCCGCATACTCACCCGAATACAATAAATATTGAACAATGCACAAAATATAGCATACTGTTCCGTGCTTCATGCCATCAATAGCTGATATAACTGCAACTGATACCAGCCACAGACAACCTATAAACAGATATTCGTTTATAATGATTAGTAATATCGAAAGGATTATATTAAAAGCATAAAGAACATTTGAATATATATTTTCCCTGTTTCTACTTTTCGTACACCTGAAAATTTCATGCTCATAAAATGATTGCAAAAGTATAATACATATAACAGCCGTCACAATATTTACAAGATTTTGCGTAAAATCCAAACCTTGTATTTTTCCCATCAGGACAGCTTCTAAAAGGATTGCTGCATATATGACACAAAAAACAATTTTACTTCTTGAAAATTTATTTCCTTCTGTTCGTTCTGTGCTCATTTTCTTTTGATTCATTTATCTTCTTTCTTCTTTCCATCTTTTTCTCGTAATCATCATAAGCAGATACAATCTTCTGTACCAAAGGATGTCTCACGACATCTTTATTTGTCAGATAAGCAAATCCTATATCCTCAACTTTTCCAAGTACCTCCAGTGCCTGTTCAAGCCCTGATTTTGTAGTTCCCGGCAAATCTTTCTGCGTAAGATCCCCTGTAATAATGACTTTTGAGCCAAAGCCGATTCGTGTAAGGAACATCTTCATCTGAGCCGGTGTTGTATTCTGGGCTTCGTCAAGTATTATAAATGAATTGTCAAGCGTTCTTCCTCGCATATACGCAAGTGGAGCAACTTCAATAAGACCTTTTTCCGTATTTCTAAGATAGCTTTCTGCACCCATTATCTGATATAAGGCATCATATAACGGTCGTAAATACGGATCTACCTTGCTTTGTAAATCACCCGGCAGAAATCCCAATTTTTCGCCCGCTTCGATAGCCGGTCTTGTAAGAATTATCTTATTGACCTCATCCTTTTTAAAAGCTTCTATCGCCATAGCCATTGCAAGATATGTTTTTCCTGTTCCGGCAGGACCTATTCCAAATACGATCATCTTTTTTCTTATAAGCTCTATATAATTTTTCTGTCCGGATGTCTTAGGCTTTATCGGTTTGCCCTGTATCGTCCTGCACACTATATCTGAGTCAAGCTCAACAACCTCGCCCTCCCTGTGTTCCATCGAAAGGGCAAGTATATAATTAATATTCTGTTCTGTTATGGTATTTCCTCTCTTAGAAAGTTCGAGCAGTTCCATAAGGATGCTCTCTGCCTGCTTTACGCTTGCAGCCTCTCCAACAAGTTTTAAATTTCCATCTCTTGCAACCATAGTCACATTAAGATTTTTTTCTATCTTTTTTATATTTGAATCAAAATTTCCAAATATATTTCTCTCATGTTCAGCCGGTATTTCCAGAACTGTTTCCATTATTGCCATTTTTCATATTCCTTTTTTGTCTGATTTTCTCATAATGCGTCTGTCTTTTAAGCCACACGAGTTTTCCCGTCGCCTTATATCCCGTACCTTCACTATCAACCATAAAACTGCTGTCAACAAGCTTATACCCTGTTTTTTCTTTTTTGCGGATATAATCTTTATATTTATATTTAAGCTCTGCTGCAGCTTCATCAGGTGAATATTTTTTCCTGACATATGCATATTTTGCAAATGTCACTCTCCGAAACGAAACAGGAAATCTTTTTGTCAAAAAAGGGCATACGCATCCACCATCATAAAGTATAGCACATTTTTTTGAAGTTTCCAAATCATTTAATGGATTATGTATAAAAAAATCCTTTTTAAATGCAGTTATCTTATAAACAACCTTTTTTCTGCCGGTATATTCCTTTATTTTCTGCACTCTTTTATAATAATCCGTATATAGTTCTTCATTTTTAAGCAAAACTATACCATCTGCTCTTACCTTTAACTTTCTTATCACTTCATCATTATCTCCGACAACCGGCACTATCCCTGATATGAGCACTTTTCCCTTTTTTACTTTTTTGCCTTTTCTTACTTTAGCAGTTCCCGCACTTGTAACTATTGAAATAACTTTTCCATCATCCGACGCGACCAGATCCGCTGGTTTCTTCTTTGTTATAATCTTATCCTTTGTCATTTCCCTTACATTTACTAAAAGCCTGCTTCCTTTCTTGTTGACTGACACCCAGCCTATGCCATCATAATGCTTTCTTATCTGTTTCTCTATCTTTTCATGGTCGATATTTCCACCATACATCCCACAGTAAATATTCTTAGTATCGAGATAATCTACTATATTTTCCTCTGTATAATAGCTTTGTCCACTTATCTCTATACCCCATATCCGTGACGAAAACACTATCAGCATAATAAAAAAAATGGCAATTCCCATAACCATATTTATATTTTTCTTTGCTGCCGTCAAAAGAAAAGGAAAACCTATTCTCCTGTAAACTCTTGGAAACACATGACATTTTTTTGCTATATGATGTAATTTCCAGAAATCCGAAAGCCTTATGCAAAACCATATTATTCCTTTTTCACGATCTGCTCTTATATTCCATATCTCAATCCCGTTATTCCTGCAAAGGTTTATAAACCTTCTTGACTCACCGTATTCCATGTAAACATTTAAAAACCCAAATATCCATCCGGTTATTTTATGTACCATACAACTCCTCATTTCTGCATTTTTTGTTTTTCATAAGACTTTTAGTGATATTCTATTGAGCTTATATTTCCCAGAACACACATCTCATCTTCCCTGAAATAAGCTATAACAAGCCTGCTTCCTTTTACATATATCTTTTTCTGCTTTGTCTGAATTTTTACGCTCTCCTCTGTATATTCTATGATGCTCCGGTAATTATCTATACATAATCTGTTATTGCCGTATGCCAGAAGCATCGGTGCTTTTGCTATTATATCCTGCGGTATGTCAAATCGTTCAGAAAGTCTTTTTGATACTACAGGCTCTCTCGCCTCCGGCTTTGTCTGCATTTTATTTCCATGTTTATGTTTATGCATGATAAGCCTCCTGCATACACTAATCTTATATTATTTATATGCAGCAGCTTCGTATTCGGTCACACACATCACAAACGTCCCATTTCCATTTTACTTGCTATAATATGCCAAATAATATATAATAATGCAAAGTTCAAAATAAAATAAAACATTGAAACAGTACACCAGGCAAAATCGGTGAACAAAACAGAAACGAGGAGCATTATGCGTGAAAAAGAAAAATACAACCGCGAAATACTTGATCTTATTCGCAGTATGCAGAATATAGATTTTATCACACCTGAGGACATTCCAAACATAGACCTCTATATGGATCAGGTGACTACTTTCATGGATGAACATCTCGTATCTTCCAAGAGATTTGACGACGATAAGATACTCACAAAGACCATGATAAACAATTATACCAAAAATAATCTCCTGCCTCCGCCAAATAAAAAGAAATACTCCAAAGAACATATGCTTCTTCTGATATATATATATTATTTTAAAAATTTTCTTGCCATAAATGATATAAAGGATATATTAGACCCGGTAAGCAATCTCTTTTTTGACGGAAACGGTTCAAAAAAAATGGATGACATATATTCAGATATTGTAAATCTCATACTTGAAAACATGGATTCACAGCTTAGGGATATAATTAGAAAATCAAACAAATCAAATAAATTGTACTCCGAATTAAGTGACGAAGATGAGAAAAAGACTCTCTCAAAATTTGCTTTCATATGTATGCTGAGTTTTGATGTATGGGTCAAAAAAACTATTATTGAAAATCTTGTCGATGATACACTTGGCAAGAAAAAAAATACTGTTTCGTCAAACTCCTCAAACAAAAAAGCCAAAAAAAACAAATAAACAGATTAAAAAACTCCAAAAACATCTGTGATAATATTTATCACAGATGTTTTTTGGAGTTTAATTTTATGTGCAGTCTATATTTTATCACACGGGTACAACATTCATCACAATCCGCTTTGCGTTCTGCCAGTGGTGGTTTATCCTTGTTCAAGTTCTAGCCGAAGCTGAACTTCGTCCTCGGCTTCAAGTTTAAAATCTTCGATTTTTTCCGGATTTACAACCGGAAGATCTTCAAGTGACTCAATTCCAAAATTTCTCAAAAATTCTTCCGTAGTTGCAAAAAGAATAGGTTTTCCCGGAGCATCAAGCCTGCCCGCTTCGCACACGAGATTATATTCAACAAGTTTATTTACGGCATGATCGGTCTTTACCCCTCTTATATGCTCTATCTCCATCTTTGTAACAGGCTGTTTGTATGCTATAATAGATAAAGTTTCCAATAAAACATCAGTGAGCACATGTTTTTTCGGTACATGAGCTATACGGACAAGTGATTCATATGTCTCAGGTTTTGAACACATTTGAAAAGCTCCGTCAAGTTCTATTATCTGTATTCCTCTGTTTCTCTCTGAATAATTGTCCATCATATTATGTATAACTTTGCGGCAGGTATCTTCATCCTGTCCGGTCGCAAGTGCTATCCTCTCTAGTTCAACTGCCTCACCCATTACAAACAAAATCGCCTCTATATTTGCCTCCAGCTCCGGCAAAGTCATTTCTACAGCCATATTATCCCTCATTTCTGCACACATTTTTCACATATATGGATTTTTCGCGCTAATCTCCATGCCTGTTAAAGTGCAAACTTACCCTGCACTTGACGGTATATACTCAACATCAGGTGCAAGACTATTGTATGTTATCTTTATATCGTCAAAAATCCTTTCCTGAACGATAAGCAGCTTTCCAACTTTCATAAGCTCAAGTATTCCAAGAAAAGTTACTATCACCATAGTCTTGCCCGGATTTTTCTCAAGCATTGTCCTGAAGCTGAAACTTTTATGTCTCATAGCATACTCCTCAATATAGAGCATCCTGTCCTGCAAACTTACCGTTTCTTTTTTTATCTGCCCAAACTTACTCCTTATAGGGTCTATCTTGTCTATCTGCTTCTTCATAACATCATTAAATATGCTGCGAAGCCTTGCCAGAGTAACATCCCCTAAAAGTTCAGATACATCTACTGTCTCCTTATAGTCTGCTATTCCCTTTGGAATCGTAGATTTTTTATAAAGTATTTTTTCTGCGTCCATCTGTTTATCTTTAAGCTCATATGACGCATATTTAAATGTCTTGTATTCCAAAAGTCTTTCGACAAGTTCTGCCCTCGGATCTATCTCTTCTCCGTCCTCATCAACTTGAACTGGAAGAAGCATCTTAGATTTTATCTTAAGAAGTGTTGCCGCCATAACAAGGAAATCACTCATAACATCCATATCATCAGTCTCTGACGCCGACAATATCTCCATATACTGTCTTGTTATCTCTGCGATAGGTATGTCAAAAATATCTATTTTATTTTTTTCTATCAGATGTAATAACAGATCAAGAGGTCCGTCAAACACTTCCAGTTTTACAGATATACTACTCATTTTCTCATATCTCCTTTTAATACTATAGACAGTTTATTTTTCAGTCACAAAACAGCTATAAACAGCGACAAAAATTTTATAAAACCCATATAGCCTGCATTTATCAGATTAAGAAAAAGCGTCAGGATTAGAAGAAGTTTTATCTGAGTATCAGCTTTTATTATCCCTAGATATATCCTTGCAGATTTTCCGGCTATGATGTGCCCCATATCAAAGGTCGATACCGGAAACAGATTTACGATAAAATAATCAAAACTGAGCATCTGCATATACTGCCAGAACAATATGCCTGCCCTGCGAGTCCCGGAACTATTTAGTGCAGCGGTGACATTTGCATTTGTACCGTAAATAATGTGAAGCATCTGAACCGACCCGAAAAATATTACTGCAAGAAACACCAGACCGCTTATTCCTATTATAAGATTTGTTTTCTTATCCCTTATCCTGAACATAAACGGCTTAGAAACCGGAACATAGCAGGTAACAGCCAGTACAAGTCCCACTGGGTCTATATAACGCCACAGCTTCCATATTCCTCTGCGTTTTATGCTTTGCTTATTGTTTTCTTTTACACGCAGCAGTACAAATATGACAGCCTTAAACAGTTCGTGTAAGACCATCAAAAGTACTGCAGCAACCAGACATATTACAATCTCCAATATCAGTCTTTTCACATTCTACCTTCTTATTTATAATAATCAAACTGAAGGTCATACATTGCAACTGTATCGCCCTCCTCAATTCCCATGGCTTCAAGGTCATCAAGTATTCCGCTTGTTTTAAGGAATTTTTGGAAGAACTGGAAACCTTTCTCAGAATCAAGATTTGTATATCCAAGCATTTTCTCAATACGAGGTCCCTCAACATTGTAAACCTTATTTTTCTCATCATAAGTTACTGTGTATGGTTCATCCTCAAATTCCATCTCATCAAATGAAAATTCTTTTTCAAATACAGTCGGTTCATCAGGCATCTCGTCAAGAAGTGATTTGACATAATAAAGAAGTTCTTTGACACCTTTGCCGCTAACGGCAGATATAGGAAATACTTTTATTCCCCTTGGCTCAAACTCCTCTTTTAGAAGAGAGATAACAGTATCTTCTTCCGTACCGTAAAATACATCACACTTGTTTGCTGCGATAACCTGTGGTCTTTTTATAAGTTCATCATTGTATCTTGCAAGCTCGTTGTTTATTACATTTATATCATTGAGAGGATCTCTGCCCTCTGTCGAAGCTGCATCCACCATATGAATAAAAACTTTTGTTCTCTCGATATGCTTTAAAAACTCGTCACCAAGACCGATTCCGTCTGCCGCACCTTCGATAAGTCCAGGTATATCAGCAATAACAAATCCATCTGCACCCTCAAGATCTACAACACCCAAGATAGGCTGTAATGTAGTGAAATGATAATTTGCAATCTTTGGCTTTGCATTGCTCACTCTTGAAAGAAATGTTGATTTCCCAACATTCGGAAATCCCACAAGTCCCACATCAGCAATAGTCTTTAACTCAAGTATGACTTCAAGCTCCCTCGCAGGTTTTCCCGGCTGTGCATACTTTGGCACCTGCATTGTAGGTGTGGCATAGTTCATATTTCCTTTGCCACCTCTGCCGCCCTTTAATACAATTTCTCTCTCGTGTCCGAAAGACATATCAACAATGACTTTTCCGGTACTTGCTTCCTTTATGACCGTTCCCTCAGGCACTTTAAGGATAATATCCTCACCATCTGCACCATGGCATCTTCTTCTTCCGCCCTGCTCACCGTCTCCGGCACAGAACTTTCTGCGGTGTCTAAAATCATTCAGAGTGTTTATACCTTTGTCCACCTGAAATATAACATCCCCGCCGCGTCCTCCGTCACCTCCGTCAGGTCCTCCGGCGGCAACATAAAGCTCACGCCTGAAACTTACATGACCGTCCCCACCTTTTCCGGAACGAATATATATTTTGGCACTATCTGCAAACATCATTCCACCTTCTTTCTAAAGTCAACTTTTATCATAATTTCTCTCTATATAAAACAAAGAGAGACTGTCTTAGAAAGCCTCTCTTTGTATAGGTTTATCAGTTCCGGCAACAGCCGGTTAAATACCGATTATAGACTATTTAGCTTCTACAGGATATACTGAAGCCTGCTTCTTGTCTCTACCTTTTCTCTCGAAACGAACAACACCGTCAACTAATGCGAACAATGTATCATCGCCACCACGACCTACATTAACACCCGGAAGAATCTTTGTTCCACGCTGTCTGTAGATAATGTTACCTGCAAGTACAAACTGACCGTCTGCTCTCTTTGCTCCAAGTCTCTTTGACTCTGAGTCTCTACCATTCTTTGTAGAACCCATTCCTTTTTTATGAGCAAATAACTGAAGGTTCATGTTTAACATAGCCTTACACCTCCTGCTTTCTCTTTTTTCTAATCTTAATATACTTTTTTCCATATTCCGCCTGTATGCCTTCAAGACCAAGTACAAGCGAATTAAGTAACAGTTTAGCAGATTCGCTAACCTTTTCAGATTTTATACCAAATAACACTATGTCTTTTTCCTCATGGACTGCACTGTTAAATTCGTCATCCGTGAATTTTTCAACACTGTTTATCGTGTTTATAACAAGTACGGAAACAGCCGCACAAACTATATCACTGCCATACTCAGCATACTCAGCATGTCCTGTCATACGAAAACCGACATAGTCTCCACTATCATTCTGAAATAATGTCACATCTATCATATACTGTCACCTTTTCATCAACTAAGCGTTGATTTTTTCAATCTTTACCTGTGTGAAAGACTGTCTGTGACCGTTTTTCTTATGATATCCAGATTTTCTCTTATATCTGTAAACGATAACCTTCTTTGCACGGCCTTCCTTAACTACAGAAGCAGTAACTGTTGCGTTTGCTACATCGTCTCCAGCCTTCATAGTTCCATCATTTACAGCAACAACCTGATCAAAAGTAACTGTCTCTCCTGCGGAAACAGCAAGTTTTTCTACGTTAATGATATCACCTTCGGATACTTTGTACTGCTTTCCACCTGTTGCAATAATTGCGTACATAATCGCACCTCCTATTTATCATTACTCGCTAACTTTGGCGTGACAAAAGTCATCTTCAAGGAGCCTCGTTAAGCGGCATCTCATATATCATACATATATTTTTACGGGTTGTCAAGCGTTTTTTGAATTTTTTGGATTGAAAAAGTAACCGTTCATTTATTACATTCATAAAAGATTGAACCGTTACTACCTGCCATCTATCAGCACCTCTTTGTCGCAGTTTAAAAAACAAACTGCAACAGATTTTGGCAATGCTTCGCATCCTAAATTGCCAAAATCCTCACACGAAACTTTTTCTTACGATATTTTCGGTTCCAAAAATATCTACCTGCCATCTATCAACACCTCTTTACCTCTAAACGCAAAACCATAGTGATGAATGTTTTCTTCTTTCACTCCTCGTTTAACAAGCTCTGCATCATAGTTTTTTTCTTCTATCTGTTTTAATGCCGCTGCAACTGTTTCTTCAAGTGTGTTTTCTTTTCTAGGATTTATTACTTTAAATTCTATTACTATACCAGGATATTTTTCATTTGTTTTGTCTATCGGCTCCAGCATTATATCATATCTTCCATAGCCGCTTTCACGGTTTGAATTTAAAATATAATTATCTACCTGTTCGACCATCAGACCAAGCACGAGTCCATGATAAAAACGCTCCGGTTCTTCATCAGATGGGGTTTTTCCTGTATCAAAGTAACTTATAACTCCTCTTGTTACCCTGTTCATGTATTCGTTCATGCTTTCAATATCACCATTGAGCATCGCGTTTATAAATTCATTATATGGAACATCTGCTCCTCCAAACCATCTCTCTATCATTGTCCCAAACATTTGCTCTACTTCATAATTTGTCAGCTTCAGACTATATATTTTTTTATTTAACCTTCCCTCTGTACGAAATGTCTCTACACGAAGATAACCACTTGCAAGTAACAAACTCCAGACAGCATCCTTATTTGTTTTTAATTGTTCAAATACTATCTGCTCATCTATATTTTTTTCAACAGTGCCGCCTGCAATTAATGTTTCCATCGTCTTTTTTATCTCTGCTGACCCCGTCCTTATAAGCTCATTTACCAACCCATTTGAACTTGAGTCAGCCCAATATGTCTTATATTTCTTTTCATCAAGAAAGTTGATTATAGACCACGGATTATAAACATCTTTTTCATCCCCAAAAGTAAATCCGTCATACCACAATTTTACTTTTTCTTTTTCACTTGAAAGTCCCTGTTCATCAAGTGCTGCAAAAACTTCATCTTCCGTAAAGCCGAAGCATTTTGAATACTCGTCACTTGTTACTGTAATAACTTTTAAATTATTCAGGTCGGAAAATATGCTCTCTTTTGATACTCTCGTAATTCCTGTCATTATAGCTCTTTCAAGATATGGGTTTGTCTTAAAAGTAGAATTAAAAAGACTTCTTGTAAATGCTACAAGTTCCTCCCAGTAACCGTTTACATATGCTTCTTGCATAGGCGTATCGTATTCATCAAGAAGTATAATTACTTTTTTTCCATAATATCTACTTAGATAATTTGACATATTTTTTATCAAATCCTGTGCCATAACATCACTCATATTATAACTAATATTACTTATATTTTTCTTTTCTATTTCCGTTAATCCATCCCAGTTTTTCAAAAATTCAAACTGCTGGCATACTTCACATACTATTCTTTTAATTTTCTCAACTGCATCATTATAGTTATTTTGTTTTATCTCAGCAAAACTAAGAAATATCACCGGATATGTCCCCTGCAATTTGCGATACTTTTCATCGTTCCATATTTCAAGCCCCTCAAATAAATCCCCTCTGTCTTTGTATTTGTTTGAGAAAAAACATTCAAGCATACTCATGTTTAATGTTTTTCCAAAACGACGTGGGCGTGTTATAAGTGTTACTGTATCGTCATTATCCCACCATTCTCTTATGAAATTTGTCTTGTCTATATAAAAATTATCTTTTTCCCGTATTGACTCAAAACTCTGATTTCCTATACTTATAACCTTTGCCATATGCACCCCTCCTGTTTATATTCCAAAAATCAAACTCCGTATTTAGTAGCTTTATTTTAACATTGAAGTAACTTTATGTAAAGCTGTGCACCGCTATTTATAATTCCTTTAGTAACAGTTCAGCCCCAAAAAAGATAAGTCAATAATACATGAGCTTGCTCAATGTATTATTGACTTGTTTTTTGGGGTGGAACAGCCTTTCATTTATGAAATGAAGTAAACACAAGCTGCATAGCAGCGACTGACAGCTTGCTGGCAAGTTTACGAATGTAATAAATGAGGGGCTGAACTGTTACTTCCTTTAATTTCATCACACTAACAACGATATCCCCCACAGTACAAGTATATGTACCGGATAAAATGCATAAAAGAAATACTTAGGCATTTTTACATCATTTTTTGTGTCATCATATGCCATTATAAACGGTATTGCAAGCACCCCGAATGACTGCATCCTGCCCTGTACAAACATCAAAAAGCAGGTATATAACAAAGCATTTCTTCTGTCATTTCTCTGCATATAAAATATGGCTATTAATAATATTCCCCATATGCTATAGTCTGTTTTTAATACAACTGCAACAAATCCTGCAAGAAATACGAGTGCCATTTTTACTGCAAAACTGTATTCCCATTTTGCTACAAAATACATCATTATCACTCCGAGTAATAATGTCCACATTACATTCTGTTCGCCTACATCTATTAACTTATGTCCAAATGCAAGGTCATATGGTATCTCCGATATAACAGCAAATATCAGCAGATTTATCATATATTTTTCCCTGCTGCGGGTGTGTATAAATCCCTCCACGAGCAAAAAGCATATAATAGGAAATGATATTCTGCCTACCGCTCTGAACGCTTTATATATTATATCGCCCCTCTCCATTAAGAATACACAGCCTATATGATCGATAAGCATTGTCAGTAAAGCTGTTATTTTTAAAAAGTTTCTTCCATATCTTTTGTCCCAGAATGTTTTTTCTGTTGCTACCATTTTTATCCTACTTTCTTTTTTATATTGTTATTTATTTTATAATTTTGTATCTTATGGTTTTGTATTTTATAATATTTTCTGTTATTCTGTTGTTTTCCCTGCAAATACGAAATAAAGTATCAATCCCTGTGCAACATTTTAGTCATAAAAAGATAATTAACAATACAATGTGCTTGTATATGGATATGGTATTATTGATTTTCTTTTTATGACAGATAGCCTTTCATTTTAATCATACATCAATTTCTCAATTTTAAACTCTGATTTTTATTCTTTGTTTTTCATTTTGCAATATCAAATTTAAAATTCGACTTAAATACTTTTTTTAACCCGTCTGTTATCGTTATATTTCCATTATCCTCCACGAGTACGGTATCAAATTCATTTTTATGCTCCCGCCAATAATCCAACGCTTTTTCTTTTCCCATGACAAATAATGATGTGGACAATGCATCGGCAAGCGTTCCGTTATCGCTTACTATCGTCACACTCTTAAGACCTGACTCTGCCGGATACCCTGTTTTAGGGTCTAATATATGATGATATGTCTTTCCGTTCTTTTCAAAATATCTCTCATATCCCCCCGATGTGATGACCGCCTTGTCTTTTACCGATACCACTCCGATATAATCCGATGATTTGTCGGGATTTTCGATTGCTATCTGCCAATCTGTTCCGTCAGTTTTTGTACCGAGCGCCTGAACATTTCCACCAAGCGATACAAGACCGGAAGTCACACCACAATCCTTAAAAATCTGCATTACACGGCTTGAAGTATAGCCTTTTGCTATGCCACCGAGGTCGATTTTCATATTTTTGCCAAGTTTTATACTGCTGCTTTTTTCATCAAATTCTATCTTAGATGAGTCTACATTTTTGAGAAGTTTAGAAATCTCTCTTTTTAACGGCACATTATATTTTTGTGTTGTAAATCCCCACTTTACCATCAGAGGATATATGCTTATGTCAAATGCCCCATTTGTTGTTTTATTTATCTTAAGTGCTTCTGAGACAATGTCTTTTGTGTCTTCCGAAAGTGTACCGCTGCCTGTCTGATTAAGTTTATATATATCACTTTCTTTTTTCTGTGCACTAAGCACCGTTTCAAGCCTGTTTATCTCATCCACTGCTTCATCCACAGCATTTTCAGCATTTTTACCATATGCTGTCACCGTCATATATGTATCCATCGCAAATATATCTTTTGATGCTTTTTTATTCTCATCACTGTTCTGGCAGGCGGTAAATGCAGCAATACATAATGTGAGCAAAAAAATCCCACCAAGTTTAAAATAAAACTTTCCTACTATCTTATGATATTTTTCTGTTTCATCTGGTGCTGTTTTATTGTATTCATGGCATGATTTTTGTGCTTTAAGTGATAGCTCTGACGGAAATTTTTCATATCCGCTCTTATATCCATCCATACTTTTCATTGTCTTAATCACTTCATCTCTATCTGTAGTCATATCTGTACCTCATCTTTCTATTTCCATCCTATTTTATCAACAAATCTTTTAACCGTCTTTTCTATTCCTTATCAAAATCCTTAATAAACTTTTTAGTTTTCTTGTTTTTCAATTTCATTAACAATCCTCATAGTTTTTTATTATCCTTTTTCAAAATCCTTAACAAACTTTTTATTTTTTTATTTCCTGTCAATATAATAAACAAACCTTTTATCTATTTTCCTCATCATAATTTTTTTCCACCTCCAGAGCCTTATTCCTGACCGCCTCATCATAGCCTTTCAATGCCGCAAATGAAGCAAACTGTGCCGCCCTGTCATGTATGCTCATCGGCATATGTTTCTTTGATAAGGGTCTTTCTAAGTCTATTATATCCTCATATTTTTTCCAGTCACCATTTTCAAGCATCATGCCCTGTGACCTCCTATCTGCCTGTTTCTTTCCATAGCCGTCGCACCTTCCTCAAGGTTCATACCTTTTAATATAGCATTTTTGCCGTATTTTTTCTTTACATCTATCATCGCTTTTTGCAATCTCTTTTCTTTTTCAAGCCTTAACTTTTCTTCCTGTTTCTGCTTTTCTAACTCTCCATAATCAGTAAAAAGGTCAAGCTGTTCAAAGTCTTTCTTTTCGACTACATCTTCCTGCCTTATAATGTGATTTGCAACTACATTCATTCGTCTTACAAGAAGGTCTTTATTTATTATATCATCATATAATTTTTCGATATGCTCCATTATAATTTTTGTTGATGAAGTCATTTTTCCGAGATTTGTCGTACCATGTGCGTGCTTTGGTATCTTTCTTCCATATCTGTCTACAATATATTCGCCTTTGTATTTTTTTCTTATCTCAGGATTTTTCAGATTTTCTATATCATACCCCACTGTAAGCACCATCTGGTCGGTCACAAGATCCTTTTCCACCAAATCAAGTACAAGCATATCTGTCATTTCCATAACGACGAGTTTAGCTTTTTTTGCATCATACGGACAGGTAAGCACCTGCCCCGAACTTATACTGTTGTTCTCAGGTTTATATGCTTTTATATCAGCAATGGTGCATGGTTCATACCCCCACGCATGGTCTATAAGAAGTTCTGCATTTATCCCAAACAATTTATAAAGAAGCTCCTCATTATAAAAATCACCTGCTTTTCCGACAGAACACATCGCCACATCTCCCATTGTGTAAATGCCGCACTCCGCAAGTTTTTTCGCATATCCCCTGCCGACCCGCCAGAAATCAGTTATAGGCTTGTGCGTCCACAATATCCTCCTGTAGCTTATCTCATTTAACTCGGCAATCCTCACACCATCCTCATCGGGTTTGATATGCTTTGCAACTATATCCATTGCGACTTTGCAAAGATAAAGATTTGTTCCAATCCCTGCCGTTGCGGTAATGCCTGTTTCCTTTAAAACTTCCCTGATAAGCATCATGGCAAGTTCTCTCGGTGTTTTTTCATAAGCCTTAAGATAAGATGTGACATCAATAAAAACCTCGTCCACTGAATAGACATGAATATCCTCAGGTGCTATATATTTAAGATAAATATTATAAATTTTTGTGCTGTACTCCATATAATATGCCATTCTCGGCTTTGCCACGATATATTCTACCTGCTCTCCTGTAGCCGCCTTTATCTCTTTCACTTTCTGCACAACTTCAAAAAGCCTCGCCCTCCCCGAAATTCCATATGCTTTCAGGGAAGGTGAGACTGCCAGACAAATTGTTTTTTCGGTTCTAGACTCATCCGCTACCACCAGATTTGTCGTAAGAGGATCAAGCCCCCTCTCGACACACTCAACAGATGCATAAAATGATTTTAAATCTATTGCTATATAAATGCGATTATTATTTTTGTCTGATCCGCCTTTATCAAAGCCCTCAAAACTCATCCTCATTTAACACCTCTCTTTTATCAGATTATGCACAGGCAGTCCCGCAATACTGTCACTTTGACACAGCATACAGGTAGTTTTGACCTGATAACATCACAACCTTTTAAAAAACAAACTTACCTTAAATATGTTATCATTAAGTTCTGCTTCTATTTTTCCACCCATTTCCTCTGTCATTTCTTTTGCGATTGCCATCCCAAGTCCTGTTGAAGTTTTGCTCCTTGCCACCTCCGCCTTATAAAACCTCTCAAAAATTCGGGATATATCAATTTCATCAGGTTTTGTCACCTCATTTTTAATCGTAAGTCTTATCTCATTTTTAATTGAGTTTAAACATATCTCAACCTTCTTCTCACCATGTTCCAATACATTTTTTATTATATTTTGCAAAATACGGTGCATCATCTGCTCATTTCCATAAAAATACAATTTTTCTTCGGTCAGCTTCAGCTCAGGTACAATAGCTTTTTTCTCCCACTCGTCAAAATAAGAAAATAATGTTTCCCTGACTATCTCACTCATGTCACATTTGTACAATTTAATATTATAAGTCTTATTCTCCAGTTTTGTAAACATAAATAATTCCTCAAGCATATCTGAAAGAGCTTTTATCCTGCCTTTTATCACTGAAATATACCGTTTGTTTTTCTCCTTATCTTCTGATTCTGACAAAAGCTGAAAATATCCGTCAAGTGATGTAAGCGGAGTTCTTATATCATGTGAAAGATTTGTATATATACATGAAATTTCATTTTCTTTTTTCTTCCACATCACACGCTCAGCCCTGTGATTCTCAAGCATTTCATTAAGTGCAGCTGCAAGTGCTTTTGATCCGCCTGCTTTCACCCGTATCGTTATCAATGCATTACTCCTGTTTTTTTCAATAAAATCAAGCTGAGCGGTGATATCCTTAATCTGACTGCGTAATGTAAAGTACATATATATAAATATACCTAATGTAATGATGAGCATTATAATTATTATTTTTTCCATTTATTTCCGACTCCTCCCTCCATTAACACAATCAGACATTTTCAAAACTCAGTCGTTCTTTAAATAAGTCAAGCAGATATTCGCAAACAACAAAACATATACTGAGTTTCACAACCACCTGTATATCATACCATATCTCTCTTTTCCACGCTAATTATTCCCACAAATACGGAAACAATGAAATATACAGCCGCAAATACTATGATGTTCCTTATCTGTGCCATGTCCATATTTGGAAGCATGGTGCTTATTTTTGTTGTAATTAGATATTTTTCCAAAGAAACCTCACGGTTTAAAAGCTTATATATTCCGGCGTCAATTCCCATACACGCCAGCTTGCCCATTCCAAATGACAGGCATACCGCTGCCGTCATGCTGAAAACCCTGCTTTTTGTTATTATTGCGATTGCCGTACAAACGATTACAAATACATATTGTAACAAAAACTGCGAAATAATAAAAGTAATATATTCGCTAAAGCTGCCTGCCCCAAAATTTCCTTTTGCAATAAACCATATTACTGACTGAACAACCAGCAATATAAGGTCAAACATAAAAATATATATAAATATAGCTGTCAATTTGGAAACAAAAAGCTGCCAGCGGTGTCTGACCTGTCCTCCGATGTTTTTAATATACCCGTTTTTATTTTCACTTAACGCAAATATCATTGTGAAAATAACACTAAAAAAGAGATAGATTCCCGATGACATAAAACAGCTGTATATCGTTAAAACATTCTGTTCAGTTCCAATAAGCTGTGAATCATCAACAGCTACCCCTAGTTTAACACTTTGTTCTTTGTTTTCATAGACAACAGTATTGTTGTCCTCTTTCGTATCTGTTTTGCCGAAATCAACCGGTGCTGCAGACAACAGCATGATTGCAACAGATACCATTGCAATTATATTTACAACATAAAACGACCTCATTTTAAACATTTTATATAAATCCATTTTTATTATATTAAACATAATAATCTCCATTTCTGCACAAATTTTGTGTTACACATATTTTGTGTTACACATATTTTTATCTTTTATGCTATATAACTTTGCGTCAGGTATGCACAGACACAAAGCCTGTATAGTAACACTTTTACTTCCCACACCACTGTTTATCAACGGCTTTCTAATCCGCCGTCATATTCAAAAAATAACTTTCAAGTTCTTCCTGATTTACTTTTATCTCTCTCGGACACACTCCTGAATTTACAAGTCTTTCATTTATATAAGCACTCTCCTCAAGTCTTTCATAAATGTAAATATGTGACTTATCAATGACTTCATAATCGTGAACTCCTATTTCATCAAGTGTGACAACTGCCTTTTTAGGCTCATCAAGCACCAGTTCAATACGCTTACTGCACTGCTGCATAAGCTGTTCCTGCGAAAGCTCCTGTAAAAGATTTCCTTTATGTATTATGCCAAAATCCGTACATACTTTTGAAAGTTCCTCTAATATATGACTTGATATAAGAATGGTAATGTTCCTTTCCTTAGCAAGTCCTGCAAGCATATCCCTGACTTCCACAATTCCCTGCGGATCAAGTCCGTTTATCGGCTCATCAAGTACCAGAAAATCAGGATTTCCAACCATTGCAAGAGCTATGCCAAGACGCTGTTTCATACCAAGAGAAAAATTCTTTGTTTTTTTCTTTCCGACATCTGCCAAGCCTACCATATCAAGAAGCTCAGAAACATATTTTTTATCACTTATCCCAAAAAGCTTTGCCTTTATCATAAGATTGTCATATGCTGACATATTTATATAAAGTCCCGGTTCTTCAATAAGACAGCCTACCCTTGACCTTACCTTTGACAACTCTTTTCCTGAATATCCAAATAACGAATAATCACCCGATGACGGAGTAGTCAGACCACTTATCATTTTTAAAAAAGTGGTCTTACCGGCACCATTCCTCCCAATAAAACCATAGATACCTCCCCGTTTTATATGCATATTGATTTCATCAACTGCCTTATGTTTCCGAAACTGTTTCGTTAATGCGTGTGTTTCTAATAAAATATCACTCATAATAGTTTTTCCTTTCTATTTTTATTTTACAACATTTATTTTAAGAGCCATTTCATAATAAAACGCTAAGAAAAAGTAAAGAAAAAGTAAAGAATTTATATTTTCCCATAAAACAGTAAAATCAAAGCAATAAGCCGTAAATCTGCCGGCTAATGCTTTGATCTGTTTGTTTCTGCACATATATTTAGTCAGCAAAGCGATATCCGATACCCCATACCGTCCGGATAAACTCTTTGTCAGTTATCTTTTTTATCTTTTTGCGAATGTTACTTATATGCACATCGAGTGTTTTTGTCTCTCCCATGTATTCTTCCTGCCACGCATATGTAAAAATTGCTTCTTTGCTGAATACTCTTTTAGGATTTTGTGCAAGCAGCCTTAAAATTTCAAACTCCTGCCTTGTTAATTTTTTAAGTTCTTTTCCCTCTATCCATATCTGATGTGTTTTTATATCCAGTTCAAATCCATCAATTTTTATTTTCTCATCCTCTTTTTCATTTCCTGCATGACGAAGCTGTATCTTCACCCTCGCCAAAACCTCGTCGATATTAAAAGGCTTCGTTATATAATCGTCTGCTCCATTTGTTAAGAGTTCAAGCTTTTCGTCCATTCCGTCCTTTGCAGTAAGAATTATAACAGGTATATCTCTATCTTCCCTTATTCCTGCAAGCACTTCCTCCCCTGACATTCCCGGAAGCATAAGATCCAGAAGTACGAGTGCCGCATCTGTTCTTTCAAGCTGCAACAAAGCCTCAGTCCCTGAAAATGCCTGTATGCACACATACCCCTCACGCTCAAGAGCCTCTTTGAGCAGATTGTTTATATTTAAATCATCCTCCGCTATCAATATATTTTTGCTTTTCAATCTAACAACATCCCTTCCATATATGAATAATAAATATAACTCGGATTGATATAATACACGCTGGAGTTCAAAAAATAAGACTGTATGGAAACATAAAATTTCCATACAGCCTTATTTTAAAACATCCTAAAACAATCCGTCAACCATCTCTTTAGTAACAGTAACGCTCTCCACCTTATCGACCTCTATCTGATAAAGTGTATTTGCTGCAATATGCTCTGCTGCCTGTTCAAGATCTCGTATTCCTGTCGTGTTTGAGAACTTATCAACCACTGCTGCTACTGCCTCAGGTGTAACTATACATTCTTCGTTTCTCATACCCATTCTTTTAAGAACCTTTGGCATACAGAAATTCTTGAAGATAACCTGTTTCTCCTCTGCCGTATAATCAGGTATATCTATTACTGCAAATCTCGACATCAAAGGTGCACTTATCTTTGATTTGTCATTTGCCGTGGCTATCGGATAGACACCGACTGTCGGAACCATACATTCTATGTAATTGTCAGTAAATCCGATATTGTCAAGGAGCGTGAGAAGTACATCCGCCGGATTTCCATGACCTTTGTTTGATGTTGCCTTGTCAAGCTCGTTTATGATAAATACAAGATTTGACTCTCCTGCCATCTCAAACGCATCTATAATGATACCTGATTTTGCATTTGAATATATTCTTGAACTTCCCGTAAGCTGTTCCGGGTCACTTATCGAACTCATATCAAGTGTTGTCCATGGAAGTTTGAGTATTCTTGCAACCGCATATGCAATCTGTGATTTACCTGTTCCGGCAGGTCCTACAAGCAATATTCCGTATGCCGGAAGTGTATGCGTACGGTTTATCTGTACTATCGTTTCTATGATACGCTGTTTTACTCTCTCCATTCCATAGAGTTCTTCATCGAGTATCTTTCTTGCCTCGACAATATCTATCGTTTCAAAGTAATTGCTTTTCCACTTTATGTTCATCATGATAGATAATGCTCTCTGTGCGTGCCGTCTTTCCTCCGGAGATACTTCGTGCGATTTTGCTACCGCAAGGTTTCTTCTCGCCCACAGTCTGATATTATCAGGAAGTGTTGCCCCCGCACAGTTGATAAAATCGGTAATACTCTGAAGGCTTGTCAGCTTCATTCCATCTCCGCTCTCGTCTTCCTCCTCGTCATTTACGACCTTTGAAGGAGCATCACTCGCAAAAAGTCTTTCTATCATATATTGGAGGAAACCATCCTCCGCAGATAACTTTGAAGTATTTCCGTGTGCAACTTCGCTTATCTTATAAACAGCATATCCCTCAGCCGTATTTTCGCCTGAAAGCCTTACATTGATATGGCTCTCTCCAAGCCATTTGAGCAGACTTACAAATCTTGCATCAACCTTTAATATATCTGAAACTTCAACTCCGTTTTCCTCGTTAAATTCAAATGTTGTACGCTTTATAGGATTGGTAAACATACCAAATGAATGATGTTTCCACTGTTTATTTTTATTATCAATAACTAATATCGGTTTTTCCGGCGTGGCACTCTCCTCGCTTGACATAAATATCTCGTATGTGCATACCGCATTTTTCTTTTCTTCATCAGGTACACTGTTAAAATCAAATACAGGCATCATTTTCTCCTCTCGTATTAAAATTCGATTTCCTTTAAATAACGCTCAACTGCATCCTGCCATGTCGGAAGCGGCTTAAATCCATTCTTAACAAGTTTGCTCTTGTCAAGTCTGCTGTTAAATGGTCTTGCGGCTTTTGATACACCGTACTCTGCCGTTGTAACAGGACTTACCTGAACTTTTTCTTCGCTGTACTCAGTTCTGCCAAGTTTTACTGCCTGTCTGAATATCTCCTTTGTAAAATCATACCAGCTTATATAACCGCCCTCATTTGTAGCATGATAATAACCATACTTGTCAGTTTCTATCATATCGACAAGAAGCCTTGCAAGGTCAAATGTATAAGTTGGTGTACCTATCTGGTCATTCACAACAGTAAGTTTGTCATGTGTCTTTGCGACATTGAGCATTGTCTTTATAAAGTTTGAACCGTTTTTTCCAAATACCCATGCTATTCTTACTATAAAATATTTATCTAAGATGCCTGATACGGCAAGTTCACCCTTAAGTTTTGAACTTCCGTAAACATTTAAAGGCTTATAATCCTTGCAGTCAGGCTCCCACGGTTTTTCTCCCTGACCGTCAAACACATAATCAGTGCTTATATACATCATAGGAACATCAATCTCTTTACATACTTTTGCTATATTTTCTGTTCCTGTTGAATTGATTGCAAAAACTTTTTCCTGCTTGTCCTCATCTTCTGCCGCATCAACCGCTGTCCATGCCGCACAATGGATAACCGCATCGGGTTTGATTTCTTTGATATTTTTTGAAACTGCATCACCATCTGTTATATCCATCTGCACATAAGGTGCATCAATAGATGTAACCTCAGCTAAAATATCACTTCCAATGCCTTCATGACCACGCTTTGCAAGTTCATTCATCACATCAAAGCCGAGCTGTCCACCGACACCTGTAACTAAAATTTTCATGTCTGTTACCTCACTTTATAATATTACATTTTCATTTTTTATAATGTTTACCCAGACTCAACCGGTACTTAAAATTGCTGCATTATTATGCAATCATCACTGTTTTTCCAATAGATGACAATTTATATGTAAAAATACATTTCTATCTGTTTCCTAACATACTGCATCACTTTATATTTATTTACAGGGATGTATGCTTAATATCACACATCCCTGTCTTATTTTTTATCAAGCTCTTTGTAAATTCTCATCCTCTTGAATTTCAGCCAAGAAACATTTTACTCTTTCAGCCTTTGATTATTTTCCTGACACTATTTCAAAAAGCTACCTTTATTTTCAGCTTTTGATTATTTTCTTAACCTTAATCCAAAAAGTATCCTTCACTTTCAGCTTTTTTTACTGTCTGTTTCCGTACATCTTCTCGTAGTAATTCTGATATTCGCCTGAAATGATAGTCTCCCACCACTCTTTGTTATCAAGATACCATTTTATTGTCTTCTTTATTCCATCTGCAAATTTTGTTTCAGGAAGCCAGCCAAGCTCATTGTGAATCTTTGTAGGATCGATGGCATAACGCATATCATGTCCTTTACGGTCAGCAACATATGTGATAAGGCTCTCAGGCTTTCCAAGTTCTTTACAGATTATCTTAACAATATCAATATTTGTCATCTCATTATGACCACCAACATTGTAAACCTCTCCTACTCTGCCATTGTGAATGATAAGGTCGATGGCACGGCAGTGATCCTCAACATAGAGCCAGTCACGCACATTTTCACCTTTTCCGTAAACAGGAAGTGGCTTATCATTGAGTGCATTTGCAATCATAAGAGGTATAAGTTTCTCCGGGAAATGGTATGGTCCATAATTGTTTGAGCAACGGCTTATCGTTACAGGAAGTCCATAAGTTCTGTGATAAGCAAGTACAAGAAGATCTGCTGAAGCCTTAGATGAACTGTAAGGACTGCTTGTATGTATCGGTGTCTCCTCTGTAAAGAAAAGATCTGGTCTGTCCAACGGAAGATCTCCGTAAACTTCATCTGTTGATACCTGATGGTATCTCTTGATACCGTATTTGCGGCACGCATCCATGAGTACGGCAGTACCCATAATATTTGTGCGAAGGAATACCTCCGGGTCCTCGATTGAACGGTCAACATGGCTCTCAGCCGCAAAGTTTACTACCATGTCAGGCTTTTCTTCCTCAAATAATTTATAAACTGCCTCACGGTTAGTTATATCCTCTTTTACAAATCTAAAATTAGGATTGTCCATAACCGGTGCAAGTGTTGATAAATTACCTGCATATGTAAGACAATCAAGACAGATTATACGATAATCCGGATATTTATTTAACATATGAAAAACAAAGTTACTTCCAATAAATCCTGCTCCACCTGTTACTATAATAGTCATTTTAGTTCTCCTTTTATCAATATAAATTTTCCTGGTATTTTCCGTCAAGTACATCTTTAAGGTACTGTCCGTACTGGTTTTTCTTTAAAAGTTCATATACTTTTAAGACTTCCTCTTTTGAAATCCATTCGTTAAGATATGCGATTTCCTCAAGGCAGGCAATCTTTCTGTGCTGGTGCTGTTCAACCGTCTTTACAAAGTTTGTTGCTTCCACAAGACTCTCATGTGTACCTGTATCAAGCCATGTAAATCCCTGTCCTAAAAGTTCAACATTTAAGCTGCCTTTTTCAAGATATATACGGTTGAGGTCTGTTATCTCAAGCTCACCTCTCGCCGACGGTTTGAGGTTCTTTGCATACTCTACTACCTTATTGTCATAGAAATAAAGACCTGTCACGCAGTAATTACTCTTAGGTTTCTCAGGTTTTTCTTCAATGGAAACAGCCTTTCCATTTTTGTCAAACTCAACGATACCAAATCTCTCAGGGTCGTCAACATAATACCCGAATACTGTCGCACCCTTTCCTCTCTCAGCATTTTTAACTGCCTCGTTAAGACGCTTTTTAAGACCGTGTCCCGCAAAGATATTGTCTCCGAGTACCATAGCAACATTGTCATCACCGATAAATTTCTCACCGATTATAAATGCCTGTGCGAGTCCGTCAGGACTTGGCTGTACCTCATATGAAAGATTTACGCCAAACTGATGACCATCGCCTAAAAGTTCTTCAAATCTAGGTGTGTCCTGAGGTGTTGAGATAATAAGAATATCTCTTATTCCTGCATTCATAAGCACTGACATAGGATAATAAATCATCGGTTTGTCATATATAGGTAAAAGCTGTTTACTTGTTACTCTTGTAAGCGGATAAAGTCTTGTACCTGAACCGCCTGCTAAAATAATTCCTTTCATAATGTTCCTCCTAAATTAGTAAATTATACGAATGTTTTAATTGTGATTACATTATAAAAGGTGCCCTAAGGGCATATGCAAGTCTTTTTTTATTTTTTATATAATTTTTATATTTTATATGCTAAATTTTCTATATTTATATGTATTTTTATCATATATTATCTAATTTTTTCAGCTTCTCGACAGTTTATTCCTTATATTATCATTTATTTTTTCTTTCTTCTTGCCTTTTTCAAAAACATCTCTTACTTTAAGCCAGATTTATTTTTTCACGGCACGAAAAACCCCCGCCTCTTTCGTTACATCAAAACCGTACTTTGTCTTTTTCTTTACAAAAGACACAAAATCATTGTATCTGTCAACTATAAATCTATTCTGGTTTCCATGGCACGAAAGAACATACGAGATAAGAGACTCCGGTTTTGTCACCTCAAGATAATCCTCATATTCAGACCATGAAACATCTGAAAAAAACTTTTCAAGTATCTTGCCGCCGTTTTGTTTACCAAATTTTTCATAAAGTCTGTCAGCAGACAAAACTATCCTGCTGTCGAAGTCACTTACAAGCATACTTATCTCTTTCATGTGAGCATTTCCGTAAGTGCTGCCAACAAATCTTCCGCCCGGTTTTAAAACACGCTTTATCTCACTGCACACCTTTTCTAAATCCTCACAGTAAAAAAGTACATGGTTTGCAATAACTATGTCAAAACTCTCATCTGGTGCATTTATATGATGTGCATCCATGACTTCAAACGAAAAATCATTTTCAATATCTTTCATTGAACGCCTTACATCTCTTATCATACCGTCAGAAATATCTGATAAAATAACATTTATCTTTTCAGGTATCTTTTCCCTGTTCATCCTCCACAGCGAGGCATCTCCGCAACCAAGTTCAAGCACATTTTCACCTGATTTAAGCTCACACTGCTCAAAAAGCCACGGAAACCAACCCTGCTTATTTTTTGAAAATTCCTCATGAAGATTTATCCTTGCCGAGATATTTGATGAGTTCTGATACTGGACTTTAAGCTTGTGTTCCATTTCATTTACATTTACAAGCTGCATCATCTTGCTCCAGTCAACATTTTTTTCCTGCTTAACTGCCTTTGACGCATCAACTAATACCGTCTTTATAAGCTGCATCTGTTCTATTTTTTCCTCGATAAGACCAAGCTGCATATGAAGTGACTCTGAGAAAAAATGCTTATCTGAATTTCTGACTGTCATTTCCTTTATATCAGCAAGAGAAAAACCAAGATATTTAAGAAATAATATCTGTTGTAGTCGTGCAAAATCTTCATCCGAATAAAATCTGGCTCCACTGTCACTTACAAAAGACGGTTTAAGGATATTGTGTTCGTCATAATACCTTATCGTTTTCTTTGTAACATGAGCTTTTTTTGCAAATTCACCTGATGAATAATATCCCTCTTTTTTCATATTGCTCCTTATTTCGTATTAAGTCATGTATTTTCTATACTTTTTCGGCAATTTCACTTTTTTACAGCATTTGAAAGCGTTCTGTAACTTATGCGGCGTAACATATCCTAAAGTTTCTGAACTATATTTACTCAGTAGGCAACTACCTGCTTCTAAACTTGCTGAAACAGCAAACATTGATAATAATAGTATAATACTTTACACCTTATTTTGCAATAATGAAAATTTCCAGCTCCGTTTCCATACACAACAACCCCCTTATACCGCAGAAACTCACTCGAAATGCCCTTCTCACAGTATAAAGGGGTTGTTATAATTATTTTTCAGTTAATCCATATATTTCGTGTCCTGCCACAAATGATCAGGCAGTCCGTTTTTGTAAGGGAGCATTATCTCACCATTTATAAGCGGCTTAACATACTCAAGCATATTGTCCGTCACATTATTATGAGCTTTATTTATCCACTCTAAAGGTACTTTCTTTTCTACATTCGCAATGCTTTTTAGGTCTGCATATTCAATAACGGACCTGTATGGTGCATCGGATATTCTTTTCAAAACAGGGATAAAACCTGTATTGCCCTCTATCGCATATTTTACTCCGGCAATTCCAAGCTCATAGGCTTCTCTGATATCCGTCCCTGCTGCCATATGTGCTGCACATCGTTGCATGATATTGATTTCAACACTTCTGCATTTTATATGAAGCTTTTCCTTCACCAGAAACTCAAGAGTTTTTGCCGCACCACCAAGCTGATCATGACCAAAAGTGTCTGAAGTACCTGCATTGATATAGTTTCCGTCACTGTCATGTATCCCTTCTGATACTGCAACCATAACGCAATTTGATTTTTTCAGCTCATTTTTTACATCTTCGATAAATTCATCCTTATCAAAATCCACTTCGGGGAGATATATAAGCTGCGGCAGCTCGTTGTATTCATTTCTCGCAAGTGCCGCAGCACCCGTAAGCCATCCTGCATTTCTTCCCATCAGCTCTATGATAGTCACACACGGAATGTCATATATTTTTACATCATGTGCCATCTCCGCTATTGATGCCGCTATATATTTTGCAGCAGAACCATATCCCGGAGTATGGTCAGTGTGCGGAAGATCATTGTCAATAGACTTAGGAATACCTGCAAATCTTATATCAGAGCTTATGCTTTTTGCATATGCTGACAGCTTATTTACGGTATCCATGGAATCATTTCCGCCAATATAGAAAAACATACCGATATCATTCTTGTCCAATATAGCAAAAATCTTCTCATAAAGCCGTGAATCTTCTTCATAAAACGGAAGTTTAAAACGGCATGAACCAAGATACATCGACGGAGTGACTGCAAGCCTGTCTAGCTGAGATTTTGGACACCACGCTTTTTGAACATCATCATTGCCTGATGTCACGATATCACTGATACTGTCATTGCCTGCTTTTACATCATTTTCAAATATCGAGAGGTCTATAAACCTTTCATTTAATACACCCAAAATCCCATTGGCTGCTCCAATTATCCTCTCATATTCACCAGACCTCGCAACACCTGCAATAACTCCTGCAAGCGATGCATTGATTGCCACTGTCGGACCTCCTGACTGTGCAACTAAAACTCTTTTTCTCATAATGCTATTTGTTCCCTTCTGATTTTTTATACAATATGCAGAAACAACTTACAAACAATATAGTCATTATCCGCATATTGTAAAATTTTATCCCGAAAGCATTATACTCCTTTATTTTCATTTGAGAAATCTAATTTTCATAGTAACAAATAACTGTTTTTTAATGTATTTTTGTCAGACAGCTCCTTTACCGACTTTTATTTAGCTTTTAATACATTAACGCTGACTTTTTTCTTTATGCCATTATGTGTAATGCAATAAATCACGCACTTCCCTTTTTTCTTTCCGGTCACCTTTCCTGCCCCTGTTACAGTTGCAACATTAACATTCGATGAAATAAATGTTATTTTCTTTCCTTCAAATACAGGTGTTTCGTCTGCTTTGTCACCTTCAAGTGTCTGTCCCCACTTTGCATCATCCATCACAAGTACCGCCTTTTGAATTTATCTTATTCTACATTTTTAAGTGCATCACTCTTTGGTATCTTCTTTATTTTTATCATCTGAATGACACATACCGCAAGATAGCTGATAACACCCATAACAAACATTTTAACATAACAACTGTCTGATATGATATAAGGAATATAACCTGTCATCTGCGTATATAGATATGAACTAAACATCCAACGCATAATGACATTTACTATAGGTATCGACAAAAGCAGTGATATAACCACCACCGCAAAAGTGGTAATGATATAAAGACCTCCTATCTCCATGTCCAAATATCCTAGTATCTTTGTGAGTGCTATTGAATTACTGTTTTTCTCTATTATCTGTTTTGATAACAGATACATTAGAAGGATAAACATTATAACACCAAAATACTTTATCAGATCCATAAAATCACCCATCGACACTTTCATCTGTGTTGACACTTTTCTTAAGTCCTTTACTGTGATTATTCCCGCAACATAATCATCGTCTATATCCTTTAATTTTTTATTGCTGAAATACCCACTATAATAATCATCATCCTTATCAAATTTTTTTATAAAAGTATTTCTGTTCATAAACACCGATATAACGGCATCATATTTATATGAGCCCGCAACTTCAAACTTATATTTCTTGTTGCTGTAAGGGTCTTTAAGTTCTATTTTATCTCCTTTTTCTATGCCGAATTTATCCATATACCCATTTGACACATAAACCTTTTCGTCAGGTATATCCGCTTTAACATATTTGCTGTTATCTGATATTCCGTAAATCGTTATATCATCTTCCATATATTTTCCCGGAAGTGTCTTTAAACTCTCCACACAATATTTTTCTGCCCCTGGTACTTTTGTATCAGCAGGTGCTTTGAGTATATACTGGTAATCAGCTATTATACTCTTTCCGACAAGTTTTGAATAATCATCAATAAGTGGTCCGAACATCAGACTGAAGATAACTATTACCGCCGCAAATAAGATACCTGCAAACAGTGTTATGTAGTTTGATATATTCTGGAAAACAACCCTCAATCTGAATCGGTGCATAAATGGTATCTTCGTGTTTAATCTCACCGCTTTTCTTCTCGTCTTTTTAGAAAGTTCCCTGCGTAAAAATTTAAGCGGTGAAATCCTTAATTTTGATGCTAATACAAAATAATTTATGATAAACATTAGTATCACCGGAATAACAGTCGTATCTATAAATGCCTCAGCATTCCATAAAGTATTGTATGTCGGCAGACTGTAACTGTTATAATACATTGATGCCATATATTTTACCATAACGGTATATCCCACGACATTTCCTATTATAGAAGATATAAGTGTAACTATTACAGGATTTATCATATAATGTCTTACGATTTCTCCTCTGGTATATCCTGATGCCCTTAAAGTGCCTATAACACCAGCCTCTTTAACTATTGTATTTGAAGTCGTTATGGCAAAGACAAATGCAAGTATCGCTATTACGATATAGTCAAATAAAATAAACATTGCCTTATCTCCGCCCATATCATCTCCGGTAAAGTTTATTGCTTTATTTTCACAGCGAGGTATATAGGAAGTGACTGCAGCTTTTTTCGCCAGACTTTTGAGAAAATCATCAGACATATTTTTCTGTTCCTTGTCACTTTTTGGCTTCTTGTTATATCTCATGGCATAACAGTAATTTAACTTACTCTTTTTAAGCTTTTTAATACCTGAATCCGTCATCGAAGCCACACCGAAATTTACTGAATCAAACATCATATCAGCGTTATCTTCAAACAGACAACTATAATCAGGCATTGCCACAAAACCTGTTATCTTATAATCTTTATCTCCTATTTTTATATTATCACCAACTTTATAATCATTGTTTTTTGCAAAAACTCTGTCAAGTGTAATCTCGTCATCAGTTTTTGCAAGCCTGCCTGACATTATACAAAGCTTATTTACTTCTTTCCTCTCACCATATACTCTTATGGTCGCATTTCTCTTTGACTCCTTTAATTTATAATACCTCTGGTCATAAATCCTGACTTTATTATCGTTTTCAAGCTCTTTTATCGTTTCGTCAGACATTTCGTCTGCCGTCACGAAATCTGCATATTCCACATTGTATTTTTCAAATCCCTTTTCATATGCATCATATACGCTGTTGTCAGCCACCAAAAAACCAGACACAAGACTGATAAGCATAGTCATAAACAAAAAGATAACAAGATACTTGCCTATATCTCCTTTTAACTCTCTCGGAAGTCTTTTTATAAGTGGATTTCTCATATTAAGCCTCTTTTCTACACACTTTTTGTGCATATTAAGTTTGTGTCAAGTGTGCACAGACACAAATGTTGTGCGTGCTGCCCCTTTACCATTCAAGTTCCTTAGCCGAAATTTTATTTTCATTTTTATAATTTTTTCTTATCTCGCCATCCCTCAATGTGATAACCCTGTCAGCCATATTTTTAATCGCATCATTATGAGTTACGATTATTATGGTATTTCCATATTTCTGATTTATACTCTCTATCAGCTTAAGGATTTCCTTAGATGTATTGTAATCAAGTGCCCCGGTCGGTTCATCACAGAGGAGGATATCCGGATTTTTTATTATCGCCCTGCCTATAGATGTCCTCTGCTGCTGTCCGCCTGAAAGTTGATTTGGAAGCTTATGCCTGTGCTCGTAAAGCCCAAGACCTTTTAATATCTCATCTGTATTCATAGGATTGTCGCTAAGATAGGCACCTGTCTCGACATTTTCCTTTATGTTAAGGTTTGGTATAAGATTATACATCTGAAAAACATATCCGAGATGCTTTCTCCTGTATCTTGTAAGCTGCTTTTCATTCATATCCTCAATCTTATCACCGTTTATGGCTATATAACCGTCATCGGCATAATCTATCCCTCCGATGATATTAAGAAGCGTAGACTTTCCCGAACCTGACGGACCAAGCAGAACACATATCTCACCCTTTTCAATCTCTATGTCAATTCCTTTTAAAACCTCAACCCTGCTTTCTCCCTCTCCATAATGTTTTCTGATATTTTTAATTTCAAGAAACATAATATCACTCCTTCCAATACAGATACTCTCTGTATATTTTTTCATTTTTTATTTTGGGAACCTTTTCATATGAATAATTGTTCATATGAATATATGTATCATATTTTTATGCATATGTCAATAGATTACAACAAAAAAGTTAGCATACACTAACACTCTATTAGTATATGCTAACTTTAATTAGTTATCAATATTTAATTTGACTTTTTCTATTTTAATCTATCAAGCACCGATGTCCCGATAGTGCCCTCAGGCATTTCTACACCAAAGTTCTCTGCGACTGTTGCTCCGATAACGGCAAATGTATCTGTCTCAGGCAGTCTGCCATTTCCCTTAAACGATGAGGAATATGCCACAAACGGCACTTTTTCTCTCGTGTGGTCTGTCCCCTTATATGTCGGGTCATTTCCATGGTCTGCCGTTATTATGAGAAGATCATCTTCCTTGAGTTCATCAAGCAATATGCCAAGATTTTTGTCAAACTTTTCTATCTCTTTTGCATAGCCGACCGGATTTCTCCTATGACCCCAAAGTGCATCAAAGTCAACAAGATTTACAAAACAAAGACCTGTAAAATCTCTTTTTGCTATCTCTATGGTCTGCTCCATACCGTGAACACTTGATTTTGAACGATTGCTCTCGGTGATGCCCTCTCCTGCAAATATGTCATTTATCTTACCCACTGATATAACATCAAGTCCTGCATCCTTAAGTGAGTTAAGAACAGTGCGTCCTGTCGGCTTTAAAGCATAATCATGCCTATTGCTCGTTCGCACAAACTCACCTTTTTTACTGCCTGTATATGGTCTTGCAATAACTCTTCCGACACGCCACTCGTCTCTCATAGTAAGTTCTCGTGCTATCTCACAATATCTGTAGAGATTGTCAAGCCCCATCGTTTCTTCATTGCCGCATATCTGCATAACCGAATCAGCAGAAGTGTAGACTATCAAAGCTCCTGTCTTTATCTCCTCCTCACCAAGTTCATCCAATATAACAGTGCCGCTTGCGGCTTTATTTCCTATTATCTTTCTGCCTGTTCTTTTTTCAAGCTCTGCGATAAGTTCCTTTGGAAATCCTGTTTCGGTAAATGTGATAAACGGTTTTGTGGTGTTTATACCCATCATTTCCCAGTGTCCTGTCATGGTATCCTTGCCATTGCTTCTTTCATTCATCGCAAAATAATATCCGAGTGGCTCTTTTACCGGTGCGACCTGTTTTAAAATCTTAAGATTGGCAATCCCCAGTTTTCTGAAATTAGGTATGTCAAATGTTTCAACGGACTGTGAAATATGTCCAAGTGTATCTGCTCCTGCATCATCAAACTTTGCCGCATCTGCCATTTCACCAATACCCATTGAATCAATAACTATCGTAAAAATCCTCTTATATTTAAAACTCATACTATCCCTCATTTCTGAACAACTCACCACGAAGTTGTATAAATACTATTTGTTGTTTGGACAGCAGTTAATCATGTTTTAATAATGCCATTATATTAAATCTGCTCTGCGTTACCCGCCTGAAAGCCAGTGACATGATGCACTACTCAAGATTTTCCGGTCCAAATCCCTCCGGAAGTATATCTTTTAATTTGATAACTTTTATGTCTCCGGCTGAATTCCCAAGAACTATCTCAAACTCCTCAGGGTCACAAAACTCCATCATAACCTGTCTGCATACACCGCATGGCGAGCAAAAATCATAATCTTTTTCACCCTCTTTTCCACCGACAATGGCGATAGCCCTGAAATCTCTCTCTCCATCACTTACAGCCTTAAAAAATGCTGTTCTCTCCGCACAGTTTGACGGTGTGTATGCTGCATTTTCAATATTGCATCCTGTGTATATTTTTCCTCTCTCAGTTAAAAGTGCTGCTCCCACCTTAAAATGCGAATATGGTGCATATGCTGAATGTCTTGTCACCGATGCCATTACTAAAAGTCCTTCTGCGTTCATAATTATAAGTCCTCCATTTTTTCATACTTTCTTTTTTATTTTATACCTGTTTTAAAGGTAATTATCTGTTTATTGTTTTTTTAATATTATCCTTTTTAATAAGTTCTCTTACTGCTCCAACTGCTGTTTCTATTGCTGTCTTTGTGTCGTGCACCTGCACATTTGAAAGTCCTTTTTTAGCTCTCTCCTGATTGGCAAGCACTAAAAAACACGCACCGACTCTCACTCTGAGATAACTTCCTGCAATGAGAAGTGCCGCTGTTTCCATCTCCGATGCAAGACACCCCATCTTTATCCATGCATCCCATTTATTCTGAAGCTCATATCCTACAGGCATAAGCTCCGGCTCATGCTGACCGAAAAAAGAATCCTTGCTCTGAACTACTCCGACATGATATTTTAATTTTAATTTTTCTGCCGAAGTCATCATGGCGTTTATCACATTTATGTCTGCCACCGCCGGATATTCTATAGGTGCATATTCTTTTGAAGTGCCCTCCATTCTTATGGCTCCGTTTGCGATAACTATATCACCACCGAGTACATCATCCTGCATACCTCCGCAGGTACCGACTCTCAAAAAAGTGTCTGCTCCACAGGCTACAAGTTCCTGAAGTGCTATCGCTGCAGATGGTCCGCCTATCCCGGTCGAAGTGACACTAACCTTAATGCCATCGAGTTTTCCGGTATATGTAACATACTCTCGGTTGTCTGCAATAAATTTTGGCTCATCAAGAAAAGCAGCTATCTTTTCACATCTTTTGGGATCTCCCGGCATTATAACATATCTTCCAACATCGCCCCTTCCAACGCCCGTATGGTACTGTTTTCCTGAGCCCTCGCTATAGTCTACCATGTCCATTCCTCCTCCCTGCCTTTTTGTACCCTTGGAATTTTCTGAATGAATAATTTCAAGGGTACATAATATTATCACTAACTATATTTTACTAATATATGACGATACGGTCAATTATTTTTTTATTTTTATTTTTTTCTGCTAAATATAACCAATTTTCACCACTTAACTTATAAATACTTGCCATATTCCAATAAAAACTGTAAGCTATAATAGGTTATAAATAAAACATCATTAAATATGTATATTTTTTCAAATCCGTTTTTATGAATTTATAAACAAAATGAAACAGTGTGAAATATAATCCTGACTGCTTATTTTTTCACACACAGTATTTGTGTCTATGCACACTTGTCACAAATACCGATGGCACAAGGTATGTACCAAAAGTGTGCAGAAATGAGGTTTAGAATGAAGAAGATAAGTATTAAAACAGCAGTTATCACATTTCTGCTGTCAAGCGTTATTATAACGGCTCTTATTTTAGGAGCATTGTCTATCACAAGCATTAAGAAATCTACCGATCAGGCAACGGACAAATACACCACGGCTATGAATGACGGCTATAAAACAGAGATACGCTCAGAGGTTGAAACAGCTATTGCCGTATTACAGGCAGAGTATAATAAGTACAAAGCAGGCACTATCACAGAAGCACAGGCTAAAGAAAATGCCAAAGAAACCGTAAGAAATATGCGTTATCGTGAAGATGGCAGCGGTTACTTCTGGATAGATGACACCAATTATATATTGATAATGCACCCTATCCTCACTAAACAGGAGGGGGATAACCGTAAAAATATCACGGACAAAAACGGAGTTCACATAATACAGGAAATACTTTCAACGGTAAATGATAAAAATGCGGACGGCTATAACGAATTTTATTTTACAAAATCAGACGGTAAGACCGTTGCTCCAAAGCTTGCATACTCACAGATTTTTAAACCATGGGGCTGGGTGATATCAACCGGAAATTATGTTGATGATATGCAAAGCGAGATGAAACAGACAACTGATAATCTCAATCAGCTTTATACCAATATGCATCGCAGCTTTATGATAGTTGCCATCGTTATACTTATAATCATCGGTGTTCTTGGTGCTGTTTTTGGAACATACCTTTGCAATCCCATCCACCGTCTTGCCGATATTGCAAAAGATATCTCACTTGGCAGGATAAATACTAACCTTCAAAGAATATCAGGTAAAAACGAGATAAGCACATTGCAAAACAGTTTTTGTGACCTCCTTGAAACATTTAAAAATCAGGCTGATACCATAAGCAGGCTGTCAGACGGTGATCTGTCAGTAACAATCATCCCAAAATCTGAGGATGATGTCGTTGGAAATGCTTTAAACACTCTTGTAGCTAAAAATCATACTGCTTTCTCAAATATGAGCCTTGCCGCTGACCAGATAGCTCAGGGTAGTTTTCAGATAGCAGATGCAAGCAAAAATCTCGCAGATGGTGCATCACAGCAGGCAAGTGCCATTGAACAGATATCAACCTCCGTTTCCGAGATTGCAGACAAATCAAGAAATAATGCAACAGAGGTATCTGATGTTCAGGGACTTATAACTGATGCCGCCAATGCCATTATATCGGGCAATGAAAAAATGCTTGAAATGATGGATGCAATGAAAGAAATCAAGTCAGGTTCGGAGGAAATACAAAAGATAATCAAAGTTATAGATGATATCGCCTTTAATACAAATATTCTTGCTCTTAACGCTTCCGTCGAGGCTTCCCGTGCAGGCGAACATGGCAAAGGATTTGTAGTGGTCGCTGAGGAAGTGCGAAACCTTGCAGGTCGTTCTGCCGAGGCTTCAAAGCAGACTGCCGAAATGATAGAGGATTCAATAAGCAGAGTACAAAAGGGCGTGGCTCTCGCCAGAGATACAGAAGAATCATTGCAGATAATTTCCGAATTGGTTAAAAGGATTACTGAATCAGGTGATACCATTGCTAAAGTATCAGACGAACAGGCTCAATCTGCTTCACAGATCAATGATGCACTTATGCAGATATCACAGATCACACAGACCAACTCAGCGACAAGTGAGGAATGTGCTGCTGCCAGCGAAGAACTCTCTGCACAGACAAGAACGCTTCATTCACAGATTGCAAGTTTTAAATTGTAAAAAGCATACCACTACTATACGAGCATTTTCGTATATTGTTAAAAAAGGCAACGGCAAGCTGTTTGACTTGCTGTTGTCTGTCAACAAGCAAGTCCCCCACTTATTGCTCTACGCAATGGAAGTGGGGGACTTCTTTGATAGTGTTAAATTTTGGTTTAGATGCCGCAAATATCATCTATCAGTTTTAACTCCTTATCAGAAAAATCTGCCGCCTGCATAACCTTTAAGTTTTCAAGTATCTGCTGCGGTTTTGACGCACCTATTAGAACACTTGTAACATCACTGTCCTTTACAACCCACTTAAGTGCCATCTGTGCAAGTGTTTCACCTCTTTTTGATGCTAAATCGTTTAACTTTCTGATAACGCTTATCCTGTCCTCTCCCAGTTGTTCTTTATGCAGAAATCTTCCATCTGTCATAACACGGCTGTCTGTCGGAATACCATTTAGGTATCTGTCCGTCAGCATACCCTGTGCAAGCGGGCTAAATGAAATAATTCCCTTCCCGCTTTCCCTTGCCGCCTTTTTAAGTCCGTTATTTTCTATTGTGCGGTTAAAAATATTATATGAATTCTGATTTATGATAAACGGACATCTAAGGTCATTTAATATCTCACAAGCCTTTTTCATCGTCTCTCCGTCATAGTTTGAAAGACCTGCATATAAAGCCTTTCCACTTTTTACTATTTGGTCGAGTGCACCCATTGTCTCCTCAAGAGGAGTATCCGGATCCATTCTGTGATGATAAAAAATATCCACATAGTCAAGCTCCATACGCTTTAAACTCTGGTCAAGACTTGCTATCAGATATTTACGGCTTCCCCAGTCACCATATGGACCCTCCCACATATCAAAACCTGCTTTCGTGCTGATTATCAGCTCATCACGGTATGGTGCAAAATGCTCTTTTAATATCATACCAAAATGCTTTTCAGCACTTCCTGGTTCCGGTCCATAATTATTTGCAAGGTCAAAATGTGTTATGCCATTATCAAATGCCGTAAAACACATCTGTTTCATATTGTCATAAGATGATATATCACCAAAATTATGCCATAGACCAAGTGATACTATCGGCAACTTTAAACCACTTTTGCCACATCTGTTATACTGCATACTATCATATCTTTTTTTGTCTGCACTGTACATGATTTTTCCTTTCGTATATCAAATTATTTCAGGTAATTGCGGACTTCTCTTTAAACCCGTTTTAGGATACCTGCTGCATTATATACTAACCTAAATATTGATATATATCAATATTCAGATTAGCAATATTTCCAGTTCTGCATTTCAGACTGCATATCAAACATATGCTTATAAATTCCATTATTTTCTTTTAATTTTTCAGAAAATTTTTCAAGCTAAAATTTTACCCTTTTATCCACTCATGAAAGCTGTAAATAAAATGTTCATATTTTTTATCTCACTCATTCATTTTATATTTTTCAATAATGCATTCATGTTGCTTTGTTTTTTTGTCATAACTTATCCCAACTAAAAGTATATCTCCTGTATATTCTTTTACAACATCAGGATAGTTTTTATCTTTTATCTGTTTTATTGCCGTTTCCACTTTTTTGTCCCATTTTAACTCAACAACCATTGCAGGATAATTCAGACTGTGTTCCGGTTTTGGTATAAAGACAAAGTCTGCAAAGCCTTTTCCCGTCGGCAATTCCCTTACAGGTTTAAAGTAATACTGCATCGCCCCAAGATACGCTATGCTCAGTACACTACTTAAAAAATTTTCATCATTATACTTAATTGCTGATGCATAATGTGTATGAATCACTTCGATTTCGGCTGCCACTCTAGCACCATCCATCTCAAGAGTTGCTTCAAGTAATTCAAACGATTTTTGCTGAAATTCTATAAATTCATTCCATTTTTTCTTTTTTACCGCTCTGAATAATTCTTCCCTTATCTCCTCATTTGGCACAAATGCCATCTCTCTTTTCTGATCATATGCAAGATAGCCAAGATGTATAAGATATGTCAAAATATCATCTTTATCTTCAAAATTGACTGTATCATTTTGAAATGAAGTTACATCTGTTTCTACTGAACCGCCAGCCAACATCTCTATTATCGCACTCTTTAACCCGTCAAAATCCATATTTATTAACGGAACTATTATCCTGTATGAACCTGTTTCCGACCAATAACTCCTAAACTCCCCCTCCATCATAAGACTTACTACCGCATTAGGATTATAAATATGATATTTGCCAAGCTGATAGCCATCATACCACTTTTTTACTTTGTAAAAATCCCGTTCATACCTGTCACATAATTTTTTTACTTCCTCCTCTGTAAAACCGATATATTCTGCCAATGGTCCAGGATTTAACATTGTATATTGTTTAAAATTATTAAGTGCCGACTGTGTTTTCAACTTCTTTATCGGTAAAATCCCCGTAAGATAAGCAAGCCCTATATATTTTGTCGGTTCAACCCCCTTAAACATTGCTCTTAAAAAATTGATATATTCTTCCTGAACTTTTTTATTATTTGCCTCATCACGAATTATAATATCCCATTCATCTATTATAATAATAAATTTCGTTCCATTCATCGAATTTATTACAGATAACGCTTCGGGAAGTGATTTTATTTTTTCAGACAATTCATTGGGATAATACTCTCTCAATTCACATATCGTTTTTTCTGTTATATATGACACTACATTTTCTGAACCACCTGCCGGTTCGATGCACCATTGAATGTCAATATGTATAACATCATATTTATTTATATTTTTTTCAAATCCTATACTTTCACTTATTTTTAATGTTGAAAACATTTCTCTCGAATCACAGCCTTTACTGTAATATGCTGCAAGCATATTTGCCGTGACAGACTTTCCAAACCTTCTTGGACGGCTGTTACATATATACCCCTGCAATGTATTTATGACTTTATTTGTATATTCTAACATCCCCGTTTTATCCACATAGATTTCTGAATTTAATGCCACCTGAAAAGCACTATTGTCAGGATTAACAAACATTCCCATACCTTTACACCTCTTTCTCCAATATATTATTTATTATTTTAACATACTTTATTATCATTTACCATAACAATGCCTATCTGTTAATGTTGTACCATAGTCATAAAACATCAAAACTTCTTTAAAGTAACGGTTCAGCCTTTAAAAGACACAATAATGTAATAAATTTGTAACTCATTTTTGCCTGACATGATATATAATAATATTACTAAGTACTGCTATTCAACCTATTATGCAGACAGCAGCCTTAATTTCAACTAATAAGGAGGGATTTCAAATGAAAAAGATTAAAAAAATTATATGCCTTATCTTAACTTGCTCACTTTTATGTTCAGGTACACAAAATACAACGGCAGCAAAAAAACATTACCTGGCAAAATCTGTTGACTGGGGATTAGGTCTTAATAAAAATCATGCAACACCCGGTGGAACTTTACCCTATAACGGATTTTCATTAAAAAAGTACAACACCATATTCACTGGCAACACTAAAAAGAAATACATATACCTCACTTTTGACTGCGGATATGAAAACGGACATACAAAAAAAATACTCAATATTTTAAAAGAGAAAAACATCAAGGCAATTTTCTTTGTCACAAAACCATATATCGAGGGCAACGCAAAACTTGTTAAACGCATGAAAAAAGAGGGACATTTAGTTGGTAATCACACCTCAACGCATCCAAGGCTTGGTGAATGTAATACTGATAAAATCCGTTCTGAATTAAAAAGTGTTGAGAAATGTATGAAAAAGAAAACAGGCTACAAGCTCGACAAATTTGTCCGCCCGCCGGAGGGTAATTACAGTGAGCTTGCATTAAAAACAATGCAGGACATGGGATATACCACTGTCCTCTGGAGCCTTGCCTGGTATGACTACAATCCTGCTGACCAGCCTACCACAGATTATGTTGTAGGAAGATTTAAAAGCTATTACCACAAAGGAATGATTCCTCTGCTGCATGCTATATCAAAAGCAGATACAAATGCACTTCCAAAGATTATTAAATATATGAAATCAAAGAAGTATGAATTTAAAACACTCGATACAATAAAAATTAAAAATAAAGTTTCCTGATAAATTAAAGACTGAACTATTGTGAAACTATAATAAAATCAGATAAATTGCAAGGATATAACAAATAAATTTATTATATCCTTGCAATTTATCATTATTTATCAATCTGTTGTTACTTCCATATTCCTTTCTGCTTTCTGACTACATAGTAAAGATCGTTTTCCATAGCCATTACTTTTTCAAGTGGAACATGTTTAAAAATAGGCATTTTCATCTTAACTTTTATCCAAATGGCTGAGTAGATACCAAGAACTAAAAACGAAACTCCGGTCAACAGCCATATCATCATTCTTTCATGTGGGTCTGTAGATATGTTAAGAATCATATACGCCGTTCCCAAAATTCCTATTACCGGCAATGTCCATCCGCCCGGAACTTTAAAGTTTCTCGGTGCTTTTGGCAGTCTCTTTCTAAATACAAGTACATCAATATGTGCAAGAATATATGAAACCATCCATATTACTGAGCCGGCAAGTATAAGGAAATCTATCATGTCGGCTGAATTATTGCTGACAAATGCAAATAAAAATATTGCCGCACTTACAAATACCTGACCAAACCATGGAACCTTATATTTATTTGTCTTTGCAAATATCTTTGGCATCATGTTCATTTTTGCCATGCCCTGACATATAACGGCAAGTGAATTTACTGTAGAATTCTGCGTGCTTATTACTGCAAGTGCTCCAACCAACATCATCCATATCTTACCGAATTTTCCAAGGATGGCATATCCGTAAAGAAGATGTGGTGCTGCTGAATCAGCAAGTTTTCCCCATTCAACATAATTGTGAAATCCAAGTACCATAACCGACTGCATTATGAAGATAAGGAAAAGTCCTATCATCATTCCAAGAGGTACATTTCTCTTTGCATTTTTTACTTCTTTAGAAATCGGAATAGCATACTCTGCTCCGATAAAAAGCCAAAATGCAACTGCCGTCATAGATGCTATACCTTTAAAATCAGCTTCAAGTACAAACGGCTGGTCTAATTTTGCTCCCATGCCTGCACCTATCATTCCGATAAATCCCATTACGACAAGCGAACCTACAAGCAAAAATGCAACAATATCCTGAATTTTTGCAAACATATCAACTCCACGCAGGTTTGCAAGAAGAATTATAAATGTCATTATAAAAGTGTAAACTATGCTGGGTATATTTCCACCTATCGTATCCGCAAGTGAAAATGAAAAAATCGAAGCCTCAACACCGCATGACATTGTATTGCATATTATGTAACCGCCAACCATTGATACAAGTGTAGGCAGAGGTCCAAGTGCTGCAAGTGTGTACTGTGCAAGACCTCCCGTCGTATTTGGCATGAGTGCATTTAATTCTGATAAAGATGCAACAGTAGTCATATTTAAAAGCATTGCTATTGCCATTGCAAGTATGAATGTAACTCCCAATGTTCCAGAGCCTTCTCCCAATGAAACAAGACAGCTTGTCGCAACTACAAGACCGACTGATATTGATACTACATTTGCAAGTCCTAATTTCTTTTTATTCATAAGCAAGTCCTTTCTATTATAGAGCCTCCACACCCTCGTCTCCGGTACGCACTCTTATTACATTATCGATTCCATAGACAAAGATTTTTCCATCACCGATATGACCTGTATAGAGTTCTTTTTTGACAAGGTCGAGTATCTTATCTATCTTATCATCCTCAACTACAATATTTATCTGCTGTTTTGGCAAAAGTTCCATGACTTCATTTAATTCAACTTCGTACTCTTTTGTTCCAAGCTCAATGCCGCAGCCAAGCACCTGCATGACAGTCACACCACGCACACCTACTTTGCTCAATTCGCTAATAAGATTTGTAAGTTTCGACATTCCCGTTATTACTTCTATTTTAGATATTCCCATAGTCTTACTCTCCTTTACAACTTATAAATTTTAATTTTTCACTCTTTTGTTAGTATTTATCATTTTTCTGTATTGCTCTAAAGTAACACCTGAATATTTTTTAAATTCTTTCATCATATGCGGTTCATCGTAATATCCACAATCAAGTGCCACCTGTTCATACCTGACACCCTCTTTATCTGCCTGCATCAGGAGATTTTGAAACCTGATATACTGAGCAAACTGCTTTGGTGAAATCCCGTGAAAGCTCTTAAATATTCTTCTCAGATAACAGGCTGAATAGTTAGTCTCATCCTCAAGCTGCCGCATTGTTATCATGCCTTTTGTCCTGCCTATTCTGTTTACAAGATATTCATTTATCTTTTCCTTATCCGAAAGAGAATTTCTTCCTAAAACCATATCTTCATATGCCTTTTTGAATATTTCTATTCTCTCACTCATGGTCTTTGCCAATGCAATTTTCTCCGTAAGATTTTTCCCAAAAATATCTCCATCTATTTCAATGTCATCATTAACTATCATTTCCATTGTAATATCTTTTGGAAGTATTCCCTGTCCCGGCTGAAACCTCACACCAAAACAATCGTCCTGAGTACCCAGTTCCCACTTCTTTACACCGAACACCGTCCCGCTGATATATGTAGAAACTTTGTTTTCGCCTATATTGAAAAGCAAATCTATACTCGCATCAGGAACGGCTTTAATACAATGTTTTTTCTCATCATGAATCGTAAATTCATAAAAGTGTGAAATTCCGTAATCAGTTCTGTTAATCTGGCTGTAACCATCCATCTCCAAAGTCATGTACGGCTGAAAAGGATTTATAATATCTGTCTGCTTCATAGTAATCTCCATTCCTGCAGACATTCTCACAATCAATGAAGTTCAGGTTCATCCCACAAATGAAGATTCACTCCTATTCCAAGCTTTAAGGCATTTTTATAAACAGTCTCGCCCCATGCTATGTCCTCAACCGGCATACCGCCTACTGAATAGATTATCCTCTGCTTATCATTATCCCTTCCCGAAACCTTCTTTGTGATAACATCTGCTATATCTATAATTTCTTCTCTTGTTATCTTTTTGTCATGCAGCAGATCCATAAATTTTGCTCCTACCACCTGTACCGGGTCATAACTAGGATATGGATATTCATCCGCCCATGCCTCATAAAGTTTATAATTGTCAACCACCAGCTTTGTGTTTTCGTCAAGATAAAATTCTTCATCAAATCTTGCTGCTGACGGCATACAGATAAGTGCACCCTCTTTTATCCATTTCTCATCTATGTATGGGAAAAGACTTTCCTTATCACCTACGGATGTTGCTGTGTTTATTATATCACTGTCCCTGATAGCTTCTTCCATAGTCTCGCATACTTTTATCGTTGTTACCTGTGGAAATTCTTTCTTTACATATTCAACAAATGAGTCTATCGAATTTTTTCCACGACCTTTAATCTTTACCGTATCAATCTTAGGACATACACTCATAAATGCTGCAAGTGCTGTTTTTCCCATAACACCCGGTCCGACTATTGCAACTGTTGTTGAATCTTTTCTCGCAAGGTATTTTGCTCCGACTCCCGGAATGGCACCTGTTCTGTATGCACTTAACAGATTAGCGGACATAAGTGCAAGTGGAGCACCTGTATCCTTATCATTAAGCATCATCATAAGAATGGAACGCGGCAGTCCTTTCTTTTTATTCTCGATATTTGAACCATACCATTTCATTCCTGCCATCTGAAAGCTGCCGCCAAGATATGCAGGCATTGCCATAAATCTTCTGTCCTCACCATTCTTTGGCATCCCTTCAAACTCCGGATTATCAGGGAAAGTCACCATACATCCGTGTGAGTTATGATTTTCACCTCCCATGACATAATCCCCTTTGTTCAAAGTAACCATCATGTCCTCCATAACTTCCACGCATTTTCCCATATCTTTTACACCGGCTTTTATCATGTCCGGTTCACTTAAATAAATAAAATCAATTTTTGCACTCATGTTTTATCCCTCCGCTTCCATTACTGTTCATAACTGTAGTATAAACACTATCCAACTTTCACAATACATGGCAAAGGAATAAATTTAGTTTATATTATATATGCATTACCGCTGTTTTCAGTAATTATGCCATAATAAAACAAAAAAGTGCCAACGGAATTTAACCGTTGACACCTTTGTCATGTATTGATAATACCATAATTGTAAAATTTTTACAAGTGTTTTTAGTCTTACTTTTTGTTTACAAGTAACAGTTCAGCCTTGCATTTCTTACATTTACAATAAACATATTATTCTTTTTTATATTGTTTGTATTGTAAAAAGTGATACAAGGGTTATGTTTTTTATACTCTGCCAAAATCATCCATAAATGCAATATCAATCATAAACTCATACTGCTGTAAAATATTCTTCTCATCACTAGCATCTGCCAATACAAGATAATACTTATCACCGTATTTATATTCTCTTGATTTCAAAGTAAACTTCTCATGGAAAGTTCTCTTCTCCGGTGCATCTTCTCTGCTATTAGCAATCATCGGCACATCAAATGAAATCTTTTCTCCATCCTCCGTAGTAAAGTAAGCCACTATACTTCTAGCTTTCATAGTATCTGTAACTTTCTCTGTCTGAATAAAATCAAAATATGTGATAAGATTCGTCACCTTACGGGTAACAGATGTAAGGACAACATCCACATAATTGTATGCCACACCTCTGGTATTTGTTGTCAGTTCAATTATCGGAACTATCATCTCCTGCAGAGATGTACCTCCATGTACATAATTCTGTCCACCTCCAGAAACTTTGAATATATCTGCTCCTACCGGAATATCTACATATAGTTCACTGAGGTATGGCATTGTTCTTGCCATGATTCCATGTTCATTTACTGCATCTTCTGTAATAATAAATCTCTTGTTGGTATATAAGCATTTATCCTTCGGATATGCAACCTTATCAAACTCCTGTAATCTGTCTCTTTTATATATAAAGCCATGATCTGCTGTTATGAAAAACTTCGGTGCAGATACATATATTGTCAGCTTTCTAACCAACTTATGTATCTCTTCTATAGCCTCAGCACAAGCGTTAAATACCTCATTTTCACTTGCAGGCTTGTCTCCTCTTGCATCCACCTGATTGTGGTAGATGTACACGATATTCCTGCCCTGAATCAATTCCCTGATTCGAGTCTGATTTGCATTTGCAACTTCATCAAACGATAAAGCCACATTATTTTCATTATAAGATTTCAATATCTTATCCCTCTGCTCCATACTTGCACATACTTGTCCATCAACAGTTACATTCATGCAGCCATCTACCTGCATATCTTTATGTGGGAGCAGGCTTGCCATTCCAACCGATGTCACAGAAGGCAGACAGCTAAGCATACATTCCATCTTTGGTGTACACTTCTCATCCAATTCCAGTCTGCCAAAAAGTTCCTTTGCACACTCATACCTAAAAGCATCCGAGATAATTACAATAACTCTCTGCTTTCCATCGTAACCTCTAATATAATGCTTGTAGAAATCTTCCTGCTTAGGCAAATCAATAGTATTCATTAACTCATTTGTGAAATTCTCATTCCACTTTGATGTTATCTTCTGCAAGTATATATTCGCATAAATATTCTCTATCTTCTGTCTTATATCAGAGAATTTGGTGTTATCTTCAATCTGATCATATGCATAATAAAACCATCTGTAATACGAATCTATCAGGTAGTATTCTTTCCGGTAATTTGCAGCTAATGACTTAATATCACTTGATAACTCCATAAGTGATATAGACTTCATCATCAAATATGCATACTTGATAGTTGTATATTCATTCTTGTATCTGTCACTATAGTGATATGCCTTAGACATTCTCTGGTCTGCTGCCTCGGCAATACTCAGTCCATCAATCTGTGCATCTAAAATCTCATCATTTAGCTGTTCCAATGCCCAATCAATAATAATGTCATCTAACCCGGCAAACGCATCACAGGCAAATATGTCAGACACTTGGAGAGAACTGTCCTTTTTATTTTCCACATCTTTCTTTAGTCCACCCTGTATTTTTGCCACAAAATGTAATGACTTATCTATTCTTTCTACCAGTTTGTCATAGGCATCCTGATAATTCACATTGTCCATGATATTACGGATAAAAATCACAACATCATTACGCTTCTTAAGAATATAAGACCTCATTGTTTCCGGAACAGCAGACTTTAATGTAGACGATGCATAAGTTAATATCATACAAGCAGACAAATCATCTATGTTTGGCTTTTCAGACTTATAACCGAAGAATTTTTCACAAAGCTCCCAGAATTTATCAGTCAATCCATTATCAGCCAATGCCTTAAAGTATTTTCCACTGTCACCTAGCATCATCTGTTTAACGACCTCCTCAAAATTCGGAGTTTTCACATCTGTAAGCACGGCAATCAAACCAATATCAATCGTCTGTGCATTGTAATAGTCAATTCCAAGTTCCTTAAACTTCTCAATACGATGCTTATTTTTCCAGAAATTGCCATACTGCGACAAATGCTCCTTAAAACGATTATCAATACCAATCTCCTGAGACATCTGTGACACTCTGTCTGTATAATAATGTATTGAGTAATAATACATATCTGCAAGAGGATTTTTGGCATCACTTGGCTTTGCAAATGCTGCATAAACAAGATATTTACTCTCTGTATCTGCTTCATTCAATAAATACTTAGAATAAAACCAGTTTAAACCATCAAGAATATGCAGCTTTACATCACCAAGCTGCAGTTCCGATACCTCATCCTCGTATTCACCCTTATCATCAAACCAAAATATGATTCTTGTATCTGACTTGGCAAATTCTGTATTTAATTGTTCCTGTATGTTCTGTAAATCCATATTTCACCTTCTAATCCATTTGTGCAGATGGTTTGCACAAATTATTTTCCTCTGCGAATCAGCGAATTGTAATGTTTTCTAAAATAATATATCTGAACTCCTACAAACTCATCTCTTTCTTCTCTGTTGTACAATTCATCCATTATCTTTTTAAGCGTTACTGATGTACATTTTCCTTTTGTATTCAATGCCGCCATCATTTTCTTTGCTCTGTCATAGGCATCTTTTCTGCCCTTTAACAGTTCCGTAGAGGTATCTCTTACTGTCCCATCTTTTTTCTGAATACCGTTCAACAAGAGAACTTCATTTATATCTCTTTCCATATCTTCATCTTTCGGCTTCGTGTAGATTTTACCTTTTGAGTCATATGCAATCTTATCCATCTGAGACCTATTAAGAGGACTAATTGTGATTTCTATCTCTTTTTTATGCGCATCACAACAAAGAATATGTCCCTTATCCCCAGTAACTTTCTCCCCACCATCACATACTCCAAGCATATTGTTATAATCAATTGCCATGTCCTTGTTTCTACTCAATGGTACAAAATGCTCCACTCTTGAATGATTGTCCATACGAATACGTCTCATACAATATGCACAGATACCATGTTGTTCATGAAGTAAAATCTCTTTAACCTCATTTTTCGGAAAATCATTATCGAATGCATTGCGTATTGCTGTTGTGTCGTCTTCGCCGATGCTTTTCCATTTCTCGCTTTTGCTCAACTCTATAATTTTTCTGTTTATATCATTTGGCAAACCTTCCTTTTCTATATACAGCATATCAGCACTCCTCTATCAGCTTTGCATCCGAAATCATTCCTGCCATTTTCTTGTACTCTAAATTATCTGCACCAAGCACATCTTTTAATCTTTCCAATGCAGCATCTGCTTTGTCAAATGCTATATCGTCAATCGCATTCTCTATCTCATCAACCAGGTATTTTACCTTCTTTGGTCTTGATACACTCTCCTGACGGTAGCTCAGTACATCCTCTACTTCATATCCATAACAATCTGGTAAATAACTCACTGCTTTGACATTGTCTAAAAGAATCAGGTTTACCTCTTTTGACGCTGAAATTACAATCGGTGAATGTGTTGCAATGATAAACTGAACCCCTGAAAATGTTTTTCGCAATGCATCAATTACATTCCACTGCCACTTTGGATGAAGGTGTAAATCAATTTCATCTATAAGCACTACACCCGTAATTTGGTCTCTACTTTCTAATTCCGGATTAAGCATACAAACACGATATGCCAAATCCATAACCATCCACAATAAAGACTGGTAACCGGCACTCAGCTTTGAAATAGGCATTTCTTTCTTATCATCCTTGTAAACTAATTCATCAAACTGCGGAGAATAATAAATTGAAGGCATCTTATCTAGTTCGTTGATTTCCTTCATAAACGAAGCTACAATATTCTTAAACATTTCGTATTCCCGCACTATCCCTTTATTCGAGGTCACTATTTCCTGTTTGAGGCACCACTGCTGAATAGATTTCACATCCATTGAAGAATCCAGACATCCGATATACCCACATCGTCTATCATCCAGTTTCTTCTTTAATTCCGTTCCAAAATCTCCTCTTCTTACTCTCCATGCTCTGGCAGCACTTTGAAAACTAATCAATGGCAGAATTGTACTTGAATTATTAGCAAGTTTCTTCATCCAAACACATACATTTTTATCATCTATCTTTGTATGGGTAGCAGATACCTCTTCCTTGATTCTGTTCCATGTAAAATTCTGTTCTTCCATTACCTGAAGTGTGCAGCCAGCCACTACAGGTTCACAGTATTCAATCGTCGTTGAAGAATCACCCAGAGCTTTTATATTCATACGAACATCATCTTTTACGATATTCTTAGTTCTGACACCTGCGACATTGACAAACAAACCTCCAAGAGCAACAGCAATTCCTTCAAGTACAGAAGTTTTACCTGAACCATTATCACCAATAAGCAGATTCAACCCAGGTTTTAAATTAATATCTAATTTTTCAATTGCTTTATAATTCTCTATATGAATCTTTTCTAAATACAAATATATCACCATCCTTTATCTATATCTTTGCCAACAAATTAACTTTCAATGTTTTCTTACCTTCCTGAGCGACTTCCACACCCTGGAATTTCGCATAATTTACCTTTACGCCATCATCATTATTCAGATGAATCTCAATTGTATATTTTATAAATCCATTTATTTACTCCCATCTCTACCTTATATTCATCACGAGTCAAATGCATCATCTTCTCATAAAACTGTATGCTATATTCCCAGTTTTCTCTAGTAAAGTTTCGATTCATTTCAAATGTTTCTGCCACATAAGAGGATATATAATTATCTTGAACATTTACATTTCCTCGTCTACAAAGTTCTTCTACCTTTGACTCATTTTCATCAAATATTGCATTTAATGAAAATGATAGAATGTATTTTAACTGTTCAATTACAACATTATCCCCTGTTTTTACAAGAATACTTGTTTTAGGGATGTGTTCAATGCAATTATCATATGACATAACATAACAAGGATATCCTGGATTCCAATCCACTGTATTTATTTTAATATTTCCATATTCGATAGGGTGCATCGCATGAAAGGTGACATTAGAATATAAAATTCCATTACATTCATTATGTACTATTTCACCATTTCCAAAAAATTTACCGGATATAATTTGCAACATATTTTATGTCTCCTTCCTAATTATGCAGACAATCTACCTGACTTAAAACAATAGCTTCATAGACCTGTACCCTTGCAAATAATTCTTCATATTATTTAACCAAGAAGTTTATTCATATCAATTTTCATTCCTGCTGCATTAAGTTCCTTTAACATTTCAAGTTCCCAATTATCTTTTGTTGTATATACCATTCCTGATAAATCACCTGGAATTTCTACATTTTCATCCGCAATCAAAATTACATTCTCTCTCCCTAAATATCCCATAAAATAGCCTGCTTCAAAAACAACATTCTGCCTAGCTCTATATTTTTGATTTTCTTTTTCTTCCTTAGCGGCTCCGATATCATCTTGTGTAAATAATGCGATTGCTATATGTACATCTGAATATGCTTCTATTTTTTCAATAATAGTTCTTCCTCGATTCACCTGTTCACTTAAGATTATCGCTTCAATATCTTGTTGCTCTAATCTTCTCGCGACCTTTTCTTTTAGCTCACCATCATGTCCATGAACAACAAACACCTTATTATTTAATAGACCGTTCTTTTCCACATTGGCATTTGAGTTTTCATCCTCAAAATCACCAATATATCTTTCAAACTCTTTCTTTGTAGTCTCCAAATCCTGTACATATGGTCCATGAAGATCAGTACCTGTCACACTTACTATTGGTGAAAATAATCGATTATTAAAATTTTTAAGTTGAATGCTCTTTTCACCATAAAGACTAGAAAGACATAATTGTACATCAGTTCTCCATGCTTTAAAATCGCTATCTTTAGAACTACTTTTATTTTTTAACTCATCAATTTCATTGTATAATTTTATTAATTTGTTTTGTAAATTCATAATATTTGTTCTCCTTTCACATTAAAGCTTCGCCAACAAATCAACTTTCAATGTTTTCTTACCTTACTGAGCGACTTCCACACCCTGGAATTTTGCATAATTTACCTTTACGCCATCATCATTATTCAGATGAATCTCAATTGTATATTTTATAAATCCATTTATTTACTCCCATCTCTAATTATGACACACTATCTACATAACTTATAATATCGTCAACTATATTTCTACTCTGTACAAATTACCCCTTTAATTGACATCATATATTTTATAATCTTTTGTTCTAATTCTTCTGATGTAAAATAAGCTAATATGTATGTCCCACCCAAAACATTTAGATACTTAGTTACTTCATAATATACATCTCTATGGTTTTTTCCTTTTATTTTATATCCGATATCTTCAAGATATTTTAACGCTGAAAACAGTCCTACAGTAATATCATGATTACTTATATAATTATTAGAAAATATAATCAACATTTTAGTAGCATAATCATCAATGAGATATTTTGTCAATTCAAATGGATCTTTCCTTTGTTCATCATATGTAAGTCTACCACACCACCATAATTTCGACAAACTGTTTGTTATCAAAAACCTTTTTTTATTTTGACCAAAGAAAAATCGCGTTCTTACTTTTGTTTCACCCTCTAGTCCATTTGTGCAGATGAGCTGCACAAATTATTTTTATTCAACCTATGTTAATAAGTGTTCGATAAGCCAAAATGTAATTGTCCAATCATTATTTCTTCAATTTGCTTTCAAGCCATGAAATAATTATTCCACAATATGGTGTCAAATTTCGTTCCTGTACCAGACTTTCATATGTACGCTCTAATTCATGTATAAATGCATCTTGAGATTTTCCTTTGCATTTTTTCATAATTCTGCATTTTTCTTCCATCAAAACTCTTTTACGAGTTTCGGGAAGAGAGACCGCTTCACAGTTTAAATTCAGAGTTTCTGTAATATCCTTGTTGATATCCGCATCATCTGAATAAATACTTCCATCTGCTTTATACTTTATCTTTCTGACCGACAATTCATCAAATGGATTTATCGTAAGTTCTGTGTTTCCTCTATGAGCATCGCAAGTTGTATCCTCTTGATTTACACCTTTAGTCAGGCTGTTACCATAGCATACACCAAGCATCCATTTATAATCTAAAGTTGCTTTCTTATCATGCTCCACTTCATCATGCGGATGTCTTGGTCTGCAATGCTCAATTCTTTCTACACCTGGGCTGTCAATTTTTCTCATACAATATGCACACAAATGCTTTTGTTCTTCCCACATCTGCTCTCTAATATCCTTAAGTACATATGACGGTGTATCCTCATACTCTGCATACGGATACTGCTTACGAAATTGTAATAGACTGTTTGGTTCTTTTCCTCTTCTCACAACTATCATATGCTATTCTCCCAGTATCTTTTCTAAATCAAGCGATGTTCTTGCTGCTGCAATATCAGGATCTGATGTTCCAACGATTGCCTCAATCTCTGTCAAAAGCTTATCTGCTTCTTCATAATTATTTTCATCCATATATGCATAGAATAAGTCCATACGCCGCTTGATGTCTGCTGGACGCTCAGATACCTTCATCACTTCTCTTAATATAGAATTTGCATCTCTTCCATAGGTTTGTGCTGCCGGCATATAGATTTTTCCATTGTCCAAAATGCGAATCTGTTCTTTTCTAACTGAATTAATTACTGCCGGTGCGTGTGAGCTGACAATAAATTGTAATTTTGGGAAAATAGTATTTAAATCGCTTATAATTGTCTGCTGCCACTGTGGATGCAAATGTAAGTCTATCTCATCAATCACGACAACTCCAGATGTCTCTTCTAACACTTTATCTCCAAGCATTGGATTCAATACAGCCATACGATATGCAATATCTCCAATCATGCTGAGTGTATTTTTATAACCATCACTCATTTCATCCATTGCAAATTTCTGTAAACTGCCATCTGAACTCTCAAAATTCAAAACCAATCTATGTGTATCAAGATCAAATACGATGCTGGCATTTTTTGAGCTGCTAATTCTCTCAAAACATTTGCAAATAGCTGCTTCAACTGTCCTCAACAATAAAGGCTTTTCCACCTTACCTGTCCGTTGCTGCTTTTGAAGACTTTTTAATGTCTGAATCTGAAACCAATTAAGCATCAGCTTTTCATTGGATTCCGCTACCATACAATCCACATAACCAACCTGACGTTTAAATTCAGTCAGTGATTTCATGTTTTTCTTCTCTTTCTTCTGTGCATATAAGCGACCTGTACCATAATAAGATATCAACGGAAGAATTAATGACTTGTCTCCTGTCATAATTCTCTTTTGTACATCCTTTGATATATTAGTTAATTCTTTTGCTTCTTTGACTGTTGTATTTCCACTTTCAGAATTAAGAGAACGCACCCATTTCATATCATGGTTGTCCAGACAGTCACCTGTACTTTCAATACTTACAGGAAACTGATGCTGCGGATCAACTGTACCATCAAGATCATGGAACTCATATCTGGCATCATCTTTTGAAATGCTTCTGCTAACTCCACCATCAATTCCAAGTAAAAATGTACTGACTGCAACTGCAACTGCATCTAATATTGCAGTCTTACCTGCTCCATTCTTCCCGACAATTAATGTTGTATGATTATCAAAGTCAATCTCTGCTTCTTTGAAACATCTATAATTTGTGATTCTTATTTTTTTTAATTTCATTTATTTTTCACCCTCTAATCAGTTTGTGCAGATGGTCTGTACAAATTATTTTATTCAATCAGTGATAAGTATCCAGTAGATGAATACTAAGTGACCACTACCAGATACTTATCGGATATTTATATCCAGTAGGTAGCCACCAATATCTAGCAAAAGAAGAATATGTTTCCCATATGTTCTCAGGAGCTCCACCCGTTTCCAGCTTACATTCTCGCTCATGATTTTCGCCAAGGTTCAATTCATTTAATATTTTCTGTTTCATTTATAATAAAATCCTCCTGCTTATGACTTGAATATTTCATAAATTACTCAAGACGCAATTCTATTGCTTTCAAATAAAAATTTCAGTTTATCGTCTTTTATTCCTATTCTAAGTAAGAAACAACAATATGCTAATGCCATCAAAGTATATGCTGTCTCAGCAACCACCGAATCTAATGTCCTATATCTTCCATGTGTAATATCATTCCTATATTTTACAAATGTCGCAATATCTTCTTCTGTACATGATAATTGAGCTTTTTCTTTGAGTATTTTCATATAATAATCTTGTCTTTTATAAAGCAAATGTATCTTTCTACTATTAGCCATCCCCCAATGAGATATACTGCTAAAAATCATATCATAAGTTTTGTCTTCTAATTTTTTATCTGACTTTTTATGCTGTTTAATTACCGTTTTCACATTTTTAATTAAATCTGTCAAATTATTATTTTCATCATCTTTAAGATCCGTTACAAAATCTAATTCACATTCAATAGATGAACATATACTTTTAATCTTATCATTAGACAATATGCTATAATCCTTATCGTTATCTGCATAAAAATCAAATAAATAGGTTGCCTTTCCCTCAGTATCGGCAGACATTACAGAGTGTAAATTAGCTATGCATTCATCAACATCATCAAATAAAATATTCTGTTGATATTTCTTTTCTGTAAACTTATCATACTGGTAATCTAGGAATCCATCAGCAAATTTAAACCACTTACCTGTTTTGTCATCAATCTGATAGAGACACACCTCATCGAATCCGACATTTTCTCTATTTGTCATAAACCTGCATATTTTCATTAAAACATTATAGGTAAGTCTTATGGTTTTTATAGGCATTTCCTTTGGAAATTCATATCTCGCAATCAAGTTCATGATTGATGGATTATTCTTTGATGGTATATTTTTCAAAATAAACTTGCATTCAATACCATTTATTCTTACAGAATACTCTTTCTTAAATTCAGGATAAGTTTTAATATAGTACTTCCTTTCTTTGTCATATTTTGTAACGATTTGGGGTTGCTGATACAAATTGTTAAGAGTTCCACCAATAAACTCTATTGCTTGCATTTTAGACATATCATAGCTACACAAATTAGCTGTACTCACAAGATAAATTCCTGGTCGTAATTTATAGTTTGACGATATTATCCTTTCATCATACCCAGTATATAAAGCAATCTGATAACCATCCGTTGAATACCCATGTAAAAAATAATCTGGCGATTTCATTACACTTTCTGAGAACTCAGCAAATATACCCACTCCCTTTGTTATAAAATTAAACACTTTATCCTGTGCATGAAAATATATTTTCTCTTCATCTTGAATTACAAATCCTGTAAAATTATCTGTGTTACGACTTATCATGTCTAATATGCACCACCTTTAATCTATATATCTTTTAAAACAATATTACCTATATCTTCGCCAACAAATCGACTTTCAATGTTTTCTTACCTTCCTGAGCGACTTCCACACCCTGGAATTTTGCATAATTTACCTTTACGCCATCATCCAGATCAATCTCTATCCTCTGATTAGCAACATGAGCAATTGCTTCATCATATATCTTCATCTCTGCAAACTGCTTTGTGTACTTTGTTACTGCTTTTGTAGCTTTTGATTTTTCTGATGCAGATTTAGCATTGTCAATCGTATATTGTGCACTCTGCATTGCATTTTCCACATACTTCTGTGCCTTATGAAGATAATCTGTTCTCACTCTGCCGACTGTGTCAGCATCATATCGGTGCATATAGATAAGTGCTTTAAATCCATTTTGCTTACCACTATCAAAAAGCCAGTAGATAGGTCGCTTACCGGAACCCGTAACAGAATAAGTATTACAATGATCCTTAAAAAAATTATTTAAAAAATAATTTCTGATTACTTCTCTGCTTGTATTTCCTTTGTTACCAAGTGCTTTTGCTATAAAATTGAGATTTTTCTCCAATGATTTCTCACCATATACAATCTTTATCCATTCACAAAATCTTGAAACAATATCATCCGAGAAATATTCTTCATCTGTGATTGGAATAATATTATCTTCATCCGGCATAAAGCAAGTATTCTGATAAAATTTAAGAGTTTCCGTTTTTCCATCAGCACGCCATGCGGCATTTTCGTACTTGTTATAATCCCATTCCCCTCCGGCATACATCAAACCATCTTCATAAATTGAATAGCGTCCAAACATACAGCCAACAGCATAAGAAATCAGGCTCTTAATATCTCGCTGTAAGTCTGCTTTGCGGACTGTAACATCTTTATCTTCTACCTCTGGTGTAAGTTCATCTTGTAAACCGTAAATATCAATAAAAATGCGATTTAACTCCTCCTCATTGACCTTGAGATGATTGAAACGCTCGTTGCACTCATCTTCCCAGCATGAGTAACATTCTGCTAAATCAATGCCTGATGTATCATCAAATAATGCTCTATTCTGAGAGATCACAGATATTAACGGATGTTGTTTATAATTCCATGAGGTTTCAAATGAATCCCAATCATTCTTTGATATTTGTATGCATTTTTTAGTGTATGATAATACCTTTTCTTCCTCTTTGATAATCATAGGAATTTTTGCTATATTGCCCACTTCAAAATTCAATGTTGGACTTAAAACCTGAATCATTTCTCCAGCTATTTTGCTATTCATTAATGCCATTGAATAAAATAATACATTTTTATTCATCGTATGCAAAAAAGGGCTTGCATCGCCTGGAATAATACCACTTGGTTGATATCGTACTGAAATATTTCCTGATGATATTTTATTCCAACTAACAATCTCTTGAAAATACTTATCTTCAGATGGAATAATTGCTTTTCCAGTTGCCTTAATATCTTCTCCCTCATGCCACCAATTAACTATATTAACTATATTTCCATACCATTTTCTAAATGATCCACCACTATTAAATAAAAACCACCTTTTTGATGATTCTTTGCATTTATCATTCAATGATAAATCCATATTATCTATAGATACTTCATACCAATTTCTTACAAATCTCGGTGAATTTCCAGTCTGTAACCCCCTTCTTGTCTCAGCATATTCTGCTAATGATTTGTACTTAAATTTTCCTATTAATTTATCGCTAACCCAATATGCAACAGGTCTTCCTGGTATCTTTAAGAAATCACTCTGAACAGAATAAAAGCAATTTGTTTTTTTTAGAAAACGCTCTTTTTTTCTGTACTCAGACTTTTCCTCTATCAGCCTTTGATATACCCCTTTGTATGCATTCACATGCTTTTTCAAAAAAACAAAACTCGTGGTCTGTACAACCTCTCCCCCAATTTCCTCAAAAGCCCTAGCTCCTAAATGTGCCATATTTATAATCGTTTTTTGTTGCAGCTTAACACGCAGCTTTTCATAACTTGACAAAAACATCCACGAATGCTGTGTTATCATCGCCTGATACCCGTTCTTCTTAAGCATCTCCCCGCAACGCTCAATAAACACAGCAAATAAATCAGCCTTACTATCAGGATAATTTTTCTTAACAAAATTATTTACTTTTGCACTAAGATTACTCGTACCAGCATATGGCGGATTAGTAACAACTACCTCATACTTCCACGCCATAACCCTGCCAATTCTAATCAATCGCTTCAGCTTCTCTGCAGTCTCTTCTAATCCATATGTATCAAAAGAAATCTGACCTTCAATATTGCTACTCTCTACAAATCTATCTAACAGCTCCCAATCATAGCTTTCCACATTAAGCAAAGAACCATATTCCTTTGCATCATTTAATGTATTAAGAAGTCCGTCCATTTGCAATAATGCGGTCTGTTTCTCTTCCTCTGTCAGTCTTTCACCAAAATATTTAAGCTGACTGCGATTGATGCCATTGCTCTCCTGCACGGCATATACATTAGGCTCTATTCCTCTCGTCAGAATTCGCCTGTCATACTGTCTTGCTTTCATCAGCACTGCAAAATAGCTTAACTGCGCTGCTCTGTCATCTATATCAAGTCCATAAATATTATTTTTGATAATGCTCTGTGCTGCATCTCTCTGAGACCATCCCACATTTTCATATATCTGCATAAATACATCAAACGCATACACCAAAATATGTCCGGAACCCATACAAGGATCAATGAGCTTTATATCTTCAGGTTTTAATGTCGCATATTCTGCCTTTATCTTATCAAGTTCCTGTTGTACAGCCTCTTCCTGCTCTGCCTCATCCAGATAATATTTCCATTTGTTCTTCAGTTCATCATCCGGATGTCCTTCTACCCACATTCTACCAAGGCTGTTTTCTACCATATATCTTACAATCCAGTCTGGAGTAAAAAGCTGGGTAACTGCCGGAACTTCCTCTTTTGTGATTTTTCCTTTTTTTGCAAATGCCTTATTTTTAGGCTCTGTATTATAATATTGATATAACCAGCCGATGATTTCCACCTGTCCTGCTGCCTTGCCATCTTCACCAACAGTAGTGATATTAAATTCTTTTTCATCTATACCATCTACAAGCATACGAATTACATCATCTTCATTTGTAAATGAGATGTTAAGAAGCATTTCTGTATAGTCTTCTGTCTCTTCAAAAAGTCCCGGTAGTACCTCATGAAGCAGATTACACTGCTTGATAAACAGCATTCTGAATAAATCATCAAGCCTGTTATTCATCTTGGCATCAATGATTTCTTCTCTCTCTTTATCCGTGAAATCCCAGTCAATATCCGGAGCCATTGTCACCACATCTGGCTCATTCTTTACTAAGCCACTTACAGTGGATTTTTTTTCAGAAGAAAGCACACGAACTCTTACAGGATACATATAGTCATTAACTTCCATAAATCGGATAGCACAGATACGATTAAACCATGTATATGCTACTTCTTCCACTACTACCTCAAAACCTTTTGCATTAATCTGGTCTACCAGTTTTCTTCTCTGCTCGCACTGTTTTTTGTTAAGTGTTACTTCTGTTCCTGCTGCCGTCTTATATACTTCAAAATCAATACCTTTTGTGATTGCTTCACTGCAATTATCCGGTGTGATTCCAAGCATACCTGCTTTATCCGTAACAGATGCTATCAGTTTATTTCTTGCATCTATTGCAAATTTCTTAATTGCATTTTTGTTCATGTGCTATATCCTCCAAACTAATCGTTTATGTTTACAATTTTCTTCGTCTCCTGTATGTAGTTTCTGATACATTTTCCTCTATATATCCCTGCAGATGTCTATCTGTACTCCATATCATTATTCTGCCAATTCCCGGAGTATTAGACTTATATTGCTCATATGCATGAATAATAGACATATCTCCCACACCTACCTGTTGCATCGCATTCTCCACTATATTGTCTGCCAGATATAAGAGACCTTCTTTGTCTAATTCTATACCATATAACTGCCATGGAGCCTTTCCCTCTGCTGTTTTCCTCAAAAACTCTCCAAACTTAGATGCTATAGTTCGTCTACTGTTTCCATTATTTATATGTGCAATATGGTTTCCTGTTTCTATAATTGTTGCTATTGGAAGAATCAGAACCTCTTTATTATCTAATACCTGCCTGAATTCTTCTTTTATCATCTGTGAATCGGCGCATCTTCCCGGAACTTCCAACAAATTCATCATAACAGATGTATCTATAAATCTAATATTCATCTACTATACCCCCAGCCATGAATAGTCTTTTTTTTCATTTGTTCTCTTTAGAGATTTCAACAAACTATCATCAATCATTGCATTTCCCAATCCACCTGATGCAAGCATAGCTGGAAAATCTTCAATATCAACAAATGATTTTATTTTACTTGTTCCCCTCTCCTTATCCCGATACACAACTGAAACTCCTAAAAGTTCAGCTTTTTTATATGAATTTAAAAGAGTAGCATTGTGAGTAGTAATAATAATATCGATTTTTCTTTCTTTTCCTATCGCAATTAATTGTTCGATTAATTTATATACACAGGCCGGGTGAATACCATTATCTATCTCTTCAATCATTATCAAACTGCCTGGTTCTCCTATTAATGCTACAGTTAATACCGCAATACAACGCAATGTACCATCCGATAACTGCCGAGCATCTACTAACTCTGTAGAATTAAGATTTCTTTCTCTCAATGCGAAAATCACATCGCCTATCTTGGTTTCGATAAATTCTATATCCTCTACATCATTTTCTGGAAGTTCTCTTACGAATTCTAATAATCTATCCTTTTTTAATGCGTCTTTGCACATTTCATTTAATGCTGCTGAAAGATTATCGCAATTCTGTCTCAGTTCAACATCTGATGTACGAACATAATCACGAATAACTGAAGGAACTGGGTCTAACATACTAATATTCTTTAAATGACTTATAACTCTATCCATATAAGATATTATTGTTTTTTCCTCCTTTGTATTTCTTCCCATCTTAATTACCATCTGTGGTAAAATTGCCGAAGAACGTGTACAAATTGTATCTGGATCATTTCCTCTCATTCCGTTATTATATTGTACTTTTATTTCAACACGACCAGTTTCCGCTTTTTTTGTCTTAAATATTTTATTAGTTTTTGGACCAAATGTATCACTCTTTACAATATATAATCCTTCTTCTTCAATTCCTATACGATCTCCAACTCCAATTTTTATTTCATATAGTAAATCATTAGTTTCATCTAAATCTATTAAGCACCCTAGCTTAAAGGCATTGGTTTTGAATCTTGCACATCCCCGGCTGCCACCACGAACTACAGCTCCTGTGCTCTTTGTTCCATCCAATATTGTATTTAACTCAATTCCTGTTGCTGCCTTTGCTAATATTGCAATTCCCTCTATAGCATTACTTTTTCCAGAAGAATTTGTTCCTATCAGAGTTGTCAGTGCTTCAAGATTTAATTCAGCCTTCTCAAAGCTTTTGAAATTATCAAATGTAAAACACTTAATCATTATACAATCCTCCTTCTAGCTCAATGTAATTATTGTGTCTTCTTCCAGCTCCTGCATCAGTTTCTGCTTCATCTGAGCAAGGAATTTATCAATATCCTGCTCTGTCTCAATCGAATATGTTCTTGCCCCAGCCACATTGCTGATGGAAATATTTTTGCGTCTTTTCGTCTTTACTTTAATTGGTGTCTCAACATCATTAACCGGCTCTTTACCGGAAACTACCGGTGTAACAGGCGGTTCTGATACCGGTTGATGCACTCTCTCATATTCATCTATCTCATCCAGGCACTTTATTTTAAGAGCATCGCTTTCCAGCCTGATATTCTTAATCGCAGCTATATCACCGGATGTTGTAAGTTTCTCCCGTATTTCATCAAATCTTTGATTGATACGGTGACGGAGCACTTCTGCAAAAGGTTTACTATCCAATACTTCTTTTACTTTAAGAAAGTCATCGTGTACTAACGGTTCCATTATTGCAGCTTCTTTTTCAAGCAATCCCATGTGAAGGTCTTCAAACTTCATGTTCAACTCCGGCAATCTCTGAATCTTACCAAATGGCTTACCGGTCTTTACAACATCCTCTATCTCTTCAACTACTTTTAACAGCTCCCGGTCACTTACATAAGTCTTACTGTTTTCAAAATAAGCAAGGTTCTTTACTGATTCTTCAAAAATCTTTCTCTGTTCGCCCTTAAAGAAATCAAATACAGGTGCCGTATCTTCTGCGTCGTCAAGCAAGTCATCCCTCTTTTTATCTACAGTCTTAAAAAACTCTGCTGCCTCATTTATATTAAGGATTTTTGCAAGTCTGTTTCTTGCATCTTCCATCAGTCTCTTGCAAGGATATTTTGGATTAATTCGGTACTCTACAAGAATGTCATCATATACTTCCACTTTATCTTCTGCTCTATCCTTAAAAATGCTCATGATTTTATCATCATCATCGCTTGTTACCGTGAATCCGAAGTAATCCTTCATAACTTCTTTGACAGAACGAATCTGTCCGTCAGTCGCTCTCTCTCTAATATCAATTAAAAGTTTTTCTACATATTCACGCTTTGTAATGTATCTGACTAATTCATCAGGATTTGTTGAAAGCAATGAAAGATTCCGGCTGTTAAGTGTAAGAGAAACCCTTCCCAGCTTGAACAGCATTGCAACAAGCCACTGCACATCTTTTGTATCAAATCCATAAGGTGCTGCACCAAATTTATCCTGTAATGATTTGAGAGAAGTCTTCATATGTCTGGCATTATTTAATCCAATTACCTGCACTACCTCCTCTAATGCAAGTTTATTCGGTGTTGTATCACTCGTGCCAAGAAAACTCATCTGACCATCGCTACGCTTAAAGATAGCACTAATATCTGACAGTTCAGGTGCTGTCTCCATATAAGTGAGCTTATTGTATTTCATAGCTACAAGCTTACCAAGTGCCTCGTTGATCCTTGCCGCAGGCTCCTTAGCCGAAATGACTGCCTTATCGCCATTTACATAAATGTCCGCATTCTTTAATGCATCCTCAATAAAGATTCTGATTCTATCCTTTTTTTCAATACGCTCATCCTCTTTTGCCCTACGGATGCTGTCAAAGCTGCCTCTGGCACCGGAAGCATTTTTATTAAGAAATTTATATATTTTTATTGATTCTGTAATTTCATCAAGAAATGTACCGTCATTTGGCAATTTCACAATTATACTGCTTTCCTGTGCCGAGAGCAGACGAAGTGCAGAATCTGCATAATCCCCACCATAAGGTGTTATAATTGTCACTCCGATATCGTTAGACTGATTACTTTTGAAAAATCGATCATCCACCTTCTGATTAAATGCAAACATATATCTATTACTATATCTATATTTTTTTTCCGTATAGATTTCCTCAAATATAACTGTTGAAGCTTCTCCTATGATTTCTCCCATCTCTACAGACTCATTATTGATGGCATTGTTGATTTCCTGCTCTTCATTTGTCAGGAAAATGTATATCTCACCATTCTTCTGTACAAGCGTCTCTTTAATCAGTTTCTTTAATGACTCCTCAATCTTAGAACGAACTTCAATTCTGTCATCATCAATATTTGAAATCATAAGTGTAGTGAGATTATCTGCATTTGCCTTGATTTCCTTGACATACTTAATCATAAAAAGAACTTTCAACAGCTCTACATCAAACTCATCCAGTTTACTGTTATCCTCTGCATCTGAGATTACCTGGCTATGCTGGTGATCAATAAACTTATGTAATGGATTATAGAAATAGCTGAATGGGACTAATACTCCATCCTCTTTATCCATTACTCTAATTGCCGACTCCTGAAACAATGCAAGCATAGAGCGTGACTGGTCAGACAGATGTTTTCCACTTGCACCATGTGTTCTGACGGCAGTAAGCACCTGTCCTAAAAGACTGAACTGATACGGAATAAAAGGATAGCAATCTGCAAAATCAGCTTTATCTGCATACAGCTTTTTATCTGCCGTATCCACTGTAAATGTAATAAGATTCTTGATAATTGACTCTTTCTGCTCATAGAGGAGTCTGAGAGCCTGTGCTGCTGTATCATTCTTTGCAAGTACACGCTTACGAATAACCTCATCCACATTTGATGCCGATAATGAAAGTCTTGTATCAAATCGTCCCTGAATCTTAGAAAAATCATTTCCTTTTGTCTTGGTGATAGAGTCAATGTCCTCCTGACTTGTTACGATAACCCATGCTTTTCCACGGCAGGCAGTTCCCAGGTCTTCTACAATTGTCTGGAGATTAAGCATCAGTTGTGTATCATCCGCAATATACTGACCAATCTCATCTACTAAAAAAATCACATGATGATTCGGTCCTTTCTTTGCACAATATTGCTGCACCAAAGACACAAACTTTTCAATACTAAGGTCATAATTGCCTTTTGCATTTTTGCACCAGTTTCGTGCTGCCTCCTCACTCATAAAATCCATTTCAACAAGTGTCTTTACAACTTTGTCCTGAATCACGGCAAATGCCTGTCTCTTCTTCTCCCATGGTGCTCCGGCAATCTGTTCAAACTTTTCTTTAAACTCCTCAAATCTGCCTTCACCATCCAACTGGCGTTCAAAGTCTGCAAGATAAGGAACAGAACCACAATATCCCTGCATCTCATTGAACACCTTCATAAATACTTCAACAATAGCCTCTTTCCCGGAACCAATTTTTGCAGAACCCTTTGAATCAATATTAAAAAGCACAACATCTGAATCTGTTTCTCCGGCTTTTGTCATCTCTGCGATAAGCATAGTATCTTCGATTTTGGGTCTGATGCCTGCATCAGACTCACATCCGGTAAAATACTCAATGGCTCTTTTGCCTTCTACTGTGCTGTTTTTTAACAAATAGGACAAAATCTTTAAAAAATGTGATTTACCACTTCCAAAGAATCCGGAAATCCATACCCCCATCTTATCTGTATATCCGTCTATACCCTTTTCATAATTTTCAAAAAAAACACGAAAATGCTTTAACAACTCTTTCGTAACAACATACTCATCCAATTCCTGATAAATATTTTCTTCGTCCGACTGACCTACTTTAATAACGCCTTTTATGTCACGGTCAATCTGCTTTTCAAACATATTTTTAATCTGCATTGTTAATTCTCCTATTTTTTACGAAAAACTGTTTCCTTTCAGAAAATACTGCTGCCACCTCTACACCAAAGGTAATGCTCTATAATAATTATGTGAATCCATCGTTCCAAATAGCTTCAGATCCTGTCCACTATATTCACCCGGATAAAACATTACCACCGGAACACTATCCAGTACCTGATGCAGGTTATTAAGGATATTGTGACTGGCAATGATTGGATGACATTTGCCAACTCCCGTAAGAAATACCACACTGTCTGTTAAATCTTCCCTCAATATTCCGGATATGATTAGATTCAGCTCATTGGTCTCATCTAGTCCCAATGTTTCTACTAAACTGTCTGCCATCTCAAAAAATCCATTCTCTCTTTCCAAATCAAAGAATGCTTCCAGATAACCTTCCTCCTCTAGCACTTCTATCATCAGGTGAAACAGATCGAGTTCTATAATCTGAAAGCCCAAGCTGCTCTCATTGATTCTTTTCTTTAGATACTGTATATGATTTCTTACATGAAGTTCTTCTCTCGGATCATAATCAAATATATAATATCCGACTTCATTTCCCAATCCTTTATTGTGGAGAAAGCTCTGATCCGATATTTTCTTCTCTATCTGATTCAACCTTTCATCCAATGATAACTTTACCATCAACGCACTCCCTTCACTACATTCAGATATGCTTCTAATCCATTCCTTTTCAATAATTCTTCCGTTCGATAATCAATGTGTATCCGTCTCATAATCCTAGGCTTTGCACTGCTTTCAAGCAAGCCTGCCTCATACATCATACGACAAAAACACTGTTTAAGTTTTTTTACTGCTGTATCTGTCCATCCGGCAACCACTTCACTCTGCATTGCCTTATTTGCAAAAAATACATTCAAATCACGGTCTGTAATTTCTGTCTCCCCAATTCTAAGCTTTTCATCATACATTTCATGTATAAATTCAAAAAACAAACGACTGTCCATCAATATAGAAATCAAATTTAAAACTTTCGCTGTCTCAATATCGCAGGACAAAAATACTTTTAATAAATCCATTGAAAACAGAGAAACCCGGCGGTATGTGCCATTCAACACCTCGTAAGCCCGATACTCGGCTCTTACCCGGTATATATTCTCCTCCCATGCAATCGCTCTAATCTCAGACTTGCTAAAACCATCCGCAATATATGATGCAGTCTTTCTTGCCTCCTGCAGCCAAAACAATTTGGATGTTAATCCCGCACTGTATTCCATAATCATTCACGCCTCCTCCTCTTTCACATAGTGAATAATATCTCCGAAATCACAGTCCAGCTCCCGACAAATTTTCTCAAGTACCCGTAAAGAAACTGCCTCGTTCTTTGTCATTTTTGCGATTGTACTGCTGCTAATCTCTAATCTTTCTATCAAATCAACCTTCTTCAGGTTTTTGTCAATCAACAGTTTCCATAATCCGTTATATGAAATCGACATCTGCTCTACCTCACAATATTAAATATCATCATATCATCAATTAGATTTTATCCAACCTACCTGTATAAATCAAATTACAACATGATAAGTATAATACCATAAAGCAGTGTACAAATCAATGAAAACCGGAAATAATCGTTCGAGTTCTCAAAGTTTTTCTTTATTTTATCATATAACATTTACACCCTTTTTTATATCATTCTCTTTGCCCATATTCTATCATTAATTTTATGAATATAATAATCCTTATAAAACAAAATCAGTCAAAATAAAGTCCACACAACCACTTATTATGTAAGACTTTCTTAATAGTGTTAAATGATTTTAAAAATAAAAAGTAACCCACAAGTCCCTAACTCGTAAGTTACTTTTTACAATAATCATATTTTTATCAAAATTATCTCACCGGCTTAAACCTGTTATAATTAAGTGCACTTATATCAACCACTGTTTTCTCGCCGACTACCATCTGTGCAAGCATTAGTCCGACTGCCGGTGCAGTTCCAAATCCATGTCCCGTAAATCCGCACGCAAGTATCAGTCCCGGTGCTTCTTCTACCGGACTTAAAAAAGGTACTCCGTCAAATGCTTCGTCAAGCCATCCGCACCAGCTTCTTACTATTTTTGCGTCCCTGAGTGCAGGTATATAACTCTGAATCGCCCTGCAGCTTGCCGATAATGTCATTGAATTTGTGATAAGTTTTGACGGGTCTGCCGTGTTTGTTGACGGGTCTACCATCTCGTCTACTACCTCCCATCCGGAGTCTGAACCAAATACAAATGAACCATGATGTGTCTGATGTCCGTAAAAATCCGCCGTAGCACAGCCAAACATTACATCTATCATATGCGGCTGCATTTCTGTCACAAGACATTCATCTATAAGTCTTGTCATTGGTATATCTATGCCTATGGTTCTTGCTATCTCCCTGCTTTCATAACCTGCCACAAGAATTACTGTTTCGCCCTCAAATACAGTGCCGTCATTTAAGATTACTTTTCTTACTTTTCCCTTGACTTTCTGCAATGCTTTTACCGGTGCATCAGTATAAAATCTTACTCCCATCTCAAGTGCTCTCTTATAATATCCGAGTGTTGTTGTGAGAGGATTTGCATGACCGTCCGTAGGACACCAGCTTGCTCCTATAACTTCATCTGAAAGATAAGGACATATCTCTTTGACTTCTTTTTCATCTATCATTCTCACATCAAGACCTACTGATTTTGCACTGTCTGCAAGTGTCCGGAGCTTTTTAAGATGTTCTTCTGTCTTACCCATTCGCAAATTTCCTTTCTGGGTATATTCAGTATCTACACCAAGCTCCTCCGACAATGTAGGCCACATATTTTTAATACCATACATTGCATATGGCAGTTCTCTTACATCACGGCCTGACTGACGGACACCGCCGCCGTTTCTTGATGAACCTCCATGTCCTATACTGTTTGTCGCCTCAAGTACAACTACATCCTTAACACCTTTTTTTGCAAGATAATAAGCAGCTGCACATCCGTTTACTCCACCACCTATGATAACTACCTCTGCTGTTTTATTCATGGCTTGCACCTCCATCCTCTGCTAATATACACATCTCAATCGGTCTCATTGGTGCTCTTGAACTTGCAGGTACAACCTCTGACGGAGCTACTTTAAGTTCAGATGCAATAATTGATTTTACCATTTTCCCACAGGTCTGCCCCTGACAAAGTCCCATTCCCGATCTCAAATATCTTCTCATTTCTTCCAATGTAAATATTCCCTCATGGACAGCTTTTCTTATCTGTCCCTTAGTCACTTCTTCACAACGGCATACCAGAAGGTTGTCGTCAGCACCCTCAACAAATGGTCCTATTTCTTTTAATTTTGCCTGAATGTCTGTCATAGTTAAACCCTCCTTATGCTTCTTTCTTATAAAATCTTGCTTTCATTACCATATCGTTAGGAACTTTTATTGTAAGCAGATTCGTGTGGTCAAATACAGGTGCACATCTCACTTTTGTGACTTCCGCCTTACATACTTCTTTTCCGTCCCTGCCAAGTGCAATACCCTTATCGCCAACCTCAGGAACAGGTAAAAATTCATATGGCATTGTGACTTCTCCAAATCCCGGTTCAACATCTTCCTCAACTAAGAAAATTGACTGACCTGAACATGATGCCACGCACATTCCGCAACCGATACATTTTTTCTCCTCATCAATGGCCGGAAGTGATGTAATATTTTTTCCTATACGGATGCAGCCCATCTTACAGGCATCCTGACACGGATTACAAGGAATATTCTGCGTACACTCGATGACCGGATGGATTCCTTTCTGGTGTGTGACTCCCGGAAATCTTTCTATCTCATCATCAGCCACAAAACCTTTATTTAAAAGATTCATAGAAACATCAATTCCCTCATCTGTCTTTTCGACAAGTTTACCTCTGTTCTTTGGAGCAAACATACCCTGTCTTAATGTTTCAAGCTGATTTTCAAGTTCCTCTATTCTGGCATCTCTTTCTTCTTCCGTCATATATCCGAGATAGCACGCAATAGAAGCTCCTGACATTCTTCCCTCTATCATTGCTGAACTTGCTTCCTCAATGCCTGAAACATCACCTGCCGCATATATTCCCGGAACACTTGTTGCACCGTACCTGTCAATCTCAGGGACATGACCGCCTTTAGTATCATTCATCTTTACTTCAGCCTGCTTTAAAAGCTGTGACATCGGCGACAAACCGACAGCAAGGCAGACCGTGTCAACATCAAAATGTTTTTCAGTGCCGGGTATTATCTTCCAGTCAGCTCCTACCTGACCTATAACTACTCCCGTGACGGCATCTTCACCCTCAACTCTTACAATAGTATGTGAAAGATAGAACGGCACGCCACATCTTGCAATTTTAGCTGCATGAACTCCGTATCCTCCGACTCTCGGAGCTGCATCTGCAAGTGCTACGACCTCGCATCCCGCCTGCAAAAGCTGATAACTTACAACAAGACCGACATTTCCCGAACCGAGCATCAAAATCCTGTTTCCCGGTTTAATGTGATGAAGGTTCATCATTGTCTGTGCAGCTCCCGCACCAATAACCCCCGGCTTAGTCCATCCTTCAAAATTGACCATATTTTCACTTGCTCCGGTTGCGACTAAAACTGCATCTCCTTTATAATGCCTGACGCTCCCGCCAACTTTTACCGTAACTTCCTTTTCAGGATAAAGACCTACGACTGTTGCATCTAAGATAACCTCAACACCGTATTTCTCAGCTTCACTAAGAAGCTCCTCACCAATCTTAAATCCTCTCACTTTAGCTTTGTGTTCCTTTGAACCGAAAAATTTATGTATCTGTTTAAAAAGCTGTCCGCCCGGCTTTGCATTTTCATCAAACACAATAGGTTTTAAACCTTTCTTTGCCGCCTCTATCGCTGCCGATAAACCAGCCGGACCTGCACCGATAACTATCATGTCATATCGTTCTATCTTCATAACTCTACCTCTTTTCTTGCGATCTCTTATCCAATACCAAACTCAAAAGCTCAATTTTATCTGTGCCAAAACACCACTTACTTTTCTTCAAAAATAACTATCAACTGTTATTTAAATATTCTTGCCGTTTATTCTATCTTTATCCATATCTTTTATATCTGTCAACAGCTTTATTCCTGATAATATCCAGATAATTTATGCATCGGGTTTTGCCGAAACACCATACTGTGTCTGCACGACCATTCCTGCTTCAAGAGGTGTAATGCAAGTCCTGATATTTGGTTTACCGTCAACTATCATTACACAATCCGTGCACCTGCCTATTGCACAAAAAATTCCTCTTGGCTCATGTTTTTTCGCCGTATATCTGTGAGCCATAACACCCGCTGCCTTTAACGCTGCAGCAATCGGTTCACCCTCATATCCCTCAAGAAGTTTTCCGTCATAACTAAAAGTGACTTTCTTACGCTTAGGTGTCTCCCCTAAGATTGGATGATTTTCTATTCTTTCCATATATATCAGACCTCCTTAATCTCATTAATACACTTTTCTGCCCCTGAAAAAAATCCAGAAATAAAAATCCTGTGTCAAAACTTTTTCTTATACAAAGAACACATATATGCCATTTATATAAGAAAAACAAAAGACGCCTGTTATCTCTAACAGACGCCTTTGTCTTAATCATTTGTTGATTAGACTTTATCATTAAAATATTCAGTTGTATTGTAAAAAACGATATAAAGTCAGGCAGATATTCGTAATGAACTCTATTGCCTGCTCATAACACTATTATAATACATTATATAAGCTATTTATAATTTTTATCTTTTATGCAAATCCGGTTAAGTATTCTCTCAATGACAACCATACAGTCTTTAACAAATTTTTTCCTGTTTTCTCTATCTGCCAATGCTACCGCAGCTTCATTCATTGCCTTAAAATTTGGCACTTCGTTTCCTGCAAGTTTTGTATTGTCATATGCCGTTGGAAGATACCAATATTGAACCCACCAGTCCTTATGCCTATTTTCTGTGAAATTAATATACTTATGTAATGTTTCTATTATCTCCTGTGATAATTTATTCTGCTCACTTATGCAAAGTTCCTGTCCGTTAATCGTATCAAACAAGCATATCCCTGCAAATAAATTGTTGTCAATTTCTATTCTGAACCATAATTCAATGCCTTTTGGTAATAAAATATCAGAAAAAACATAATTTATCCCCGGATATGTAGAGTCATTTTGAGCATAATACTGTTCCACCGCCTGAGTTTTATAATCAAACCAATCAAATCTCAATTCATCTTTTAAACTGTATTTGTCCTTAATTGAAAAAAAGCTGGTTTCAAATTCCTCAAATAGGCTATACATCAGCTTAGCCTTAGCTTTGTCAGCCGCCTGTTCTATAGCAAGCATACTTCTAAAATTCTGCTTGTTTTCACATAATCTATTTGCAATCTCCACTTTCAATTCCTCATCCAAAGACACTGTAAATTCCTTTATTGCATCTTTATACTGTTGTGCCGTTTCACGAATAATAACTTCTTCTTCACTCTCAATTATCATATCCATAAAGTTTATAATATCCTTTGTAAAAGAAATACATTGTATATTTTCCTGCAAAATAATATTCCTGCCATCGACTGAAGAAATGCTGCATCTACTCGGCATATCACCCCACTTTGTCAGATATATCACCTTTGCCGCACTATCCCTTTGAGCCGCATACATATAGTAATCGTAACACTGTGCTTTCTGGTCTGCGGCATAAATTTTTACTTCTATCGGAATAAACACATCGACAGACTCAATAACAATATCAATTCTTCTGTCCCCGGCTATCGGATATTCCTTAAAAACATATGCAGACTCACATATTTTTTCATAATCATCCCGGTGAAGTATTTTCTCCAGAAAAATCTTTAGATATTTATCACCTTTTCCATGCTCTCCTCTTGGATTTAAAAAATCAGCCAATACACGACACATCAAAATTTCACGGTTAGTAATTTCTAAGACTTTAAAAATATTATAATTTTTGTTTTCCCGTTTTCTTTTATCATATTCAGAAAGTATCGCATAAATATCATTGAGAGTTGTCTGCGTCAAATAAACCACCTCATCTTTAGCTATTTGAAGCGGATATTCACAATCCGCTTGATTGTTCCCGTACACTCTACTTTATTTGTGTACGGAAACATTAAAAATCTTATAGCCATCCTCTAGCCTAACTGCTTTTTCATCCATATATGAGGGCAACCCTCATCATAGCCGATTTCTCCAAATTCAGTATATCCTGACTTTGCATAAAAATCTTTTGCCCTGCACTGAGAATGAAGCATAAGAACATTTCCGCCTTTATCAGATGCACATTTTTCAGCTTCGGCAAGCATCATACTTCCTATATTTTTCCCACGGTAATCTTTCATAACAGCTAATCTGCCTAAAATAAATTCGCCTGATTTTTCACCGGCAAAAATCCTACAGGCTGCCGCAGGCTTTTTTTCATCATATAAAACAATATGCGTTGCAATATTATCTGTTTCGTCTAATTCATTCACAAATCCCTGCTCGTCAACAAAAACTGTCTGCCTTACAAACTTAGCTGACTCAGGGAGATAATCATACACTTTAAAATCCATTTTTTCTCCTATTTACTCTACAGTTCATCGCTATCCAACAGCACGGTGAAAGGACCATCATTTAAAAGTTCAACTTTCATATCTGCACCAAATTCTCCCTGCTCTACTATTTCAATCTCCTCTTTGCATTTTGATATTATATATTCATACAATTCTTTCGCCATATCAGGTGCTCCCGCTTTGACAAATGATGGTCTGTTTCCTCTCTTGCAGTCAGCATACAATGTAAACTGCGATATAAGCAGCAGGCTGCCATCCACATCCTTTAAACCAAGGTTTGTCTTACCGTGCTCATCCTCAAAGATACGCAGATTTATCATTTTATGTATCATCTTATCTGCAATTTCTTTCGTGTCACTCTCTCCCACACCTATAAGCACCATAAAACCTTTTCCTATCTGACCTCTTATCTCATTATCAATCGTCACTTTTGAATTTGATACTCTTTGAATTATAAAACGCATTTTCCCTCATTTCCGCATATGCTAACATATGCTGTTTTTTATTAAAAGGGCAAAACAGCGTTTTGCCCTCCAAGAATTGCTTCGCAATTCTCGTTGGTGTCACACTATTTTACAGCATTTTCATATACAATAAAAATAATCATTTAAAAACAATATTTTTTATTTTATTCCTGCTTATCCCGTCATCATATTTAATATTTTCAGGGCACTTTGAATTATTTTTAAACCTGTTATCCTTAAACAGGATACCGTCACATTTTGCCAGTATTATTTCATCTTTTTTATTACCTTTTGAAAAATCATTATTTATAACTTTGCAATCATAAACCGTACCAGTAGTTTTATCATTACTCCACCCTCCAATACGAAGCCCACAATACAAATTATTATACATGATATTCTCACTGATTTTTATGCCTCTTACATAATTTTCTTTTGTATAATAACTTTTCCACTCTTCAGAGCCTACTTCTATTCCATAGTGATTTTTAAATGTCTTATTTCCTTTTACCAAAATATCTTTAGCACCATCTATATAAATTCCGGCATTTTCTGCAAATGAACTTTTGCAATTATAAACCGTATTGTCAATACACTTACAATTTCTTGGCTGGTCCATTGTTAAATCATTACAATATCCTGCATTTCCGTAAAAATCTATTCCAATATTCGTATTATTGTAAACCTTATTGTTTTGAACATATATATTTGTACAATTACCTGCCACGGATATATTTTCAGACCATCCGTTTATATTATCATGCACTTTATTTCCCAAAATATAAACATGATGAATACTGTTTTTCTTCTCTCCAAGTAATAGTACAGCATTTGCTTCACCACCTGGCTTTTCAATACTTCCAGGTCTTGTAGTAATTATATTTCTGAACTCACATTTTTCTATCACAATACTGCTTTCACTGTTTTTCATCAATATACCGCATACATTTTCAGCTTTAATATTTCCAATATGAAGTTTTTGTATTTTGATATAACTCTGTCCTCCCATATCAAATACTGCCGCACTTATATTATCTTTATTTGATATGTTCACTTTTTCATTTTTATATGCAGCTATTGTAATATATCCTCTTTTTTTATTCCCTGATTTGCGAAATATAAACGGTCCTTTATAATTTCCCTCTCTTATATAAATTACTGTTCCCGCATCAGCTTTATCTATGGCTTTTTGCAGAGAAGCTAACGGATATTTTTTGCTGCCTGTCGATTTTTTATTTCTTTTCTGAGATACATAAATGATTTTTTTGTTATTCCCTTGTTTTGCATTGATGAATTTTCCAAAAATAATGCTAAATATGCATAATAACATTATAAAACTCAATAAAAATATTATTTTTTTATTAACATTTTTCATTCTTAAATATTTTTCTCCAATCCGATATATTTTGTTTGCTTACAAATTAATATATGTTGACCTGCCCTGCCACTTTGTCAACAAGACCAGGTGTGACTGCAGGATTGCAAAAATTACATTGCAATATATCAATCTATGACATCAAATCAAGATAAAATACTTTTCAACTCAAACATTTTGAAAGTCTGCATATGTAAATCAAAAAAACAGAGATGACATAGCTCTAAATATATGTACATCTCTGTTAAATCCAGTGTCTGATGTCAGCATATACTTCAATAAAATAATTATTTACTTTATGCCAAACCAGACATTTTTCTAAATCAAAATCATTTTAAATTCTCAAATTGATTATTCAGCTGCTTCTGCAAGTATCTCTTTCTTATTGTAAGAACCGCAAGACTTACATACTCTATGAGACATCATTAAAGCTCCACATTTGCTGCATTTTACCAAATTTGGTGCTGACATCTTCCAATTTGCTCTTCTTTTATCTCTTCTTGATTTTGAAGATTTATTCTTTGGACAAATAGACATTACATTCCACCTCCTAGCCTTTTCCTTTACAACACTCCTCCGATTATACCTAACTTTCGGAGATTTGTCAATATATTTTCAAACTTTTTTTATTGTATTAGTAACAGTTCAGCCATAAAAAGATAATTGGCAATACAATGAGCTTGTTCATCGTATTGTTAAGTACCTTTTTATGGTAGAATAGCCTTTCATTTCTGAAATGAAATAAACAAAAGCTGCAAAGCAGCGACTGACAGCTCGCTGGCAGGTTTATGAATGTAAGAAATGAAAGGCTGAACTGTTACTGTATAGGAAAATGCTCGTAAAGCAGTGTAACACCAGGAGCAAAACGCTGGTTTTGCTTTTTTATTATTTCACGAGTCTTGCTGTCTCTCTTGCAATAGCAAGTTCTTCGTTTGTAGGAACTATCCATACAGGTACTTTGCTGTCTTTTGTTGAAAGAAGTATTTCTTCTCCGCGTGTCTGGTTTGCTTTCTCATCAATCTTTACACCAAGTGCACTGATTCCCTCCATGATCATCTCACGAACTTCTTTGTTGTTTTCTCCTGCTCCTGCCGTAAGTGCTATAGCATCTAATCCGCCAAGTGCCATATAGTAAGCACCAATATACTTTACAATGCGGTAAACAAGTACATCAAGGGCATTTGCTGCATCTTTATTTCCGCTTTCTCTTGCGTCTACAAGATCTCTGAAGTCATTTGATACACCTGAAAGACCAAGCACACCTGACTTTTTATTCAAGATAGTTGTCATCTCACTTACTGAAATGTTTTCTTTCTGACATATGAACTCTATGATAGCAGGGTCAATATCTCCTGAACGCGTTCCCATTACAAGACCCTCAAGCGGTGTCATTCCCATGCTTGTATCGATTGATTTGCCGTCTTTGATAGCTGAGATACTTGCTCCGCTTCCGATATGGCAGACAATCATCTTTGAATTGTTATAATCAAGTCCTGCAAGTTCTGCAAGTCTCTTTGATACAAAACTGTGGCTTGTTCCGTGGAAACCATAACGGCGAACTCCGTATTTCTCATAATACTCTTTTGGAAGACCATATAAATATGCTTTTGCCGGCATTGTCTGATGAAATGCTGTATCAAATACTGCAACATGCTTCACACCCGGCATTGCTTCCTGACATGCACGCACACCTAATATATTTGCAGGATTATGAAGTGGTGCAAGATCATTACAGCTCTCAATATCCTTGATAACATCTTCAGTTATGACAACTGATGACGAAAATTTCTCGCCACCATGTACCATACGATGTCCCACTGCATGAATCTCATCAAGTGAATTTATAACACCTCTCTCTTTATCTACAAGAAGTTCAAGCACCTTCTTAATCGCAATACCATGCTCCGGAAGATCTGTCTCCGTAACAAACTTATCTCCATGAGCCTTATATGTAATCTTTCCGTCAAGACCGATTCTCTCACAATTTCCTGATGCACTTACCTGCTCTGTCTCTGAATCGATAAGCTGAAATTTAAGTGATGAACTTCCGCAATTTACTACTAAAATATTCATTTTCTGTTTCCTCCGTATAATAATTTACTTGTGCTCTCCATAAAAGAATAATGCCACCGTACCGGGTCCTGAATGTGATGCTATAACCGGATCTAACATCCTGATCACAACTTCTCCGATATTGAAATTTTCTCTGACTTTCTTTGCAACATACTCTGCATCTTCAATGCAGTCTCCATGACTTATATATACCGACTGACCGTCAGGTACTATAATACTGCTTTTCATATGCTTCACAAGTGCATCAAGAGATTTTTTTCTGCCTCTGGCATTTTCCATAGGAATTAGATGTCCATTATCATCAACATGCAAAACCGGCTTTATACTTAATGCTGTACCTACAACGGCGGTCGTGGCAGATATCCTGCCACCCCGCTTCAGGAAAAATAAATCATCAACAGTAAACCAATGGCATATATTGTTTCTGTGTGCTATTATCCAGTCTGCATTTTCAGAAATCGACATACCCTTTTCTTTATTGTCAATAACATATTTTACCAGAAGCCCTTCGCCGAGTGCCGCCGCCAGTGAATCGACTGCATAAAGCTTTCTATCAGGATATTTCTGCGATAATGAGTTCGTGACAAGTGATACTGCCTGAAAAGTTCCGCTAAGTCCCGAAGAAAATCCCACATAAAGATAATCCTTTCCCTGCTTTACTATTTCCTCAAGCATATCCATGGCATCACCGACCGTAACCAAAGATGTGGTTATTTCTTTTTTCTGACGCATCATGCTGTAAAAATGTGCCAAATCAGTCTTTTGACCTTTAATGTATCCTTTGTATTCCTCTCCGTCTACATAATAATTTAACGACAGAATCTCAAGTCCATACTTTTCAATCATATCTTCCGGCAGATTTGCGGTCGAATCCGTAACTATCACATAGTCATTTGACATTTCACTACCTCCATATCCCACTGCTATATATATTATACTGCATATATATGTTACATACGCAAATCACTTAATATATAAAGCATAATTTTTGTTTACCGTTCACACTTACAGTGCTATCAGTTCCCCTTTTGTTACTATGTCAATGAAATAAAATTACTGTCCATAAATCTACAGACAGTAACTTATAAACAACTATATTAAGTATAATGTAATTTCACCTGATTGGCAAGTATATGTTTTTATAAAATATTATATTCAGGTAACAGTTCAGCCATAAAAAATAATTGACAATACTTGAGCTTGCTCATTGTATTGTTGATTATCTTTTTATGGTAGAATAGCCTTTCATTTATTATATGAGGTAAACATAAGCTGCTTAGCAGCGACTGACAGTTTGCTGGCAGGTTTATGAATGTAATAAATGGAAGGCTGAACTGTTACATATTTAGTAACACTCCATTCTCTTACGCATTGCACGCATTTGTAAGTATCTCATTTAATGCCGTTCCACTGCTTGTATGACATCTTACTATATCTGCATTGCATTTTTCGGCTTCAGTTATCGCACACTTCACCATCTTGTGAGATACCGTATTTGTGAACAATATGAGAAGATCAGGACTTCCTATCTGCTCACTGAGTCTTGCCGACATCTGGGTAAAAACTTTTGCCTTGCAATTATGCTCCTTACATATCTTCTTGTATCTACAGACCATGCGGTCATGTCCTCCTACTATAACTACACTCATGTTAATCCTCATTTCTGCACACATTTTTTGGCATACCAGGTTTGTGTCAAGTGTGCACAGACACAAATCTTGTGTGTGAAAAATCGGATTTTCCACGCTAAAATTCTGCATATATGGATTTTTCACACTATTATCATGCTTCTATGTTTTTGTCATATGATGCAATATCATTTCATTTTTTGCACCCCTCACTTAGGTTAGTTTATTCTAACTATTTTACATCATATAGTACAAAAATATAAAAGTCAACAAAGAAAATGACAGTATTTATCAATAATATTGTTATTGATAAATACTGTCATTAATTTCATCTGTTTATCGTCTTTAATTATTTATATGGCTCAACTTTAGCATTTATATCTGCAAACATCTTTTCTTTAAGTCCCTTTATATACTCAAATGCTTCATCAACCGGAATCATTTCTTTAACTGACTTATCTCTCGTTGTTACCTCTACACATGACTCCTTGAGATTTCTAGGACTTACTACAACTCTTATCGGTGCACCGAGAAGATCTGCATCTGAGAACATTGCACCCGGACGAACATCCCTGTCATCATAAAGTGTCTCAACTGAGGCTGACTGTAAATCCTTATAAAGCTTGTCTGCAACTTCTTTTGTCTGCTCGTCATCAACACGAAGGCAGCATACTTCAACTTCCCACGGTGCAATAGATATAGGCCAAATAGGACCATATTCATCATGCTTTGCCTCACATACTGATGCGGCAAGTCTTCCAACTCCGATACCGTAGCATCCCATGATAGGATTTTTTGTCTCACCATTCTCATCGGTGTATGTCATATTCATTGATTTTGTATATTTTGTGCCAAGCTGGAAGATGTTTCCTACCTCAATACCACGCTTTATGCTTATTGAGTGTTTTTTACAACATGGACATATTCCTCCCTCTTTTATCTTGGCAATATCAACATACTCAACCTTTCCAAGATCTCTTTCAAGATTAAGTCCTTTATAATGGCATCCCTCTTTATTTGCTCCGGCAACCATGCCCTCAACACCTTTAAGCGAAGAATCAATATATACCGTAACATCTTTTGATATATTATAAGGTCCAATATATCCTGCAACAAGCGGATCATCTGCCGTTATCAGTGCAACATGGATTGGTTCTCCGACAATGTTGCGGAGTTTTGTCTCATTAACTTCATAATCACCACGGACAAACGCTACAACAAATGTATCATCCGAATTTCTCTGATATACAACTGCCTTACATGAAGTCTCCACTGAACTGTGAAGATACTTGCAAACATCCTCGATAGTCTTGCAGTCAGGTGTCTCAATGCACTCTAACTCTGAAACTTCTCCAATCTTTTCATCCGGCATTATATTCTCTGCTGCTTCCATGTTGGCTCTGTAATCGCACTCAGTACAAGTAACGATTGAGTCCTCTCCTACCGGAGTAAGGAGCATATACTCATGTGACACATTTCCTCCCATCATACCTGAATCAGATGCAACAGTCACAACTTCAGGAACACCAACTCTCTGGAATATTCTGTTGTATGCCTGATAACATACATCATAATACTTTTCAAGGTCTTCCTGTGATGTATGGAACGAATAGGCATCTTTCATTGTAAATTCACGAACACGAATCATTCCCGCTCTCGGTCTTGCCTCATCCCTGAACTTACGCTGGAACTGATATATCATAAAAGGATAATTGTTGTATGACTGTCCATACTCACGGACAAGCTGAACTGATGCTTCCTCATGTGTCATACCAAGAACAAGTTTAGAGCCGTTTCTATCCTTAAGTCTTACAAGCTCATTTCCTACACTTTCATACCTTCCTGACTCCTCCCAGAGTTCAGCAGGCATAACAACCGGAAACAAAACTTCCTGACCGTCTATCATGTTCATTTCTTCACGAATGATATTTTCAATCTTTGCAGTCACTCTCCTAAGAGTAGGGAACTCAGAATAAATTCCGTTTCCTACATATTTCATGTAGCCGCCCCTTACCATAAGTGCGTGACTGTCAATGACACAATCAGCAGGTTTTTCTTTAAATCTCAATCCAACTAATTTTGATACTTTCATTTGTTTTCCCTCCATTTAATATCATTACCATATAGGAAAGCCGTAACAGCGTTACTATTTACACTTAAAGAATAATCAGCTATACAACAGATTATAATAATTTCATAGCAGCAATAATGCAGTTCTTTCCTGTTTTATAAACAAAAAACCTGTAAGCCATAAATGACCTACAAGTTCTTTCGGGTTGGGCTGATTTTCATCAGAGCAGTCTGTAGGGGAATCGAACCCCTGTTTTCGCCGTGAGAGGGCGACGTCTTAGCCGCTTGACCAACAGACCATATATTTACTTTTATCAAACATTAACATAAATCAAACCGTCATTTGATACTTTACAGCCGGCATATACACCGAAGCAGTCTGTAGGGGAATCGAACCCCTGTTTTCGCCGTGAGAGGGCGACGTCTTAGCCGCTTGACCAACAGACCATATATTTACTTTTGTCAAATATTAACATATCAAACCGTCATTTGATACTTTATGACCGACATTACATCGGAGCAGTCTGTAGGGGAATCGAACCCCTGTTTTCGCCGTGAGAGGGCGACGTCTTAGCCGCTTGACCAACAGACCATATTTACTTTTATCATTTACCGGCGATGACCTTTTAATCTTCCCCGTCGTGCCGACAAGCAATACTATACATCATTTAATTACAAAATGCAAGCATTTTTTTCAATTTTTTCTGTTTTTTTTCAAGCCCCTCATTAATTATATATTTTTATTACCGCCAACAACATATATTTTCACCATGATAACACAGGACAGGACTACAGTCTGCCCTGTAATACTACCAGTGACATAACCATACTCCGTCCTGAAATGTATATAATATTATCTAGTATATATAGACTCTTCTCTAGGATGATTTGGATTTTTCTCCACTTTTTTTACAGCTTGATAAACACAGGATGTTATCTCTGCATCTGATTGTGTCGTAGATGCATTAAACCTGTGAATAAGTTTTCCCTGAAGTGAGTGAACATATCTGGGTGGAAGTCTGTTAAGTGCATATGCTGCTATATCTAATTTACATTTTTGACATTTGCATCCGTCTGTTGTTTCCCATAACTTATCAATCTTCTTTAATACAGTTTCCTCCATCATGTTGACTAAACCTTCCATCTTTCTCCTCCATTCATACCAACACCTTAAATAATTCATACGATTATAGTCAGGCGGTTATTCACAATCCGCTCTGCTGCTTACTTATAACACTAATATTGTATTATTTAAAGTATGCGTCGATTCCATCTGCAATTCCTTTTGCCATCTTTGTCTGAAAGTTTGACTTCTGCATCTTTCTGTCCTCTGACGGATTACTCAAAAATCCCATTTCAATAAGAGAAACCGGTATCTTGCTCCAGTTTGTTCCTGTAAGGTCATCTCTTGCAACCAAACCTCTGTTGCGTATCTTTGTTTTTTTACAATAAGACTTGAGCAGACATGAAGATAATTTTTTGGATTTTGCACTAAGCTTTGAAACATATCTGTTTGCTTTTGACGGATATAACCCACTCGCACCAGTAACAGCTCTTGAGTTTGAACTATCTGCATGTATTCTTATGTAAATATCTGCACCACTCTTATTTGCAAGCTGTGCACGCTTTTTATTACTAATATTTACATTATTCTTTGTTCTAATCATATAAACCTTGTAACCTCTGGCTTTAAGCTCTTTCTGAAGCTTTTTTGAAACGGCAAGCGTCAGTTTATACTCAGGAACATGTGATGCAACTCCCGTTGCTCCTCCTGCCACTTTTGCTTTTCTTGTACTTGAACCCGGTCCTACCGGCTCCGTTGCGAAGTTGCCTCTTGCCTGATGTCCTGCATCAATGGCAATCTTAATATCCTTTTTTTCTTTTGCTGTGACATTTTTAGTTGTTTTTAAAGTTTTCTGCCCTAATATCATTGATGTGATGAGTGCAAGACATACTACCTTTTTCAACTGTCTTTTCATGTTATTTTATCCCCCTTTTATATATTATGTTCTCTCAGTATCTTCTGAACGAAGAATTTTGAAAGTACATTATTTGCAAAACAAGGACAGATAAATATCTGCCCTTGTTTAAATCTAATACTTTATCTTTTATTGCATTACTTAAATGTACCAAACTCAGACAATGGCGAAATTCTCAAAATCGCTCTTCCGGCAATATTCTTTTTCTTGACCGGTCCAACATCCGGATATCTGCTGTCATCGCTTATCTCTCTGTTGTCTCCAAGCACAAAAAATTCATCTTTTGCCAGTTTTAACGGTTCTTCTGCAATCCCTGATTCTGTCATCGGATCCTTGCCATAATTTTCTTTAATGGCCTTTCCGTTTATATAAATGGTATTACCTTTTATCTGTATAGTTTCTCCCGGAAGACCTATGACCCTCTTGATGTAATAATCATTGCTCTCTCGTCCATGAGGATAGAACACTATTACATCAAATCTCTTTGGTTCAGAAAAACGGTATGTAACCTTTTCTACCAAAAGATTATCGCCATCCTTAAGTGTATTCATCATTGATGTTCCATCAACTATCGTTCTTTGAAGAACATACTTTGGAACAACACATACACACATCACAATTATAGCCGCATATAAAAGAAGCTCAATAACTGCATTGCTGACTTTCTTTTTCTTTGGCACTTCATCACTTTCCGGATTTTCTATGGGTTCACCATATGAATCAACATTTCTTTCTTCTGTTGCTGTTTCTTCTTCAGCCTTTTGTTCATCAGAAGTTTTTAGTGATTCTTTCCTGTCTTCGTTTTTGTATTCATTATCCATTTTAAAACCTCTGCTACTCTTCTTCCTCTTCCTCTTCCTCTTCTTCAAATGAGAATGTCATCTCATTCATAGCTTTTTTTTCTTCTTCCTCAGCAAGCTTTTTTGCCTCTGCCTCTGCTGCTTCTTCTTCACTCAAAATTCTAATTTTTGAATTGTATAATTCGTCTACCGCAATTGAGAGCGGTTTTGGACACCTTATGCCAATAAGTGGATCTGCTCCCGCAATAAGCTGGCGTGCCCTCTTTGCACTTGCAAGAACGATTGAATAACGGCTGTTTACTACCGGAGCTTCACCTGTTTCTACCTCACTATTTATAACTTTCATAAGATCTGTATAAGATGGATGTAACATAACTATTCCTTCCTTTCATATTTATTTGAATTTATTTATATTTCTTTAAATCCTCAGTTATCATATTGATGAGTTCCTGCTGATTTTCTTTTGCATTATGTATAGACTGAAGCAGTCTGTGTATCTCGTCAACACATTCATCAAGATCATCATTCACAACGATATAGTCATACTGATTCATATATGGACACTCATCAACTGCTCTTGACATTCGCTTTTCTATCTGCTCTGCTGTTTCTGTCCCTCTGCCGACAAGTCTTTTCTTCAACTCATCTGCTGATGGCGGTGTGATAAATATCAACGCTGTCTCAGGAAATTTTTCTTTAACTTTTAATGCTCCTTGCATTTCAATCTCAAGTATCACATCAAAGCCCTCATCAAGCTTCTTAAAAACATAATCCTTAGGTGTTCCATAATAATTGCCTACATACTCAGCATACTCTATAAGCTGATCATTTGCAATCATCTTTTCAAATTCATCTTTTGTCCTAAAAAAATAATTTTGTCCGTCAACTTCACCTGTTCTTGGCTTGCGTGTCGTTGCTGAAATCGAAACAGCATAACTTTCTTTTTCTAACAGTCTGTTTACTACAGTTCCTTTGCCTGCCCCGGAAAATCCCGAAATTATTGCAAGAATGCCTTTTTTACTCATTGGCTCTGCTCCTCTCTGTTCTGATTTTCGTTCACACGGTTTTCTATTGTATCCGGCAGAAGTGCAGACAGAACAATATGCCCACTGTCCATTATAAGAATACATTTGGTTTTGCGGCCACAAGTGGCATCTATAGCCATATTGCTGTCTTTTGCTACCTGTATCATCCTTTTTATCGGTGCTGCTTCTGTCCTTACAATACTGACAACCTTATCCATGTTTACGATATTACCATATCCTACATTTATAAGCATGAAACCACCTCATATCTATTCAATATTCTGTATCTGCTCACGTATTTTTTCTATTTCTGTCTTTAAATCTATAGCGTCCGCAGAAAGTTTCATATCATTTGCTTTTGAAAGTATAGTATTTGCTTCCCTGTTCATCTCCTGTGCAAGAAAGTCAAGCTTTCTTCCTATCGACTCATCTTTTGATAAAGTATCTCTCATATTTTTTATATGACTATGAAGTCTTACCGTTTCCTCATCCACACATACCTTATCAGCAAAAACAGTAAGTTCTGTGGCAAGGATTGTATCATCTATCTGTTTATCTCCAAGCAGTTCTTCTACTTTTGTCATAATCTTCTGCCTGTACTCAGCAAGAATTTCAGGAGATCTTTCCTCTATCTTTTTGACGAGTTTCAAAATATAATCAAGCTTTGAAAGAATGTCCGTTTTTAAATGTTCTCCTTCTCTCTCCCTTGACTCCCTGAACATTTTGCAAGCTTCCTCAAAAGTTTCCTTTAAATCATTTTGAAGTGATTCATCCTCAACCTCTTTAGTCTCTAAAGAAATAACTTCAGGAAGTTTCAAAAAATCCGTTGCTGCTGGATATTTAAGTGAAGCACCGGGAAATTTTGTACTGTACAGTTCTTCCGCTTTTTCAATCGCTTCCATATATCCGCCCGCAATATTATCGTGATACCTCACCTCAACATTTTTTTCTGAGTAATCCTCATATGAAATATATGCATCTATCTTTCCTCTTGCCGCATATCCTTTAAGAATACCTCTAAGTTCATTCTCGTAAGCATTAAACTTTTTAGGTAATTTAATATTCAGATCACAATATCTGTGATTTACCGATTTTATTTCTATCAAAATCTTATAATCATCAGTAACCGTTTCATGTCTGCCATATCCGGTCATACTTTTTATCATAATATTCCCCGTTCCTATTTAATAGTTTCTGAAACATCTTCTATTTCTGTTTTAGCATAAAAACCATGCCAAATTATAATACAACTAAATAATTGTATATTAAAATCTGCATTTCGTCAAGTTCGATATAAATAACTCTTCTATTATTTCGTAACAGTTCAGCCTTTCATTTGTTACATTATTTCACATTTTTTTCTTTTTATTGTCTGATTGCATATCTGTGGTCTTTTTTGCCATTTTCCTGATTATGTCCGACAATATTTTTTGTTTGTTTTTACTATCTTCTTTGTTTTTATTCTTTTTCTTTCCCATAAGCTCTGATGGAGAATATGTTATATATTCATAACCATCTTTTCTGTCCTCGATACTTTTAAGGTCTATATATGTCTGCGTATCAGTTGACAGCTTTCTTCTCTTAAGGCAGTAATTAACAAAATCCTTGATAATCGTATATATAACAGCAAACAACGGACAACCAATGAGCATTCCGGCTATGCCCCAGAACCCTCCGAAGAACAGTATCGAAAAAAGCACCCAGAATGCTGACAGACCTGTTGAATCACCGAGTATCGCTGGTCCGATGATATTTCCGTCAACCTGCTGAAGTATTGCGACAAGTATAATAAAATATAATGCCTGCACCGGACTTACAAGAAGTATCAGCATAGCACTAGGTATAGCTCCAATATATGGTCCGAACACCGGTATGATATTGGTAACACCTACTATCACACTTACAAGCAGAGCATATGGCAGACTAAAAATCGTCATAAGGACAAAACATATAATACCAATAATAGCGGAATCAACTATTTTTCCTAAGATAAAACCGCTGAACATATCATTTGATATGCGGACATAATGAATAAGTGTATCTGCGGTCTTTTTTTTGCACACACCATATATTATCTTTTTAGCCTGTGCTATAAATACTCTCTTGCCATTTAATATATAAATAGCAACTATCATTCCTATAAAAAGATTGTATAATACATTCAGAAAGCTTATAACACCGTTTGCAAACTGCTTTGCATATAAATTCAAATTTGGAAGGAGCACACTTTTAAGCCAAGGAAATAAATCATGGTTCATGATGCTATCCATGTATTTTGTAAAATTTAAAGCCGTATCCTGCATCCTTGATGCAAGATATTTATTACTCTGTATCTTCTCTGTTAAATAATTGTAATAATCATTTGCCTGTGATGGAACTGTTTCAACAAGTGAGATAACAGTTGTGATAAGTTGTGGAATCACCAGCCAGCAGAGTATCGCAATTATTAGCACCCCGGTAAGAAGTGCAAACAATATCGTAAGACTTTCAATAACACTGACCGTTTTTGCCGATGGCTTTTTTCCTTTCTTCTCATAACCCTTTAACAGAAGACGGTAATACATCTTTGTGAGTGGGTTTAACAGATATGCTATGATAGCACCATATATAACCGGCTTTACTATGCCGAATATATATGTGATTCCCGAAAAAATATCATCAAGATTTATAATAAGCAGATAAACTACGGCTGCCGATATAAGCACCAGAAAAAGACCAAACCATTTTCCGAATGCTTCTTTTATTGTTATTCTTCCGTTTTCTTCATTATCATTCTGAGACACGATATTCCTCCTGATACTTTGATAAAACTGCCCAACTGACATCATAAGACAGTCATTATCAATATTTACATTTTCATAATTCGTTTAATTCATTTTATTTTAACACAATATTACGCCTTCATTCAAGTATTATTCACAACGGAAGTCTTTTTTACGTAACAGTTCAGCCATAAAAAAGATAAGTCAATAATACACGAGCTTGCTCGATGTATTATTGGCTTGTTTTTTTGGGCAGAATAGCCTTTCATTTATGAAATGAAGTAAACACAAGCTGCATAGCAGCGACTGACAGCTTGCTGGCAGGTTTACGAATGTAATAAATGAGAGGCTGAACTGTTACTTTACGGCAGAATAGCCTTAATCAGTGAAAGAATAAATCAAATGCCAAGCCGCTATTGTTATGACACAAAAGCGACCATCCTGTAAAGAATGGCCGCTTAAGTCTTTAATATATATTTGGGAAAATATTAATATGAAAGCAAAATTTAGTTGTTACTTATTATACTTCAAATAATAAATCACCATATGATGGTACAGGCCAAAATTCCTGATCTACTATCATCTCTAACTCATCAATTGGTGCACGAAGTTCTTCCATTGCAACAAATACAGTATTCTTAAAGAATAATGCCTGCTCCTGTCCCTCTTCTTTTTCTGCTGCCTCAGCAGTAACTTTTTCAAGATTTGCAAGAGCTTTCTGTGCTTTAGCAAGAAGTGAAGAACACTTTGTAAGAAGCTCAGTCTGTACTGACACATCTGCCGCTGCACAAGCTGCAGTCACCGTGTTTACTGAATCTGCAAGACTTGTTACATATGAGATAACAGCCGGAATAAACTGTTTTCCAGCCATATCTATCATTGTCTTTGCCTCGATGTTTATTGTCTTTGAGTAATTCTCATAATTAATCTCAGCTCTTGATTCAAGCTCAGCTTTTGAAAGTACATTCTGTCTCTCAAAGAGTTCAACTGTCTTGTCTGTCACAAGATAAGGAACAGCTTCTACCATAGATTTAACATTTGGAAGTCCGCGTTTCTCGGCTTCTGCAACCCACTCATCAGAATATCCGTCACCGTTAAAGATAACTCTCTGGTGCTCTGTAATAGCTTTCTTGATAACCTCTTTTACTGCTTTATTGAAATCATCAGCCTTTTCAAGTTCATCTGCAAACTGCTGTAATGTATCAGCAACGATAGTGTTAAGTACAAAATTTGCACCTGCGATAGACATTGATGAACCTAACATTCTGAACTCAAATTTATTTCCTGTAAATGCAAATGGTGATGTACGGTTTCTGTCTGTTGCATCTTTCTTAAGTACAGGAAGTACATGAACACCTGTATCAAGCTTGCTGCCCTGAATTGAAGATGAAACATCACCTCTTACAATCTGCTCAACAACATCTTCAAGCTGCTCACCGAGGAAAATAGAAATAATTGCAGGAGGTGCCTCATTTGCACCGAGTCTGTGATCATTTCCGGGATTTGAAGCCGAAAGTCTGAGAAGTTCTGCATTCTCATCTACTGCCTTGATGATAGATGCAAGGAAGAGAAGGAATATCTTATTCTCATGTGGTTTCTTGCCAGGGTCAAGAAGATTTACTCCTGTATCTGTAACAATTGACCAGTTGTTATGTTTACCTGAACCGTTTACTCCTGCAAATGGTTTCTCATGGAGCAGACACTCAAGGTTATGTCTCTTTGCAACTTTTTTCATAATCTCCATTACAAGCTGGTTATGGTCTGTTGAGATATTTGCCGTTGTGAAGATAGGTGCCATCTCGTGCTGAGCCGGAGCAACCTCGTTATGCTGTGTCTTAGAAAGGATTCCAAGTTTCCAAAGTTCTATGTTAAGGTCTTTCATAAATGAAGCGATACGCTCTTTGATAGCACCAAAGTAATGGTCATCAAGTTCCTGTCCCTTAGGAGCAGATGCACCAAATAATGTACGTCCTGTAAAAATAAGGTCTTTACGCTGTAAATATTTATCTCTGTCAACAAGGAAATACTCCTGCTCAGGTCCTACCGAGCAGGAAACCTTTTTTACATCATCCATACCAAACAACTTTACGATACGAACTGCCTGTTTGCTGATAGCTTCCATTGAGCGAAGAAGCGGTGTCTTTTTATCAAGTGCCTCACCTGTGTACGAACAAAATGCTGTCGGAATACAAAGTGTTACACCTGCTGCATCCTCCTGAAGGAATGCAGGTGATGTACAATCCCAAGCTGTATATCCTCTGGCTTCAAATGTTGCACGAAGACCACCTGATGGGAATGAAGAAGCATCCGGCTCCCCTTTAATAAGCTCCTTTCCCGAAAATTCAAGAACAGGTTTGCTCTCTGATGCAGGACTGAGGAATGAGTCATGCTTCTCAGCGGTAACACCTGTCATAGGCTGGAACCAATGTGTATAATGTGTAGCACCATGCTCAAGTGCCCACTCTTTCATCGCATGAGCAACGACATTCGCAATCTCAATATCAAGATCTGCTCCACTCTCAAGCGTTTTCTTCCAAGATTTATATACATCTTTTGGAAGTTTAGCCTGCATTACTTCATCATTAAATACATCTTTCCCAAAAACCTGTTCGATAACATTATTTTCCATTTCGTTACCTTCCTTTCATATTAATATTTTAATATTCATATAACAGTCAAAAGGTTTTTCCTTAAAACTATTTTTATATGATGTCTGGAACAAAAATCATTTTGACCCTTGCATCATTATATAAAGCGTCCGGAATAATTATGTCATTCCTATGCTGTCACCCGGACACCATATAAGTTGCTGTACAGCTTATGTCATTCATTCTAGTAAAAAAGGCGCACTCAATTATTTTAATTGAGAACGCCCTTGTTCTGTACTTCTTTATCAACTGTTTTGAAGTATATCACACTAACTTTGATTTGAAAAGACTTTTATTGCATATTTTTACTTTTTTGACATATTGCATATTCCATTTTCAAAAACGCAGTAAACTTTTGTAATAATCCTACAATTTTTGACATTTATCTGCTAAACAGTATCTCTCAAATATATTATCGCTCCTTCTACCTACTGTACAGCAGGCATCGGCTTATTTAGTTTAAAGTTTCCAAAGATAAATACCTAAATTCTATACACCTATATAATCAAACATATCGAACCGCACCGCATTCCTACAGTCTTTTCCATCACCGCTTGCATACAGTGCAATATAATTTCCCGTAAATCTTCCTCCGACTTCCGTTGTGAGATAATCAGCTTCACCCTCTCCTGCTTCGAGCCACTCTCCATTCTCCTTATAGCTAAAGCAGTAAATATTTTCTCCATTTTCACCCTTTAACGCTTCAAGTCTCATGTAAATGCTGTCATCGGCGAGTATTGATATTCTGTCCTCTCTGATAAGCGAACCTATCCTTCTTCTGAACATAAGCCATCTTTCTCCATCAAGTACAGATGTAAAAAGTTCATAGTGATGTTTGTTGTTCATATATATTGTAAAGCCTGCTTCACTGCCATCCTCCATATTGGCAAAATCAATATGTGTTTCTGCCATAAACTCGTGATGCTTTTGCCGGTAACCAACCCATGCAATCTCACCACTTGAGATTATCGGCTCTTTTGTTCCGTATAATAAAAGACCTTTTGTCTTATCCAATGCCGCATATTTAGATGTCGTGTTATAGATAAAATTCCAATCTTTTTTCAATGCATCACCATCAAATTCATCATGAAAATGTTTTCCCTCATCAGTCTGAGATTTCTGCATTACTCCTTCATGCAGTTTTCTGTCAGATGATATTCTCTCATCGAGCAGACCATTTCTTCCTATAACAGGCCAATCCTTATCATCCCACTCTACAGGCACAAGAAATGTTTCTCTCCCAAGATTATGTTTAAACGGATATGTGATAGGACGGTTTGCAAGACACACTCCCCACCAATCACCATATTGGTCACAGACTATATCCATATGACCCGTTCCTTTTATTGGAAGTGATGTAGACCTATTACTAAAAACCGGATTTCTCGGACACGACTCATATTCTCCCCATATATTTCTGCTTCTTGCTACTGTTATCATATGGCAAAATTCCGTACCGCCCTCCGATATAAGCAGATAATACCAGCCATTTATCTTATAAAGATGCGGTCCTTCAGGGTCATTCCCGCCTGTACCATACCATATAAATTTTTTCTCGGAAACCGTTTTGCATGAAATATCAACAACTTTTCCATTTTCATCATACTTATATGAAAATTCAAGTTCGCTCATAAAAATCCCATTATCAAATGCACCCGTATAATATACCTTTCCGTCATCGTCAAAGAAAAGTGAAGAGTCTATTCCCGGTAAATCGATAAAAACCGGGTCCGACCATTCACCGTACGGATCATCAGTCCATACGATAAAATTTCCCTCGTCCTTACTGCCATATGTAACATTTGTTGAGATAACATAAAAAATACCGTCATGGTATCTTATTGTCGGTGCATATATGCCAACGCAGTTTTGCACTCCCTGTCTCAATGCAAGTTGTCCGGGTCTTGATATACAGTGACCTGTCTGCTCCCAGTTTATCAAATCTTTGCTGTGGAATACCGGAATCCCCGGAAAATACTCAAATGAACTGTTCACAAGATAGAAATCATCACCCACTCTGCATATACTTGGGTCAGGATAAAACCCTGAAATTATCGGATTTACATACTCCATATCTTTTTCCTCACTTCCTTTAAGATATACTCCCGGCACTTTCTCAAAACAAAAAATTCCGAGAGCACATTAAGCTTTTATATTTATTTACAAATAAAGCAGCTGTGACACACACCTGCAAACACCTATAATCCTATTGACGGTGCTTTATGTGTCAAGCAGATATTAGTAATCCTCTCTGCTGCCTGCTCGTAGCATAACAAAATAAATTTTCTCACATTTTTAATATTTATACAACATATACTTTCAGCCACATATTACATTATACTTTCAGCTATATGCTTTGATATACTCCCCACTGTATATCAAAGCATTTTAGTTTCTCTGTATATTCAAATTGCAATTTCTATATATACTGTATCATACTTTTTACATGACACATTCTGCCTTATATATTATCGTTCACATCTGTAATTCGACATCAGCGATTACTTGCTTGAATTTATTTTTCCGTCATGGTAAAATCATATAGTATAATATTGATTTGTGTTATGATCAAATAGTAGAGCGGATTGTGAACATCCACTTGAATAATAAAAAATATTAAAAATAAATACAAGATTGGAGACTTTATTATGGGAAAAAAAATTGTTGTAGCACTCGGACACAGTGCACTTGGAAAAACATTTCCGGAACAGAAAGAAGCAGTTAAAAACGCTGCATCAGCTATAGCTGATCTTGTGGAAGCAAAATATGATATAGTCATTACTCACAGCAACGGTACCCAGGTCGGTATGATACATTCTGCAATGAGAGAGTACAGCCGTCTTGAGCCTACAAACACTGTCGCTCCTATGTCTATATGCAGTGCCATGAGTCAGGGGTACATAGGTTATGACCTCCAGAATGAAATAAGAACAGAACTTTTAAACAGAGGCATCTACAAGCCGGTGTCTACAATTATCACACAGGTAAGAGTTGATCCTTTTGACACTGCTTTTTCATATCCTACTAAAGAAATCGGAAGATACATGACAGCAGAGGAGGCTAAAGCAGAGGAAGAAAAAGGAAACCATGTCGTAGAAATAGAGGGCAAAGGTTTCAGGCGAATCATTGCCGCTCCACGCCCAATGGAGATTTATGAGATAGATGCCATAAAAACACTTGTCGATGCCGGTCAGATAGTTATCGCAGCAGGCGGCGGCGGTATTCCTGTTTTACAGCAGGGAACAAGACTTAAAGGTGCAAGTGCCGTTATAGAAAAGGATGTTACAAGTGCCTGTCTCGCCGAAGAACTCGGTGCAGAAGTTCTTCTTCTTCTCACCGGAGTTGAAAAAGTTTCCCTCAACTTTGGCACAGACAAAGAACAGGCTCTCGACACAATGTCAGTAGATGATGCGACAAAATATATCGCTGACAAGCAGTTCAACGAGGGCGGAATGCTTCCAAAAGTTGAAGCCGCTGTTTCATTTGCGTCTTCATCAAAAGAACACAAAGCAATCATCACAAGTATTGATACGGCTCTTGAGGGAATCTCAGGCAAGACAGGTACTGTTATCACCTGCTAAGATCATACAGCATATAAACAAAAACACCATATATTCATTTTTCCTATGAATATATGGTGTTTTATTTTTCATTTTTATTATTTTTATTTTATAACTGACTCTCTACAACCTCATATACTTTTTCGATTGCTGCCGGTATTCCATCAGGATTTTTTCCACCTGCCTGAGCCATGTTCGGACGACCGCCGCCGCCACCTCCGACGAGTGCTGCGATTCCCTTGATAAGATTTCCGGCATGTGCCCCTTTCTTAACTGCATCATCTGTTGCCATAGCAAGGAGTGTGACTTTTCCGTCAACTGCCGATGCAAGGACTACCACACCGCTTCCAATCTTTTCTTTCATCTGATCACCGAGATTCCTAAGACCGTTCATGTCTACATCAGGTACAGCCATTGCAAGGACTTTAATGCCCTTTACTTCTTTTATCTGACTGTCAACATCACCTACTGCATCATTTGCGAGCTTTGCTTTGAGTTTTTCATTCTCGCTCGAAAGTTCCTTTATCTCATCGTGCATTGCATTTATTTTATTCACGAGTTTTGACGGCTCTGCCTTTGCTGCCTTTGCTACCTCGTTAAGCTGTTTTTCAATTTCAGCATAATATTTCATAAGTCCGTCACCGGTAAGTGCTTCAATACGGCGTGTTCCTGCCGCAACACCACTCTCAGACACAATCTTAAAGTATCCGATAACTCCTGTATTTGCAACATGAGTACCACCACAAAGCTCTGTGCTGAAATCACCCATCTTTACAACACGGACTTTCTCACCGTATTTCTCTCCAAAGAGTGCCATCGCACCTGTCTTTTTAGCTTCATCAAGCGACATAACTTCCGTAACTACAGGAAGATTTGCTGCTACCTGCTCATTTACGATAGCTTCAACTTTCTCTATCTCCTCAGGAGTCATAGCTGAGAAATGTGTAAAGTCAAATCTGAGTCTGTTTGCATCATTGTATGAACCTGCCTGCTCTACATGAGAACCTAAAACCTTACGAAGTGCTTCCTGTAAAAGATGTGTAGCACTGTGGTTTTTGCAGGTTGCCGCACGATTTACGGCATCAACTTTAAGTGTAACGGTATCTCCATCTTTAAACATTCCCTTAACTACTTCACCTATATGGGCTACTTTTCCACCGAGAAGTTTAACTGTATCTTTTACCTTAAATTCACTGTCAGCACATACGATAGTTCCTATATCAGCCTGCTGACCACCCATTGTTGCATAAAATGGTGTCTTGTCAACAATGATAGTTCCTTTCTGACCGTCTGTTAAAGCTGCGACTACATCGCTATCCGTTGTAAGCGCAATAACTTTTGCGTCAGCTTCAAGTCTGTCATATCCAATAAACTCTGTTGTAAGTGCCGGATCAAGCTGCTGGTAAACAGTTTCCTCTGCTCCCATATAGTTTGTTGTCTTTCTTGCACTGCGGGCTTTCTGCTTCTGTTCTTCCATAGCAGCCTCAAACCCTTTTTCATCAACCGTATATCCTTTTTCTTCGAGAATTTCAGTTGTGAGATCTACAGGGAATCCGTAAGTGTCATACAATTTAAATGCATCTTCGCCTGCAAGCTCTTTCTTTCCTGACTTTGCCAGTTTCTCCTGCATCTGATTAAGAATATTTAATCCCTGGTCTATAGTCTTATCAAATTTGTTTTCTTCCTGCGAAAGAACATTTAATATAAATTCTTTCTTTTCCTCAAGTTCAGGATAACCGTCTTTCGACTCATTTATAACAGTCTTTGCAAGCTCTGCCATGAACTGCTTATTTATACCAAGCATACGACCGTGGCGAACCGCTCTTCTTATAAGACGACGGAGGACATAACCTCGTCCCTCATTTGACGGCATGATTCCATCCGAAACCATAAATGTCGATGAACGGATATGGTCTGTAATAAGTCTTATTGAAACATCTTGTGCTTCATCTTTCTGGTATGTCGTTCCTGCCATCTCACATATTTTATCTCTGATAGCTTTCATAGTATCTACATCAAATACAGAATCAACATCCTGTACTACAACAGCAAGACGCTCAAGTCCCATACCTGTATCTATGTTCTTATTTTCAAGTTCTTCATATCCACCATGTCCGTCACCATTAAACTGTGTAAATACATTGTTCCATACTTCCATGAAACGGTCACAGTCACAACCTACCTTACAATCAGGTTTTCCACAGCCATATTTCTCTCCTCTGTCATAATAAATCTCTGAACATGGACCACAAGGACCTGCACCATGCTCCCAGAAGTTGTCACACTCGCCGTTTTCATCACGGTAAAAGCGTGTAATCCTATCCCCCGGAACACCTATCTCTTTTGTCCAGATAGCATATGCCTCATCGTCCTCGCCATAGATTGACGGATAAAGTCTGTCAGGCTCCATCCCTATAACTTTTGTCAAAAACTCCCATGACCATGCGATAGCTTCATGCTTGAAGTAATCACCGAAAGAGAAATTTCCGAGCATTTCAAAAAATGTAAGGTGGCGTGCCGTCTTTCCTACATTTTCAATATCACCCGTGCGGACACATTTCTGGCAAGTTGTAACTCGTCTTCTCGGCGGTATCTCCTGACCTGTGAAATATGGCTTAAGTGGTGCCATACCTGCATTTATAAGTAATAAACTGTTATCATTGTGTGGAACGAGAGAAAAGCTTTTCATTGCAAGATGACCTTTGCTCTCGAAGAACTCTAAGTACATTCTACGAAGTTCATTAACACCGTATTTTTTCATGATTATATTCCTCCAGCTAAAATTGGGACATTTACCATCCCTCTATTTCCATAACCTATGCCAGTCTGCATGAGTCACTAAGCGGATATTCTCAATCCACACCACTGCCTGCTCATAACACTATTAGCTGCTATCGCATATAGCGTCAGAATCTTTTGCAAAACCCATATCTGTTTGCAGACCGACCATAAAAGGTTGAAGTCTAATAAATAATTATAAGTTATGAAATTTAGTCTGTCAATAAATCATTGGTTTTATATTTTATATTTTTTACTGCCTGTTCTTTATAACTGCATTTAATCCAGACAATCATGCGGATTTTTTATTATTCATAATATTGTTCTTTTGAGTCTAATAACTTAAGCTTGCCGTCATTCGTCAGTTCTTCTATTACTCTCCGTGTGTGTTTTGCTTTAAAACTTATATTTAACATCTTTTTTTCCGTAAATTGATTTTTATTATTTACATAAAAACTTTTTCTTTCATAAGCCCCCATTTTATATTTGTCTGCCATCTTCTCATTTACATATGTCCTAAAGTTCAGCCTCTTGTCATCAGACTCCCCCTGATATGACAAATCTAATATATTTATATTTCCTTCTTCAATGTCTTTTAAGACGGCTTCATATATTTTCTCTCTTGCTTCTTCTGTTGAAGCATATGTTGTACTTTCAGAATTTCCATCACAATCCTGCACCTCTACATTTTGTAATTTATAGTCTCCGTCTTTATATGCCTTTGAAAAAACCGCCTCATATTTTTGCTTACTTCTGTTTGCACACTGGACTATCTTATCAGATATTGTCCCCTGACCTGTCGGAAGTTCATACGAAAATTCTCTCTTAGTTCCATTTTTTAATCTGTAACAAAAGCTGACACCGCTAGTTGAATCTCCATTTGGCTTTAATCGTTTTTCTTCTATTTCTTTATTCAATTTAATAAACTTACTTATATCATCTTTATCCGTATATAAAATATTATTTTCTGATGTAATTTCAAGTTCACTGATATTATTTAATTTTGGAATTTTTATGCCAATAACACCTGTCACCTCCAAAACCAGAAACATTAACATTCCTCCGACAACAATCAGGAAATTTTTTCTGCTGAAACTTTTCCAGATAAAAAATGTCCTTTTTAACATCATCTCACTGACAAAATAACATATTATCACGCATATCATCATCAGCATGACAATATCCATAAGTCTTTCAATATCATATGCACCCTCTCCGTTCATTGTATCCGCAACACCCTGCTGAAAATATATGGTCCAGCTTATAAGTGCAAAAAACATTCCTCCTGCTATCGCAAATACCGTCCTGTAAACCGGTTTTCCCCAACTAAATGCTATCATATCACCTACTGTTTCAGATTTGCGATATTTATATAACAAAAGAGCGACAATAAAAATGATTATAGCTGCTGCAAATGCACATACAAACGGCAATATTTCTGACCATCTTATTATCTCCGATTTTAAAGAAGTGCTGTCTGACCATCTTTTCACACCAGTCCATTTAAAACCTGTTTTTCTATATAAAAAAACTATTGGACTAAGCCATGCATATCTTCCAGTCAGGATGTTTTCCATATCAACAGTTCTACCTGCATATGAAAACATCTGGTTTACCGACATGAACATCATATAAAATCCTATATAAAGTACATTTAATACACAATAAATAGATATTGACATCATACTATTTCCACTTACCATCACTACCATACAAGCAATGCCATAAAACAGCAGTATCATTGCAAACACTTCAAATGCCAAAAGCAGCATACTTATCGTAAGTCCGGCACAATACATCTTTCCAACTATAATATATCCGGCAAATCCTATCACATACGGTATCAGCAGCATAACAACACCTGCAATATAATGTGATATAAATAATGTTTCCCTTTTGACCGGCAATGAATGTATCATATACATTTCTCTTGAATTGAAAGTATATTGAAATACTACTACTGCTACTACTATTGCCATTACAAATATAAATATCGGATTTGCCAATACTGCGGTAAATGATATCAGAGATTCTTTTATATCACTTCTTGCATTTAATGTATTGCCCGTATATTCCCGTATTATTCCATTTACACTGCTCATAAGAGGCATTATAAAGATTAGCAGAGATATAACTATCTCAACCGCCCACAATGACCAGAATTGTGTCATATCTTTTTTAAACACAGCCTTATTAAAATAAGATATCTTTGACTTCATAATTTTCTCCTCCTAACTCATAAATAAATATTTCCTCAAGCGTAAGCGGCAAAAGATCCATAAGTATTGGATTTAAACCCATAAGCTTATCTTCCACTGTTTCGGAGTCTCCTTTTACAATAAGTGTATGAACCTTACCCATAACTGAATGATTTACTACATTTACATATTTTCCAAAATCAGGAACTTCATCTGCAAACGCTATCTGAATCTTTGATACACTTCCCTGAAGTTCAGCGAGTGAACGCTCTATTATAACTTTTCCCTTATTCATAATCCCCACATAATCGCATACATCCTCAAGTTCCCTGAGGTTATGTGAAGACACAAGCACCGTCACTCCGTACTTAGTCACCTCATTTAAGAGAATGTTCCATATCTGTTTTCTCATAACCGGGTCAAGTCCGTCAACCGGCTCATCAAGCACAAGTATTTCCGGTCTCATGCTGACCGCAAGTAAAAATGCCGACTGTTTCTGCATACCTTTGGACATTCTCCTGACACGCATCTTTCTGTCAAGTGCCGGAAATCCTCCACAAAGTTTTTCATATAAATCCCTGTCAAAATTTTTATAAATTCCCGCATAATATTTCATCATGTCATCAAGACTTGCCTGTTTAAAATAAAATATGTCATCTGGAATATATGCTATTTTCTCTTTTATGACAGAATTTTCAAAAACATTTTCACCTGCCACATTTATACTTCCGCTGTCAGGTTCAAACACACCCGTTATGTGTCTGATAAGTGTAGATTTTCCGGCACCGTTTGGTCCTACAAGCCCATATACCGAACCTTTTCTGACATGAAACGACGCATTATCCAGAGCTTTAAACCCCTCAAAACTTTTACATACATCTTTTCCAACTATCATATTTACCTCATTTCCGTGCTGTTTTTTGCACTACATATTATGCACACATTTCTGTTATGCAATTTTGCTGCCATACATCCCGCCTGCTGCATCTTAACTATCATCACCAAATGACAAACAAAACTATCAAATCATTTTCAAATCCTGTTGCACCCTATCTGTTAATGTTAATATCGCAAAATAATTTATAGATAAATCTAATGATTTTTAAATCTTCCACGCTTTGTCTATAACAGCAATCACCTCGTCTTTTTGTATCCCCATAAATTTAAGTTCCTCCGAAGCATCTGCGATTTCTTTTAAAAGCTCCTTTTTCCTCGCTGTGTTTTCTTCCGGAACACCCGCCACAAAACAACCCTTTCCTTTCACTGTATATACATAACCTTCTGCTTCCAGCTCCCTATACGCTCTCTGTATCGTGTTTGGGTTGATAGTAAGCGATGTTGCCAGTTCCCTGACTGACGGCAGCTTTTCATTATTCTGCATAATCCCTTGCACGATAAGTTTTCTTATCCCATCTTTAATCTGTTCATAAATTGGTCTTGAATCACGGTAATTTATCTGAATCACTTTCTCTCACCTCCCGTCATATACGCTTCTAACGCTTATTTGCAGCCTATGTTCATCCCGCAAAACATTTGCCTGCTGCCATAGCCCCAATCCTTCCTGATAACAAAGTCTCCCACAACCGTATTATCATTATCAACTGTATTAACATTCTTAATACAGTTGATATATTAAAACAGGTTGACACATTTGTCAACCTGTTTTTGGAAAATTGCATTTTTATATGTAACAGTTCAGCCATAAAAAATAATTGACAATACTTGAGCTTGCTCATTGTATTGTTGATTATCTTTTTATGGTAGAATAGCCTTTCATTTCTAAAATCAAATAAACCATACCTGCTTAGCTGCCACTGACAGCTTGCTGGCAGGTTTATGAATTGAGGAAATAAAAGGCTGAACTGTTATTTTTATATAACAACGAATGCTCAGCTCGAAAACTCCGTTTTCTCGCTGGTCGTTTCACTCATATAATTTTCCAGAAAATCAATTTCCTGCAAGCAGGCATTGCTTTTCTTTGGAAAATTGCATTCGTTGTTATGTCATATGATAATGCATACAAGTCCGCCGTTGCTGTCATTTATTACTTTTTGTATCGTATCCTGAAGTTTTACCTGACTTTCGTCAGTCAGCTTATTTACTTTCGATTCTATTCCCTCCTCAACAAGCTGTCGTACTGTCTTTCCAAATATGTTGGTATCCCATATGCCTGACTGTCCGTCCTCTGAAACTATATTCTCTCCGCCTGCGATATATCTGACAAGATCCTCCGCCTGCTCCTTTGTTCCGACTATCGGTGCTATCTCCGTTTCAATATCAGCCTGTATTAAGTGGATTGACGGACTTGTTGCTCTTAATTTTACACCAAATTTATTTCCATGATGTATAAGTTCCGGTTCGTCTATCTTTATATCTTCTACTGATGGAGTTATTACTCCGTAACCTTTCCTTTTTACCTCGGCAAGCGAATCACTTATCTTTTCTATCTCCTGTCCTTTTTTTGCAAATTCCTTTAATATATGTATAAGTTCATACTCTCCCTTAATATCCATACCGACAAGTTCACTCAATATCTGATAATATTTTTCCTCATCAAATTTAACCGAGATACTTACATTTCCGTTTGTCATATCAACACTGTTTATGTCAAACTGTCTGATATATTCACTGTCTGATAGCATATTTTCCTTATTTATGTCACCTATGCAGCTTACTTTTGCAAGAATATCCCTTACCTTTGCCACAAGTTCCTGTTTGAGCCAATGACTTGTTTTAAGCATCTCAACCCATTTTGGCAGATAAAACGAAACCTGACTTACAGGAAATGAATCAAGAATTTTTTTCATTATCCTGCTTACATCCTCACGGCTAAGCTGCATACAGTTAAGTGCTACAGGAGTTACTCCGGTTCTTTCTTTTATCTCATTTATCACATCTTTCGCCTTTTCGCCAAAAGGATTTGCCGAATTTACTATTACTATAAATGGTTTTCCTATGCTTTTTAATTCAGAAATAGTTTTATCTTCTGCGGCTTTATAGCTTTGTCTTGAAATATCTCCAAAACTACCGTCGGTTGTTATAACTATTCCTATCGTTGAATGGTCATGTATCACTTTTTTCGTCCCATACTCAGCCGCCTTTGCAAAAGGCATCGGCTCCTCCGACCACGGAGTCATCACCATTCGCTCACGCTCGCCCTCCATAAGTCCTCCTGCATCTTCCACGATATAGCCGACGCAGTCAACCATCCTGACTTTTATATCATTTCCCTCAAAAAGGTTTATCTTTACTGCTTCTTTAGGAATAAACTTCGGCTCAGTAGTCATTATAGTCTTTCCCTCTGCCGACTGAGGAAGTTCATCCATTGCACGCTTTCTGTCATTTTCATCCCTGATGCCCGGAAGTACAAACATTTCCATAAACTTCTTTATAAATGTTGACTTTCCTGTTCTGACCGGACCGCAGACTCCAAGATAAAACTCGCCGTTCGTACGCTTTGAAATATCATTATATACACTATATTCTTCCATATATACCGCTCCCATATATATTTTTTATGACTGTTATGCAGGTTTAACTATTACCCATAGTCACATTATCTAATTATATATATGAAACACTGAAGAAAAAAATGAGCAAAAAATATATTTTGCTCATTTTATTTGCAACTATTCTTATATTTTATTTACTTTCCCTACTCCATACTATTTATCTGATCGATTATCTTCTTATAATCATCAGCAGACATATTCATTCCGATATAGATAACCATAATTCCCATAATCACCGCTATGATAAGTCCTATTGCCGAACAGATAAGACCTGCTATTGCCATACCTCTGCCAGGTTTATGTTTCACAAGAACGATTATCGAAAATGCAAGTCCAAGTACCGCAAATATACCTGAAACATACCAGAAACAGCAGCATACAAGTGACAAAATTCCAAGTACAAGAGATGCTATCGCAAACCCTGACGGACTAAATGTACTCTGGCTTGCTCCCTGTCCGTTTACATCCTGGTATCCTGCATTGTTCCATGAATTATCCGTATTGCCATACGGATTTGTATTTCCAACATTTTGCTGTTCCTGCTGCCCATAATTCTCATTCTGATAAGATGAAGCATTTGTCTCATTATTTACTTGATTATCGTTTTTCTCTAAAGAAATTTTATTTTCTTCGTTCTCCATAGTCATTCCTCCATTCTTAATTTAATGTACTCTAGGTATCTTCTAAACGAAGAATTTCGAGAGTACATATTTAAAATACTAATTTCCACTCTTGCATAACTTGTTATAAAACAATTTATTATGCTCAGAAACAAATTGCAAAGTAAAGTACAAATCTTGCATATGTGGATTTCTCACACTATTCTCATAAACTCTTAAGTATATCAATTCCACAAACTATCAAAAGATAATTTTTTACCACAAACTGTCCTAAAAGCAAAGCAACTCCGACATATACATACCACATCCTAAATTTCATATACCCTATGCCGTTATTGAAGATATATGCCAATGTTCCCTTTGCCATAAATAATATGTAAAATATAACACAATATAACACAAATGGATGATATAAAAATGATTTTAATAAATCTCCTTTTAACAGAAATACAACAGCTCTCGTTCCACCACACCCCGGACAGTAAAGTCCTGTCAATGTATGAAACGAACATTTCACAATATGTAAAACATTTATATGTAAAATCTCTATTATACAAAGTACGGCTATTAAAAGGACTCCGATAACCATCCCGGTTTTATAGAGTAATTTCTCAAATTTTTCATCTGCATTCAAATACTTTTCTTTTAACATTCTATATATCCACCATCTGAAAAAATATAAAATTCATTGTGTGCAAATATTTGTATCATATAACTTTAAACAAAACCTTTTATTTTTTATCAGTACCCTCTTCCTCTCCTGCCATTATCCTCTCGGCAAGTTCTCGCTCTTTTTGTGTAAGCTCTGCCCTTTCTATAAGGTCTGGTCTCCTTTTTGCAGTTCTTATAACAGACTGCTCCCTATACCATTCGGCAAGTTTTTTATGATTTCCGGACAAAAGCACTGGCGGTACAAGTTTTCCCTCCCAGTTTTCCGGTCTTGTGTATTGAGGGTATTCCAGAAGATTGTCTGAAAATGACTCTGTCTGTGCCGACATATCATTGTTTAAGACACTCGGAACAAGTCTTGAGATAGTGTCCATCATGACAAGAGCCGGAAGTTCTCCGCCCGTAAGCACATAATCTCCTATCGAAACATAATCACTGACTATCTCTTCAAGAACTCTCTCATCTATGCCCTCATAGTGCCCGCAAAGGAAAATAAGATTTTCTTCTTTTGCAAACTCTCTTGCCATTTCCTGATTAAATGTTTTTCCCTGTGGTGACAGATATATTACTTTCGTTTTCTTTTTATCTGTTAAATTCTCTCCAGTATCTGCATTACAAATATCCTTCAAATCCCCGCTGACATTAGCTTTCTTCCCACAACAGCCTTTATCTTTTGCAACACTTCCATTTGAAATCTCTTTTTCTATCGCCTTATAACATCTGTAAACCGGTGCCGCCTGCATAACCATTCCTGCACCTCCGCCATAAGGATAATCATCAACACTGTTATGCTTATTTCCTGCAAAATCCCTTATATTTACGGCATTTACAGTTATATGACCTGCCTTTATTGCCCTGCCTGTTATACTTTCTGCCATCGCATTGTTTATCATATCAGGAAATAATGTCATCACATGAAAATTCATCATAGATCAAGTAATCCTTTCATTATATGAACCGTTACCACCTTATTTTTGTCGTCTACTTCTTTTACACAGTCAGGTATATCCGGCAAAAGCACCTCTTTTCCATCGTGTTTTACGACAAATACAAGATTTGCACCTGTTTCCAAAATATCAACAAGTTCACCAAATTCCTCGCCGTCCTCAGTTATTACTTTTGAATTTATAATGTCTGCAAGATAAACCTCACCTTCCTCTAAAGGTATGGCGTTTTCTCTCGTGACATAGAGGTCACAGCCTTTGTATTTTTCTATATCATTTATATTATCAATTCCCTTAAACTTCACGATAACAAGATTTTTAAAAAACCTTACACTCTTTACTTCAAGGTCTATTTTTTCTTTTCCGGTATCAAGTATTACATCTTTCAATTTTTTAAATCTCTCCGGCTCCTGTGTAGTCGGAAAAACCTTGACCTCTCCCCTCACTCCATGCGTATTCGCTATAACTCCTACTCTGAATAAATCCGTCATATTTCCTCCATATGATTTTCCATAAAAATTATCTATATAAAATAAGCCCATACCCAGATGGTACAGGCAAATATATATGCCGCAGTTTATATCCTCAATAGATTTTCACTGCAACGATTACTGCTCTATCTCAACAATAACTTTCTTATCAGTTCGTGAAGCTGCTGCTTTCACCATAGCACGTATTGCTTTTGCAATGCGTCCCTGTTTTCCAATAACTTTTCCCATGTCATCTGAAGCAACCTTCAAAACCAAGAGAATTTCATTATCCTGTTCAGTCTCTGTAACAGTGACCTGTTCCGGATAATCAACAAGGGATTTTGCAAGAACTTCTACTAATTCTTTCATAAACCTGAAACCTCCTTTTTGGCAATCAGTTTATAAACGACGAAAAGACAGTCTTTAAACTGTCTGTCCGTCCTGCACCATATCCGGAAATTACTCCATGATACCTGCCTCTTTTAAAAGCTTGCCTACTGTCTCAGTTGGCTTTGCACCATTTGCGAGCCACTTCTTAGCACTTTCCTCATCGAATTTGAATACGCTAGGATCCTGATTTGGATCATAAGTACCAATCTCCTCGATGAACTTTCCGTCTCTAGGACTTCTTGAATCAGCAACAACTACTCTATAGAAAGGTGCTTTCTTCTTACCCATTCTTCTTAATCTGATCTTTACTGCCATGTTTTCACCTCCTTGAAATAATCATCTATATCAAATTTCACATATCTTATGCAATGCACATATGTAAAACCTGAAAACTTTTTAAAAACCAAAAGGCAATTTCGGCATTGAAAACTTACCTTTTTTCTTTCCCTTGCCACCCATCATTCCTGACATCTGTTTCATCATCTTCTTTGACTGCTCATACTGCTTCATAAGTTTATTTACCTCAGCAATATTCACACCTGCACCTTTTGCGATACGGCGTTTTCTTGATGGATTTATAATAGCAGGGTTTCCTCTTTCCTCAGGTGTCATAGAATAAATGATAGCTTCTATGCCCTTAAAGATATTGTCATCTATCTCAAGATCAGCAGGCAGCCCCATTCCGGGAAGCATACTTAAAATACTTTGGATGCCACCCATTTTCTTCATCTGTGCCATCTGATCAAGGAAATCATTAAAATCAAACTCAGCTTTGCGGAACTTTCGCTCCATCTCTTTTGCCTTGTCCTGATCTATCTCAGCTTCCGCTTTCTCGATAAGTGTAAGTACATCACCCATTCCAAGAATTCTTGAAGCCATGCGGTCAGGGTAAAACTGTTCAAGATCTGATAACTTTTCACCCATACCTACATAGAGAATAGGCTTACCTGTGACTGCTCTGATAGAAAGTGCAGCACCACCTCTTGTATCACCGTCAAGCTTTGTGAGAATGACTCCGTCAACACCAATCTTTTCATTGAAGGTAGTCGCAACATTTACTGCGTCCTGACCTGTCATGGCATCGACCACAAGAATAGTATCATCTATCTCTACATTTTCTTTTATCTCCTGAAGTTCAGCCATCATATCTTCATCTATGTGAAGACGACCAGCCGTATCAAGAATAACAACATTAAGATTGTTCTTAGAAGCGTGCTCTATAGCCGCTTTTACTATATCAACAGGTTTGTGGTTCGTTCCCATAGTGAAAACTTCAACACCCTGTTTCTCGCCATTTTTCTGCAACTGCTCTATAGCTGCCGGACGATATATATCACAGGCTGCAAGCAAAGGTCTCCTGCCTTTCTTCTTAAGCTTGCCTGCAATCTTTGCTGTTGTTGTCGTTTTACCGGCACCTTGCAAACCACACATGAGTATCACTGAAATCTCACTTGATGGCTTGAGTGCTATCTCTGTAGTGTCACTTCCCATAAGGTTTACAAGCTCTTCATTAACAAGTTTGACTACCATCTGTCCCGGTGTAAGACTATTTAAAACATCTTGTCCGACAGCTCTTTCCTGAACAGTCTTGACAAAATTCTTTACAACCTTGAAGTTTACATCAGCCTCTAAGAGAGCCATCTTAACTTCTTTTAAAGCTGCTTTTACATCTTCTTCCGTAAGTCTTCCCTTACTGCGAAGGTTCTTAAAAACATTTTGTAATTTTTCAGTTAAACTATCGAATGCCATAACAACCTCCCTTTGAACAAATATACTTATTTATAAAAACACTGCAACATATACTAATATATAATATCTGCACACACAGCACTTTCTCTGACACCTTGAACAGTATAATACAGCAAAAAAAATATGTCAAGTATTTTTCTTGACATTTTTTAAATTATGGGTAACAGTTCAGCCATAAAAAGATAATTGGCAATACAATGAGCTTGTTCATTGTATTGTTAAGTACCTTTTTATGGTAGAATAGCCTTTCATTTCTGAAATGAAATAAACAAAAGCTGCAAAGCAGCGACTGACAGCTCGCTGGCAGGTTTATGAATGTAAGAAATAAAAGGCTGAACTGTTACAATTATGCCAACACTCTTATTCTTCGTCGAGTATCTCGTCTATGATAGAATAGACTTCCTCAAGTTCACCCTCGTCACCTATGTTCATCCCTTTAAGAATGATATGAAGTTTTTTTACAAGTTCTTTCTGCTTTTCAAACTTCTCGATAAGACCAAGCTTTTGTTCATATTCACGCAACTGTTTACAGGCTCTTTTTATCGCATCATGTACACCCTGTCTTGTGATATTTTCATCTTCGGCTATCTCAGCAAGATTGTAATCATCAAGAATACTCGCTTCAAACATACGACGCTGGTTTTCCTTAAGCAATGCCCCATAAAAATCATACAAAAGAGAGAGTTCAACTCTCTCTTCTATACTATGTCTGTTTTCTGCCATTTTTTCTCCATTCTTATTCTGATGTACTCTCGGTATCTTCTCAAAATGAATCATTTTGGCAGATTTTAAAAATCCATCTCAAAATTCTTCATTTGGAAGATTCCGAGAGTACATTTCTGTTTTAAAACTATTTTTCTACTTTTCTCGGATTTATCTTAAATGAAAAATCAGGATCATTTATATTTATCTGTATTTCTTTGCCATTTTCCCCTATTATCCTTACATGGTCATTCTCTACATGACTACACTTATATACCTTTCCTTTAATGTAGCCGTCACCATCCACAAAACTAAGTGCAAGATTTACAAATGTATTTGATGCCACAAGTGTACCTGTCGCCTTATTAAATCTTGAACCTTCCGGTTTCTGTGAATGATTCTCATTAAATGCCTCTGCAAGCCCGTTTATCAATTCACCTTTTAAAGCTGAGTCGTCCATTTTATCCTCCATAATTTAATAATATATAATCCTATGTGTATTTTTAGTTTAAACTATTATCTTTATCATATTATTTATTTCTACATATACACATACTTAATATTATATTATCAGTCATATGATTGAAATGTCAACCAACTTTCATGACATATTCCCGCTTATATAAACATATATCACTTTTCCCACTACAGATATTCCAATTACAACACAAATGTATTGTAATCACTAAACATTAATCATCATCTCTTCTTCCAAACAGCAGAATAAGTCTTAACAGTTGAAGAAGTGTAGATACCGTTGCCGTTATATATGTCATTGCTGCTGCCGTGAGAACTTTCCTTGCACCTCTCACTTCATCTTTATACAACATTCCACTTTTATCAAGTATCTTTAATGCACGGGAAGATGCATTAAATTCTACCGGAAGTGTCACTATCTGAAACACAAGTGTCATGGCAAATAATAAAATGCCTATATTTAACATGTTAAATGAGCCTAGTATCACACCAAGTATGATAATGGGCCATGAAAGTTTTGAACCTAAGTTTACAACCGGAACTATCGCACTTCTTATCTTAATAGGAATATAGCCTACATTGTGTTGTATTGCATGACCACATTCATGTGCCGCAACCCCGACTGCTGCTATTGACGAAGAACCATAAACACTATCTGATAAATTAAGTGTTTTATTTCCAGGATTATAATTATCAGTCAAGTCACCTGAAATATGTCGTATCTGCACATCATATATACCGGCATCGTGAAGAATTTTTTCAGCCGCCTGTGCACCTGTTGTTCCTCTCTTGCAGCCGTATCTGCTGTATTTACTAAATGATCTGTTCACATTAGCCGATGCTATCATACATATAACTGCACCTATTACAACCAATGAATAAGTAGGATCCATACGGTAAAACATTCCCGGAAAACCATAAAATCCCATAAAGCCGTTGCCGGCATTCAAAAAAACAAAAACAAACTCCATATATACCTCCTATTCCCTCATTGTCTGTTTATATACTACCATACTTCCACATATATTTAAATACCGGAATCAAAATTCTCATCCGGCACTTTCTGCTATGATAAACTGATCATCCATTTTCTTTTTTTAAAAATAACCAGTGACACAATCAGCCTGAATATTTCTTCTGTTGTGAGTAACCTATACACACCTGCAATCCCCCACTTAAATACATATGCAGCAATCAGACACAATGGCACTCCAATACACCATGTTCCTATAATATCAATTGCCATAATAATCCTGTGCTTTAGCAATTCTGAAAATTTATTCCGATAATTTGATTTAGATTATCGGGATGTTTCCAATTTATCAGTCGGCCATGAGTTTCTGAGAGCTGCATATGATATTAAAAAATTTGCAAACCAACCGGCCGGTACAGCAAGCCAGACAAAAGCAATACCAAAACGCGGTGCAAAAATCAATGCAACTGACAGGCGGATTGCCAGGTTTACCATGTTTGCAATAAGGAATGGCCGCATGATTCCAAGACCTCGAAGAACTCCATCAGTTGCCATTTTGATCCCCATAAAAATGAAAAAATATCCAAGCCATCTCATATAATCCCCGGATACCTGATATGCCAAGGCTGTTCCATCTTTGCCAAGAAATAGCGAGGAAATTTGCGTGTGCAGCGTTTCAATGACGATGAAAGCAATGGCTGCAAAGCACATATCCAATACCAATGCAGCTTTGTAGCCTTTTTTGATTCGCCGGGGTTTGTTTGCACCAAGGTTTTGGGAAACATACGGCGAAACTGCATTGCCGATTGATACAAAAATCAGAGAAAAAACATTCTCTACCCGCATCGTCGCCGCATAACCCGCAAGTGCCTGTGTACCAAAAGGATTTACAACTGCCTGTACAATCATCATACCAATAGACACTGTTGACTGCTGGAGCACTGACGGAACAGCTATTCTAAACATAGAATGAAGCTCGCACCAATCAAATAGTTGAAAGTTACTCTCATATTGCCGCATCCGATTCAAAAAAAGTAAAAGAGATAATACGGCGGAAATGCCCTGTGCAATCAAAGTTGCAAGTGCCGCACCGAACACGCCAAGCCTCAGACCGGCTACCATCCAAAGATCCATAACGATATTTAAGATTGATGAAAATATCAGGAGTCCTAACGGAATTTTTGATTCGCCTATGGAATTGAACATCGTTGAAAGGATATTGTACATAAACAAAAACGGAAATCCCACAAAATAAACTCGCAAATACAACACTGCATCATCCAGTATATCAGCAGGGGTTTGTAATGCCCTCATCATCGGGTTGGAAAAGCAAAAGCCAAAAACACCAAGAACTATACTTAGAATCAAAAAACTAAGTAAGGATGTTGACACGACTGTTTTCATTTTTCCGTACTCTCCGGCACCGAAATAGCGGCTCACAAACACACCGGCACCAACACCTCCCCCCAATGCCACGCAAATAAATACATTTGTCAGTGCCGCACTAGCACCAACAGCTGCAAGTGCTGAGGAACCCACAAACCTGCCGACGATAACTGAGTCGGCCATATTATATATTTGCTGAAAAAAACTGCCAAGAATCATCGGCAGTGCAAAAAACGTCAGTGCTTTAAGAGGCACATCTGTGATTAAATATTCATCTTTTGACATTATAATATTCCTCCGCTGTTTTTATATGCTCTCGCAATATTCCTATCACGGTCAATATAATCATATTTCCATCCGGTATCCTGCAAATTAATTTTTAGTTCTTTACACATATTTTTGTCAAACCGAAAGTTGTTAAAATCCACCATAATGAGACAGCGTCTCTGTTGCAAATCCTGTACCAACTCTCATAGCCTCGTAAATATCCCCCTTTATCAAATGAGAGCATACCAATCCTGCATGGTAGCTATCCCCACATCCTGTAGTATCAATCACTTCTTTAACTTCATTAGCTTTGACAAAATACTTTTCACCATCACAATATGTAACACTTCCTTTATCAGCTAAAGACACATTAAATAGTCCTTTATACTTCTTTGAAAACGCTTCAAATATCGGGAGAATTGATTCCTCTCCACTAATCATGAAATAATCTATATATGGTGCATATTTTTCCATCTCATTAAAATTACGATATTCTACAAAATCCACTGCCAATCTGAAGTTATTGTTCTTTTTTAAATCTATAATTTGTCCAAAACAGCCTGCCCAAAAATGTATAAATACAACCTCCGAATTTTTGATAAAATCCAATTCATCTTGATTCAATATCATTTTATCAACAATATCGCCCGTCCATGAATCATCTTTGTAATATCTGTCACCGTCAGCTGTAAGATATGTACGATTATTTGCAGTTACTTTATCCTTTTCAACTCTTACATGACTTACATCAATTCTCTTATCAGAAATAGAATCCATAATAAATTTTGCGTAGAAATCCTGCCCAACCGCACCCAATATCGAAACATTGAACTCCTCAAATTTTGATGCATGAACTGCAAAATTGAGGGCTTCACCACCAGCACGCAGTTCATCCGTTCCATCAAAAACATCTACACAGAGGCACGGAAGTGCCACTAAATTTATCATTCTTTATACCTCCAAAACTTGAGATTTACTAATTCAACAAATTCTGATTGCTCTAAGTTTTCTCAGTTACACCTTCTTGCCCTTCGGACAAGAAGCATCCCTCGCTCTAAAGAGCTCGGTCAATTCTGATTGCTCTAAGTTTTCTCAGTTACACCTTCTTGCCCTTCGGACAAGAAGTATCCCTCGCTCTAAAGAGCTCGGTCAATTCTGATTTGTACATATTCTATCATACATTTATCTTTCCAACAATCACTTATTTTTCACCTATCCACTGAGGAAACTAATATCAGGACACTATATCTTGTCCTTTTCACTCTCTTATCATACATCATCCGGTATAACACAGATTACTTTCCTCAATGCACCTTCAAAATCTCCCTATAAACAAATGCAATCCCTCATTTGTGATATGGTTCACCGTAACGCCATTTCGGATTTTCATTCCTCAGTGGAATCAAGTACTTTTGCATCCAGTGAGGTTTGATTTCTCAATAGCGTTTAGCATTCCTACTATTAACTAATACTTTTTTCCAATTTTGCAAGTTGTCTTTTCTTTTTTTCTATCTCTTTTTTTCTTTCTTCATTGATTCTCTCTCGAAGTTCTTCATGAGATAATTTCAATAAATCTTCAGGTATTTCAAAATGATCATCCTGTACATATACAATTCGTTCCATATTAAATCACCTCTCGAAATTCGATATCATAAATATCATAAGTTTCTGACAATTTTTTAATACTTCATACTGAGCTAAATACTCATCATGCAATTTTTTATAAGAATCGGCAAAATACAAATCATACATTATTTTTGCTTTTGAATATAATAATCTACTTAAATCCGCATTATTCGTAATCTTATCAAATTTCTTACGATATTTCCCACTAGATATATATTTACTAATGTCGATTTATTTCTTCCATACCTTTGAAATTCAAGATATTCACTCATTATAAAATCCTTTTCCACATTAAAATTCCTTTAACTTTTTTTAATCATATCATAGTTTAATATAGTTCTCAATATCATTTTCAAATCTAATCTCGTCACCTCAATTCCATTCTTTCTTTTTCGTCTGTCGTTCCCATTACTATAGTCTCCACATTAAATTTAAATTCGTCCATTTCGTTTTCCTTTCTTCTTTGCAGCATCAATCCCCTGCCTTTGCCTTTTTCTGACTGTTTATTAGTAACAACATTTTCCTCTAGAACATACTTTGCTAACTCTGCCAGTTGCCTATCTAAATTTTGTTCGGTTGATGATACTCTGGCATAGCCAAATATTCTTCCCTGTGATATTTCACTCACTTCTCGCACTCTCCTTCATTAAAAATATGAAAAGGATAAAGAACATATAGCTCTTTATCCTCTTTATAATAATATGTGTTTTAAATATTTAATTTTACTGTAAATGTTCTTCATACAAACAAACTTGAATTTGTCTATCTTTTATCCTTATATGCATATCCAAAGTTTATTGGTGGTGCAGTCACTGATACATACACAAATTCCTCATTACCATCATTCAATAAACCATGAACATCTTTATCTGCAAATCTTACAACATCCCCAGCAGTAAACACTTTTTCTTGTTCATCTGCAAGTAATAGTTTACCCGTTCCTTTTGTTGCATACCAAATTTGTTCTGACGCATCATGTGTATGTCTTGGTTGGCAAGCACCTATTTCAAGATGAACCTCTGTAATTGTCACCCTTTCACTTGATGAATTTTCAGGATTTAATAGTTGTCTTGAAACAACTCCTGGATTTGATAATTCAACTATCTTCTCTTTACTTATGAATTCCATACTATACCTTCACAACTCCCAATTTTCTTAATTCTACAAACTGTTTTTTCTCTGTTTCTTGCCTCGTTTGTCTATGATAATATTATCACACCCTAAAATAGAAAAAAAGAGGCAGAATATTAGTCTTTTGTTAGTTTTATATGTAATTTTATTAGTTTTTTACGTATGGTAACTACTCTGCATTTTCTATGTAGCTCTACATACTGGAATATGCAGATGCATCTCTCCTCTTTTCTTTATACACGTACTGTTTTCTTTATTTTGATTTGAACCATTTTAGTTAAATTATCTGGTTTATCATCTACAATATCGCACCAGCCATTCTTTTGTAATTCTTCATAAAAACTGGTTTTTAATGTACTTTCTGAAAAAATTCCTCTATTAAGTTTATTTTCCATTTTTAACTTTATCTTTTCAAACATTTTTCATATCTCCATATTCTCTATTTCATGTAGAATACTCTGTATATCATCAATTGATATATCGTTTACTGAACTATTTCTCTTTAGGCATTCAACTAACATACTATATTTATTTTTTATAGTTTCATTTTTAAAATCTTTGTAAAACATTCTTACTTTTGACAATTTGATTAAATCGTCTTGAAAGATAACTTTTTCAAATTTCTTTATATGTTTTAGTTGCAACAATGAGGTTATGTAATAATATCCAGCCCTTATAACATAATACTTTTCATTCTCAAATTTTTCATTCTCAAAAAGACATTTATTAAATTCTTGCTTTTCCGTTGTAATTTTATCTTCAAATCTTCTTATCAAAAAGTCCCTATCATATAAATGGTTTTGTGTAATATTTTTCAGCCATAAAAAATACCCTTGATGTCCCTTAAGAAGTTTACCATTTACTATAACACTATTTTCATAAGGCATCCCAGCAGTTGCAGCATACAGAAATGAAAGATAATCTCTGTAAACAATATCAACATCAAACATATTTCCTTTTGATGATACATCATCTAATCCGTTAGTCCCTTTATTATGCAAATATCTCCTTCCTTCTTTTGGAAAACCTAACATCAATACAATAAAGTCATAGTCTTGTGGCAATTGATTATTTGCATCAACAGAGGAACCATATTGAATTAACAAATAATCCGAGTATTCAGGGAAATTCCTTTTCATTGTATCTTTAATTTGCAGTAACTTATCTAACTCTTCTATCATATTTAAATCATTAAAATTATTTGTCTTTAATAACTCATTTAATTCTTTGGGCTTTTTTATTACATAGGATACAACTCTTACTACTATTCCTAAAATAACTGTTGCAACTATACCGGATATTATTGAATCTCTATTACTAGATAACCATGCTCCTATTGCTTTCATTAAAATAATAAAGTCGTTTATAACTTCTTGCATTTTACTTCTCCCTTGATAAATTCATGAATAAATTAGTATAAATAATCCCAAACCATTATCAAACAAAATCTCATCTGCAAATTCCGATTTATACATATTCTATCACACATTCATCTTTCCCACAATCACTTATTTTTCACCCATCCACTGAGGAAACTAATCTTCGGACACTATATTTCGTCCTTCCCACCCTCTTATCATACATCATCTGGTATAACACAGATTACCTTCCTCAATGCACCCTCAAAATCTCCCTATAAACAGATGCAATCCCTCACCAGAAACAACCATATCACAAGTAATCACTTACCACTGCTTCTGTTCACCACATCAAAAAATATATCCATTCGTACATTTTCCATCGCAGCTCTATTTTCCTACAGCAATGTAAACATTGCTGTTTACACCAGAACCACATCTCTGTGCAACCTTGCATCAAAGATACAAGGTTCGCGGGCGCGCTCAGATACTTACGAGCAAACTCGACGCATCTTCACTTTGCCTTCGCGCAAAAGATTGAAAGAGCAGCAAAATCAGCCACTCTTCCTTATGCTTTCTATATCTTTGAAGTTTTAATGTCTCCGCTCCGCTTCGGTCGGTGCAAAACGGACATCCACCGGATGTCCTGCACCCTCATTTATGGTATGGTTCACCGTAACACCATTTCGGATTTTCATTCCTCAGCGTAATCAGGTACTTTTGCATCCAGTGAGGTTTGATTCCTCAATGGAATTTGTCGTAGTTTACTTTTGTAATACAGTAATCCTCAATGGAATCAAGAAAATTTTGTCCATTGAGGATTACATGTGTAAGTCAAGCTGTTACTTAGTCTTTTTTATAAAATCTTGAATAATAGTTAGAACAGTTTCAGAAAAATATATATTTCCTCCATGTTCGTCCCAATCCTTTATCTCATAATACTCCACGCTGTGATTTTTCTCTTCCAATTTTTCATATAAAGTTCTGCTATTTTCAACAGAAACAACGGGATCGTTTATACAATGAAACATCAATACAGGTGGCAATATTATATCCTCACTAATTAAAGATGTACATGATGCTTTATATGCAATTTCTTCATTTCCCTCAATACTATCAATTCCCAAAAGAACTGTTGATGGGCGAACAGACATCCAAGGTGGTAATGGCTCATTGGAACAAATCAAAATATCAGAGGATGCACTCTCTAAAATAACTCCTTTTACATTCGGCATTTCAATCATTCCACAAGCGTTATGTAACACTGCCATCATAGCTAAATGCCCCCCTGAAGAATGTCCCATAAGGTAAGCTTCTTTTATATCAAACGGAAGGTTAAATTTTGTTATTTTTTCTACAACGCACTCCATCGCATTTTTAATATCCTCTATCTGCGCTGGAAAAATTGCAATATCAGACTCACGAACCTCAATTGATACAATTGCAGCCCCCTTTTTCGCTAACTCTACGAGTTTTGGAATATCATTATACATTTCTTGTTTGTGCCATGCTGCACCAGTAATATAAAAAATAACTGGATATTTCTTTTCAAGTCCTTTTTTACTATATGGCATAATAACTTGCAAATGGCGTTTACAATTTCCATAATCAAAATATTCCCAATTTGGGGAATACAGCCATTCCAAATCATCAAATTTAACTGCTATTTCTTTCTTCATTATGTTCTCCTATATACTTTCACTATACTGCTATTTCAATTTTTAATTCACTGCATACTCTCTTTTACTATTTATTAACCCCAAATATTATAACCAAGTTTCCATTTCTCCTGAATCACCAAATCCAAATTTTTCATATAAATGTCGTCCTGCCGATGATGGCTTTAGTTTTATATTGTGTACCCCTTTATTTTGCAACCATTTAATCAGCTCCGCCATTATCTTTGAAGCATAACCACTTCTCCTCTTTTCCGGAACACAATATATATCAATTATATAGCCATACGTTGGAGTTTTGAAAAAACAAAACGGAACATCTTCTTTGATCACAGCACCTCCGCACGCAATAACAGTATCATTTTCATATATTAAATAATGACAACCTTTCCCATCCTGATATAATTCTTTATATTTCTCATATATCTTTTTTTCAGCATTATCCTGTAATAAAGATATTGAACCTACTTCTATAAACATTTCCATTTTCATTTTAACTACGACATCTAAATCTTTGATTTCAGCTTTTTTTATTTCCATAACAATACTCCAATTTACAGTTTCTATTTGCATTACCATTATCATTCTACCATAAATATCATATTCTTACAACGCACCCCCTTTCATCTCTTGATTACATTTTCTCCATCATAGTCGAATCACAAATGCCAATTTTTCCTCTTTTAAAGCAGAAAAAAGGATGCCTCTTTCGATGCACCCTCCTGTAAACATAAATATTCTGTTAGTTGTCTTTTGAACTTGATACTATAAAAATCAAATTCTATTCTTATGGTTGTATTCTCTATGTTATTTTAAAAGTTTCCTTCCAATATTTCTATTCCGTAATATAGTAAGCCAGTTCAAGAGCAATATCAAAATGTCCTGCATCATGCTGTGTATGCTTTACTTGATCTTTCTTCATCTGTTCATCCCATTTAGGTGCATCTAACAAATCACCACAAGTAAAAAAGAAGTAGGCATTAAGTTTTCTATAATCACATACAGCTTGAACAGCAGCACATTCCATTTCGACAGAAATGCAGCCATCGGCTTTACGTTTTTCAAAATTCGCTCTCGTTTCTCTATGCACCGCATCTGTTGTCCATGTTTTTCCTTTCACATAAGACAAACCGACTGTTTCCATAAACTTCGCTACTACATCTGCATTTTGGATTTTAATATAATCTGAAGCAGGCGCATAATGATATGAAGTTCCTTCATCACGATAAACCTCAGTAGGCACCATAACCTTTCCACGTGCAACCTCTTTATTCAAACATCCCGAACCACCAAAAACAACATATTTATCTGTGTTAATAATCGACATAGTATCTTCTATATCTGCCACACATGCCGGTGCTCCAACATAAGACATATATACAGCAAAATACCTATTCTTATACTCAAATCCATAAACAGGATTCACTCCATTAGATGAAAATAAATCTCCAATTTTTTTACACTCAAAATTTTCTAAAACATATTTTAAAATCACATGAGAAAATGTAAGAATGCAGGCATCTACCTTAACCGCATTATCGTTACGATTAACCTTAATTATTTCTTCCGATAAATTATCAAATGTATCTGTTATCATTTTTTAACCTCCAAGCCAGCAAATATTTATATTAATGCTTATTGTATCGTATATTTGTCCGTTGAGTATTACATATATATAATAATCTTATACATTATTTTTGATGACTGATAATCCATTGCAATATATCCTCTGCTCCTATTTTACCAGAGGCTAAATCAAGTATTATATCGCTCAATTCCGTTTGCGTGTATGAAAGTTCATAACCATTTAATGCTAAAAATACCAGCATCACATGAGAACCTAAGCGTTTATTTCCATCAATCATAGGATGATTCTTTACAATTCCAAAACAAAGTTGTGCTGCTTTTGCTTGTATACTTGGATATAACTCTTCATCTCCGAATGACTGAAATGGATTAGCAAGTGCTGAATCAAGCATCCCATCATCACGAATACCGTTACTACCGCCAGTAGTCTCAATCAGCCTTTTATGAAGTAAAACGACCTGCCCTTTGCTTAATCTTATCATTTGGCAAGTACCTCATAAGCTTCCATATTCTGCTTAATAAGGCGTTCTGATATAGCAAACACGTCCTCCGTGGATGCTATTTTTTCCTGTTCTGCTTTGCCAAAGTCTATTACAAGATATTTTGGCACATTATTTTTAAGAATAACCGCTGTACCATGTTCGTCAACAACTCGAGCAACCTTTGAAAAATTCTGATTAGCTTCTGTTATAGAAATCATTGTATTTGTATCTACTGTCATAATATACACCTCTCTTTCACTTATATTATATACAAATCATACAATAAATACAAGCTATTTTTATACCTATTATTTCTGTTATTTCAAACCAATAAAACTATATATTCTTCTAAAATGATTAGAAGAGAAGCCATGACAACTTCTCTTCCATACAATTACTATATAATAAACATCATTACCTTGAATAAATTGGAATTTTTACCCGCTTCTATTGTTTATAGTTTGCTTCAAGCCATCTAGCAACACCATCTTCGTCATTCGACAAAATCACCTCTGTTGCAAATTGTTTTAAATCATTATGTGCATTTGCAACAGCATAACTTTTATCAGCCATTTGAAACATGTCTATATCATTTTTCCCATCACCAAACACAATTAGCTTTTCACAATTTAACATGCTTTGTAATTGCTTTATAGCATTTGATTTTGATGCTTCTAACGGCATAATTTCTAACCACTGTTCATTTGTATAAATATCCGTCTGATATACACAATGATATTTATCCTTATATTTATCATACAAAGGCATAAGTTTTTTTGGCTCATCAATACAAGTAATATAAAAAATATTACCCTCTTTCAACTCAGACAATGAATTCACCTCATTTGTTCGAACATCGCCTTTACGACTTTCGAGGAACATATTCATACCCTCTGTACACATTTTTCGCACAAACGAAAATTTTTCCACATTATCAATGTATGCGTAAACAATGGGATACACATTATTACTAAACAAATCTTCTAGTACTAAATGTACTGAATCATCAAAATAATTAGCAATTAATATTTTTTCCGTAATATTATCAATCACAAATGCTCCGTTATATACAATCAACGGAATTTTTGCATTTATTCCTTCGGTCACTTTTTTAGCTGTAACTAAAGAACGTGCCGTAGCATAGGAAAAAATCATCCCTTTTTCCACCAACGAATTGATTACTTGATTTGTGTATTTAGAGGTTACTTCGTTACTTCTCAATAATGTCCCATCTAAATCTGAAACATACAAATTACTCATGCATTTTCCTCCGTCAAATATCGATTTACATTTTCTTTTATCATTCTAACACTACTACCATATTCTCACAATCCCCCTGCTTCATCTCCTTGTTACCTGATTGCTTTTTTTCCATCATAGTCGAATCACAAATGCCAATTCTTCCTCTTTCAAGGCAGAAAAAAAGGATGCCTCTTTCGAAGCACCCTCCTGTAAACATAAATATTCTGTTAGTTGCCTGTTGAACTTGATACTGATTGTATCAACTGACCTTGTTTTGCGATCTATCGTTATTTCCTCTATCATCAAATGCATTAGTGTTCTTACTTCCTCGACCTTGCTTTTTTCAATGATTGGTTTAATCAGCTTTAATATAGTTTTGACCTGTTCAATAGAATAGCTGCATTTTGTATTTTTACTAATCTGTTCTCTGACAGAATACAAATTCTTTTTATATTATCGCTGATTTCCCCTCTATATTATATTGCTTGCGTACCTCAAATACTTCTTTTCCGTCTGCTGTTCCTATTACTGTAGTCTCCACATTAAATTTAAATTCATCCATTTCGTTTTCCTCCCTATTACCATTCAAAAAGGTATATCTTTTTGTATAGGTTAATCTGCACACAAAAAATGTACAAAAAAGTCACTGTCTTATTTTTGCACATGCTCAAATATGACTTTACTTTTTTGTACACTTAGCTTCATCTCTTTTTAACATCTGATAAAATGTGGTCTTTGACACTCCTAACCGCCTGCTGGCTTCTATAGTTGTGATTTCATTTGCTTTCCACATTTCCATTATCTGACTATAATTACTCGGTTTCTGAATGAATGGTCTGCCTAGATGTTTTCCTTTCTTCTTTGCTGCATCAATCCCCTGCCTTTGACGCTTTCTGATTGTTAATCTCTCCTGCTCCGCCATGCTAGACAATACTTCAATCAAAATATTATTTATCATTTCAATTATCCATTCCTGTCCTTCTGATTTTTCCATCTTCTTGACTTCCTTAAAAATATGAAAAGGATAAAGAACATATAGCTCTTTATCCTTTTTATAATAATATGTGTTTTATGTATCTAATTTTACTGTAAATGTTCTTCATGCCAACAAACTGGAATTTGTCGCTCACTTATACCATTTTGCCATTTTCTACTTTGACTGCCACCTGCCAATTATCTTCATAAACAATTGTTCCAACAAAATTTGTATAAACCACATCATACGCTTTTTCGTACTTATCCAATAATGCTATTGCTGGTTCAAGTTTAGAAAGCATTTCTTCTGTACTTTCACATTTAAAAAATGTTATTACTTTTTCGTGATTAATACAAGGCTCTGGTTCTGGAAGATTTACCTTAAACCATTCATCAATAGAAATAAACAACTCTTTTTCTGTTTCTTTCAATATATTATCCCTAATCAAATTCCAGCAAAGGCTAAACACACCTTTTGGGTACTTAGTAACATAAGAATCTTCTCTTCCTTGAATTCTCATATATTTGTACTTCATATCAATATCCTCCGCAAATTTCAATTTTTCGCTATATATTGCATCACCATTATCATTCTATCATCATCGCCATATTCTTACAACTTCCTCTCCGTCTCCTGATCAGATTGTTAAAATAAAATTTTAGGAAATATTTTCACCGCACCTCTGTTTTCCTAATAAAGTTTTTACAGTCCCTATACAAAATAAAACATTTATAGTTGAACATTACATTACCAAATGGAAAGCTTTTTCCACAATCCTTGATGAAGCTTAAACTTTGCAGTTTTATAAAACTCTGTCAAATTTACTTTACTTCTATATGACCAATGTTCATGTCCCGAATCCAATCTTACTCCTAGCACCCCCACTGAATATAACCGATCCAATATACGATCACTGTCCATATCCATAAATAATTCTTTTCTATTTATATATCCCATTAACTCTTGATAATCAATCCATCTCATATCCATTTTAGGAAACACTTCATCAAATAAATAGAATATTTGTTTGTCCGTAAAAAAACCATATAGTTCATCTTGCAATTCTTTGTAAAAATATTCTGAATAATCTTTCGTTGCATTCCACAAAATTGTTTCTGTTAAAACCTTTTCTCCCTTATGGCAATGAACAACACAAAAATCCAAAAATGCCACGACATCTCTTGGCTTATATGTTGTAAAATTTAACAACCAACTCCACGGATTATAAAATTCTCCACTCTTTGTTGAAATTGATTTTGGAAGAATATCTTTTAAAGTAATCTCTTTTCCTATGCTGTTCTGAAGCCTAATATTTATAAAATCATATAGTGGATAGGTATCTTTTTCATTTGATTCATTAATCCAATTTAAAGTAACTGAGCTACCTGTAACAATTTTATTTATATTAGCACCTGAAACATAATCAAAAACATCCCGTCGAAGTAATAATATACATTTACATTGTATTTCATTTTCAAAAAAATAATCATTTAATTCCTGAATCGACCAAATAAGAGCATTTATTATTTCCTTATATTTAGAATGTTCATTCATCTTCTCATCCAATCCATCAATTATCAATTGATGAGGTTGCATATTTTCTTGTTCAATTATATATTTAAATGATTCGACTATACTTTCTACTTCATAATTTACTTTATCCTTCGGAAAATATTCTTTCACCCGAATATTTTCTATTTGTATTCCTCTTTTAAATCGCTTATCTAATATTTGTTGCAAAGTAACTTTAAAACCAAATAATTCTTTTAAATAATTTTTTATAAAATCACTTTTCTCTTCATTTCCTATATATTCCATAAAAAACGATAAAATTACATATTGCCAAATAGACATAAACGGTTCATATCCTTTTCCATCCTTTGCCAATGCTGCAAATGCCTTATATTTGAATTTATTAAATGATAAATATTTTATTTCTCTCGGATTTTTCGCCTCTAGATAGCGACCAATATAAGTTTTCCCAGTTCCTTTTTTCCCAAGTATATATTGTATATTAGCTTGTTCCTCAATTTTCTTCACTGCATTATTTAAGTCATAAAAATTATTTATAAATACCTCTTTGTCTTTTTTGTATTCATTATCTGCATCAATAATGCCAAAATAAACATCCGAAATTTTTATATTATTATTCCGTTTATAGCCATTAAAATTTTTAATTTCTATATTGCTAACCATTTTTCCCCATACATAGGGAGTCTGTTTATGATATCCATTCTTCTTTTCATAATACTCTATTACCATTTCATATAAAAAATTTTGTAAAGATGTGCATGTCAATATGTTTTTATCTAATGCCTCTTTTGTACCCTTCAATGCAGAAAATAAATAATGACTCCATACTCCATGACCGAATTCATCTTCTGCCATAGCTTCTTCATTAGAATTTGCCGCCGAAAAAACAGTCATATATTCAGATTCAAGCGCAGTAACTCCACGTTTATAAGAAATAGTACTTTCACACGCATCAACAAATACAAGAGCATTAATCCTTGCTCTCTCTATTTCTTTCAACAAATTCCTTAAGCTATACCATGTATTATAACTAGCTGATACATCTTCTAAAGAATCATAGCAGGATAATCGTGGTTCATCATAAAAAGAAATTCCATGACCAGCAAAGTAAAAGAACAATCTATCCCCTTCCTTCATACTTTTTACGACTTTCTGTATCATATCTTGTATCTGTGCAACAGTAGCTTTCTCATTCTTAAGTATAAATCTATTCTTTACATCATATACTTCTTGCATAATTTTATGAAATTCTTCTGCATCTTCACATGCATATTTAGTAGATTCCAAATTTAAATATTTTCCTATTCCAATTGAAATTGAATAATCCATCATATTTCTCCTTTGTTATTTTAAATTTGTGCATATCATAAATAGTATAATTTCAGTATTTTTACTACGAAAAATTTGTACTAATATACATTATATTTAATTTTTGACCATAATTATATAATATCAAATTATAAAATTATTTACATTTAATCAAAATACACCTACATCAACGAATCAAAAATAGGCTAATTTCATTTAATGTTTTGCACTGTAATTTTCGATTTTATCCATATTATATATAAATCCCGATTTTCTTAATTCAACAAATCCGAATTTATTAAGTTTTCAGCATTTCTATACCTCATCTTCTTGACTTTCAGT
>NZ_QUJS01000002.1:0-2953 GCF_003480745.1 Clostridium sp. AM27-31LB | reverse complement strand
TATTAAGTTTTCAGCATTTCTATACCTCATCTTCTTGACTTTCAGTCAAGAAGCATCCCTCGCTTTACGCTCGTTCAATCCGAATTGTTATCTCGCTTTCGGCTCGTTCAATCCGAAGCAAACTCTTATCATTGAAGATGAATTTATAAATCTTTTCGCTTTGCTAAAATCTGTTTAAGCTATATATTTCCTATGAGATGCCTTTACATTATTTTGATTTACGATTGCATATTGCATTGTTGTGTCTATCTGAGAATGTCCAAGTATTTTTTGCACCTGCTCTATCGGCATACCTTTATCTATCGCTCTCGTTGCCATTGTTCTTCTGAATTTATGTGGATGAACTTTTTCTAAATTTAACATTCTCCCCAATTCCCGTATTCTTATTTCAACTCCGCTTATCTTTAGCCTGTCATATGGTGCATTTAAAGTTACAAACAAAGCAGGATTGTTATCTTTGCGGCTTTCTATATAATTTTTCAAATGTATTTTTGACTTTGCATCAAAATAAACCCGTCTTTCCTTATCTCCCTTTCCAAAAACAACACATTCTCTCTCCGAAAAATCAATATCCTCAATATTCAATTTTACAAGCTCGCCTACCCTTATCCCGGTAGAATACAGCAAATCAATCATTGCCGTATCACGGATATTTTTGCAATTATCACGCAATTTCTCAATTTCTTCATCCGAGATAATATTTTTTACTGTTTTTTGAGTTTTAATTTTATGTATTCTCCGCATCGGACTTTTTAAAATATAATCCTCTTCTTCCAACCACGAAAAGAAACTTGAAATATTTCTTCGTATATTATCTACCGTCGTTTTTCCGCAATTATTTATTTTTTGATAATCAACAAGATATGCCCTCATCATTTCCGTTGTTATTTTTCTGATAGGACTTATCACATTTTTTAACAAATGCTCTATCGTGACTCTATAATATTTAATAGTTCGGTCTGAACATCCCTCTATCCTCTTTGCATCAAGAAACATTTTTAAAAACTCATCATTTGATATTTCAGTTTTAGGTGCTTCGTTTTCTGCAAATGTTTTTACTATTACTTCCTGCAGTTTTTTCATCTGTTCTACAGTTAAATACTCTGACATTTCATTTAATACTAATACGATTTTTTCTTCCATGTTAATATCCCCTTTCAAAGATACCAACATCCTACACCTGCATTTGCAATATCAATAAATTACAAGAAAATTTTCTTGCTTTATGAAATTTATAAAAAATCCAAACTTACCGGGTTTTCAGCATTTCTATGTCTCATCTTCTTGACTTTTAGCTCGGTCAATCAATAATTTTTTGACTAATTATATTATGTTAATAGATTAATTAACCAAATTTTATCATAACTACCATGCTGTTTTTCCTGTTTTAATAAGACTGTCAATGTCCATATATGCGTTTTCTATGGCTTCTACATGATATATTTCATACATATTAAAAATAAAATCGGTAAGATTTTTTTCATCTAATATTTTTAAAACATCTGATGCCGACATATTTTTTTCCCTTGCATAGCTTTCAATTAAAAATGTAAAAAATCTAAATTCTTTACTCAATCTCATCACCTCGCAAATATAAAGAATTTCCTGGATCTCCTGTTGCTTCTTCATTTTCCCACATATCAAAAACCGCCAACGGACTAAAATACCACAATTTCATTTCGTCATTCTCTAACATTTCATGCGTTTTAGATGCAAGAAATATCCTAAGAGCATCCATTATGGAAATTCCACGATTTTTTGCTATCAACTCCGCAATTTCCGTATCGAAATTTTGAAGAATTGATGGTTCTGTCCTTTTTGTCATACATTCTCACCACCCAAAAATCTTAATATTGAAATTCCTTTTTCTGTTAAAAAAGCATATTGGTCTGAAAGCTTTTGAGGTTTTAACAAAATCAATGCTGTTTTTTCATCAATTATTCCAGACATATAATTACTTATAACAGGCATAGTATTATCATTTGCAACCGGTCCTATTACCAAGTCATATTTTTCACCAACATACTTTCCTTTCCGATTATCAGCAACAAAATTTAACCACTCTTTATCAGCCGATTCAAATCTGCAAACAGATATTCCGTCCAGTTTTTCTTCATCAAAATCATACATAGAAACAATCGGCTTCCCTTTTCTTCGTCGAATAGTCTGTGTTTTCGCCCATTTAACAGCCTGCTGTCTATTTGAGGTTGTATAAAAACCAGCACCAAAGTCAAGCATCCTATTAGTAACAAGTATTTTAGGCGTACTTACCAGCACATTACTTCCATGATATAAAATCATACATTCTGTTTCCTTTCAATTTTTATCCAAAATATTTCTGCATCAATGAGTCAAACAAAATCTGTGTCTCATCTAATGACTTTTTAATCGCAACTTTTGATTTGTCGATGGCTCGTACAAAATCGGCGAATTGGTTTTGAAGTTCGATTGGTGGAAGAAACATTCGTGTTTTCTTTATTTCTCCTAAATGTAAATTAGGAACTCCAATCCCCTTTATACTCGAGTCAAACTGCCACTTTGTTTCTGGATTATTAATTACGCATTTCAAAAATACAGGGTCAATTATTTTCTTTGGTCTAAGTAATGCAAGACTGACATATATATCAAACACCTCGTCCGTATCATTAACCGCTGCAACGCCATAATTAACACCATTCTTTGACATAAGAATATCATTTCTTTGCGGTTTTATAGTTGCGTACAGCTTTTCGTGTAATTCTGCTGGAATATACTTAATATTAGTCCAATCAACCTTCTGCGACATAACATCCTTAGAAGATAAAAATTTATAACCTTCTTTTTTATCCTCTGTATATTGTGGAGTCTGATGAGTTCCATCTTTTATCAAAGAACAAACATCCTCTATTGTCACTATATCAAACCCATTTTCATTATCATGGAGTGTTCCAAACATCTCGACAAATCGGGCTTT
>NZ_QUJS01000019.1:0-5374 GCF_003480745.1 Clostridium sp. AM27-31LB | reverse complement strand
ACTATTTTTTATAAGAAACGGGGTGTTTAAATGGGTATATATTTCAATCCGACAAATGAAAGTTTTACACAGGCAAAAAATAGTATGATTTATGTTGATAAAACAGAATTATTGGAACAATTAAATTTAAGATTATCAACAGAAAATAAATGTATTGCCGTAAGCCATAAGAGATATATGCAGAGCCATTAAATTACAATAAGGACATTCATGTGCTGTTAAATGAAATTTATCATAAAACAACTATTCCATTTGTAATCATTATTGACGAATGGGATTGCGTTATCAGAAACAGTGATGACAAAGAACTTGTGCACAGTTATTTGCAATTTCTTCATTCACTGTTTAAATCGGAGGAATCAAAAGCATTTTTAGCACTCGGATATATCACCGGAATTTTACCTATTAAAAAGATTAAGGACGAGTCAGCTCTTAACAATTTCCGTGAATATACAATGATAAAATCAAAGCCTATAACAAAATACTATGGTTTCACAGAGGAAGAAGTCAAACAATTATGCCAAAAATATGATATGGATTTTGATTCAATCAAAGCGTGGTACAACGGTTATCTGATAAACGGACTTCATATGTATAATCCAAACTCTGTATCTGAAGCAATCGACAGGCATGCCTTTGCTTCTTACTGGAGAAACACTTCTTCTTTCTCATCAATCAATACATTTATTACAATGAATTATGCAGGTCTTAAAGATGACATTATGACAATGCTTGCAGGTGGAAAAGTCAGAGTAAATCCATATACATTTCAAAATGATTTTTCAACTATTGCTTCAAAGGATGATGCTTTGACTGCACTTATTCATTTGGGTTATTTAGGCTATGATGCGGATAGAAAAAAATCATTTATTCCAAACTACGAAGTGGCAACCGCATTTGAACTTGCTTTGCAGACCGGTGAGTGGTCTGAGATAGCAAAAGCGATTTCAACTTGTGACGAACTGCTTGACGAAACAATAGATGGAAACGCCATAAGAGTTGCAGAATTGATAGAACAGGCTCATGACACCTACACATCCGTTCTTAAGTACAACGATGAAAACTCATTAAGCTGCGTCCTTACAATGGCATATTTTACAGCACCTGGATATTACAATATCGTCCGTGAAATACCTGCAGGCAAAGGTTTTGCTGATTTTGCTTTTATTCCGAGATCAAATGCAGGTTTCAGACCCGCAATGATTGTTGAACTTAAATATAATCAGTCTGCCGAAACCGCTATTAAGCAGATAAAAGAGAAAAAATATCATGGCGCATTATCCGGATACAGTGACAAAATTCTCTTAGTTGGTATCAATTATAATACGGATGGTTCAGACAAAAAGCACCATACTTGTGTGATTGAGGAGTGGAGAAATTCCTAATATAACAGCTACAAAATTCTCTTGTTTAATAATGAAGTTAAACCGGAAATCTCTCTTGTAATTAAAAAAGAGAACATTGCAGCCCTTACATTTTCTACAGTATAGCTTGCAATGCTCTCTTTTTTAATTTTTATGATTTCTGCCTTATTATCTCATAATTCTCACAATTCCAAAATGCTTTTTCTGATATGCTAAGACTTTGGTTTCCACAATATACCTCAAGACCATCATAATCAAATGCATAATCTTCTATTTTCTCCAATCCATCACACAACACGATGGATTTCACACTAAACTTTTCATTTGTTACTTCTTTTGATGTATTAAATGCATTTTCACCTATTATTTTTACATTATTCGGCAATTGCAGTTTTGCATCTGATTTATCTCCTATATATCCAACTAAATATCCGTCACTAAGGACCACCATACCGTCAGTTATCTTTGCACTACCCAGTCTCTCAAATTCTTTTGCAAGTGACTTTCTCCAAAGAATATTTGATTTCCATAAAAGCTTCATTGACTTCACATCTAAGTCTTTTGATTTTATTTTGACTTGTATGTTTGTATTTTTTCGACAGTTTTTCCCTGTATATATCGTATTCCAATATTTTTTTGCCATAACATCGGTAACTTTTTTTAAGGATGACGGAAATATAATCTTCTCAATTTCTCCACAGCCATTATATATTTCTTCCTCATTAAATTTGTCAATGGCTTCTCTTGCTGTATAACTGTAACTCATAGTGTCAACTGTCTCGCATCCCTCAGCAACTACAACTTTTTTTCTTGCATATGGAATTGCGACTAACATCCTGCCATCCTTTGTATAAATCATTCCATCTATACTCTTATAATTTGGGTCACTTTTAGATACCTCAAAATTTTCGCAGTCTCCAACATATATAACATTCCACGGACTAATTGGTGTTGAGAATTTCACCCTTTTTACGGTCTTTAAACCATCTTTCTTTATAAAACATGATGAAACCATTTTGGGGATGAATTCTTCATTATTAAAAATACTTAAATTTCCCGGCAATGTCATTTCATTTAAATTCCTACACTCCTGACATATCGCCCAGCCTATCTTTTTTACCGATTTTGGCAATATTATACTTTTTATTGCAGTATTATAAAATGCCTGCGTACCAATATTCCTTACCGATGATGCTATTTTTATAATTTTAGCATTGCGACAATCCTTAAAAGCTTTCTCCGGAATCTGTGTAACCCCCTTTTTTATAACAATCTTTTTTATTTTTCTTTTAAGTTTTTTATTAGGAATCTGCTTTTTTGTCATTTTTCCTTTACCGGATACCACATATACTCCATTCCTTAAAACTGCCGTCACATTTCCCGGTCTGACATCTGCTGACACTCTCTGTACCTCTGTCAAACACTGCCAATTTCCATCATCTGACAAAAAATATAATGCAATACAAAGAACCATAACAGACAAAATTTTTAAATCTGATTTTAGATATTTTTTCATTTTATCCCTCTTTTCTACACATATTATTATTCAAACTTAATCGTATAATTTTTACATTGCCAAAAAACATTATTGCTTATTTTTATATTGTCCCCCTTTATATATACGGTCAAATTTTTATGACCATAAAAAGCTGCTTTTTCTATTATTTTTACATTCTTTCCAATTGTAATCTGATATACCTGACTAGAATCTTCAAATACATTTTCTCCTATAACATTCACACTATCGGGTATTGTAACTTTTACATCTTTTTGACCTATATATCCACACAAATAACCGCTTGAAAGTATAATCATTCCATTGGCATCTTCAGCATATTTGTTTCTCTCCAAATCTTTTGCTAACGACTTTCTCCACGATTTTACTTTCCACAATGTCTTTATTGAATTTTCATCCAATTCCGGTGTTTCTATTTTAATTTCTATGGCATCGTAATTTTCTCTATAATCCATATAACCGTACCATATATTTTCACTATAAACACTATCCGTTACTTTCTTCACGGTTTTAGGTATTGTAATCTTGTTTAACCGTCCACATCCTCCATATGACTGCGGTTCATAAAAATAATTTGCCTTGTAAACATAACTTCCAACTGCAATAGTTTCACATCCCTCAGCAATATCTGCCTCACTTCTTCCATAAGGTATCCTAACAAGCGTTTTTCCATCTTTTGTATATATCATTCCATCTATACTCTTATAATTAGGATCACTATCCTGCAATTCAAATTTTTCGCAATCTCCAACCATGCGAACAAGTTCCGGTTCAAGTGCAGTCGAAAACTTTACTGTCTTTAACGCATATTCTCCAACGACAAATGGTTCATAATATTTATCACTTGACGGTTTTAATACCTTGAAATTTCCCGGCACAGTCAGGCTTTCAAGCTGTTTACACCTTTCACAGATTCCCCAGCCTATTCCTTTTACTGTTTTGGGTATTACCATATCTTTTACGGCAGTATCCGAAAATGCGTGCATTCCTATTTTTCTTACAGACGACGAAATAGTTATCTCCTCCGCTTTATTACACCCCGCAAATGCTTCCTCCGGTAGTTCAGTTATTCCTTTTTTAATAATAATCTTTTTAATCTTTTTTTTCTGTGCCTGCGTCGGTATTAATTTCTTTGTCATTTTCCCTTTACCCGAAACCGTAAGCACACCTTTCCTTAAACTTGTAGAAGCCGAATTATTCACCTGCTTTATTTTCTTCTTTGCTGCCGAAGCATTATCAGTCTGCATAAGCATGGTAACCGCTGCCGCCGTAACAATGCCAAACATCAAAAGCCTTTTCAAATATTTTCTTTCATAAAACTTTCTTTTTCCAATATTTTTTTCTTTTCCCATAATAACCTCCGTTTCTAGTTTTTCATAATACTACTTAATTATAAATACTTTCAATTACACCTTATATACTTCGACTTTATTCTAAACTATATTAAAGAATCCCTGTCTATAGAAAAAATATATGCTGTTTTTCTATCAGCATTTAATTTTGGCGACGCTCCTATATATATCTTATTTTTGCGTACCTGTATTCCTTCTATCTCTAATTTCTTATTTACTTTCCATGACAAGTCGTAATTTCTTGTTTTTCGTGTTTTATAATCAATAACTGATAATATAGCTTTTTGGTCCTCTGTATTATCTCCATCACATACTATATAAATATTTAAATTATCATCTATATCTATTCCCTGTAGTTGACCATTCGGAAATTCATTTTTATCCATATCACCCAAACAGGCATCTGCAAGTTTTGTACCTTTAAAATTTCTGTCCCCACTAACACGGCTATTAAAAATATTATTTACTTCATTAAAATCATAAAATGAATACTGTACATTTCCCGATGTACTTTGCTTAAACATAAGCATGGTTTCACCATCTATAGAAAGATTTACAGCACACCTTCTTAAATTTGCAAATAAACTTCGTGTTTTATTTGAATATTCTACATTAACAAAGCTATCTATTTGATTTATCGTAGCTCCTGGTTGATATTTTATTCTTCCAACAGACTTAGCCTCCCAATAATCAAACCCCTCACTCCTAATGGCACCTGCACATACTAAAAAATAATGTCTGTCTACACCTTCATACTTTTTCGTATATGGAACAAGTGTCTGACCATGCCCCACATTTTCAAGATTCATTGAGTTAACATAACTTGCTTTACTATTATTTTTAGTGTCTATTTCACATCTTGAAAGTTTAACATTCTTATCATTATAAACTTGTGTAACATAAACATATTTACTTGTTACATATATGTTTTGTATAGGTCTATATTTAACTGTAGCTCCAGCAACATCTGAAAAATTTGATAAATTCTCTATTGTAAACTTTTTTTCTCCATATACAACAGTTGTCCTTGCCATATTTCCCTGCTGAACAGCATCACTTACATCAATTTCAACCTTTCCTTTGTCATCAGGCACAATATTTTTATCACTCAAATCTAATGTCATTCCTGCAAGGTCATCAAA
>NZ_QUJS01000018.1:0-5463 GCF_003480745.1 Clostridium sp. AM27-31LB | reverse complement strand
TAGATAAACTTGACATTTGTAAAATAAAAATATTAAAAATGAAGATAATTCAGACAGCATAGGCGAGGAAATGCTGTCTGTTTTGAAATTAGAAATACTGGTTATAAAAAATGAAAACAGGATGAGGAATGAAAATGGAAATACAGATTGCAATATGTGATGATGAGGATAAGATTTGTTTACAGTTAAAAGACATACTTGGAAGTATATCAGATGAAAAAAGTGTAGAGTTTATAATACAAATATTTCAATGTGGAGAAGATTTATGTAAATCTTTAAAAGATAAAGATTATGATTTGATTTTTCTTGATATTGAACTGCCTAAAATAAATGGCATTGAGGTTGGAAAATATATAAGAGAAAAATTGAATAATGAAATTGTGCAGATAGCATATATATCAGCAAAAACAGAATATGCAATGGAATTGTTTGATTACAGACCTATTAATTTTTTGCAAAAACCATTAGATAAAGAAAAGGTGCTTAAGGTAATAGACAAATATATGATATTGAGAGAGCAGGACAATTATATATTTAGTTATAAGAAAAACAGAGAATTTTTTGATATACCAATGTCTGAAATAATGTATTTTGAAAGTAGTTATCGTAAAGTTAAAGTATATATGAGAAATGGAGAGGATGAGTTTTATGATTCGCTGGATAAGGTATATAAAAAGTTAAAGGCAAAGAATTTTTTGTTTATACATAAATCAATAATTGTTAATTACAATTTTATAAGAAAGATGGCATATGAGGAAGTTACTCTTTTCGACGGAACAGTATTACCTATAAGCCAGATTCGTAGAAAGGCAATAAGGAAAATGTATATGGAGATAAGGAGAAAAGGAATTTAATGGAGAGTTTACTGGAAAATATATTACATTTAGGAATTGATGTTTTTGATATATATATAATATACAGATATATGACTATATTTTTTGATGGAAGATGCAATGATAAACATCTGACGTTTTGTGCGTATCTGTTGAAATTTGGAATTGGTGTTGCATCAAGATATGTGCATTTTATAATGCCTGTAAATATGCTTATTTACCTTGTAAGCAATTTTTTGATAACACTTGGATATGTTTCAAAGATTTCTAAAAAGATTTTGGTTATAAGTATAATTTATCTGTCATCATTTATATCTGAGATTATGGTTGCAATGGTAATAGGTGTCGGACATTTAGAATTTACAGATAAAACAATTCATATTAATGAATTTTATGAAATTATTATTGAAATATTATTTTGGATGATAACCCTTATCATAAGAAGATATAAAAATATTAAAAATGATGTACCGGTAAATAAGGTTTTTGTAACTGCAATAGCTGTAATTCCAGTGTCTTTAGTATGTCTGGAAATAATGATATTTCAGCAAAATCATTTGTCAGAAAAAGTATCTGTTATATCAGTGCTGTGTATGGTTGTTTGTGACTTTGCGGTAATATATTTGTATGATTCATTGTCAGAAATGTTTATGGAACATTCAAGGGCAGTGCTGTTAGCGAAAGAAAGAGACTATTATCATGAGCAGTCAGAACTTATTCAAAGGCATTATAAGGAACTGAGAAAGTTTAGACATGACATGAAAAACAGAATGATAGTGATACAGGAAATGTCAGATAATGGTGGAAATAAGGCAGTATCGGAATATACAAGGAAACTTGCGGACAGATTAGAACAAATAAAGACATACAGTATGACAGGAAATATAGCAATAGACAGTGTAATAAATTATAAAATGACGCAGGCATACGAGAATAACATTTCAGTTGAAACTGATATAGCGATTCCTGAAAAATTAGAAGTAGATGAAGATGACATGGCAGTTGTATTGGGAAATGCACTTGATAATGCGATAGAAGCCGTGTTAAAGGTCAGAAATGAGAATGAACGTTATATTAAAATAAAAATGGAGTATGAACAGGAAACTTTGTCTATTTATATAAAAAACAGCTTTGATTCAGTGGTAAAAGATAACGGTACAAAATTGCTCACGAGGAAAAAAGATAAAAAAATGCATGGTATAGGTTTACAGAGTATAAACGATATAGTCGATAAATATCGTGGAGAGGTTGAATTAAGATACAGTGGAAATGAATTTTTAATACAGATAGTTTTGTATTTGGACAAACATTAGATAAATGACGGATTGTAAAAATACAAACTGTTAATTTATACAAATAACTATATTAATTTATACAAATATAAACAAAAATGGTTAAAAGTATGATATGGTAGCGTGGCTGGAAGAAATATTGTGGAGGAGAAAGGTTATGGAGAAAATAATTCTATAATGCAGGATGAAGCTGAGATATATGAATTTGGTATAAAACAAATGTTAAATGTCTGTTTAAATGTTATTACTACAATTAGCATAGGAGTAATAATGGGACAGGTATTGCAGTCAATAGTTTTAATGATTAGTTTTATGATGCTTCGTACATATGCAGGGGGATTTCATGCGTCAACTCCTGCAAGGTGCTATCTTTTAACTATAATTACAATAATTGTTTCTCTTTCAGTGATAAATAATATAAAGCTATTTCAAAAATTATCAGTGTTGATTTTAATATTATCTGATATAGTGATATGGAAATTGGCACCTGTAGGAACGGCAAACAAAACCTTAGATGAAATTGAGTGTATTGTTTATCGAAAAAAAACAATAATTGTTGTGATTGTGGAGAATATTGTGGCAGGAATATGTATCGGAATTCATTGCCTAAATGTTGTATATGGAATTATTGCAGCAGATATGATAGTGGCATTATCAGTGATATGCGGATGTTTATCAGAAAAATATAAAATGTATATCTGCTCAGATAAAATATCTTGAGTGGAAAAGAAAGCGAGGAAAGTATAATGAAATACAGTTTAGTGAAAAAAGGAGCTGCTTTAGCAGTTGTGGCAGCAGTGACTCTGAGTGCAGGAAATGTGGCTTTGGCAGGTTCACATAGTGGTGCTTTTACAATTGATAGAGGCAATTATGTTGAAGTTTTAAAAAATGGGAAAGTTACAAAGTCAAATACTTCAGGTTCGGCTGCAAAATTTACTTGCAATATGAGTGTTGGATATAATGATACCCTTAATTTTTATGTTTATAACAAGAATAATAATATTGTATCAGCAGGACCAGCAACATTTAGGGGAACATCAAAGGGAACGCAAAAAACATCACCATATAGAGATGGAAAGGGGCTTAAAGGGAATCCGTTTTATTTCAGATGTTCTCTAGATCTTCATTCTGTGTCATCAAGTATGAAAGTAAATTACAAGTTTATACCATAAATATCAATAGTATTTAAAAATATAGTATAAGATATGTAAGTCAAAAAGATATATACAATAATCGTATATATCTTTTTGGCAACTGTTGAGTACTGTCAGGGAAGTTTTAAACTTCTATTGTGTAGAGCAATAAGTGGCGGGTGAAGACTTGCTGACATAAAATTTATCTAGCAGAGAGGGATGTCCAATGAAAAAATTTAAACAAATATTATGTATCATATGTGTATTAGGTTTGTTGACAGGTTGTGGCGGCAAACAGAATAAGACAGAGAAAAAAACATACAGACAGGAACTGAGCGAAGAAGAAATGTCAAATGGTCATGCTTCGTTTGATATTGATGAAAAATTTAAGGTTGACGCAAATGTCACAAAGTCAGAAGTATATAAGGATGGAATGAAGTCCTATTATATGAACCAGTATAAAGAAAAAATAAAAGGTACATCAAAGAAGTTTACTGATAACCCGACTGTTTTTAATAGAACACAAAAGGAAATGGAGAAAACTTTAAACAGACTTATACCGGGAAAGCTTTCATGGAAAAAAATTAATAGAAATTATAAAAATGAACCCGTTATAGAAGGAACATATAAATCTGATGACGGTGATAAATATAAAATGCATATAGTATGGGATACATATAACAATGTAACAGGAAACAGTGATACATATTTTTGTCCAAGTTTTTATATGTTGGGTGAAAAAAGTGATAAAGAGCATATAAGTGCAGTAATATCAGGGCTGCAAGCAGATATAGATGATATAAAAACTGATTATACTAACATGATTGAAAAAAATGTCGGCACATATAAAAAAGCAGTTGAGGAGCTTATAGGAAGAAAGATAAATGATGAATACAGGATGTGCTCATTAAATGCTAAATCTGCTAAGATTATCAACGATACTCAGAGTATAGAACTTAAATACAATGGAAAACAGTATGATTTGCTCGCATTTTATAAGGATGTTGATAATCTTAAGTTTTCAGATATTGATCCCGGTTATCAGGTAAAAGCGGATGAGAAACCTGATAAATGGGCAAAGACAACAAGTGCCGGTAATGATCATTTGAGCTCAATGTATGATACATCGGTATATCTTGTATTTTGTGAAGGAAAGCTTGAGTATATAGAAGCTGATTCTTTTAGGGAGACAGGCAGTGTATATAAGAATGAACAGAAGATTATTTCGCCAAATAAAGCATTAAAAGAGGTTATTAAATTTTATGAGAAAAAATTGCTTGTAGATGAGGTTAAGATTAAATCCATAGAGCTTCAGTATGCTGCTTACTATGCAAGTGACAGTTCCAAAACTGTTAAGCCGGTAATTACACCAGTGTGGTTGGTGGGAGTTTATGATAATGAAGAATCAATAGAAAGAATTGCATATTTTTGCTACGACGGATATACAGGGGAGTGTTATGGAAATGAAATTATACCATGGTAAAAAAATTATGGAATGGCGGAGGTGGTTTATATCACCGGTATTTATCATTATAGTTATATTGTGTGGAACGGTAACGCTGCTTGATGTATGTTCAAGTGAAAATTTTGTAGCTGATTTAAAGACAGGATACACGGATAGTGTTACATATTATTATCTTTTAAATGTAGGCTTTTTTAGTATTGTAGGATACTGTCTTGCAGCGTGCACCGGAGCTGTTTTGTATGCGGCTGATTACGAGGAAAACTCGGTATATATGCGTATAAACAGGATGGGAGTAAACAGGTATGTGTTTTCCAAAATAATACAGACATTAACAGGAGCATTTGTATGTGGTTTTATTGCAATTTTGTTTTGCTTTTTTGGTGTGTCAATAGTTTATGGGGCATCGATGTTTCCAAAATCGCCAGAATCAATTTCCGGAGTTACAGACAATCTATTACTTCTTGCAGGTAGAAACACGGAATATCTTTTTACATTGGCAGTTATATCAGGTCTGTGTTATGCGTTTTATTCACTTATGACATTATTTATCTCAATATTTGTGCCAAACAAAAAACTTGTCATAGCATTTCCAATGATACTCTGGTTTATATTTCAGTATATATGGGTAAAGATTCCTTTTCTGCCGTCATTTATGACACCGTCTTTAATATTTGATCCCACGAGACAGTTTGGGGATTTGTATAATATGTCACCGTATATCACTGTGTTGATAATTTTTG
>NZ_QUJS01000017.1:0-8849 GCF_003480745.1 Clostridium sp. AM27-31LB | reverse complement strand
TGCAGCTTCAACAGTTTCTTCAAGTGAGTTCTCTTTTCTTGGATTTATCACTTTAAATTCTATAACTATTCCCGGATATTTTTGAGTCTGTTTGTCTTTTGGTTCAAGCATTATATCATAGCGTCCGAAACCGCTCTCACGGTTTGAAGTTATGATATAGTTTTCTGACTGGTCTACCATAAGCCCTAAAACAAATCCATGGAAAAAATTTTCAGGTGCTTTTTTCTCAGATGTATGTTTTCCTGAGTCAAATGAACTGAATGTGCGTAATGCAACATCATTCATATATTCATTCATGCTCTCTATATCTCCACTTATAAGTGCCTTTATGAATTCATTTGTCTCACTTTTTGCAGGACTGAACCATCGGAGTATCATTTTTTTGAACATAAACAATATTTCACGGTTTGTCAGAGCAAGTTCATACTCATTATCACTTTCTCTTATAAGATTTAATTCTTCTGACGAAACAACTTTCAAATAACCGCTTGCAAGCATAAGGCTCCATACGGCATCCTCCGAATAATCAAGTTCTGAAAATACTATCTGTTCATCTATCGGCACATTGATTGTTGAGCCATTTATAAGTTCTTCAACCATCATTTTTATATTTGAACTTCCCTTTTGCACTAAGCTGTTTATCAAACCATTTGAACTTGACTCCGCCCAATACAATGCTATTTTTTTCTTATCCAGACAATTTATTATCGACCACGGATTATAAATATCATTTTTACTGCCAAATCTAAAACCGTCATACCATATCTTAACATCGTTCTTTTTGTCAGAAAGTCCCTGTTCATCTAATGCCCTAAACACTTCTTCTTCCGTAAATCCAAATGCAGTTTCATACTTTGGAGTCAGTGTCGTAACTACCTCAAGGTTGTTAAGGTCTGAGAAAATACTCTCTTTCGATACCCTCGTTATACCTGTCATTATCGCTCGCTCTAAATACGGATTTGTCTTAAATGTTGAATTAAAAAGGCTTCTTGTAAATGCAACAAGTTCTTCCCAGTATCCATTTACATACGCCTCCTGCATCGGAGTGTCATATTCATCAAGAAGAATTATAACCTTTTTCCCATAATATCGGCTGAGATAATTTGACATATTTTTTATTAAATCCTGTGCCATAACATCACTCATATCATAACTGATATTACTTATGTTTTTCTTTTCTGTTTCTGTTAATCCATCCCAGTTTTTCAAAAAATCAAACTGCTGACACATCTCACATATTATTCTCTTAATTTTCTCAACCGCATCATTATAATTATTTTGTTTTATCTCAGCAAAACTCATAAATATCACTGGATATGTTCCCTGTATTTCACGATATTTCCCATCTTTCCATATCTCAAGTTTCTCAAATAATTCCCCTCTGTCCGCATACTTATTTGAGAAAAAACAGTTCAGCATACTCATGTTTAATGTTTTTCCAAAACGGCGTGGTCTTGTTATAAGTGTAACCTCATCTTCACTCTCCCACCATTCTTTTATAAAACCTGTTTTGTCTACATAAAAACAGTTTCTCTGTATCATTTTCTCAAAGTCCTGAGTTCCTATACTTACCGTTCTTGCCATATCCATCCTCCTGTTATTTTGTTATTGTCACTGTAAATCCCTGCCATTGTCCAATGTAATGCTTTCTTAATACAATTAAGCAGCTATTTGCAATCCGCTCTGCTGCCTACCGATAACACAAACAAAAAACTCATTTTGTTTAGCTACATTCTAACATTTGGACATATTTCTGTAAAGAATAAGCCATCTTGATATACTCAAAATGACTTATTTTTCAAACTTTATTTAAATCTATATCCCATAAATTCAACATACCTGCTCATATCTTTAAATGTCAAAAATTCAATTTCCTCATCACCTTCTCCCGCTGCCGCCTGTATTCCCGTTAATACTTCAACCGCATCTTTCCCTTTTGCAGCCGATGATATAACCGTATTATGAGCCTTGTTCAAATTCCCCCGTAAACAAATATCCGAAACATCTTTTCCAAGTTTTAAACTGCTTATATTAAGTGTTTCCGCCGCTTTTATCCTGAATGTATCTACACCATCTTTCACCGTAATCTTTTTAAGAGCCGCACATCCCGATATATCCATATAAATCCTGTCACAATTTTCAGAAATCGTAAGTCCGGTAAGTCCTCTTGCCTCTGTAAATGCAAACATATCCATCAATGTCGTTTCATCCGGTAATGTATAATTACCTTTTTTCTCCTGCGGATAAACATAAAGCTTATTCATGTCCTTACTAAATAATACTCCGTCTTTTGACACATACAATAAATTTTCTTTTTCTACGCTTATGTCCGAAAGACTATTATTTGCAATATTGTCCTCTGTCTCTCCAAAAAACCCATTTAAAATTCCTGTTATATCATTGACTGTTGCAGGCATCTTATAACTTGTCATTTTACCCGGTAATAACATTATCTTTGTTATATCCTTGTCATATAAAACACCGTCAACTGTTACAAAGTATTGATTTTGTGAAGATATATTTATCTCTGAAAATGAATTTTTTGTCAGAACATTTTTATATCTGTCATTTATCATATCCAAATAAACTATGCTCTCGACCTGCGGTGCAAGTTCTAAGCTGCTTTTTCCAAAAGGCATTACATAAAGTGTCTTGTAATCTTTTGAATATAATGTATCATCATATATTGAAAAATATTTATTACTTTCAGACAATGTCACTTTTTCAAGAGATTCTAATCCACTATACTCCACATATGAATCAACACTCTGCAATTCCGGTGGCATATTTATCCTTTTCAGATTTGCACATTTATCAAACCACCCCATATCAACAGCATAAATATTTTTTCCAAATGTTATTTCTGTCAATCCTACGCTATTACTAAATGCTCCCGCACAAATATCGTCAACCGTATCAGGTAATATATATCCGCCCTGTTTTGTGCCTGGATATGCAACCAGTCCTGACATATCTTTTGTAAACAATACACCTTTATTAGATGAATAATCTATATTGTTTCCTGCTACAAAAAATTCCTTTCCGGCACCGCTAAACGCATAATCCTCTATTTCACTTACACCTCTTGGAATGTAAATCCTGTTCAGACTGCTGCACTGCTTAAATGCTCCTGTCTTAATGTTTTTCACATTATCCCCAAGTTTAATGTTTTTCAGACTATGGCACTTTTCAAAACATCCGGCAGGTATAGTCTGTGCCTTGCATTTCCATGTAATATTTTTTAATCTGCTGCACTCTGAAAATGCTTTGGTACCCACATATTTTACATTTTTTCCCATGTTTAACTGCTCAAGAAAATTGTTATTTGCAAATGCATATCTTACTACCCTTGTCACTGTTGATGGAATAGTAAATTTTTTGTTTTGTTTCATTGCCGGATAATAGTACAGTATTTTCATATCTTTACTGTATAAAACTCCATCTTGTGCTTTTAAATATTTATTCTTTTTTGAAACTTTTACTGAAGAAATATGGTTATTAAAAAAATAAGCATTATTTTCGGCTACTCCCTTTGCTTTACTGCCTATTTTTAATGTACCTTTTCCTCCAAAATTTATATACCGGCTGTTTTTATTCTGCTTTGCCACCACTGCTGCATCGGCATTTTTTGCTCCTATGTCGTCAAATAAACCTGTTGCAGCGACAGAAATACTTAGTGATAATGCTAATAATTTTTTTAATCTCATACTCATAATCATTCCTCCCTCCCAGTGTGTAATCATTGATATTTCGCCAAATAATTTATTTAAATTTCAATCTACATTATTTAACTGAAAATCATTGATACAGTACACTAATAAAATATCTGCCTTATATTTTTATAATTGTTCTTATAATATAAGACAGATATTTTTGTGTTTTGTTGCAGTTATTTCAACTTTTCATAACACACTTACGGTCGGGCAGTCTTTTACGATTCGCTCTGCTATCTGTCCTTGCTCCCCTTTTTATTACCAACATTCAGGTATCTCATAATCGGTAACAACATAATTTGAAAAAACAATTCCAGCCCAAAGATCATGGTTATCCAGTCTTTTTATATTAGGAACTATACCATTTTTACTTGAAATAAAATCAACCTTTAAATTATTATCAAAAAGCAAATACATATTTTCTATATCTTTTTCTGTCTTCTGCTCCATGTTTATTTTCAATGTATTAAATTGATTGCCACCAACACACACTTTATCTAATTTCGTATATTTTTCTATATCTAAACTTTCCAAAGCTGTCTCTTTCACAACAAGTTCTTTCAAATTATCTGTTTCCGGCATTTTCAGTTGTTTTAATCCTCTAAGACCTTCTAACCCTAAGCTGTTAAGTTTATCATTTGATGATAAATCAAGCTCTGTAAATTTCTCTCCAGCCTGCTCAATATCTATTACTCGTAAATTTTTACATTTTGAAACATTTACCTCCTTGAGATTTTCAAAAATTGTATCATCTTCTACATTTACATTTTTGAGAAAAACACATTCCAATGTAGGGTTATTTCCCAAATCGAGCTTTTTCAGTTTACTCATTCCCCAAAAAGAGCCAAAATATTTTATTTTTTTAAACCGCGGCAAATCAATTTCTGTAAATGTATCTGTAGACTCAAGTGACATTCCTCTAATATATCCATAATCGTCCCATTCTATCCATTTGTCATGCAGAAAATCATCACCGTCTGCATACCAGTTATTTCCCATCTCCTTTGAACTTTTTATAAAACACTCCTTATAAAATTTCGTGAGCTGTTTTACTTCTGATTTTTTAGGTGCCTGTTTTTTTACTGTTATATTATAAATAGTTTTTTTCTTTCCCTGTCTTGCCTGCAACTTTACACTTCCAGATTTTTGTGCTTTTATCTTTATTTCTCCCTTGCCTTTTTTTATCACCGATATATTCTGCTTTCCACTTAAAATACTCCATACTGCCTTTTTCTCACTTTTTGGTGCTTTTATCGTTTTTTTCTGTGCAACCATTACTTTTACTTTTTTTACATTCTTGCCTTTAACCTGTTTTGTTTTTGATACTGCTGCAGTCACACTTCTCATTCCAACAGCAGTAAAAATATCTGTTAAAGCTAAAGAAACGCTCAATGATAATACAAGTAATTTTTTTAATCTCATGCTCATAATCATTCCTCCCTCCCATGTAAAAACATCTGCCTTATATTTTTATAATTGTTCTTATAATATAAGACAGATATTTTCTAAAGTTGTTGCAATTATTGCTATTTTATTGTAATTTACCACATACATTGTGTTTTTCCGTTTTTAATTGCGGTAACTTGAGATACTCTTCTCCGTTTTTTCGCATATTTTATATGCAGTTACGCAAAAAATCTAATCCACCATCTATATATCCTAAATATCCGTATTCATACCTTACTTTCGGAATCTCTGATATTTCTCTGTTTGCAACAAATCTTACGCTCGTTTCTACATCCGCAGAATATACATCTATATCAAACTCTGATATTTCCTTATCTGTTTTGTTTCCTAGTGATATTGTCACACTTTGAGGATTGCATCCTATAATCCCTATTTTCTGAATATTGGTACAATTACTTAAATCCAATTCATTTATTCTTGACCAATTCATATAAAATTCTTTTAAACAATATGTTTTAGGCATTTTCAATTCGTCAAGTGGTGTATGAGAAATATTAACTGTCTTAATTTTTCTGTTATTTGATAAATCTATCTGCTTTATATTAAAGACCGAATTTATATACACTCCTTCTAAATTTTGACATCCTGAAAAATCTATTCTGTTTAAATATGGATAATTTCCTTCTTCTGCAGACTCTCCATATCCAACATCTAAAAAGAAATATTTCAATGTCGGATTATTTCCTAAGTCAATGCTTTTCAAATTATTTCCGGTAACTGAACCAAAATACTGTATTTTTTTAAACCGTGGTAAATTAATTTCTGTAAGTATTTCTTTAGCCTCAAGTGACATTCCTCTGATATATCCATAATCATCCCATTCTATCCATTTGTCATGCAGAAAATCATCTCCTTCTGCATACCAATCATTTCCCATCTCCTTTGAACTCTTTATAAAACACTCCTTATAAAATTTCGTGAGCTGTTTTATTTCTGATTTTTTAGGTGCCTGTTTCTTTACTGTTATATTATAAATAGTTTTTTTCTTCCCCTGTTTTGCCTGTAGCTTTACACCTCCAGATTTTTGTGCTTTTATTTTTATTTCTCCATTGTCTTTTTTTATTACTGATATGTTCTGCTGTCCACTTACAATACTCCATACTACCTTTTTCTCACTTTTTAGTGCTTTTATCGTCTTTTTCTGTGCAACCGTTACTTTTACTTTTTTTACATTCTTCTTGTCCTTAGCCTGTTTTGTTTTTGATGCTACTGCAGTCACACTTCTCATTCCAACATCAACGAAAATACCTGTTGAAACTAAAGAAACACTCAATGATAATGCCAATAATTTTTTTAATCTCATGCTCATAATCATTCCTCCCTCCCATGTAAAAACATCTGCCTTATATTTTTATAATTATTCTTATAATATAAGACAGATATTTTTGTGTTTTGTTGCAGTTATTTTATTTATTATGTAAATCATTTGCCCTGACAAATTTTAAAATATAAGCACCTGCTGCTCCACCTTCATCTAAAGGAGACTCTTTTAGCAATTCTATTGCAGTCAATAAATCTGATAGTTGTTTCGCATTGTCTTTTCTTTCCTCCAAAATATCATAAGAAGCTATAAGCCATAAAGCCAATGTTTTAGCATCATCAGAATTTTTTTATTTTTTTATCTTTAAATACATTTTATTTAATTCTTTAAGTTTTTTATGAATGTTTCCCTATCAACTTCATTTTTTCATTCTTATACCTGTTTTTTGATAAAAATTTAATCATTTTTACTATCCCAATCTACAATAATTTAAAATATATTTTTCCATTTTTTTCTATAAACTTAACACATTTTTTCAGAAATTTCAATCCGCCATCTATATATCCTAAATATTCGTATTCATATCTTACTTTTGGAACTTCCGATATTTCCCTGTTCGCAACAAATCTCACGCTTGTTTCTCCTTCAGTGGAACCTACTGCTATGTCAAAGTCTGATATTTCTTTATTTGTTTTGTTCCCTAATGATATTGTCACACTTTGAGGATTGCATCCCATAATTCCTATTTTCTTCATATTAGTACAATTACTTAAATCTAATTCATTTATTCTTGAACCATTCATATAAAATTCTTTTAAACATTCTGTTTTAGGCATCTTCAACTCGTCAAGCGGAGTATCAGAGATATTAATTGTTTCAATTTTACAGTTACTTGATAAGTCTAATTTTTTTATATTGTATGTCATTCTAACATAAAAATTTTCAAGATTTTTGCACCCTGAAACATTTATTTCTTTTAATTCAGCATATTCCTGCTCGTCCCAATATTCCCCGTATCCCTGTTTTAAAAAGAAATATTTCAATGTCGGATTATTTCCTAAGTCAACGCTTTTCAAACCATTTCCGGTAACTGAACCAAAATACTGTATCTTTTTAAATGTTGGCAGTTTTACATCTGGTTCTATATCATATCCTATAAAATATGGTGTTGTTATTGACATACTGTCCAAAACAATCCCCTTTACATATCCGTAATCATCCCATGATACCCAGTCTGAGAACCATTTTAATTTTGTAACATCACTGTTTTTTCTCCATCCCCAATCATATGGTGACTCTTCCTGTGCTTTCCAAAAACAATCTATATATAATTTTCTAAGCTGTTTTACTTCTGATTTTTTAGGTGCCTGTTTTTTTACTGTTATATCATAAGTAGTTTTTTTCTTCCCCTGTTTTGCCTGCAACTTTACACTTCCAGATTTTTGTGCTTTTATCTTTATTTCTCCCTTGCCTTTTTTTATCACCGATATATTCTGCTGTCCACTTACAATACTCCATACTGCCTTTTTCTCACTTTTTGGTGCTTTTATCGTCTTTTTCTGTGCAACCGTAATCTGTACTTTTTTTACTTTAACCTCTGTTGTTTTTGATGCTGCTGCCGCAAATATACTATTCTCTCCAACATCAGTAATAATACCTGTTGCAGCTAAAGAAATACTCAATGATAGCGCCAATAATTTTTTTAATCTTATGCTCATAATCATTCCTCCCTAGTATAATAATGATGTAGTCAAACAAGACTACTTGGTTAATAAATTTCTATAAATCAGATAACAGAAGAAGGGATTCTTCCTTCATCAGATGTTATCCGTAATAATGATCATGTCTGACGGTTCCTGATAGACACCAGATAAAACATAAGGTATCATCTCTTAGGATAGGACAAAGAATGTATTCCTCCTCGGGACACTGATTATCTGTGGATACCTGTAATTAAGTCAATTAGTCCATTCGACAGGGTTTTATGTTTTAGCTGGTTGGGAGCCGGAAGGCAATACCCGAATAACGCGCTAGGTTGTGTACCTGCCAGATTGGAAATGGATTCCTATCAGAAAGGAGCTTTTGCTCATGTCAAACAAAGTTATTTTTAATCTTGATGAACTATTCATCTCTGTTGGTATTGATGTCGGTGCTGACTTCTCCTGGATGTCTATAGCACTTCCAAACCAACAATTCGTAGGAAAACCTTTCAAAATCCTACATAACAGTATTGATTCCCTTACAACCGCTGTTTCTAAAATAAAAGAAGCAGAAGAGTTGTATTCTTTGGAAAGTCGCATTTTCCTCGAATCCACGGGAATTTATCATTACCCACTCTTCTGCTATCTTCGTGATAAGGGTTTTAACTGCTCGGTTATTAATCCTATCATCACTAAGAATAGCACAAA
>NZ_QUJS01000016.1:0-26526 GCF_003480745.1 Clostridium sp. AM27-31LB | reverse complement strand
GTTGTTTCGTCAGAAGAGTTGAATCTGATAAGAGAAAGCGATAATGAATATGAACTTGCTTTGACAAACCGTGAAATATTATTTATGTTTAGAAAAATGATACTCAGATGGTTTAGTCCTGCAAAGCGTGAAACAAATGAGTTTATAAGAGCACTCATAAGTGGAGATATAGAAAGTATGAATGCATACATGAATAAAGTGACTTTGAAAACAATTAGCTATTTCGATACAGGAAATACTCCGTCTGATGAGGAGCCTGAGAGATTTTTCCATGGTTTTGTCTTAGGTCTTATGGTAGACCAGACAGAAAACTATATCATCACATCAAACCGTGAAAGCGGCTACGGACGGTATGACATAATGCTAGAGCCGATAGACAAAACAAATGAAAAATATCCGGGTATCGTAATAGAATTTAAAGTGATAAATCCTAGAAAAGAAAACTCACTTGAAGAAACAGTCGCAGCAGCATTAAAGCAGATAGAAGAAAAAAACTATAATGCAGAGCTTATAAAAAGAGGTGTGAAAGAAGAAAATATACATCACTATGGTTTTGCATTTAAAGGCAAAGAAGTATTGATAGATGGCAGATAGATATTTTCGGAACGGAAAATAGCGTAAGAAAAAAGTATCGTGTAAGGATTTTGGCAATTCAGGATGCGAAGCATTGCCAAAATCTGTTACAGTTTATGTTTTTTAAACTGTAACAAGTATTGATAGACGGCAGATAGATGATAAATACGGAGTTTGATTTGAAATATAAACAGGAGAGGTGCATATGGCAAAGGTTATAAGTATAGGAAATCAGAGTTTTGAGTCAATACGGGAAAAAGATAATTTTTATATAGACAAGACAAATTTTATAAGAGAATGGTGGGACAATGACGATACAGTTACACTTATAACACGCCCACGCCGTTTTGGAAAAACATTAAACATGAGTATGCTTGAATGTTTTTTCTCGAACAAATATAAGGATAGAGGGGATTTATTTGAGGGTCTTGAAATATGGAATGATGAAAAATATCGCAAATTGCAAGGGACATATCCGGTGATGTTTTTAAGTTTTGCCAAGATAAAACAGAATACTTATAAGAGTGCAGTAAAACAGATAAAAAACGAGCTTATAAATTTATATAATGTATTTGATTATATAATGAAAAGTGATTTGTATAATGAAAATGAAAGGCTGCAATACAAATCTGTTCGAGTGGGGATGGATGATGAGACAGCTCAAGAGGCTTTAAATAATCTTTCTCACTATCTCAGCCGTTATTATGGCAAAAAAGTAATCATACTTCTTGATGAGTATGACACACCTATGCAGGAGGCTTATGTAAACGGGTACTGGGAAGAACTTGTAGCTTTTACAAGAAGTCTTTTTAATGCGACATTTAAGACAAATCCATATCTCGAAAGAGCGATAATGACAGGTATAACGAGGGTATCGAAAGAAAGCATATTTTCTGATTTGAATAATCTTGAAGTAGTTACGACATTATCACCAAAATATGAGACTTCATTTGGATTTACTGAAAAAGAGGTGTTTAACGCCCTTGATGAACAGGGGCTGCCAGATGAAAAAGAAATTGTGAAAACATGGTATGATGGCTTTAAATTTGGAGAAAAAAGTGATATTTATAATCCGTGGTCGATAATTAATTATCTGGATAAAAAGAAAATCGCATTGTATTGGGCTGACTCAAGTTCAAATGGACTAATAAACAGTCTTGTTCAAAAAGGAAGCTCATATATAAAAACAATGGTAGAAAATCTTATCAGGGGTGAAAAAATAAATGTCGTTATAGATGAACAGATAGTATTCTCTGAACTTGATTATTCAGAAGATGCTGTGTGGAGTCTTATGCTTGCGAGCGGCTATTTGAAAGTTGTTTCGTCAGAAGAGTTGAATCTGATAAGAGAAAGCGATAATGAATATGAACTTGCATTGACAAACCGTGAGATATTGTTTATGTTCAGAAAAATGATACTCAGATGGTTCAGTCCCGCAAAGCATGAAACAAATGAGTTTATAAGAGCACTCATAAGTAGTGATATAGAGAGCATGAATGAGTACATGAATGATGTAGCATTGAATACATTTAGTTCATTTGACTCAGGAAAACATAATTCAGAAAGGAAAGCACCGGAAAACTTTTTTCACGGATTTGTACTTGGTCTTATAGTAGACCAGACAGAAAACTACATCATTACCTCAAACCGTGAAAGCGGTTACGGTCGATATGACATAATGCTTGAACCAATAGACAAAACAAATGAAAAACTGCCAGGCATCGTAATAGAATTTAAAGTGATAAATCCTAGAAAAGAAAACTCACTTGAAGAAACAGTCGCAGCAGCATTAAAGCAGATAGAAGAAAAAAACTATAATGCAGAGCTTATAAAAAGAGGTGTAAAAGAAGAAAATATACATCACTATGGATTTGCGTTTAGAGGTAAAGAGGTGTTGATAGATGGACGGTAGATATTTTCGGAACCGAAAATATCGTAAGAAAAAGTTTCGTGTGAGGATTTTGGCAATTTAGGATGCGAAGCATTGCCAAAATCTGTTGCAGTTTGTTTTTTAAACTGCGACAAAGAGGTGCTGATAGACGGACGGTAGTAACAGGCTTATCTTTTTATGACTGAACTGTTACGGAAACCTAAATGTTTTGACTGATAACCGTCGTATGTGATACAATAAAAAACAATGGAAAAAAACAGCGGAGGAATACAATGGAGAGAATTAAACAGTCCAATATCAGAAATTTTTGTATCGTAGCACATATAGACCACGGTAAATCTACGCTTGCAGACCGTATCATTGAAAAGACGGGACTCCTTACGAGCAGGGAGATGCAGGCACAGGTTCTTGACAATATGGAGCTTGAGAGAGAGCGTGGTATCACGATAAAGGCACAGACAGTGCGTATCGTATATAAGGCAAAAGATGGTGAGGAATATATATTTAATCTTATTGACACACCGGGTCATGTGGATTTTAACTATGAGGTTTCAAGAAGCCTTGCTGCCTGCGAGGGTGCCATACTTATTGTTGATGCGGCACAGGGTATAGAGGCACAGACACTTGCAAACTGCTATCTTGCACTTGACCATGACCTAGAGATAATGCCTGTCATAAATAAGATAGACCTGCCTAGTGCCGAGCCTGAGAGAGTTAAGAGCGAGATAGAGGATGTTATCGGTCTTGATGCCGAGGATGCACCTCTTATCTCCGCAAAGATGGGAACAAACATAGATGAAGTTTTAGAGCAGATAGTTAAGAAGATTCCTGCACCGTCAGGAGATGTAGACAAGCCGCTTAAGGCACTTATTTTTGACTCATTATATGATGCTTATAAGGGTGTTATCATATTCTGCCGTATATTTGACGGCTGTGTCAAAAAGGGTGACGAGATAAAAATGATGGCAACAGGGGCAAAAGCAGATGTTGTCGAGGTCGGTATTTTTGGAGCGGGTCAGTTTATTCCGTCTGATGAGCTTTCGGCAGGTATGGTAGGCTATATCACGGCAAGTCTTAAAAATGTAAGTGATACAAGAGTAGGTGACACGGTCACGCTTGAAGAAAATCCTTGTGACGAGGCACTTCCGGGATATAAAAAAGTCCAGCCGATGGTCTATTGCGGACTTTATCCGGCTGATGGTGCGAAATATCCTGACCTTAGGGATGCACTTGAAAAACTTCAATTAAATGATGCGGCACTACAGTTTGAAGCTGAGACATCCATTGCACTTGGTTTTGGTTTCAGATGCGGATTTCTTGGTCTTTTGCATCTTGAGATAATTCAGGAGAGATTAGAGAGAGAGTACAATCTTGACCTTGTAACGACAGCACCTGGTGTTATCTATCATGTTTACAAGACAAACGGTGAAATGATAGAGGTTACAAATCCGTCAAATCTTCCTGACCCGTCAGAAATAGAGCATATGGAAGAACCTATGGTTTCAGCAGAGATAATGGTTACTAAGGAGTTTGTAGGTGCGATAATGACACTTTGTCAGGAAAGACGAGGAGTTTATATTGGAATGGAATACATGGAGGAGTCGAGAGCACTTCTTAAATATGACTTGCCGCTCAATGAGATTATTTACGATTTCTTTGATGCACTCAAATCCCGTTCAAGAGGATATGCTTCGCTTGATTATGAGATGAATGGATATGTTCCGTCAAAACTTGTAAAACTTGATATTCTTATAAATAAAGAAGAAATAGACGCACTTTCATTTATACTTCATGCAGACACGGCATACGAGCGTGGAAGAAAGATGTGTGAGAAACTTAAAAATGAGATACCGAGACAGCTTTTTGAAATACCTATTCAGGCGGCAGTCGGAGGAAAAGTAATAGCAAGAGAGACAGTAAGGGCAATGAGAAAAGATGTACTTGCCAAATGTTACGGTGGTGATATTTCCAGAAAGAGAAAACTTCTTGAAAAACAGAAAGAAGGTAAAAAGAGGATGCGCCAGTTTGGAAATGTAGAAATCCCGCAGCAGGCATTTATGAGTGTATTGAAACTTGATGAGGAGTAAAACATCGTATCTAAAACTAAGATAAAAGGGTAGGTATTTGTAAATGCAAAAAGATATTGCGTTATATGTCCATATCCCGTTTTGCGTGAAAAAATGTAATTACTGTGATTTTCTTTCGTTTAGTTCTGATGATGATACGAAAAGAAAATACCTTGATGCCCTTTACAGGGAGAGTATTTTTTGGAAAAATAAACTTTCAGGCAGATACAGGATTAAGACTGTTTTTGTCGGCGGCGGTACGCCAACCTGCCTTTCGGCATCGGAACTTGAACGGCTTGGAGATATTATAAGGCAGTTTGATATTGACGATAATGCAGAGTTTACGATAGAAGCAAATCCGGGAACTCTTGACAATGAAAAGATAAATGCAATCAAAAAGATGGGTGTGAACAGGGTGAGTCTCGGACTTCAGAGCACAGTTGACAAGGAACTTAAACTTCTTGGGAGAATTCATACCTACGAGGAATTTCTTGAGAGTTATCATCTGCTCAGGGGTGCTGATTTCGATAATATAAATATAGATTTAATGAGTGACATTCCTAAGCAGAGTTTCGAGAGTTACAGAAAAACTCTTGAGCGTGTTGTGTCATTGAAGCCGGAACATATTTCTTCATATAGTCTTATAATCGAGCCGGGAACGGTCTTTTATAAGATGTATGAGGATGGTGTTCTTGATATTGCTGATGAAGATACAGACAGGCAGATGTATTCTTATACAAAAAAATTCCTTGAAGAAAACGGGTACCGCCGATATGAAATATCAAACTATTGCAAAAAAGACAGGGAATGTAAGCATAATCTCGTCTATTGGAATCTTGACGATTATATCGGTATAGGGCTTGGTGCCTCATCATATTTTGAGGGAGCGAGATTTTCAAACTTCCCAGAAATGAAGAAATATCAGGATGTTATGTGTTCTGATAAAGTAAACGAATTGAATATATTTTCTTGTGATGCGATAGTTTCAGACAAAGAAAATGGAAAAAACAGGATGAAAACTTCCACGGTTGGCTGTGATTTTGATACGGAAATAAAAAGTAAAGTTGAAAGTTATGAGAAGCTGACAGAAAAAGCAAAGATGGAAGAATTTATGTTTGTCGGTCTTAGGAAGTGCATCGGTGTGTCAAAAACGGAGTTTAAGAACAGGTTTAATTACAGTATTGATGAAATTTACGGTGATGTGATAGATAAATTTATAAAAAATAACCTATTGTCTGAAAATGATAATAGTGATAGAATTTATCTGACAGATAAAGGAATTGATTTAAGTAATTATATTTTGTCAGAGTTTCTGCTTTAAAGCAGACAGAAATCAGATTTGATTGTAAATATACAGGATTGCTCAAGTTGTTTAGCAATGGAGCAATTTGTGGCATCAGTTAAGGGCAGAGCACCTTTTGCCCCCAGCATTATAATATTTTAAACAATGGAGGAAATACAAAATGGCTAAAGTAAGTATCTTAATGGGAAGCGATTCAGATTTACCGGTTATGTCAAAGGCAGCAGCGATGCTTGAAAAGTTTGGTATTGACTATGAGATGAAAGTAATATCAGCACACAGAGAACCGGATGTATTTGTCGAGTATGCAAAGAGTGCAGAGAGCAAAGGCATTGAGGTTATCATAGCAGGTGCAGGTGGAGCAGCTCATCTTCCAGGTATGTGTGCAGCAATGTTCCCGCTTCCGGTAATAGGAGTTCCTATCCATACGAAGTCACTTGGCGGAGTTGACTCGCTTTATTCGATTGTACAGATGCCTTCAGGAATACCTGTTGCGACAGTGGCTATAAACGGAGCAGCAAATGCAGCTATTCTTGCAGCAAAGATGCTTTCTATCTCTGATAAGGAGCTTAGAGAGAAACTTGCAAATTATAAGGAAGAACTTAAAGACCAGGTAGTTGCAAAAGACGAGAAACTTGGCAAGATAGGTTATGAAGCTTATATAAAACAGATGAAATGATGAACGCAAAAGCGTTCATCTTAGAAGTTTCTAGCGAAACTTCAATGTAAAGATATAAGCTTGATTATGAAATGATGAACGCAAAAGCGTTCATCTTATAGAGAGCAGATAAATAAAAAATGATTAAAAATTACGGTTCACACATAAAATATGTGAGCTGTAATTTTTTGTGGAAAAGAGGTTATGATGGCTGATAATATAAAATCAGAAATTGAGAAAAGACGAACTTTTGCGATTATTTCTCATCCTGATGCAGGTAAAACAACTCTTACTGAGAAGTTTCTTCTTTATGGAGGAGCCATAAATACGGCAGGCTCGGTTAAGGGAAAAGCAAATTCAAAATATGCCGTATCGGATTGGATGGAGATTGAGAAAGAGCGTGGTATCTCTGTTACTTCTTCAGTTATGCAGTTTAATTATGATGGATTTTGCATAAATATCCTTGATACACCGGGACACCAGGATTTCTCGGAGGATACTTACAGAACGCTTATGGCGGCAGATTCAGCCGTGATGGTTATTGATGCATCAAAGGGTGTTGAGGCACAGACGATAAAACTTTTCAAGGTATGTGTTATGCGTCATATTCCTATCTTTACATTTATAAACAAGATGGACAGAGACGCAAAAGATTCGTTTGAACTTCTCGATGATATAGAAACCGTTCTCGGAATAAGAACCTGCCCAATAAACTGGCCTATCGGTTCAGGTAAGGAGTTTAAAGGAATATTTGACAGAAAAGCAAAGACAGTCAGGACTTTTGAAGCTGTTTCAACAGGCGGTGCAAAATCAGCGGCAGAAACAGATTATGCGATTGACGATCCCGAGTTACGAAAGATTGTTCCGGACAATCTCTATGACCAGCTTGTTGATGAGATTGAACTTCTTGACGGTGCAAGTGATGAGCTTGATATGGAGAAAGTAAGCAAGGGAGAACTCTCACCTGTATTTTTCGGTTCTGCATTAAATACTTTTGGTATAGAAATTTTCCTTAAATATTTCCTTGAAATGACATCATCACCACTTCCGCGAATGTCAGATGGGGGGCTTATCGACCCGGTATCGGAGCCGTTTTCAGCGTTTGTATTTAAGATACAGGCAAATATGAACAAGGCACACAGAGACAGAATAGCATTTATGCGTATCTGCTCAGGCAAGTTCAACGCAGATAAAGATGTTTATCATGTCCAGAGTGGAAGAAAACTCAAACTTTCACAGCCGCAGCAGATAATGGCACAGGACAGACAGGTCATACAGGAAGCGTATGCCGGTGATGTTATCGGTGTATTCGACCCTGGTATATTCTCTATCGGTGATACGATAACGATGCCTGGACATAAGTATGAATATGAAGGAATACCTACATTTGCACCGGAGCATTTCTGCAGGGTTATACAGCTTAATTCCATGAAGCGTAAGCAGTTTGTAAAAGGTATAACCCAGATAGCACAGGAGGGTGCGATACAGATTTTCCAGGAGTTTTCGGCGGGAATGTCAGAGATAATCGTAGGTGTTGTAGGTGTGCTTCAGTTTGATGTGCTTAAATACCGTCTTGAAAATGAATACGGATGTGAGATACGCCTTGAAGCACTTCCTTATGAATACATCAGATGGGTAGGTGACCCGTCAACAGATGTGACAAAACTTAAGCGGATGAACAATGTTAAAGCCGTAAAAGACATGAAGGGAAATCCTTTATTGCTATTTGTAAATGAGTGGATGATAAGAATGGTATTAGAGGATAATGAGGGGCTTGAGCTTCTTGAATTTAAGAAAAATTAAAGTGTAAACTAAGATTTTAAAGTATGCAAAAAAGTATGGCTTAAAAGAAAAAATTGAATTAAAAAATTTGCAAATTAAGAGCGGGAGAAGGTATTCTCCTGCTCTTGTCAAGTTTATTGCCTTAAATTTTGAATATTAAAAAAATAATTTTATCAATTATCACCCATACATGAATATAATAGATACAAAAAGTTTTTGAGGTGGAAAAATTGGCTACAGTAATGCTTGATGCCGGTCACGGAGGTTTTGACAATGGAGCGATGTTTAACGGAAGAAAAGAAAAAGATGACAATCTTAGTCTGACGCTCAAGGTTGGTCAGGAACTTGAGGACAGAGGTGTGAATGTTATTTATACGAGAACGGAAGATATTTACCAGAGTCCAAACCAGAAAGCAGGTATAGCAAACAGGAGTGATGCCGACTATTTTGTATCATTTCACAGAAATTCAAGCCCGATGCCTGATACATATTCAGGCATTCAGACGCTTGTGTATTCAGCAGAGGGAATACCGCTTGTTATGGCACAAAATATAAATAAAGAACTTGTAAATGTGGGATTTAAAGATCTTGGTATAATCGAAAGACCAAATCTTGCGGTACTCAGAGGAACAAGGATGCCTGCGGTGCTTATTGAAACGGGATTTATAAATACTGATGCGGATAACAGGCTGTTTGACGAAAAAAACGATGAGATAGCAGGAGGAATAGCGGATGCCATCGTAAGAACGGTGTCGGGGGCAGCAGGAACGGGAGTTTCAATGATGTCAGAGAGCAAAACGGCAATCGCACTGAATAGAAATAAAACTGCTGCAAAAGATGAAACTGCTGTCGGGTTCAAAGCTGAAAAAAATAGAATAGATAGTGGAACTGCTGCTGATTTAAGCAGCGTTTCTGAGAGATTTTCGGTACAGATGGGGCTGTTCAGACATTATGAAAATGCCGACAAACTTGCAAAAAATGTCCAGAAACTCGGCTTTGACTGTTTTGTTGAAAAGAGCGGCCGACTTTACAGTGTATGCCACGGCAGATATGAAAAGTATGCTGATGCAAGGGCAGCGGAAGATAATTTGTTCAAGAATGGTTTTGAGACGAGGATTGTTATATCAGCAGGAATATCAGTCGGAATAAATGTCAAAGTATGAGATAATGCTATGCTGTTTAAATCTGAGAAATGGCATTCAGTCCTTTGATTAAAATATGGAAAATATATCATTTTGATGTAAAAATACCAGAAATATAGGCAAATCGACCAAAAAGCACTTGCATATTATGGAAATTTGTGATAAAATCTTATTGTTAATAAGTAATTATACTTAGAGTGGGCTGCCAAGTCCACTCTTTAATTTTGTGGAAAAGAGGTTATGTGCTTGACAAAACGCGAAGAATATGAAACACGGACAGAGAAAATTCTCGAACCTATCATGACAGAGAATAATTTTGAACTGGTCGATGTAGAGTATGTAAAAGAGGCAGGAAACTGGTATCTGCGTGCTTATGTTGACAAAGAGGGCGGTATAACGCTTGATGATTGTGAACTTGTAAACCGTGCATGGAGTGATATTATGGATGAACAGGATTTCATTCCGGATGCATATATACTTGAGGTGAGTTCACCGGGACTTGGAAGACAGCTTAAGAAAGAAAAAGATTTTAAGAGAAGCATCGGTGAAGATGTGGATGTGAAATTTTATAAAGCAGTTAAGATTCCAAATCCAAGAAACAGCAAAGAGATGTCTGTTAAGCAGATAACAGGTATGCTCAAAGAGTTTGACAAGGACACGATAACTCTTGAAACAGATTTTGCAAACGAATATGTTATAAACAGAAAAGATATTTCAACTGTAAAACTGACAATAGATTTTTAAAATGATAAAGAATAAGGAGGCAAAAATGGCTGCTAAAAAAACTACAAAATCAGATAAGTCTGAATTGATCGAGGCATTAGATATAATTGAAAAGGAAAAACAGATAAGTAAAGAAGTTATTCTCGAAGCAATAGAAAATTCGCTTCTCGCTGCCTGTAAAAACCAGTTTGGCAAATCAGAGAATATCAGGGTAAATGTCAACAGAGAGACGGGTGAGGTAAAGGTATTTGCCATAAAAGAAGTTGTCGATGATGATGATCTTGAAGATGAAGCTACACAGATGGGTATCACGGAAGCAATCTTAGTCCATGACAAGACTGAAATAGGTGATACCGTTGAAGTTGAGGTCACACCTAAAAATTTCGGAAGAATTGCAGCACAGAAAGCAAAGCAGGTTGTTGTTCAGAAGATAAGGGAAGAAGAAAGAAAGGTACTCTATGTTCAGTATCTTGAAAAAGAGAGGGAGGTTATCACAGGTATCGTTCAGAGATACAGTGGAAAAAATATATGTGTAAATCTTGGAAAAGTAGATGCCATCCTTATGGAGAGTGAGCAGGTCAAGGGCGAGCATTTCAAACCGACAGAACATATCAAGCTTTATGTCGTTGAAGTTAAGGATACGACAAAGGGGCCTAGGATTACGGTTTCGCGTTCACATCCTGAGTTTGTAAAGAGACTTTTTGAAGAAGAAGTAACAGAGATACAGGATGGAACAGTCGAGATAAGAAGTATCGCAAGAGAAGCAGGTTCGCGTACAAAGATGGCTGTCTCAACAGACAACCCTAATGTAGATGCCATAGGAGCGTGTGTAGGTATAAACGGAAGCAGAGTTAATGCTATCGTCGAGGAGCTTCGTGGTGAGAAGATAGATATTATCAACTGGAGTGATTCTCCGGCAGTGCTTATAGAAAATGCACTCAGTCCTTCAAAGGTCATATCTGTTGATGTAGACGAGGAAGAAAAGACTGCAAGCGTCGTTGTTCCACAGGATCAGTTATCACTTGCCATAGGCAAAGAGGGACAGAATGCAAGACTTGCAGCAAAACTTACAGGTTACAAGATAGACATAAAATGTGAATAATTGTTACACTTAGGAGGTGTCAGAATTGGGTAAGGGTAATACATTAGCCGGAAAGAAAACGCCAACACGTCAGTGTATAGGCTGTGGCGACAAAAAAGACAAAAAAGAACTTATTAGAGTTATAAAAACACCGGAGGGTGAGATAACAGTTGATTTTACCGGAAAGAAAAACGGCAGGGGTGCATATATATGTAATTCAACTGAATGTTTAAAGCAGGCGGTTAAGAAAAAATCCTTAGAACGCTCATTAAAGACACCGATTCCAAAGGACATATATCAGGAACTTGAAAAGGAGATGATTAAAGGTGAAAGTTGATAAGGCTCTTGGTATGATAGGTCTTGCGACAAAAGCAGGAAAGATTGCAAGCGGTGAATTTATGACTGAAAATGCCGTTAAGTCAGGCATGGCATCTTTGGTTATAGTATCAGCGGAGGCATCTGACAATACCAAAAAAAAATTCAGAAATATGTGTGAGTTTTATCATGTGCCGATTAAAGAATGTTGGACGAAAGATGAACTCGGAAAAGCAACAGGTAAAACATTTCGGGCATCTCTGGCGGTGACTGATAGTGGTCTGGCACAGGCAATTATGAAAAAAATGGATATAGACTAGGAGGTTTTGGTAATATATGGCTAAAATGAAGATATACGAAATTGTCAGCAGTATGCAGCGACAGTTTCCGAATTTACAGAATAAAGATGTTGTTACATTATTGCAGGAAAACGGATTTGAGGTTAAAGGCTCTCAGAGTGTTATAGAGGATGATGCTATAGGATTTTTGTTAAAACACGCAAAAGAGCATTTATCAGATTCTAAAAAGAAAGAAAGTGCAAAGAAAAAAGAACAGCCAAAGAAAGCTGAAGCAAAAGCAGAAACTTCAAAAAAAGCTGATGAGGCTAAGGCTGTTAAGGAAGAAACAAAAGCAGCAAAGAAAGCTGAGCCTGAGAAAGAGACTAAAGAGGTAAAAAAAGCTGAGGTCAAAGAGGAAGTAAAAGAAGCTAAGGCAGAAAAGGAAGAAATAAAAGAAAAGACGGCTGTTGAAACTGAAAAGAAGATTGAAAAAGCTGAGGAGACAAAGCCGGAAAAAGAGACAAAGGAAACAGAGAAAAAGGGAAAAGAGGAAACTGTGAAAGCTGAAGAAAAGAAAGATATAACTAAGAAAGAAGCAGAAACAGAAAAGGAAATAAAGTCTCAGGAAACTAAGAAAGAAACAAAGAGAGACAACAAAGAGAACAGAAATAACGGAAATCGTGATAACAGAAACGGTGGAAACAGAGATGACCGTGATAACAGAAACGGTGGAAACAGGGATGACCGTGACAATAGAAACGGTGGAAACAGAGATGACCGCGACAACAGAAACGGTGGAAACCGAGATAACAGAAACGGAAACCGTGACAACAGAAACGGTGGAAACCGAGATAACAGAAACGGAAACCGTGACAACAGGAACAGTGGAAACAGAGACAACAGAAACGGAAACCGCGACAACAGAAACGGTGGAAACCGAGATAACAGAAACGGAAACCGCGACAACAGAAACGGTGGAAACAGAGACAACAGAAATGGAAATCGTGACAACAGAAACGGTGGAAACAGAGACAACAGAAATAGAAACGGAAACGGCGGCGGATTTTCAAGAGGTCCTGCAATGCCTATGGATTCGATGAAATCTGAGGTTAAGCAGTCAAGACAGCAGAGAGCAAACAAGGATTCAAGAAGTGCAAAACAAAGACATGGCAGAGAGCGTGACAGAGATATGGATGATGAAGAGATGTTTACGCAGGGCAGAAAGAAGAAAAAGGATCCAAATCGTAAGGGTGCTTTCATCAAGCCTGAACCTATAGCAAAGCCACAGGAGCCGGAAGATGGAATCCGTACTATTACACTTCCTGAAAAGATGACTATCAAAGAACTTTCAGATATAATGAAAGTAACACCGTCAACTGTTATCAAAAATCTTTTCATGCGCGGTCAGGTGGTAACACTCAACCACGAGATAACATTTGAGGAGGCAGAGGAAATCGCTCTTGAGTATAACTGTATCGCTGAGATGGAAGAAAAGGTTGACAAGATAGCAGAGATACTTAAAGAAGATGAAGAAGACGAGAGCCTTATGGTTAAGCGTCCTCCTGTAGTATGTGTAATGGGTCATGTAGACCACGGTAAAACATCACTTCTTGATGCAATCAGGGAAACAAGTGTAACATCAAGAGAAGCAGGCGGAATCACACAGCATATCGGTGCCTATGTGACAGAGATAAACGGTGAGAAGATAACATTCCTCGATACACCGGGACATGAAGCATTTACTTCAATGCGTATGCGTGGTGCACAGTCAACAGATATAGCTATACTTGTAGTAGCGGCTGATGATGGTGTTATGCCACAGACTATAGAGGCTATCAGCCATGCTAAGGCAGCAGGTGTAGAAATAATCGTTGCAGTAAACAAGATTGATAAGCCTAGTGCAAATATCGAGAGAGTTAAGCAGGAGCTTACAGAGCATGGTCTTATCGCAGAGGACTGGGGTGGCGATACGGTATTCGTACCTGTTTCAGCCCACACAAAAGAGGGTATCGACCAGCTTCTTGAAATGATAATCCTTACTGCCGAAGTGCTTGAGCTTAAGGCAAATCCAAACAGAAAAGCAAGAGGTGTCGTTATCGAGGCACAGCTTGATAAAGGACGCGGACCTGTTGCAACTGTACTTGTCCAGAAGGGTACACTCCATGTCGGAGACAATATCGCAGTTGGTGCTGCATATGGTAAGATAAGAGCCATGATGGATGACCAGGGTAAGAGAGTTAAGACTGCACTTCCATCAACACCTGTTGAGATATTGGGACTTCATGATGTTCCTGATGCAGGCGAGATATTTATGGCGACAGACAGCGATAAAGAAGCAAGAAACATTGCCGAGGTATATATTGAACAGGGAAGAGAAAAACTACTTGATGATACCAAGTCAAAACTTACACTTGACGGATTGTTCTCTCAGATACAGGCAGGAAATATCAAAGAGCTTAACCTTATCGTTAAGGCTGATGTGCAGGGTTCAGTTGAAGCAGTTAAACAGAGTCTTCTTAAACTCAGCAATGATGAGGTTGCCGTAAGGATAATCCACGGGGCAGTTGGAGCTATCAATGAGTCGGATGTATCTCTTGCAAGTGCGTCAAATGCGATAATCATCGGATTTAATGTAAGACCTGACAATACAGCAAAAGAGATAGCAGACAGAGAAAAAGTAGATGTAAGACTTTACAGGGTAATCTATAATGCTATCGAAGACATCGAGGCAGCAATGAAGGGTATGCTTGATCCTGAATATGAGGAAAAAGTAATCGGTCATGCAGAAGTAAGACAGACATTCAAGGCATCAGGTGTCGGAATGATCGCAGGTTCTTATGTACTTGACGGAAAGATTGAGAGAAATTGTAAGGTAAGAATAAGCCGTGAGGGCGAGCAGATATTCGAGGGTGAGCTTGCATCGCTTAAGAGATTTAAAGATGATGTTAAAGAAGTTGCTGCCGGATATGAATGTGGTCTTGTATTTGAAGGATTTAACGATATCAAGGTAGAGGACCAGGTAGAAGCATATATCATGGTGGAAGTTCCTAGAAGCTAAGAGATTGTTATAAGGCAATACCTATGATTTGACAGCAATGTTTATGTTTCATACAATATAAATGTACTCTCAGAATCTTCTGAACGAAGAATTTTGAGAGTACATTAAAAAAAGAATAGGGGGATGATTTATATGAGAAAAAACAGTATAAAATATTCTCGTATGAATGGAGAAGTTCAAAGAGAGCTAAGTAAGATTATTTCAAGAGACATCAAAGACCCGAGAATACATCCTATGACATCTGTTGTGTCAGTGGATGTGACACCGGATCTGAAATTTGCAAAGGTTTTTGTGAGTGTTCTGGGAAATGATGAAGATAAGGAGAAAACAAAAAAAGGGCTTGCAAGTGCCGCATCACATATACGTTCGCTCCTTGCCAAATCATTAAACCTTCGCAACACGCCGGAGCTTACATTTTTTATAGATGATTCTATTGAATACGGTGTAAATATGTCAAAGAAAATTGATGAACTCATAGAAAAAGAGTCTGAAAATGAAAAATAATTTTAAGTTTTTGCTCTGATATGAGGGCGTAAAAAGAGCAAAACGTTGGTTTTGCTCTTTTTTGCAAATCGGGAAGAAAAGGGGATATGACAAATGAATGAATTAAATAAGGCTATTGACGAAGCGAAAAAGATAATAATAGCAGGTCATGTAAGACCTGACGGTGACTGTATCGGTGCGTGCGTTGCATTACAGAGATATATTAAAAGATTTTATCCTGAAAAAAATGTATGTGTTTATATAGAAACTGTTCCGGAAGTATTTCAGTTTATGGATGATAAGAAAGATATATTCTCAAACAGTGTGCCGCAGGATAAATTTGACCTTTTTATAGCACTTGACTGCAGCTCGCCCGACAGACTTGGTGATGCACAGAAAGCATTTTATAATGCCAAAAGTACAATGTGCATAGACCATCATATAAGCAACAGATGCTATGCGGGAGTAAATATCGTTGAAGCGGATGCAAGTTCAACCTGTGAAGTGTTGTATTGTCTTATGTCTGAGGATGAAAAGTTCTCAAATTCACTAAATAAGGCAAATATTACAGATGCTATTTTGTCGCTTGAAAATGACAAAAAGCTGGAATTTGAGATTGCGAGAGCTTTATACATAGGAATAATATTTGACACGGGGGTGTTCAGGTATTCAAATACATCAAAAAAGACGATGGAGATAGCCGGCAAACTTATAGAAACAGGTATTCCTTTTTGGAAATATATTGATGAGTGTTTTCTCCAGAGGACTTATACACAGACACAGCTTCTTGGAAGAACGCTTCTTGCGAGTATGCGTGTTATGGATGGAAAGTGTATAGTGGCGACTATCACTAGAAGAATGATGGAGTTTTATGAAGCTAAAACAGAGGATATAGAGGGAATAATTGACCAGCTTCGTATAACACAGGGTGTTGAAGTTGCAATACTTTTACACGAGATAGGCGACCAGGAATACAAAGTAAGTTTAAGGTCAAACAATTATATAGATGTAAGTAAGATAGCATCATTTTTTGGCGGCGGCGGTCATGTAAAAGCGGCAGGCTTTACAATGCGTGGCTCTGCACATGATGTTGTAAACAATATAACAGGTCATATTGAAAGTCAGATGTTCAATAAATAAAGAGACTGTTTATGAGAGATGATAATAGCAGTTATAAAAATATAAAGGATGGAAAGCGGAATTTGGACGGAATAATTAATGTATATAAAGAAGCAGGTTTTACTTCTCATGATGTTGTTGCAAAACTCAGGGGGATATTAAGACAGAAAAAGATAGGTCATACAGGCACACTTGACCCGGAGGCAACAGGTGTGCTTCCGGTATGCTGCGGTAAGGCAACAAAGGTCTGCGAACTGCTTACGGACAAAGATAAATCATACAGAGCAGTGTGCAGGCTCGGAGTTGAGACTGACACACAGGACATGACAGGAACAGTTTTAAATGAATGTGATACTGATATGATTACTGAGGAGCAGTTAAGAGATTGTGTAAATTCTTTTGTCGGTGAGACGGAGCAGATACCGCCTATGTATTCGGCTTTAAAAATCAATGGCAAAAAGCTGTATGAACTTGCGAGAGAGGGAAAGACCGTTGAGAGAAAACCGAGAAAGATAACAATATCAGAGATAGACATTGTTGATATAAATCTCGAAGAAAAAATATTTACAATGGATGTTACCTGTTCAAAGGGAACATATATACGAACACTCTGTCACGATATAGGGAAGAAACTAGGTGTCTGTGCCACAATGGAAAAACTTATGAGGACAAGAGTGTCAGTTTTTAAGATAGAAGATGCACTTACATTGAATGACATAGAAATTCTGTCAAAAGAAAAGCCTGAGATATTCAGGGAGAAAGTTTATAGCGTTGACTCGCTATTTGATTATTCTAAGGTAAATGTGGCAGGTGACGGGATAAGGTATTTGCAAAATGGAAATACTTTAAAGGCAAAAGATTTTAAGCAGGATGTATCCGGGATAAAACAGGATGAAAAAATACTTGTCTACGATGAAAATAACAATTTTAAGGCAGTATATCAGAAAAATGAAAATGATTTTAAAGTGTTTAAAATGTTTTAGTTTTCAAGGAGGCAGAAGAAAAATGGAAATCCTAAAAGGTTTGGATATAAAAGTAAAAAACAGTGCGGTATCACTTGGAAAGTTTGACGGTGTGCACAGAGGTCACCGCCTTTTGCTTAACGGAATATCAGAGAGGAAAGATCTTGTGCCGACCGTATTTACATTTGAAATGTCAGATACACCTCAGAAATATATATATTCACAGGATGAAAAAAACAAAGTATTAGAGGAAATAGGAATTGCAAGAGAGGTTATATTTCCATTTAATGAGCACACAAAAAACATGGCTCCTGAGGAGTTTATAGAAAAATTTCTTGTAGAAAAACTTGATGTGAAATATATATGTGTCGGTGAAGATTTTCGTTTTGGAAGAAAACGTGAGGGCAATGTCGGAATGTTAAAAAAATATGCTTCTATATACGATTATGACATAAAGATATTTCATAAGCTTGAGTCTGACAATGAGATAATAAGCAGCACGCTTGTCAGAAAAAAACTTGAGGACGGAGATGTGGCGCGTGCAAACGAACTTCTCGGACGCAGTTATTTTATAGAGGGAACTGTTATTCATGGCAATGCACTCGGAAGAACAATGAATATGCCGACAGCAAATATTATACCGGAAAAATCAAAACTGCTCCTGCCGTCAGGAGTATATGCGTCAAAGGTAATGATTGAAGGTGATGACATGGTCTATAAAGGCGTGACAAACATAGGAAGAAAACCTACTATCGGCAGATATGACATAGGTGTGGAAACCTGCCTGCTTGATTTTGACAGGGATATATACGGAAAAAAGATAATGGTTGAATTTTATGAGCGTATAAGACCGGAAAAGAAATTTCCGGGACTTGACGAACTGAAAAACCAGATGGAGGCAGACAAGGCAAAGGTGGCACGCTGGCAAATGTAACAATTTCTTAATCAAAAAGCAATACTTTTTTCCTTGACTTATATTTTTAATTTGTTATGATTATATTGCTTATGTGAAAACCGTAAGGGCAAACATAGATGTGTTTGCCCTTTTACAATGTCATAAACTACGATTGTATAATGTAGTGGATTATGCTTTTACAGTGTCAAATATGACAATAAAAAGCATGGCATTGATAAAATATGACATAAATATCTGTGTTTTAGCAGATTTTATAGCATTTGGCAATAGCTGGTCTTGCATAAGTCTGATAATAAAAATAGGGATAGTGAGGAATGAGACTAATGAAGAGAAAATATGTTCAGGGTATTTTATTTGGGGTATTGTTGGCAACAGCAGTAAGCTGTAGTGCCTGTGGAGGAAAAAAGGATGAGGCAAAAAAAAGCGGTGAAACTGTTAATGCAAAGGAAAATGTCGTAAAGAAAAAAGAGGCGGTAAAACTTGTTCTTAGTGAAGCAAAATCACTGCCTGACAAAGTCAAAGATGCTGAGTTTAGTTCAGCAGATAAAAAAATTGCGACAGTCACAAAAAATGGAGTAGTACATGGTGTTAAGCGTGGAAAAACAACCATTACTATGAAAAGTGATAAAGAAGTCATCCATTATCAGATAAAGGTAGCGAAACATGGGATGGTTTATCCTAAATTTACAATGCTTACCGGTGAACATTTAGATATACAGTTCAGCACTAAGGTAAAAGCTAAAAATGTCAAGTGGAGTTCTACAAACAAAAAAATCGCAACAATAAACAAAGAAGGAAAAATAGTTGCAAAAAAACGAGGAAATGTTATCATAAAAGGAAATGATGGCAAAAGGACATATGTATCAAAGATAACAGTTAAAAAAAGACCAAAGAATATAGTATATCTTACATTTGATGATGGTCCAAACAGCTACACGACACCGAAAGTATTAAATATCCTCAAGAAAAATCATGTAAAAGCAACATTCTTTGAACTTCGTCCTGCAAGCTATGACTTTAAGCTTACAAAGAGAGTTATAGACGAGGGACACACACTTGCTTTACACGGATATAAACATAAATATTATGAGATATACAAATCTGAAAAAGTTTATAAAGGAAACCTTGACAAACTCCGCAATCTTTTCTTTAAGAAATTTGGAGTATGGTGCACCGTATCAAGATTTCCGGGTGGAAGTTCAAATACAGTCAGCAGATACAATAAAGGCATCATGACAAGACTTACAAAGAAGCTTGACGGCTGGGGTTATCATTACTTTGACTGGAATGTCGATAGCGAAGATGCAGGCGGAGCAAGAAATCCGCAGCAGACTTTCCATAATGTTACCAGCGAGCTTTGTAAAGGTAGAGGGAATGTCGTACTCATGCATGATTTCTACGGAAATGACAAGACAATAAATGCATTGGACAAAATGATAAAATACGGCAAAAAGCACGGATATGTGTTCCTGCCTATAACAGCCAGCACAGATGCAGTACATCACGGTGTAAACAACTAAAAAAGTCATAAAAGATTTACAAAGGGGTAAACATATACAATATATGTTTGCTCCTTTTTTCATAAAAAAATTGCGAAACTGTCGTAAACCTTGATAAAATTGCGATGATATCATTGCAATTAACACAAAGTATATCAGTTTCGTAGTTATCTATAAAATAAAAGGAGGAGAAAAATGAACTTATTTGATATATTAGGACCTGTCATGGTCGGACCGAGCAGCTCGCACACAGCGGGAGCAGTAAGAATAGGTTATGTCGCAAGGCATCTTTTAAAGGACGAGCCATGCAAAGTAAAGATAGGACTTTACGGTTCATTTGCACAAACGGGAAAAGGTCATGGAACAGACAGGGCACTTATCGCAGGCATACTTGATATGCATCCTGACGATATGCGGATACCTGAAAGTTTTGAACTTGCTAAGGCGGCAGGCATAGAGTTTGAATTTTACAATGCGGACATAAGAAATGCACACCCGAACACTGCACTTATAGAAATGGTCGGAAAAAATGACCGAAAATTAAGCGTTCAGGCATCATCACTCGGCGGTGGAAGGATAATGGTAAATAAGATAGACGGTATAGATGTAAACTTTTCAGCGGAAAAACCGACACTTATCGTTCACAACATAGACCAGCCGGGTCATGTCGCTGAGGTAACATCAATGCTTTCACATAAGTGTGTAAACATTGCGACAATGCAGCTTTTCAGGGATAAAAGAGGAGGTTATGCGGTTATGGTGCTAGAGACAGACCAGCAGATACCGGAAGAGTCTATTAAATGGCTTGAACATCTTGAGGGTGTGATAAAGGTTACTTATGTAAATATTATGGAATAACTATATATGTGAAAATGGTTGAGAAAAGATTTATCTTTACAGAGGAAATGATAATAAAAAATGCAAATTAATTGAGTGCGAGGAGGAGAGATATGTTTGGTTCGATAAAAGAGATATTAGATAAGTGTGAGAGTGATGGCAGGGAATTTTGGAGAGTTATCCTTGAGGATGATATGTCAGACAGGAATGTGGATGAGAACGAGTCTGCCCAAAAGATGAGAGAATTGTGGGATGCAATGTATCAGGCGGCTAAGGGATATGACGGCAGTATAAAATCAGCGAGCGGACTAAGCGGCGGTGACGGCAAAAAGATGGAAGAATATATAAAGACACACGAATGTCTCTGTGGTGATTTTATGGGAAAAGTTATCACGGAGGCACTTAAGATGGGAGAGTCAAATGCCTGTATGAAAAGGATAGTAGCTGCCCCGACAGCGGGTGCGTGTGGTGTTATGCCTGCAATCCTCGTGCCTTACTATGAGAGGATGATTTTACAAAATATAAATGTGGAAGATAATGCAGAAAACAACATAACTACCGATTATGGAGATAATAAATCAAATAACATAACGACTGATAATGCAGAACAGAAGGACAAAGACACAAAAGCAAAAAAAGAAGCAGATGAAAAGATAATAAAGGCTCTCTATGTGGCGGCAGGTATAGGAGAGGTCATAGCTAGGAGAGCATCGATAAGCGGAGCGAGAGGAGGATGTCAGGCGGAGATAGGCTCGGCAAGTGCAATGGCAGCAGGAGCACTCACATATCTTCAGGGCGGCAATGAACAGCAGATAGCAGACAGCGTGGCAATGGCACTTAAAAATCTTTTAGGACTTGCCTGTGACCCGGTCGCAGGACTTGTTGAAGTGCCATGTGTAAAAAGAAATGTTGTCGGTGCGGTAAATGCAGTATCAAGCTCCCAGATGGCATCGGCTGGCATAAAAAGCAGGATTCCCGTTGATGAGGTTATAGATGCGATGGCTTATGTAGGCGACAAGATGGATGAGTCGCTCAAAGAAACCGGAGTAGGTGGACTTGCCGGAACGGTTTCGGGGAAGGAGATTGCGGGGAGGGTTTTGTGAAGATTATTAGTGTACCTTTTTGGTTCACTTTCTGTTGTCGAATATGGCGTGTGATTTCCATTATAGCTGCATCTGCCATGGTGTTTACAGGGACACCGCAATATCAGTATGGCAAAAGTGCAAAAGCGGCGACAGTGGTACAGGACAATGAAAACGAGAGTGAGGGTATGCAGACGGGTTTAAAAGTCGCATCAGGAAAAGCGAATAACCGGATTGTGAAAACGGTGTTCAGCGGAAAAAGCGTTGTGAGAAACCTCACGCTCGGTTATGTATCGGGACAGTCTGTTATTGCGTATGAGACAGCAGAGGGAAAGATAAGCTACACATTGCCTTCAAGTCTGTCATATAAAGAAAAGAGTAAGATACGGTTTGACAAGACAAAGTTAAGCTTAAATGCAGGAGACAGGGACAAGTTAAGCATTGCATATTCTGATATTGACACAACAGGGCAGAATGTAAAATGGTCGTATGACAATGATGATGTTGTGTCAGTTGATATTGCAGGAAACATAACAGCATATAAGAGTGGAATGGTAATGGTAACGGCTAAATTAGGAGATGCAGAAGCGGACTGTGAGGTTACTGTTCTGTCCGATTAAGAAGGTAAGTATTCCGTCAAAAGTACAAAAAATAGGAAAAAATGCATTTTACGGGTGCAGTGGTCTAAAATACCTCACAGTTAAAACAAAGAAACTCACTTCAAAAACAGTAGGAAAAGGTGCATTTAAAAAGCTGAATAAAAAAGCTAAGATAAAAGTGCCAAAGAGTAAGTTGAAATTATACGCAAAGATATTGAAAAGATAACATAAAGCCCCACGGGATAGTTCCTGTGGGGCTTTGTTTTTGGTGTTATTTACATAAGAAGTACCACTAGTGATTTTTTCACATTATAATTTTTTTTGTGAAATTTCAAGAAGTTTGCTAGGCGTCGTGTCTAAAGCATCTGCAAAAATCTTGACTTCGTAGTCGGGAACAAAACGGCGTCCGTGTTCTATCTTAGATATTGTGTTTTCAGTTATATCGTTATAACCATTAACCTGGATTTTTGCAGCAAGATCACGTGTTGATAATTTCTTTTCGCGGCGCAGTTTTCTTATTTCCAGACCGATAATATTTTTTCTGTTTTCGTTATACCAAAATGCTTTCATGAAACCTCCTATATGTGTAAAAAGCGGCAAAAATGCCAAATTATAAAGATATTATAGATGTGTGCTCACATTTCAATATGCTTCTTAAGAATAGAAAAGAAACAGCCGCCGTGTGCCAGATAGGAATATTTTTTAGAATGTAAAAAGTTGACAAATATAAATATTATGATTAAAATATGCTTGTTAAGAATATTTTTGTTGCAGAGATATTTTTATCCCATATAACAAAATTACTCTTGGAAATCTTAGAAAAGAGGGACCATAGTGTGAAAAATAATATTTTTCACACACAAGATTTGTGTATGTGTACACCTGACACAAACCTGATATGCAAAAAAGTGTGCAGAAGTGAGGATTATTATGAAGAAAAGGACAAAAAATGAAATTAAGCGGTGTCTTACGGGTATTGTGACAGCATCGCTTATAATCTCAAGTGTGCATATTGGCACATTTGCACTTGCGGCAAAAAAAACAAGTATTGCAAAAAGTGCAAAAGTTACGGTGGGAAAGACCGTAAGGGTAAAACTTAAAAACAACAAAAAGAGTGTTAAATGGAAAGTTTCAAAAGGAAAAAAATATGTAAAGATAACTAAAAAGAGTAAGACAGGCTGCACCGTAAAAGGTTTAAAAAAGGGTTCGGCAAAGGTACAGGCAGTTATCGGAAAGAAAAAGTACAGTTGTAAAATAACCGTTGCGGCAAAGAAAACGACAAAGAAGCCGGCAACAACGAAAAAACCGGTAACAACAAAGAAGCCTGTTGCAACGGCAAAACCTACGGCGACAACAAAGCCGACAGCTTCCTCAGATGTTACGGTAAAACCGTCCGTGACTGAAACACCAAAGGTGACAAACACACCGACAGCTACGAGTGCACCTACGGTTACGGAAACACCGACAGTGGCACCTGTAGTTACGGCTGCACCGACAGTGGCACCGACTAATAAGACGGAGCCTAAGGTAACACTTGCACCGACAGTAACACCGACAACAACACCGGATTATGACGATGATGACGATTGGGACGAGCCAAAACCGACACCAAAACCGACACGCAAACCAGGTGAGATTGAGACATTCTATTATGATGGTGATAATTTAAATGATTTTAAGAATTATAATGAACCATACAATGTTGTCGTTGAGGACGATATAAAAAAGCTTAGTTATGGAGCACTCGAGGATTGCACAAATATGGTAAGTGTAACAATTCCAAAAAGTGTTGAAAGCATTGGAAATAGAGTGCTTGCCGGATGCACTAATCTGAGTAAGATAACGGTAGATGCCGATAATCCATACTATGACAGCAGGGATAACTGTAATGCGATAGTAGAAACCGAAAGTAATACTATTGTGGCAGGATGCAAGAACACGGTATTTAAAGACTCTATGAATTCTGTTTCAAAAGATGCATTCTATGGAGCGGATATTGAAAAAGTGATATTGCCAGATAGTATTACAAGTATTGGAGACTATGCTTTCTTTGGATGTAATAAGTTGACAAAAATTTCAATTCCCGGAAATACTGAAATAGGATATAGTACATTTTCCGGCTGCAAGAAACTAAAAGATGTTGAACTTAAAGAGGGAACAGGTTTTTTAGGGGATTATACATTTGAAAATTGTGAGAGTCTTGAAAAAATAAATATTCCTAAAGGAAAAAAAGCTATTGGCGATGGCGTTTTTGGAGGCTGTTCATCATTAAAAGAAGTTACGATAGGTGAAGATGTAGAAAGTATAGGTGAAGAAGCCTTTTTGGAGACCGGATTAACGGAGATAAATATTCCGGACACGCTCACTAAAATTCAAAGTTACGCATTTCAGGGTTGTGCAAGCTTGACAAAAATTAATTTATCGTCAAGTGTCAAATTTGATAAATATACTACAGACATATTTTCCGGATGTACAAGCTTGGAAGAAGTTACGATTCCGACCGGAATAACTTATATTGCACCTGGTATGTTTAGTGGATGTGAGAAACTAAAAAATATAATGATAGAAGCAGAGGAATATACTATAGGTGGATCTGCTTTTTCCGGTTGTGTAAGTTTAAAAGAGTTTAATTTCCCTAAAGGTAAATTAGGAGCCTATATATTTTCGGGCTGCACGGGATTAGAAAAGATAGATTTGACAGGAGTTACCAGCATTGGTGAGGGCTGTTTCAGTTATTGTTCAAATCTTAGTGAAGTAACACTTTCAGGTGATTTAAAAACCATAGGTAAGGAAGCCTTCTTTAAATGTGGAAAGTTAGCTGAGATTACTATTCCTGAGGGAGTAGAAAGTATTAATATTGCTGCATTTGAGGAGTGTACACTTTTAAAAGAAATAAATATACCTGCGAGTGTTAAGCAGATTGGAACAGGTGCATTTATAGAAGACTCTCTTGAAAAAATAACAGTTGATGAAAATAATGAATATTTTTATTGTGGTGATGGTGTAAATGCAATAATAACTAAACAAAAGATTAGTAGCAGTGAAGAAATGGAAAGACATGACGCAAATGAACTTATTGCAGGTTGTAAAAATACTGTCATTCCTGATAGTGTTAAAAAGATAGCTGATTACGCATTTTATGGAATGGATGTTGAAAAGATAAATATTCCGTCAGGAGTTACAAGAATAGGAGATATGGCATTTGAGGAATGTACGGCATTAAAAGAAATAAACATATCTGATACTGTTTCAAAAATAGGTATCAGAACATTTGCAGGCTGTGATGCTTTAGAAAAGATAACGGTTGATGCGGCAAATGAATACTATTACAGTGATGGCAGTAATGCGATAATAACAAAGCAGGAAATACCATTTGACAGTCTTTATGATTTTGCTAATTATGGTGAGGCTAGTCAGCCGTATGAACTTGTATATGGATGCAAGACAACCGTTATACCTGACAGTGCAAAGATAATAGGATTTATGGCATTTACTGATTTAAAGACACTTACAAAGCTCAATATCCCAGATGATGTAAAGGTAAATGATGCTGCTTTCAATGAATGTGACAATCTGACAAGTATTACATGGAAAGGAACAGAATATAAATCCGTAAAGGAGTTTTTTAAAGCATACAATCCCAGTATGTATGATGACGATGATGATGACGATGTTGAGTAGGATTGTAAAACAAGCATAAATAAGAAGTAAATCAAACAACGATAAAATCGGCATTTACAGTAGTTAAGTGCCGATTTTTTTGTCATATTTCTACAAAAAAATCAGAGAAAATAATGCATATTGCATAAGAAAACATAAAATTTATTATTATACAATTATATGTATTGCAATAAAACCTATACAATATTTTTTGCAAAATGCACATATTAAAAAATTAAATTGTCTGATATGATTAAACCAGTTTAGAAAGTAACTTTAAATATTGCCTTTTTAAAATAAACAAAATATAATGAAAGGAAGAATAATGTATGGGGAAAATTGATATAGCAACAAAACAATATATGTCGCACAAAAACATAATAGCAGATGCTTTTAATTTTTATGTGTATGGCGGAGCACAGATAATAAAACCTGAGAAACTTCAAAAGATAGATACGGCAGAGTTTATGATGCCGTATGGAAATGATGCTAAAGCTGCCGT
>NZ_QUJS01000015.1:31123-46728 GCF_003480745.1 Clostridium sp. AM27-31LB | reverse complement strand
ATATCAAACCCATTTTCATTATCATGGAGTGTTCCAAACATCTCGACAAATCGGGCTTTAACCAATTCGTCTAATAATTCTAATTGTTGTTTTCGTGCAACAATTATATTATCAATTTTATCTAAATTTGTACCTATTTCAATTTGCTTTTTTAGTGATGGATACGGTATCAATGTCTCCTCAAAATCCTTTTTTACAATGTGTTTCATCGTGGCTCCATGTGTTTTCATAGCCATCTCTGCTAATTTTTGCCGTACTGCATATACAAAATAACTTTTATCTATATTAACTTTGTCAAATTGCACTTTAAATATATGCTGATTGAGCAATGCTCTACCCCTATTCCAAACATACACTCCCAAACTAGCAGACCATGATATTAACACATCCCCATCATTTATTTCTATTCTTTTAGGATAATCGCCATTATAAAAGCCTAAATCATACGCATTCCCTGTAAGGTCTTGAATACGAATAATCGGCAATCCAACTTCTCCCCTATCTTCTGGTTTAAAAGCATATCCATTAATATATGTCGCAACATCCCCCAGCTTAATCATATTTCTTTTCATCCTCATCCTCCTACAAATTCCGAATTTGTACACATTCTATCATACGGATGTCCTGCCCTCTCATTTGTGGTATGGTTCCCCTGCATTTATCCTATATGCCCTGTATATCTGCTCCAGCAGAACCACCCTCATGAGCTGATGCGGAAATGTCATTTTTGAAAAACTCAGCAATTCGTTTGATTTTTTTAGTATATCTTTATCTATCCCTATTGAGCCGCCTATTATAAAAATAATATGACTTACCCCGTTTATCCCAAGCTTGTCTATCTTGTCCGCAAATTCCTCTGATGAATATTGTTTTCCCTGTATGGCAAGTGAGATAACATATGCCCCGTCTTTTATGTATTTTGTGAGTCTTTCCCCTTCTTTTGCCCTTATTATATCTTCCTCATGCTCACTGGCATTATCCGGTGTCTTTTCATCTGCAACCTCTATTATTTCCAGTTTGCAATACCTGCTGAGCCGCTTTTTATATTCATCTATTGCCATTGTAAAGTATTTTTCTTTTATCTTTCCTACCGTCAGAAGTGTTATTTTCATCGTTCCCTCTTTTCATTGTTTTGATTATCTTAAGCATCCTTCCTCAAGTGCAAGGCTTATGCAAAGTGCATGATTTATCCTCTCAAGTATCTCATCATCGAGATGACAGACCTTTTCACGCAATCTTGATTTATCTATAGTCCTTATCTGTTCAAGCAATATCACTGAGTCCTTGATTATGTCATACCTGTTCACCTCAAGTGCTATGTGTGTCGGCAGTTTTGCCTTGTTCATTCTCGATGTTATTGCCGCACATATAACTGTCGGACTGTGTTTGTTTCCCATATCGTTCTGTATTATAAGCACAGGGCGTATTCCTCCCTGCTCTGAACCTACTACCGGTCTTAAATCTGCAAAATATATATCTCCCCGCTTTATATTCAAAATTTTCACGCTCCTATCACAATAATCTGGAATTGACTGAGCAGCTTTAAGAGTTGTTTCTTCATTGAAATCCAAAAAGACAAACTCTATCAATCGCTCTTAAACTGGATTTGACTTAGCAGTTCTGAAAACATTTCCTGACTTAACATCAATAAAATGTACTCTTGCAACTGCTCATAATCCGGAATTGCATTTTATGTAATTCTTTATGCATCCTATAATGTTATTTCTTTCCATCTTTATCGTTTTTATACATATGTATCTTTAAAAAGCATGAATTTTTTACTATAGCCAGAGACTTATTCTAATACTCCGGATAAAAATCTTTTGTCGCAACTACTTTTCCGCCTCTGTAATACACTCTCGGTATTCTTTTTCCTATGTCGCAAACAAATTCATAATTAAATGAATATGACATATCTGCCACTTCTTCTATTGATATGTACTCATCTTTGTCCCTGCCGACAAGAGTTACCTCATCGCCCTGTTTTATATCAGGCTGGCTGCTTATATCTACCATAAACTGATCCATGCATATTCTTCCAATTATCGGAAAACTTTTTCCCTTTATAAGAACTCTGCCCCGGTTTGACAATACTCTTGAATAACCGTCAGCATATCCTACCGGTATCGTTGCCACTACCGTTTCACCGGTTGTCGTATATGTACCGCCATAACCTATCTCTACTCCGGCTTTAAGTGTCTTTACAAATGACACATAAGATTTTATCTCCATCGCCGGTGTTAGATTTAATTTTGTTTTGTCTACTTCCTCAGACGGATACATTCCATATACACATATTCCGTCTCTTACCATATCGAGGTTTACTTCCGGCTTTTCTATTATTCCGGCACTGTTTGACACATGTTTTACAGGTATTTTAATGCCTGCATCTTCTATTCTTTTAACAAAATCCATATATCTCTCAAACTGCTTCATGGCTTTTGTCTTATCTTTTTCATCCATTGTCGCAAAATGCGTAAAACAGCCCTCGATTTCTATTCCGGGAAGCTCTGCTATCTTTTTTATAACCGCAAGACTTTCATCGTCCTGCTTAAATCCTATCCTGCTCATTCCGGTATCCAGTTTTATATGAACTTTAGCTTTTTTCCCCATTTTTTCTGCCGTATCCGACATTTTTTTTGCCATATCATATTCAAATACCGCTGTTGCTATATCATATTTTATCATTGCACTGTAAAGAGGTGCCGGCGTATATCCAAGTATAAGTATAGGTTTATTTATGCCTGCCTGCCTTAACTCTATTCCTTCCTCTAGTATGGCAACACCGTATGCATCCGCAACATCCTCTAATGTTTGTGCGACCATGACAGCTCCGTGACCGTATGCATCTGCTTTTATTATAGCCATAAGTTTTGTTCCGGGTTTTGTAAGTGCTTTTGCATTTACAACATTTTCATGTATCGCATCAAGGTCTATATCAGCTTTCACTCTGTAGTATTCTTTTATTTTATTCGTACTCATTTTAATCCTCATTTCTCAGTTTTATTTACCATAATCTCCACTATCTACCTAGGCATTACATCCTGAAGCATATCTATTATATCAGATGCCGTCATACTGTACCTGCTTTTTGTCTCAGTGTATTTTTCTGCCGTCAGTCCGTGAACATATACCCCAAATGCAGCAGCAAGTGCCGGCTTCATTTTTATGTCCTGTGCCGCAATGCCTGCTATTATGCCGCTTAATACATCGCCTGAACCGCCTGTTGCAAGTGCATTATTTCCTGATGTATTTATATATATCTTTCCGTCCGGCATGTTTCTTCCCTCACCGACAACTGTTCTCGCATCTTTTAAGACTATGTTACATTCAGCCTGTGCCGTTGCATAGTACGGCATATCATTTTTTATCTCATCCGTTGTCTTCCCTGCAAGTCTGCTCATTTCTTTTAAATGCGGTGTCAATATAAAGTTTGTTCCAAGATTATCGAGGCCCTGCTCTTTATTTTCTATAAATTCAGCTAAAATATTTAATCCGTCGGCATCTATGACAACAGTTTTGTCTTTCACTTTTAATATGCGTTTTACAAGCGACTTTGCTTTAATACTTTTTCCAAGTCCCGGACCTATCACAATAACATCAGCCCAGCTGATTGCCTCTTCTACCTCTTTTTTAGGTGTAAAATCTATGCCATCCTCAAATTCTTCATCATAGCTTCCCACTATAGCTTCAGGCAGTTTTGTCTTTAATATCTGCATATTTTCTTTTGCCGTAAGGACTCTCACCAGACCACATCCTGCTCTATAGGCTGCTGCGGCACTGAAATAACAGGCTCCGCACATTGCCTCGCATCCCGCTATCACAAGAACTTTGCCGTAGCTTCCCTTATTTGTCCGCATTTTTCTCTGTGGCAGCATACAGTAAAGGTCATTTTTTTCAAATGTATATGCTTTTGGTGACACGCTTTCTACTGCTTTATCCGGAAAACCTATGTCTTTGACCTTTATCTCGCCTGAATACACTGCACCCGGAAACAGCAACATTCCTCTTTTTAAATTTCCAAATGTAACTGTCATGTCTGCTTTTACGGCTGTTCCAAGTATTTTCCCGCCTGTGGCATCTACTCCCGACGAAATATCAACAGAAACAATATAAGAATTGCTGCCGTTTATTTTCTCTATAATCTCTCTATATTCACCTGTTATCTCTCTTGACAAACCAATTCCAAAAATGGCATCTACTATAATATCATATTCATTTTTTTTCATGTCCGTGACAAAAGAAATTCCAAGATTTTTTGCTATTTCAAGCTGTTTTTTCATTTCTTCGCTTGCGTGTTCAATATTTCCTACAAGCTTTATCGCAGTTTTTATCCCGTCATGTTCTAACATTCTTGCTGCCGCTACTCCATCGGCTCCGTTATTTCCCATTCCTGCAACTACAAGTATTTTTGAATTAACATTTTTTAGTTCCGCAGATTTTTTGCACCTTTGCGAATTCAAAAAATTATCTTCTGTTTTTCTCTTAACACAGGCATTAGCAGACAATTCTCCATATACCTTCTCAATCTCCTCTACAACACCAAGTGCAGCTCTCTCCATCAGTACAAGTGACGGAATACCAATCTCATTTATCGAAATATTATCTATCTGCTTTGCTTCTTTTGCATCAGTTATATATCTCATGTCTTAATCCCCCTCTGCTACCACATATGCCATTGCCAATTTATCCGTATCACTCAATGATATGTGAATTTTTGTTATGCCTTTTTCTTTTACAATTTTTTCTGCTTTTTCGGAAAGATTTACATATGGTTTTCCTTTTTCATCTCTGAGTATCTCAATATCTTCAGGCATACAATTTAAAAAGCCGGTTCCAAAAGCTTTTGCTACTGCTTCTTTTCCGGCAAAATTAGTGGCAGCACAACTCTTTCTTCTTTTTATAAGTTCTCTTTCTGCCTCTGTATAATATTTATTTAAAAAACTATGTTTTTCACAACTTTTAAGCACACGCCCAACTTCAACAATATCTGTCCCGACACCAATAATCTTACTCATTATTTTTTACTTGAAATGTTTTCTTCTACATTTCCCTTCCATACATGATTGTTTTTATCAAAAATTTCTACTATCTGTGCTCCAAGAAGATTATGCATATATTTATACAACTCCGTATTTCGCATCTCCTTGTCCTGCTTGGCAAGAATCCTGTTTTTTAGTTCTTCTCTTGCCGCATTTATCCACGCATCGAGTTCCTCTATAACGGCTGTATTTTCCGTAAGTTCCCTGTAACATACATCCATGCAGGCAATGAGCAGCTCTTTATTTGCAATCTGTATCTCTGCCGGAAGCTGTCTTTGCAGCTGCTGTGCCTCGGCTGTCTTTTGGTTTATCTCATCAATCATCTTCTGATTTGCATCCTGCTTTTTATTTCTCAGCTCTGCGTCAGGCTCATGCCCATCCGTCATATTGTTTACAATATTTTCCATGACGACTTTCTTGGCTTTCTCATATTCCTTTAAATCATTTGAGGACTGTCCCTGCTGCTTGATAAGATCAAGAAGATGTTCTTCAAGTTTTTTTATTTTATCAGTTTTTCTAAAGTCTGGAAATAACTCATGCCACTTTGGGTCTAATACCAACACAGGAATCTGTTTATTCTTAAGTGCATCTAAATAAAAGTAAGTCATATCCTTGCTCTGTTTCTTTTTCTTTCTGCCAAACATTAAAATCTTCCTCCCGAAGTAAAACGGACATTCGCAATCCGCTTCGCTGCTTGCTCATTAATGCAGTCGCTTTATTTTTAATTATATTCCGTCACTTAACATAAGTCAATTGCATAGTTGTTCATTTTTATGTATAATAGTAACTGTAACAATGTAAATTGGAACAAATACTTAAACTACGGAGAAAGGACAAAAATTTATGAACTTTGAAAATGCAAAAAACAAACTTAAAGAATATGCACAGGAACACATTCTTGACTATTATGATGAATTAAATGACTCACAAAAAGAGGCTCTCTTAAAACAAATTGACGAGACTGATTTTTCAGTTACCTCTAAAGTAATAAATGGTAAAGCCGAGGATAAAAGAGGAGTTATAACACCTATAAAAGCTATGACGCTGACTGAAATCAATGCTTCAAAAGAACATTTTAAATCACTAGGTCTTGAAGCTATCCGTGCCGGCAAAGTCAGTGCAGTTCTCTTAGCGGGCGGTATGGGAACAAGACTTGGTTCGGACAACCCAAAAGGTATGTATGACATAGGTATCACAAAACCGGTCTATATTTTTCAGCGTATTATCAGAAATCTTCTTGATGTTGTTGACGAAGCCGGTGTATGGATTCACCTCTTTATTATGACAAGTGATAAAAATCATGAAGCGACAACTTCGTTCTTTAAAGAACAAAATTACTTTACCTACAACCCTGATTATATTCATTTTTTCAAGCAGGATATGGCACCTGCCGCAACTTATGAAGGCAAGGTATATATGGAAGCAAAGGATAAGATTGCCACTTCCCCTAATGGAAATGGCGGTTGGTTCTCATCTATGCAAAATGCGGGAATTGTCGATATAATCCACAAAGAAAATATCGAGTGGATCAATGTTTTTGCTGTTGATAATGTTCTCCAGCGTATTGCTGACCCATGCTTTATCGGTGCAACTATAGACCAGAAATGCACTGTCGGTGCAAAAGTTGTAAGGAAAGCAGACCCCGACGAAAAAGTCGGTGTTATGTGCCTTGAGGATGGACGACCATCTATCGTCGAATACTATGAGCAGACAGAAGAACTTCGCAACACAAAAGATGAAAACGGTGACCCTGCATATAACTTTGGCGTTATTCTCAATTATCTTTTCCACGAACCTGAACTTGAGGAGATATGCAACAACGAACTCCCACTTCATATCGTAGAAAAGAAAATACCTTATATGAATGAAAACGGTGAATTTATCAAACCTGAATCTCCAAACGGATATAAGTTTGAAACTCTTATCCTTGATATGATTCATATGCTTGATACTTGTCTTCCGTTTGAGGTTGAAAGAAATAAAGAATTTGCACCTATCAAAAATAAAACAGGTGTCGATTCCATCGAAAGTGCAAGAAAACTTCTTAAGGAAAACGGCATAGAACTGTAAACTATCCATATAATATACGATGTTTATAACAAAAGCTATTATGTATCACACTGATACATAATCGTTTTTGTCAAAAACTTTTTACCAAATACAATTATGTGTTAGAAATATAGTTGAATTTGTAACAAAAAATATATTTTCAAAAAGAAAATTTAAAATTTATGAAATAAAAAGAACAGGACTTATAATGACATATTTTGAATCCTGTTCTTTTTTCTTTACTTGTTGATTTTTAATCTACTCAGCATCCTCAACAAAATGAGAATTGAAAAATTCTTCTGTCAGCATCTCAATAAATGAAACATTTAAATCCGGATACTTCTTTATAAGGATTGATCTGATATGTGCCATAACTATAAGGTCATTCTCCTCATCTGAAACAGAATCGTCAATCCACTTTTCCACACTCTCTTTAGTAATATTTTCTTCAAGCCATTTATTTAACTCTTCTGTAAGGATTTCTTCCTCCGGAATCTGAAGTTTAATCTTCTTCGACTTGACTACTGAAACAACTCCCATAACTATAAATCCGACAAATAATGCCGCTATGACACAAAATACAAATATATTGTAATCAATAGCGATAATATCAAGTTTACATAATGTAAGATATGCTATACCTAGAATACCGAATATGATAAATGTAATCCCTGAAAATTTAACATCCTTATACTCATCTTCTTTTTTTACATATGCCTTTGACGGTGTATATAAGATGTCCGCCGTATCTTCTTCTATCTCATCGTCAGTGATGACATTATTGTGAAGATCGTCCTCCTCAACAAGTTTTTCATCATCTTCACTCTCATCCTTGTTTATATCCCATTGCTGTTCTGTTTCATCAGCCTGAGTATCAGCATCTATTGCACTCTCCATATCCGTACCAGAGGACTCCTCTGTCTGGTCGAAATCGGCATTTTCTGTTCCATCAACTGAAACATCTTCTGAGTCCTGCTGTGCATATGCTCCTTCCTGTGCTTTCTTTAAAGCCTCCTGTTTCTGCTTTTCCTTGTCTTCCTCTAATGCAAGCTGAAAACCTTTAAACAGTTTTTCAACCTGCTTTTCATATCTTGATGGCACGGTCACTATAGTAATTCCGTCCCTTATGACTTTCTTAGCATTTTCAATCTTTGAATATCCGAGATACTCGATAAAATTTTCTGCCATTTCATCATCTTTTAAATCACAGATCTCAACTACATCAAAGTCATCCGCTGTACCTTCAACAAGTTTTTCACCGCAATCTGCACATACTGTTATACCGTCACGGTATTCAGTTTTACATTTTGGACACCACATCGTTTTTCCTCCTGGTTTTTGCTTTGTAATTGATATAATGTTATCATACAGCCACAAAAATGACAAGCTGGTAAGCCTCTTTATCACACAATTATCACAAAATCAAAAACTATCTGCTTACAAGCCCGACTATCAAAAGCTCTACACCTATCTGGTCATCTAATATTCCTGTCTTAAACTTCTGCTCCGTGTCAAGACTGCTCTCTAATGCATTTTTAAGCTGTTCTCTTTTAAAACCCGCTGCCTGTCTCTGATAATTGCCGACAAAATAAGGTGAAATACCAATCTTTGCTGCTATCTCATTCTTTGCTGCTCCTCCTAGTGAACTTATCTGAAGAAGTATATTAAAATGTCTTATGAGCATATACAAAATATAAGATGGAGCTTCTTTTAACTCAATCAGTTCATTATACAATTTCAAAGCCTTATCTGCATCTGATGCACCGACTGCATCCACCATCTGAAAAATATGATTTTGGAGAAATGCAGGACATATCTCGTCTATATCGGCAATCGTCACTTCCTGCCTGTCTCCTGTATATGCAACAAGCTTGTCAATTTCATTTGAGAGACTGTAAAGATTATTGTCCACTCTTTGCAAAAAATACTCCATCGTCTGTCTGGTGAACACTTTTCCGGCATCTTTTAATCTTCTCGCCGCCCAGTTTAATGTCTCCTGTGCATCCTTAAGTTTAATCTCAGCAGCTATTCCGTTTTTGTTTACATATTTATATAACTTGTTTCTCTTGTCGATCTCTTTTTCAACAAAAATAATAATCGTACTGTCAGGCATATGCTCAAGATAATCCGCAAAATCATTTGATGTTTTAAAAAGACCACTGTCCTGAATAACAATAAGCCTGTAATCACTGAAAAACGGCAATGTATCGGCTATGGACTGTACCTCACTTAAATCAATGCCTCTATTTTCAAATTTTGAAAAATTCATCTCATCACTGTTTTCCAGAATAAAATGCTTAAGATTTTCCCTGTAATTTTTTTTGAGCAATTCTTCACTGCCGTAAAGAAGATACAGATTGTGAAACTTCCTCTGCTTTATGTCATCCTTAATACGATTCATATAAGTTCTCCAAAAATAGTGTTAAATCAATGATATGTTCTAAATAAACCTACTACTTTTCCAAGTACATCGACATTGTCTACGATAATGGGATCCATAGTATCATTTTCAGGCTGAAGTCTGAAATGACCGTCCTCTTTATAAAATGTCTTAACCGTGGCTGAATCATCGACAAGTGCCACTACAAGCTCACCGTTTTCTGCAACACTCTGCTTATGAACAAGCACCTTATCTCCATCGAAGATACCTGCATTTATCATACTCTCACCACGGACATTTAAGATAAACGCTTCTCCCTTTGGCATATCTCCCGGAAGTACAGGCATATATCCCTCTATATTCTGCTCCGCAAAGATAGGCTCTCCTGCTGCCACTGAACCAATGATAGGAACATTTATGAGTTCTCTCCTCACCAGATTAAAGTCATCATCAATAATCTCAATGGCTCTTGGCTTTGTAGGGTCTTTCCTGATAAAACCGTTTTTCTCCAATGTCTCAAGATGAGAATGAACCGAGGATGTAGATTTGAGATTGACCGCCTCACAAATTTCACGAACTGCAGGCGGATATCCCTTATTTATAATCTCTGATTTGATAAAGTCTAATATTTCTTTCTGCTTTGCAGATATTCTTTCTTTTGCCATAACACTGCCCTCCCGAATATGTATTGTAATTTTGTATATTTTATCATATTTGCAAGGCATTGTCAAACATATGTTCAAAGAATTTTCTATAAAAAGTAACAGTTCAGCCATAAAAAGATAATTGGCAATACAATGAGCTTGTTCATTGTATTGTTAAGTACCTTTTTATGGTAGAATAGCCTTTCATTTCTGAAATGAGGAAACATAAGCTGCAAAGCAGCGACTGACAGCTCGCTGGCAGGTTTATGAATGTAAGAAATGCAAGGCTGAACTGTTTCTATAAAAAATGCCCTCAAATATGAGAGCATTTTTCACATACTAAACTATAACTATCACAACTCCTCAGGTGTGATAATCTTTCCGTCAGACCAAATTCTTTCAAGGTCATAAAAAAGCCTGTCCTCCCTGTTAAAAACATGAACGACAACATCACCGAAATCGAGCAGAACCCATGAACTGTTCTTGTCACCCTCCATCCTCTTCATCACATATCCTGCCTTGTGGAGATTCTCCTCAACATTTCTCACAAGTGCCTGTATCTGTGTAGAGCTTGAACCGCTTGCAACCACAAAATAATCTGCCATGATTGAAATCTCGGAAATATCAATTATCTTAATATCTTCGCCTTTCTTCTCATCAAGTGCATCAAAAACAATCTTTGCCATCTCTCTCTGTTTTGTCATATATTCTTCTCTCCTTATTTTTATATACTGCTATAGGCATTTGCGAAACTATCATAAATCTTGATTAGATTGTGTAAATATAAACAATAATGTTAGCAGTGCACTTCTGTCACCGTCAACACTTAATCAGCGTTTTTTGCTGATTTATGTACTGCTGCGAGTGACAGGTAGCAAAAGCGTGCCTGCGTTATTATTTGTTTATATTTACACAATCAGCACAACATATAATCAGTTTTGCAATCACTTAATACCTTTTTCATCATGAATCTTTTTATAATATTTATAGGCCTCAACTGAATGTTCATCAATCTCTTTTTCTTTGCCTGCTTCACTTTTCTTTTCATCACTCAGATAAGACAATGTGTTTTTAAGTATAAGATATACGGCTTCGTCAAGGTCAACAAATGCCATGCTTCTTATAAGCTTAAAGTTTGGAAGTATCTTTCTGCCAGGCTCTATATAATCTGCCGTAAACACAATGGCTTCAAGAACCGACATAACAGGCTTTCCTGTCGTGTGGTATCTGACTGCCGAACATATCTCATCATTGTCTATTCCGTATTTTTCTTTTACATAATATGCACCGAGTTTTGCATGGAGCAGATATCCGTTTCTTTTCTCCGTCTCACTACATTCTATACCATATTTTTTACATTTTTCGATAAGCTCATCATCAGTCATGTATTTTGCACAGTCATGCAACAGCCCTGCCATTGCCGCGTCATCAACATTTAGACCATAACGCATTGCCATTGCCGCTGCAGTATAGCTTACACCTATCGTATGTGCATATCTTTTTTCAGATAATCTCTTTTTTAGTTTTTCCTGAATTTTTACATATTCATCTTTCATCCCTATACACCCGTCTTTCAGTCTTTCATCCTTATTCCGTTTACTTCTGTATATCAAAGCCATCTCACATATTGCTATATTGCATCATATAATCCATTTTCATTTATATAGTTCCATACTTCTTTGTCAAGGTATTTTTCCATGTTTTCTCCATGTGCGATACCTTCCCGTATCATGCTCGAACTTATATCCATCTGCCGCATATGCACAAAGCGTATATCCGCCTTGTCATACTGTTTTATAAGCTCTTTTCTTTTTTCTTTGAGTTCATCAGGTGTTGAGCCGTCACGCCCTATTGCTAATATGACCGCCCTCTTTAATATCTCTTGTGGTCTGTACCATTTATCCAGATAGAGCAGCGAATCCGCACCCATTATAAAATAATAGTTATCGTCTGGATTTTCTTCCTGTAACAGTCTTAATGTATCTGCCGTATATGTCGTACCTTTTCTTTGCAGCTCAAAATCCGAAAATACAAATTTATCATATTCTGAAACCGCCAGCTTTACCATAACGGCACGCTCGTTTTCAGGCAATATACTTTTGTCTTTTTTGTGCGGCGGATTTTTCGACGGCATAAATAAAATCTTGTCTAAATCCTGCTGCTGCAGACACACTTTTGCCATCTCCGTATGTGCAAGATGGATAGGATTAAATGTTCCTCCCATAATACCTACTTTACTCATTTGTCTTATACACCACCTGCATCTTCAGTTTTTAATCTATTATTTATTCTTTTTTACCTGATTTTTCTTTCTCATGCTGTCAGCCCTTGTCCACTCTGACTTTGTTCCACGCTTGACTTCTTTTGCTTTTCTTTTTGCTGCCTCTTTTTTCTTTTCAGCTCTTTTTTCTGCAAGACGGCGTTTCTCAAGTTTCTGCATATTCTGTTTATAGAGTATTATCTTTTTACCGATAACCTGCACAACCTCCGCTCCCGTTCTCTCAGCGATAAGTTTTGCAAGTTCATTCGTATCATCATCACAATTCTTTAATACATTTATCTTTATAAGTTCTCTTGCCTTTAATGCCGCTCTTATAGCTTCTATAGACTGTGGAGTAAGACTTGATTTTCCTATCTGGAAAATGCTGTCAAGCTTCATAGCCTGTGACTTTAATTCTGTTCTCTGTTTACTTGTCATTATTATTCTCCATTCTGTCATTATCTTTAGAATACGATAACAACCCGTTTCTTTCTTAATTTTGTTATAAAATTACTTTTTGTCAGGCGGATATTTTCAATCCGCTCTGCTATCTGCTCAATAAATGCGAACAGCAAAACTATTATACACAAAAAAATTATTTTTTTCCACACCAAAACAATACAATTTTGTAATATAACCGTATATTTATGAATAAATATGGATTAATACATATTTTACCTGTATAAAAGGATGATAACCATATGTCTGTGAAAAAAAATCTTTTATTTATAATGTCCCTTACTCTTTTTATTTCAAACATTATTTATATACCTCGTGCCACTGCAAAAGCCGCATTATCAATAGACTCAAAGACTGCCGTTCTTATCGAGAACAACAGCGGCAGAATCCTATACGAAAAAAACAAGGATAAGGAAATGATACCGGCGAGCATAACCAAGATAATGACCTTAAATCTAATCTTCGATGCACTGTCATCAAAAAAAATCAAGCTGACTGACGAGGTGACAACAAGTGAATATGCTGCCTCAATGGGTGGCTCACAGGTCTTTCTTGAACCTGGCGAAGCACAAAATGTAGAGACAATGATAAAATGTATTTCCATCGCAAGTGCAAATGATGCCGCTGTTTCTATGGCTGAATTTGTCGCCGGAAGCGAAACGGAATTTGTTAAACTTATGAACCAAAAAGCTCAAAAACTCGGCATGAAACATACTCATTTTAAAAACTGCAACGGTCTTGATGACTCCATCTCATCCGGACATTACAGCAGTGCCTATGATGTTGCACTCATGTCGAGAGAACTTATCACAAAACACCCCGAAATCTCAAAATATTCTACTACATGGATGGATAAGATAACCCACAAGACAAAAAAAGGTGAAAAAGAATTCGGACTTACAAATACAAATAAGCTTATCAGAACCTATACGGGTATAACGGGACTTAAAACCGGCTCTACATCAAAAGCCAAATATTGTCTCAGTGCTACGGCAAGCCGCAACGGTATCAGTCTGACCGCCGTTGTGATGGCATCACCTGACCCCAAAAAAAGATTTAACGAAGCTGCAAGTCTTTTAGACTATGGTTTTTCTCTGTGCAGAAATTATTCGGAAAAGACCTCAAAAGTGCTTCCATCTAAGATAAAGATAGCCGGAGGCAGAAAAAAATATCTTAGTTCATGCACAAAAAGTAATTTTAAATATATACTTATAAAAAATGAAAGTTCAGAAAAAATATCAAGAAAGGTTTATCTTAAAAAGAACCTCACTGCACCGGTAAAAAAAGGTGAAAACATAGGAAAAATCACCTATTTTCTCAATGATACAAAAATTGATGATATTCCGATATACGCGTCCGAGTCCGTTAATCGTGCGACTTATCTCGATTATATATTAAAATCATTTAAAAAACTGGTGTTTTCCACATACGCTGCATAAATATACTTCTCATTCCATTTCTTAATGATTTTTACTTTCCAAAAAATTCGCATATTGTAAAAATAACAGACCGCCAAAATATAAAGGCAGTCTGTTATTTTAATCATCGCAGTTCCTTATTTCTTTACTTATTTGTAAATTTTCCGTATTGGAATGCTTTCTTTCCATCATAATCAAATATAAATTTATTAAGTGCCTCAGCATTTGCACTTGAGTTTCTGGTTGAGCTTACTCCGTCCGTCATAACGATAGAAGAACCACAACTGTACTCGCCTCTTGCTGATGCTCTATAATATCCGTTTATAGGTATCTGAAGCTGGTTTACCTTTGTAGTACCCATCTTGACAACATCCGTGATATATTCAAGTATCTTTTCATTTGAAAGGTCTGTAGTAACATATCCATCAAGCACCTTGTTTGCAATATCAATCCATTTTGTTGCAGGCAGTGTCTTTACTCTGTCAAAAACTGCTGTAATAATGGCTCTCTGTCTCCATGTACGGCCGTAATCATCCGTAAGTCCTGTTATGGTATATGTGCCGCCTTTTCTAATACGGCAGTAACCAAGTGCCTGATTTCCGTTAAGCTTCTGCTTTCCAACCTTTACATGTCTGTATTTCTTTTTTGAAATATAGTTCGTAGTGTTTAAGTAGTTTGCTTCTGACTCAGTAAGCTCTGCTTCCACCCCCCCTACTGAATTGACAATTTTTTCAAATGCATCAAAACCAACTTCCACATAACCGTCAAGTTCGATATTAAAGTTCTGAGCTATTGTCTTGTAGAGAAGCGGTATTCCGCCAAATGAATTTGGTGAATTTAATTTGTTTGGATCATGTCCCGGTATGTCTACAATCATATCACGCATCAATGTTGTAAGTTTTAACATTCCATGCTTCATGTCCATTGTCGCGATTATCATAGTGTCTGTAAGACCGCTCGCATCATATCCTTTTTCTTTTCTGTAATCGTTGCCGACTACAAGAATATTTACAATATCATCATCAGAATTTACTTCAATACCGCTTAAGTCTACATTCTTAAGTGCCGTATCATAATCCCTGTTGACATGATTTAATGTATTGTTAAATGTAACCTGTGCCTTAGCCACAAAAAATCCGGCTGCACCGCTAATTATTATGAGAAGTGATAATATAATCTTCTTCCACATATCTTCATCTTCCTCCATTCCGTAAAAATGTGCTCTCGAAATCTTCTGAACGAAGAATTTTAAGAAGATACTGAGAGTACATAAAACATTCCAGCGTTACAAAATGTTATTTTACACGAAAACTGCTTTTATTGCAATAAAATTCTGACTACTTTTTATTTCCA
>NZ_QUJS01000015.1:0-31113 GCF_003480745.1 Clostridium sp. AM27-31LB | reverse complement strand
ATTCTGACTACTTTTTATTTCCATAGTAACAGTTCAGCCATAAAAAATAATTGACAATACTTGAGCTTGCTCATTGTATTGTTGATTATCTTTTTATGGTAGAATAGCCTTTCATTTCTGAAATGAAATAAACAAAAGCTGCAAAGCAGCGACTGACAGCTTGCTGGCAGGTTTATGAATTGAGGAAATAAAAGGCTGAACTGTTACTTTCCATACTTAAATTCACCTTTGCCATTGTATTTGAATATAAAATTTTTCAAAATATCAGCATTTGTGCTCCAGTCAGTTTCACTTGAATTTGTTGAAAGAAGATATGCTCCGTCAGAACTTGTCGTGAAATATCCCTCCATAGGTATCTGAAGCTGTTTTACATCAGCCGTACCAAGAAATACCGTATCTTTCATAAGAGACATTATCTTGTCATTGTCAAGATCCGTCTCAATATTAGAGAGAACCTTATTTCCAACTTCAAGCCATTTTGAAAGCGGCTGTTTCTTCATCTTTGCAAACACGGCACTGATAACTGTTCTCTGTCTCCATGTACGACCGTAATCATCGGTAAGTCCGTTTGCCGTAACGACAGACTTTCCTATTACATCATATCCTTTTCGTATGCGGCAATATCCGAGTGCCTGATAACCGTTTAACTTCTGCTTTCCGACTTTTAAACCTTTACGATATTTTTTCTTTCTGATAAAGTTTGTCTTGCTCAGATAATCTACTTCCGTCTGCGTAAGCTCTACTTCAACTCCGCCTATCGTATTTATTGCCTGCGTAAACGCATCAAAGCCGACCATGACATATCCGTCAAGCTTTATGTTAAAGTTCTCTGCAATAGCCTTATATATGCCCTTTATGCCACCATCATTGAAACACTCATTTAACTTTCTGTATTTTCCTGATGATGACGAATAAATTTTCATGTCCCTGAGAAGTGATGTAAGTTTTAATGATTTATGTTTTTTATCGAGAGTTCCTATCATCATAACATCCGGAAGTCCCTCCTCAACAAAACCATTCCACTCTTTTCGGTGGTCATTACCTATAAAAAGAAGATTTATAATATCATTATCAGAATCGACATGAATACCACTTAAATCAACTGTAGCTAATGCCGAGTCATAATTTCTCTTTACATGATTTAATGACTGGTTGAACATAACCTGTGCCCTTGCCGCAAAATAGCCTGCCGCAATACTTATTATAAGACAGATGCTTAACAGAACATTCTTTAATACTTTCTTCTTTCTTTTTTTTCTGCTTCTCTTTTTAAAACTGTTTCTGTCACTGTTTCTACGATTTTCTTCCATATACACTCCCATTTACTCACAGATATTATATTATGGTGTTGAAGCTAAACAATATTTCTAAGACCGATGGATTACTATCTGTTTTTAACTTTTGCACCATATCATCTGATTTTATTTGTTATTTTTTACCTTTGAATATTATATAGGAGTCTTTCTCATATTGCAATAAATTTACGCAATTCTTAAGGATATTGTAAAAAAACATTGAATCTTCTATTTTACTCTGCAGAAACTCGCTGTAATGTAACATTAAATTACAAGCTTTTATATATTCAGCAAAAAGAAGTCTGCCATTTATAACTGTCTCAGTTTTTTTATTGCTTCGGCTATCCCGCCAACTTCATCGTAAAGTCCTTTTTTAACGGCTTCTTTTCCAACAAGTATCGTACCGAGATCCCTTGACAATATCCCCGGTGTCACCATCATCTTTTCTATCTCTTTTTTCTCAATTACGCTGTGTTTTGCGATAAAGTTCGTTATCCGCTCCTGTATGAGCTGAAAATACTCATATGTCTGAGGAGCACCCAGCACCGTGCCACTCATTCTCACCGGATGTATGACAACCGTTGCGGAAGGAGCTATGATAGTGTGGTCTGCGGCGACTGAAAGCGGTACCCCTATTGAATGGCTGTCACCTATTATCAGTGAAACAGTCGGTTTTGTAAGTGATGCTATCATCTCCGCCAGTGCAAGTCCACACGAGACATCACCGCCGACCGTATTTATCAGGAAAAGTATCCCGTCTATATCCTCATCGCCCTCAATTGATACGAGCATAGGCAGCAGATGTTCATACTTCGTTGTTTTTACCTTCTCAGATGCACTGTTATGTCCTTCTATCTCCCCGATTATCGAGATTACCAAAAAATGTTTTCCGCTCTTTTCATCGTCAAGTTCAATCATTCCATATTCTCTTATATTATCCATATTCCCCTCATTTCTGTGCTGTTTTTATTCATATCAACAATGTTTTACCAAAAGGTATTTCGTTCTAAATTTTCCAAGTATCGTCAACTGTTTCTGCCTCTTGCACAATAAAAGTATGTGCAGTTTTTTCAAAAAAATCCGCTGCAAAACGCAACAAATCCATAAACAATAAAAAATCCCCCTTAAACATTGCACACACAAATCCCATAATATATAATGTATATAAAGGATATGAAAGGTATGGTAAAACATATGGATGTATTAAATTTTCAAATATCAAAACCCTTACAGTTCAACTGGACAGGCAAGTTTATTGCACCTGACGAAAACTGGACACACATTACAAGGGCACTTACGGATTATGAATTTATCGTTATGACTGACGGCGAACTTTATATAGCGGATGATAAAAGACAGTATGTGGTAAAAAAGGGAGAATATCTCATTATGTCGCCGACACTTAAACAGTACGGATATAAGCCATCAAAATGTACTTTCTACTGGACGCATTTTACTTATCCTGACGAACTTATATCCCCCCGTTGTTCAATGAGTGAAAATGACATTCTAAATAATATACATAAAAATCAGAATATGATTCTTCCCGTGCAAAACACGATTCCGCGTATTGACAGGATTATAGTATTATTCAAACAACTTCAGGACAGTGACAGAAAATACGGAAGTAAAATATTAAACTCTCTCAATATAACTGCGGCACTGATGGAACTTCACAGTCAGCTCTACCTCTCTAATGGAAGAGTTTCCCTAAAGGGCGACCATGTGCAGTTATACACCGATATTGTCGATTATATATCATGGCGGATAAGAGAAAATTTCAAAGTCAGTGAGATAGCAGAATATTTTGGCTACAATGAAAAATATATAACGACATTCTTTAAAAAGGCATCGGGTGTTTCACTGAAAACTTACATCTTAAATCAAAAAATGGATATGGCAAAGGCTTTGCTCAGTGACACAAATAAACCTATCTCACAGATTGGATATGAAATAGGTTTCTCTGATAATCACAATTTTTCAAGTGCTTTCAAAAAAATAACCGGACAAAGCCCGTCCGATTACCGCAATACTTACGCACAAAGAAAATTATTCCATGAATAGTACATATTCATGGAATAATTTTTTCACACCTCTTCTGCCATACTTTTTTATATCTCTCATATGCTTCTCATTCCGCCTGTCAGGTTTGCGAATGAATAACAAATCCAATCCTCTTTATCAGAAGCCCCCCTGCTATGCCGACGACTACCCCTGCAACAGTTCCGGATATTATAAGTGCAGGTAGATAATATATTAGCAATTTTGTCTTAAGAACGAGCATAGCTACTATTATCTGACCCGTATTATGACTCACACCACCTGCCACACTCACTCCGTTCACGGAAAAAATATCTGCTTTTTTTAAAATAAACATTACAAAAAAGCTCAGCATACCGCCCGCAAAGCTATACATAAGACTTGCAAGACTTCCGAATGTAAATCCGACAAGTATTATCCTGACGATTGCTATGCCAAAAGCCGTAAACGGACCATACACATACATGGCAAAAATAACGACTATATTTGAAAATCCTGCTTTTATTCCCGGAATACCGATATTTATCGGTATCATTGACTCTATATAGCTTAGCACAAATGCAAGTGCTATCATAAGCCCTATGCCTGAAATCTTCTTTGTACCAAGTCTTTTATGGCGGTTTTCTTTTTGCCTCATATCAATCCTCACTTCTACACTGCCATATCTGTACTGTCATTCTCAAAAACATAGTTTGCACACATATACTCAGGTATATAGAACAACAGACAATTATCATCATTTGTATGATAAAATACTATTCTCATCTTATCACATTTGTATGACATAAATTCGTCACTTACTTTTACCGGAACACCATATTCGTTTATCAATGCATCTAAAACACTTCCCACTTTATCTCTCTTTAACAGAAAGACTCCAAGATTGACAAAACCCTTAAAAAAGTAATAATAAATCTTGTCCACACATTCATCAGAGGAAGATTGGGCAAAAATAAGGCTTTCGGTCTTGTTTTCATATGCAATTATAAGTGGTTTTTCCACAAGAAATCTTCCATTGTTAAATGTCTCTCCCCAATCATACCCCATAAACGAATCTTTATTACATAATTCTACTTTATCATTGTTTTTACTTGAAACTGCATAAGACTCGTCCATCTCTTTTTTATATTTTCCATAAAAATCAACAGCAATGCTCACAGCCTTGTCCATAAGGCTGTCAGAACCGTGTTTTTGAGTCACCTGAACAGGCGGAATCCATGTGTCAGGTGCCATATGTTCGATAAACACATCTGCAATATGTTCATCAAACTCTGTTCCCCTGCCATTGTATATGATGTCCATTGCCTTATCTGTTTTCCAGGCTTCTTTATATTGTCTTTTACTTGTAAGAGCATCATAAACATCTGCTATTTTAATAATCTTGGCGAGCAGATTTATCTCATCACCTTTTACTCCGTCAGGATAACCATAGCCGTCAATCCTCTCATGATGATGTCTTACACCCGCTACTATATTGTCACTCATACCAACTTCCTGAAGCATCTCAGCTCCACGCACGGTATGATTTTTCATCTGTTCAAAATCACTTCTTGTAAAAACACTTGGCTTATTAAGCACATAATCCGATACACCTATTTTGCCTATATCGTGCATGAGTGAAGCAAACTCAAGATCAAACATCTGTCTCTTGTCAAGTCCAAGCCATGTTCCAAGATCCCTTGACAACTCGGCAACCCTCTGTGAATGACCTGCTGTAACAGGGTCTTTTGCATCTATAACGGAAATCATCAAAGACAACATTGAAAAATAAATTCTCTGATGTTCATCTCTCTCATGTTTCGCCCTGAAATAAATATACATCGAAAATAACATTGTCGAGATATGCGATGCCCTCTGAACACCAAGTTTTCGTTCAAGACCTATGACCGTGTAAACCAATTCTTCTGAATTTTTGTCGATAACCGGCATTGGTATAAAAGCAAGATAAGATACTCCCCTGAAAAGTTTTGTCCTTGTCTGTACAACCGTTGTCGTGCTTGACTTTTCTCTGCCAAACAACTGTGTTTCCACAAACTTTTTATTTCTGTGATTTTCATCTGAAAGTTTTTTAAGCAACCCTGAGCTGTTTGTCATTGCCGGATGTATCAGTTCTGCCGATAACGACTTTTCTATCTGCTTTTTATTGTTCAAAAGATAATTAGCATATGTAGTCTCTGATTCCATATTTACTATATTTCTAACAAACTTTACTACTGCACCTATAGGCAGGTTTTTCGTGTTGTATCTATATACAATAAATTTTATCAGACTGAGCATTACATATGTAATTCCTGAAAAGGACAAAATCTCAACAATTGGAATATAAAGGACACTCTTAAATATAAACCACCACTGTACAACCATAATCATAAGCAGACCTGACAACGCTACAAATACTCCTTTTCTTGTGCGAAGCTGAACTGCAGTACAGCCTGCCATAAAGACAACCAGTGCAACAGCAACCGCCTTTATATTAAATGGAAGTAACGGTATAACCTTTACTTCCGTACCTGCAATAATAACCTTTTGGTTTATAATACTAATTATACTTCCATTGCCATAAACTCCTGTCACAAACCGGTCATAAAGTATATCTCTATTTCCAACAATTATAACTGCCACCACTGACATAATCGTACACAGTAAAACACCCGCATACAATTTTACCGAATCCCTTTTTTCAATCGACTTCATGCACCTTTGACTCCTATCGTATTTATTTTCTCCTATTATCCCTCTTTTTTCTCCCATTAATTACATATTACATCTATTGAGCTAAAATGTCGAGTATTTTTTGTAAGTTTTGGAAAAAGCACCCGGCATTTATGCAACAAAAATTATCATCTATATAATATACTGAAAAAAGAGATTCTGATATTATCAAAATCTCTTTTTTGCTTTTTATTCCGCTTTTAATTTAAGAACATTGTTCCTAATCATCTCACATCCTTGATGCTAAAGCTCATTCTGCCCATCTTGTCTTTTCCAAGGCAGATAACCTTAACATGATCACCTAATGTAAGAACATCTTCAATATGGTCGATTCTCTCTTTTGCAATCTTTGAAATATGAACCATGCCCTCTTTTCCCGGTGCAAATTCAATAAATGCTCCAAATTCTTTGATATTGATAACTTCTCCTTCAAGAATCTGTCCTTCATAGAAATCTGTCGTGATGACTTCGATAAGTCGTTTAGCCTCAGCCATCTTTTCAGCATCTTCACCGCAGATAGATACATTACCGTCATCAGTAATATCAATCTTTACATCTGTGCGCTCTATAAGTGCATTTATAGTCTTTCCTCTCTGACCTACTACATCACCAATCTTCTGAGGATCAATCTGCATCTGGATAATCTTTGGTGCATATTTTCCAACTTCCTTACGAGGCTCGGAAATAGCCGGTTTCATACAAGTATCCATTATAAAAAGTCTTGCCTCACGGCATCTTGCGATAGCACCCTCTACGATAGGTCTTGTAAGACCGTGAATCTTAATATCCATCTGAATAGCTGTGATACCCTCTGTAGTACCTGTAACCTTAAAGTCCATATCTCCGAAGAAATCTTCAAGTCCCTGAATATCCGTAAGAAGTACGAAATCATCATCTGTCTCGCCGGTAACAAGACCACATGAAATACCTGCTACCATTTTCTTAATAGGTACACCTGCTGCCATAAGTGACATACAAGATGCACATGTTGAAGCCATTGATGTTGAACCGTTTGACTCAAAAGTCTCAGATACACTTCTGATAGCATATGGAAATTCCTCTTCGCTAGGCAGAACCGGTAAAAGTGCTTTCTCAGCAAGTGCACCATGTCCGATTTCACGGCGTCCCGGTCCTCTGCTCGGCTTTGTCTCTCCTACTGAATATGAAGGGAAGTTGTAATGATGCATATATCTCTTTTCAGTAACATTAGGATCAAGTCCGTCAACTTTCTGCTTCTCAGAGAGTGGTGCAAGTGTTGTGATATTACAAATCTGTGTCTGTCCACGGGTAAACATTGCAGAACCGTGAACTCTAGGTATAAGGTCTACCTCTGCCGAAAGCGGACGAATCTGTGTAATCTCACGACCGTCAGGACGCTTATGATCCTTTAATATCATCTTACGTACTGTCTTTTTCTGATACTGATATACAGCTTCAGGCAAAATTTCAAGCCACTCCTCATTCTCAGCAAATGCTTCTTCAAGTTTTTCTGTTACCTGACGCACATTTTCTTCACGAGTCTGCTTATCATCTGAGAATACGGCAACTTCCATCTCCTCAGGAGGAACAATCTTTTTAATCTCATCAAACATTTCCTCAGGAATAGCACAGCTTGTATATTCATGCTTTGGCTTTCCTACTTCTTCAACCATCTTGTCTATAAACGCAATGATAGTCTGGTTTACATCATGGCATTTGTAGATGGCTTCTATCATCTTGTCCTCAGGAAGCTCTTTTGCTCCTGCTTCTATCATGATAACCTTTTCTCTTGTTGATGCAACCGTAAGCTTAAGTTCTCCACTGTCCCATACTTCCTGACTTGGATTTACAATAAACTCACCGTCTACCATACCAAGCTGTGTTGTAGCACATGGTCCATAAAATGGAATATCTGAAATAGATGTAGCTATAGCTGAACCAATCATCGCTACAAGTTCCGGACGGCACTCAGGGTCAACTGAAAGTACAAGATTGTTAAGAGAACAGTCATTTCTATAATCCTTTGGAAAGAGCGGACGCATAGGTCTGTCGATGACACGTGCGGTAAGAACTGCATTCTCTGATGCCTTTCCCTCACGCTTATTAAATCCTCCCGGAATTTTTCCAACTGAATACATTTTTTCTTCAAATTCTACTGAAAGTGGGAAGAAATCAATTCCCTCCCTAGGTTTTTCTGATGCCGTAGCTGTACAAAGTACAGTAGTATCACCATAGTGCATTAAAGCTGCACCGTTTGCCTGTTTAGCAACTCTCCCAACCTCTACCGTGAGAGTTCTGCCGGCAAGTTCCATGGAAAATGATTTATATGCCATGAAAATCTCCTTTCTCTACAATGCAAAACATTACCATAACACGAGGTATGCCCTGCCAATTTTATTTTATGTAGGCCCTTGTCCCGAAACAACTGAAAAATATACCTTAACACTCATTGAAAAATTTACTGTTTTTATATAAAATCTTTCATAAAACAAAAAAAGATATACTTTTCAGCAGTCTCGGCTCCAGCCTACACAACATCTGTATAAGTATATCATTTTATTTTAATATTTGCAAGCTTATTTGTTTTTCTGTATTTACAGCGATACATTAATCTTATCTTATGCAGCCAAAGTGCAAAAATGCCATCAGCATTATTTATCCAAACAACACTGATGGCATTTTATGTTATGCTGTAATCTCCAGCATATTGATACATAAACAGATTATTTTCTTAAACCTAATTTAGCAATAAGTTCACGATAAGCTTCGATATCTTTTTTCTTTAAGTAAGCAAGAAGATTTCTTCTCTGACCTACCATCTTAAGAAGACCGCGTCTTGAATGATGATCCTTCTTATTCTCTTTTAAATGCTCGTTAAGCTCAACGATACGTGCTGTTAAAAGAGCTACCTGTACCTCTGGAGAACCTGTATCCTCTGGTGTACGTCCGTAAGTTTTGATAATCTCTGCTTTCTTTTCTTTGCTAATCATAATTGACCTCCTGTCCCTCTACGGGGTATTTGATAATATTTCACCTGACACTAAGAATAGGACGGAGCGACCTTATACTGAGTGCCGGTAGTTTCATGCCGCAATTCAGATAAATCTGAACACAACTACTGTAGTTTAACATATTATCATATGCTTGTAAATATATTTTTTTCTTTTAGTTAAAGAATGAATCTCCCTTCCGGCTGTTCTGACCGCTGTTACTGTCTGAACCATTATTTGTGCTGCCATTATCTGAATCAGAATTTCCCTCTGATGAACTGCTGTCTGTCGTTTCCTGTGGTGCATCTGATTTTCTGCCAAGTGTAACAGTAACCTTAACCTCTTTATACTCACCATTATCAGCTCTCTTTACGGTAATCTCCACTTTGTCTCCTGCCTTTGAGCGACTCATCTTCTCCTGCAGACCTTCCATAGTTGTTACATCTTTCCCTTTATATTTAACGACAACATCACCTTTTTTGATGCCTGCTTTTTCTGCCGGAGAACCACTTGTCACGCTTGATACATAAATTCCCTCCGGAAGATTGTAATACTGTGCGTATTCTGATGATACATCAGTTCCTTTTATTCCAAGATAAGCCTGTTCATCTTCTGATACAGTCTGGGATTTCACAATATCATTGATGATAGGTATTGCAGTATTGATAGGTATTGCAAACCCCATACCCTCAACTGATGTATCTGCATATTTTGATGAATTTATGCCGATGACTGCCCCTGTTGAATCAACAAGTGCTCCACCGCTGTTTCCCGGGTTAATAGCTGCATCCGTCTGGAGAAGCTTCATGTTAGTATCTTCACTTGATACTTCCCTGTCTTTTGCACTTATATAACCTACTGTTACAGATGTCCCATATCCAAGAGCATTTCCTATTGCGATAGCCTGTGCTCCAACTTTTGTCTTGCTTGAATCTCCAAGTGTCGCAACTTTTATATTGCTCAATGTATCTGCTGAAAGTTTTGATACCGGCACCTCAACAACTGCAAGGTCTGAGTCTGAATCAGTTCCCTTTACGACAGCAGAATAAACACTCTTGTCATTAAATGTAACAGATACACTGTTTGCATCAGCAACAACATGATTGTTTGTTGCAATATAGATATTTTTGCTGTCCTGTGCAACAATTATTCCCGAACCGCTTCCACTCGCATCCTGTTTGTATGTCCTTCCGAATACATCTGTAGAAGTTTCCGTCGTCTTTACATCAATGGCTACTATTGACGGAAGTACATTTTCAGAGATGCCTGAAACTCCGTCAGAACTACTTGTCTTTGTAGATGTTGATGAAAGTGTCTTTGTATTGTCGATACTCTTTGTCGTTGAACTTGTGCTCTCTACTGCCGACTTATTTAAATACTTGTTTGAAATATAAGTCGTTCCCTCAAAACTCATTCCACCTATAAGTCCAAATACTGCTGCATATGTTGTTATCTTTAAAAAATTATTTTTACGCATATAAATCTCTCCTCTCACACTCATGTATCTTTATTGTTACTTTTTGTTTGTGTCTGTTTCTTTATTACAAGTACAATAATACAATCAAAATTTGTTTAGTTTGTGTATTGATTGTGTTCAAATTGTGATTAATTATAAAAAAGAGATTATATTTATATCAATAATAAGCCCTATCAGTCACCGTCATATCTACTTTCACATCATTTTCTTCCATCTTGATAGTGTCGTATTTCTGCATCTGGAAATCATAACATATACCTATCTTCAAAAAATCATCCGCACCATACCGGTTCAGATATTTATCATAAAAGCCACCGCCATAGCCTGCTCTGCCACGCTCCATGTCAAAGGCAAGCCCCGGAAGTATCATGACAACATTTTCTGCCGGATTTAATCTTTCAAAATATTCCACATCTTTTACATTTACTAACCTGTGGTTATTCGGTTCTAATATTCCCATATTGCTTTTTTTAAGTTCATCAAGTGAGTCTATCTCAAAAAATTCCATCTCTGTGCCTAACACTTTCGGTACCGCAATATGTATATCTTTCTTATCTTTCAGACTCAGAAGATATTTTATTATTTCTTTTGTATCTGTTTCCGTTCCATATGATACGTAAATGTAAAACCATTTTTTATCTTTGAAGCGGCTGAGGGTTGTCAGGTTTTCAAATATCTTTTCATCTCTTATCTTTCGTTCCTCTGCGGTCATTTCCCTGCGCAGTCTTTTCATTTCTTTTCTTAAAACAGATTTTTCCATAGTTGTTATATCTTTCCCTTTATAATTTACGATGGTATCATCTTTTTTGATGCCTGCTTTTCACCTGAGAATCACATTTTAATGCAATTTCTTTCTTCTTTTCTTCATGTCAACCACTGTTCCGTCGGGATTAACTACTGTTATCCCCTCAAGCTGGCTCGTAAGATTTCCTCTTACGGATGCAATATAATCTTTTCTGAGCTGCTTCTGCTCCGCAAGTTCTTCTTCATTAAGTCCCTCAGCCTTAGATTTGTGGTATAACTCGTTTATCCTCTTTATCTTTTCATCCATTGTCATTGCTATTTTCCTCCTGTTATCTTTATTGCTGTCTTTATTCCATCCATCGCCGCAGAAGTAATACCGCCTGCATATCCTGCTCCTTCACCGCACGGATACAATCCTTTTATATTAGACTGCATGGTGTCGTCTCTTACTATCTTTACCGGAGAAGATGTTCTGCTCTCAATACCTAAAAGCAATGTATCATCCCTGCTGTAACCATTTATCTTCTTTTCAAATGCAGTTATTCCCTCCTCAATGGAATCTGCGACTTCTCCCGGAAGAATTTCCCTCACATTTGCAAATGCTGTCTCACCCTTTGTCTGAGGTCTGACATTACCAAACTCTTTACTTACAACATTTTTCTTAAAGTCACCAAAAAGTTGAACCGGTATCTTTCCGCCTGCCGCATCAAATGCTTTCTTTTCCCATTTTCTCTGAAACCTCATTCCTGCAAGTGCGTCTGTGCCGTCAAAGTCCTCAACTCCTACAGTCACGACGATGGCACTGTTGGCATTTATGCCGTCTCTCAGATAATCGCTCATACCATTTACGGCAAGCATACCTTTTTCGGATGAGGCATTTACGACACAGCCTCCGGGACACATACAAAATGAATATACTCCCCTGCCGTCTTTCGTCTGGTGCGTAAGTTTATAATCCGCCGTAGGAAGTGCCTTGTAAAGTTCGCCGTACTGGTTTCTTCCTATCATTTCCTGCGAATGTTCAACCCTGACACCTATCGCAAATGATTTTGGCTGCATCATGACACCGCTTTCATTAAGGCTTAAAAATGTATCTCTTGCACTGTGACCTATCGCAAGTATAAGCCTGTCACATTCTATAACCTCCGCTTTACCTAAAAATCTGTCAGTAACATTTATAGATTCAAGTTTTTTACTATCACCATTACCTGTATTTTTTATATTTAATGAGTCTAATCTTACACCAAACCTCACCTCGCCGCCAAGTCTTTCTATTTCAAGCCGCATATTTTTCACAACATCGGCGAGTTTATCTGTCCCGATATGCGGTTTTTGAAGATAGAGTATCTCGGCAGGTGCACCAAATTTTACAAATGTCTCAAGCACTCTGCGGTTATAGCCGAACTTGTCTTTTACCATAGTATTTAACTTTCCATCCGAAAATGTTCCTGCACCGCCCTCGCCAAATGACACATTACTCTCAGTATCAAGTTCACCTGTTTTCCAAAAATGCTCAACTGATTTCTTTCTGCTGTCAACATCAAGTCCACGCTCGATTACAAGTGGCTTGTAACCGCTTAATGCAAGTTCATATGCCGCAAACAGTCCTGCCGGTCCAAAGCCGGCTATGACTATCTTTTCAGATGTATCTTTTTCTGCCGCAGCTTCACATTTTGCTGTATCGTTTTTCTTTTTTTCGCTCTTTATCGTCACATCATTTTTCTTATAACGGCTCAAGACCTTTTTTTCATTGTCTGTAAAAAAATCAACCTGATAGATAAAAAATATCCGTTCTTTTTTTCTCGCATCCACCGATTTTTTGAGCACCGTAAATTCTTTTATGTCACTCTGCTTTATTTTCAGCTTTTTTTCTATATACCTCTTTATAACGGCAGTCTCACCAGCCGATATTATTCCTTTTTTTAAATCCTGTTTTGAAGCCTCTGCCATAACTTTTTCAACAGGTATCTTCAACTGACCTATATGTATCACTTCTGTTTTCCTCCTGCCGCACTCTTTCCTGCAATATATCCGCTGCTCCAAGCCCATTGGAGATTGTAGCCTCCGCATATACCGTCAACATCAACTATCTCACCGGCAAGATACAATCCATCACAGACTTTTGAACTCATATCCTCAAAATCTATCTCACTTCTGCTGACACCGCCTGATGTTACCTGTGCATTGTCAAATCCCGCCGTTTCGCTTACATCTGCCCTAAAACACTTTACTGCCGCACCTATATTTCGGCACTGTTTGTCAGTAAGTTCGCTTAGCAAAGCCTTATTGCTTATACCGCATTTTAATAAAACGGCATCTGTAAGTTTATTGTTCATAATACCCTCAAGTATATATGAAGCTTCAAGCTTTGGATGGCACCGTTTTCTCCTCAAAAGCTCTTCGTACAATTCTTCCGCACTAAATTCCGGCAGGAAATCAACCTCGATATATGGTCTTTTTGACATTTCAAGCTCCCTTGAAATATATCTGCTTACCTGAAACACCGGGATTCCGGATATTCCTGAAGCGACAAGCTGCAATTCGCCTTTGTCATGTGCAAGCAGCTTTTTATCTTCATCATATGCTTTTATAATGCCTTTTACTCTCACACCTGCCCAGAGTTTCGTGTATTTTTCTTTGAGTTTAAACCATGTCAGTGCCGGAACAGGAGTAACTACCGTGTGTCCAAGCTTTGCTAATATCCTAAAGCACTTTCCGTCACTCCCGTGGCACTTCGCAGCCATGCCACCCGCCGTCACGATAATCTTTTTAGCCAGATATTTATCTTTTGTTGTCTTTACGATAAAGCCAGTATTTTTCCCTGTGGCACTTATCTTTTGCTCTATATCAGTTACTTCCTCCTCGAAGTGTATCTCAGCTTTATCAAGCTTTCTCCCAAGACAATTTCTAAGTGAAACAGCCTGCATTGACATTGGATATACATATCCGTCTTTATCCTCAGGATAAACTCCTGCTTCCTTAAAAAATGAGATGGTTCTTTTCTCATCAAATCTTCTGAGAAGTTTCCAGACATCGTCACTCCCTGTCACGTGATAAAACTCAGGCTGCTGTTTTAGATTTGTAAAATTACATCTTCCATTTCCGGTGGCAAGGATTTTTTTGCCAAGCATTGCCATCTTTTCAATAACCATCACTCTGCCACCCTGCTCTATTGCTGATGCGGCAGCCATCATCCCCGCTGCTCCACCGCCTATTATCAAAATCGGAACACTCCTCATTTTTATCTCCATTTCCTTAATATTGTCAGGATGAATAGTTCTCCAAAATGCCGTACAATTCATCTTCATCTTTTACTTCAACGCCCTTTTTAAGAGCATTTCTCTCTTTTTTGTCAAGTCTTGAGGTTTTTATCCCCGTATAGTCAAAAATTGTTTTCTTATCTCCATAATATACAACAACTTCACCGTCAATGGCAATAAGATAATACTTATACTTTATCTTTGTCTGGTCATATATCTTCTTTATGACAAGCCTGTCACTTGAAAAACTGACAACTCCCATACTTTGCAATCCTGCAAGAAACTCATCTGCCGACATATTGTTCATATAGTCATGGCAGTATGCCTCCACCTGTTCTTTGTTCATTCCGACAAGTTTTTCAGGAAGATTTCTGTACTCTGCACTTGAAATATCTTTTGCAGAATCATATTTTTCTACTTGATAAATCGTCTGCACGGTAAGTTTATCAGTATTTTTAGTACCCGCCGTCACACTTTCAGACCCACTACTGTCCTTAATCTTGTTATAATACTGTTTAACTTTTGCATCCGTATAATCTTTCATCTGACTTGTGATATATGTTTCCGACTTCTGCGACATTTTTTCAAGCTTTTTTACTGCTGATCTGTAACTTATAAAATTTGATGCAGCTATCACTATTAAAAATCCACATATAAGTCCTGCTTTTCTCACATACGAACCATTAAAATCTCTGCTCATATAAAACACCACACCTTTCTTTTTAATGTGTAGTGTTTCCATTTCAAATAAAGTTATACAATATCATTTCTGTTTTCGATTTAAACAAAGACAACGATATATTATTGCCACGCAGACATATATATAATAAATCTGATGATTATTCTGTTTCTTTCCAGAGTCCGTTTTTTAAGAAATCCCTTGCCTGCTTTTCAGCATTATAGGTTATAACCTTATCATAACCTATCATATTCAAAAGCTTTATGGCATTTCTTGTATTCGCCGCACCCTCTCTCAATCTATAATCAAACAAAACATCTTCCTCGTCAACATGCTCCTCAAAATGATAATTAACATAATACTTTTTGAGCATATTTGTAAGCTCTATATCATGCGTTGCTGCAAAACACATTGCACCTTTCCCCGCAAGATACGCAAGTATCTCGGATGATGATGCTATCCTCTCAAGTGTATTCGTGCCTCTTAGGACTTCGTCTATAAAACAAAGTACCGGAACTTTGCTTTCCTTTACTTTATCCAGTATTCTCTGGAGCGACCTTATCTCAACTATATAATAGCTTTCGCTGTTTTCAAGGTCATCTCTCAATGCCATTGATGAATATATATAGTAAAAACAGGTTTTATATGAGTCTGCGAGCACAGTATTTATCGTCTGTGCAAATATGGCATTTATCGCAACAGTCTTGATAAATGTCGATTTACCCGAAGCATTTGAACCCGTAAGAAGAACAGATTTTTCAACACTGATACTGTTTTTTACCGGCTTTGCAATAAGCGGATGATATAAATTTTTGGCTCCAATCCCGATATTTTTATTATCAAACTCAGGAATACACCAGTTTTCAAGACTTTCCCTGTATGAACAGATTGAAATCATACTGTCAAGAAAACCAATCACCTCATATATATTAAATAATTCCTCATTGAGTTTTTTTGCCTCAGATACCATCGTACACATCTTTATTATATCTATGTGTACCAACATTCTGACATAATCCATAAGTGAATCGAGAAGGTCTCCACCCATCTGACCTCCCGCTATAAGTGAACTGTGTTTACAAAACTTTTTGAAACTCTTTACACTTTTATCGAGTCTATCCATATAATCTTCAAGACCACTTATCTTTAAATCTACAATATCCCGACTCTGTGCCACAGTGCGTACTATAAACCCAAATAACTGTATATAAGGTTCAATCAATGATTTGTCCTTATAATATGAAAAGATATTATGCACAACAACAGCCACAAAAACAATTATCATAACTGACGGCCACACAAAGCACAACGCTCCGCTTATGAGGAACAAAATACCAGATAAAATATGTTTTAATCTGTTCGGTGCATTTATATCTTTCACACTGTTCATATATTCGTAAACCGATATTTTCCCAGGTTTTCCCATCTGTGAAAATGCAATCTGGAGTTTTAATCTCTCTTCCTCATTATCTGCCATCAGTTCGATAACACGCTCTCTTTCTGCAAGCTCCTCACTGTCCGTGCAAGGTTTGTGCAGCATTGCATAGAGATATTCTTCTCCCACAGATGTCCTAGTATGATTTATCTTTTCGTAAACTCTGTCAAGTTCGAGGTCATTCCATGTAATATCATCAATATCATTCTCTCCTGCCGTATTTTCATGATAATATTTTATATTTTTCCATATCACCTCGGAATATTCCTTTCTCGTCGGCTGTCCCCATGTCCTCTTAAGCCTTGATGTAAGTTTTTCCATATACTTTTTCTCGTCATATACCACTTTTATCACGACAAGAACCAGAATAATTATGACCCCTATAGTTATCTTAATTGAATTATCCATATCCATCCTCCACATACTTCATTTTCTAAAAAAGGACGCAAACTTTATAATTTACGCCCTTATTTTCATATCAATTATATCGTTGCCGCCAAACACCTAAAATTTTATAAACATTTTATATGTTCTGTTGCTTACACACAATCTTTACTGCAGCTCTACTATACAACCGACATTTTATACTGCCTGTTACACCCTTGATGCGGCAAAAACTTTATATTATTTTACTTCTGATGATGACGAACTATCACTCTTTTTAAAACCGTCAATCTGATTTATAAAAGCAAATGAATTTGTCCTTATCCATGCCTTTCCAACTATGTCACCCTTTAATACATTTCCCATGCTGGCATTTCGGCTGTCCTCACAGTCATTTCTGTTATCTCCGAGCACAAAATACTCATCATCGTCAAGTGTTATCTCATCAAGTGCAAGTCCACCGTTTTTCATAAGCGGAAAATCATACTTTTCATCAAGAACTTTTCCATCAATATAGACTTCACCGTTAGTTATCTTGACCTTTTCCCCCGGCAGACCGATAACCCTCTGCACCACATAATAATTATGCTCACTTCCATTCTGTCTCAAAACCACAACATCATTTCTTTTTACGGAATGAAGTTTATACGACATTTTATTTATAAGAATTGAGTCATCATCTTTTACAGTCGGCTCCATGCCATTTCCTGACATAGTCATTCTTTCAAGACCATAGCGGACTATCAAAAAAGCTGCAAGTACGACTATCGCTATCTCAATTAAAGTGATAAGGATACTGGTAATTATCTTCCTCGGATTTACTGATGTATCATCTAAATCATAATTATATCTCATGCTATACTACAATACTCCCACTTTATTTATTAATATTCTTTCAATACCTTAAGAGCATTTTTAGAAATAAGACACTCAAAATGTTCCTTGCAATACTGCTCTATGTATGCCTGCTGTGAACATAACTTTGCATATTCCGTAAGTTTATGACAGACTCTTGTATAATCACCAAACTTAAGTTTACCTTTTTTAACAAACAGATAATATTTTCCATTTGAAACATCTTTATAAAGTTTGCTTGGAATATTTTTGTCAAGGTTCAAAGTCTCGGCAAATCTTTCTATATCATGCAAAGTATCGAAGCAAAATACCTTTGCTGCTGATGCTGCCTGCTTTTCTTTTGCCTTCTTCTGCTTTTCAATATCTTTTAAATGCTGTTTAAACGCTTTCTTTTGCTCATCCTCTGAAAGAGAATTATCATTTTTAAACTTGTCCATCTGCACATTTTCCACCTCATCAGTGGCTGCTTCTGACAGTTCTTCATCACCTGACTCGTCTTTTTCCTTTAACACACCGTTCACAACAACATCCGGTGTGCCAGACTCATCAAGTATGCCCGCAAGATTTTGTATCTGATTGAGCATATTGTGAATGGCATCTTCCCCTCTGTCAGTAAATGTGATAGTAAGAGAATTGTCCGGCATACGCATAAGCTGCATAGACACCATGCCGCTTTCTATCTCATAGCCAATCTCTTCCTCTGCCATCTCAACGATACTCTCAAGAAACTCTCTTGACCTTTCCTGATTTGTAAAAAAATCCTCTATCGCAAAACCGTATGAATTCATTTCCTCCTCTGTCATTCTACACTGAACAGTATTTTCATCAATCCTCTGAAAATCCATACGAACACCTCCTTAAAAAGTTAAAGTCTCTGACTGATATAATAATGCTTATACGGGTTCTTGTCAACAACATCAAAACATAAGTTTTGACGCAACGCCAAAACATATGTTTTGGTGTTATATACCCTTACTGTATAAATTCCATATAAAAAAAGGGGGCATCCTGCGGGTACAGGATGCCTAGGTATGAATTGAAAAAAGGGTAGTAGGTGTTTCCTACTATCGAGTAATATTGTACATTGTTAAAAATATTATGTCAAGCTGTAAAACAACTATTTTACTATTTTTTCTCAGTTTTTTTATACTTTTTCTATACTATTCATAATCATTTGCTTATGTACACACATCTGGATTTATTTAACCTGCTAACGCAAAATATCCGAGTACAAGTACCCCCAAAATAATTCTATACCAGCCAAATACTTTGAAATCATGCTTTTTAATATATCCCATGAGGAATTTTATCACAAAAAGTGATACTATAAATGCCGTTAACATACCTGTAAGCAATATTCCTGCTTCAAGAGCAGAAAAACCAAGTCCAAATTTAATTATTTTTATAAGACTTGCCCCAAACATAACCGGAATCGCAAGATAAAATGTAAACTCTGCCGCTACTGTTCTCGAAAGACCAAGTATAAGTCCGCCTATGATAGTTGCTCCTGATCTTGATGTCCCCGGAAATACTGCTGCTACAAGCTGGAACATTCCTATCCAAAAAGCTGTCGTATATGTGATCTGACCAATTTTATTAACTGAAGGTATATTTTTCTTGTTCTTTTCCTCGACAATAATAAATACAATACCTATCAATATAAGCATTATTGCTACGGTTTTGTAATTATAAAACCATTTTTCCAGATTATCCCCGAATGCAACTTCAACAATAATTGCCGGAACACAGGCGGCTACTATCTTAAACCACATTATAAATATATCCTGCTTGATAAACTTAAAATTATCTAAAAAACCGGCAACTTTGTGTTTTACATAATGTTTTTTAAAATTCTCCTCTTTACAAAACGGCCATATTCTCCACCAGAAAAGAAGAACTACCGCCATTATTGCTCCAAGCTGGATAACTACAAGATACATCTCTCTGAATTTATCAGATACATCCATCTTTATAAATTCATCAAGTAGAATCATATGCCCCGTACTGCTTATTGGCAGCCACTCGGTAATTCCCTCAACGATTCCAAAAATAATTGATTTGATAATTTCTAACATGACACTCTCCAATCCTATGATTTTTACATATTTGAAATTTTAAGTATAAAACAGACTGTTTTTATATTGCAATATATTGTGAAAACAAAACCTATGAAACCACTTAAATCTGCTATATCTTCTATATATAATTTGTATTATATCGAAGCAAAAGGCATTTTGACCCTTGCATAACAAAATACAGTCTGACAATACAATATATATTATCAGACTGTATTAATTATTTCAATATAATGTCACCTAATTAAAAACTAAATAACTTTTTAACATTCAAATCAGACATTCTCAATCTGGCTTTGAATATTTGCTAATTCTACATTCAGCCTTTCATTTATTACATTCATAAATCTGTCTGCAAGCTCTAGTACTGTCAATTATCTTTATAGCTGAACTGTCACTCTCAAGTTATACTTAAGGTAATTCAATTTCAAGCAAATCTTTTGCCGGAAGTTTAGTTGTAGACTCTTTAACAGTCTTAGCAACGGCAAGTTTAGCCTTGTTGATTGGAAGAATAGTTCCAACACCTGCTACACATCCGCCTGGGCAGCCCATTCCCTCGATCATGCAGCCGTCTTTCTTTCCGGCTTTTGCAAGAAGAAGCATCTTCTTACAGTCTGCAAGACCCTCACAATGCTCCGTCTGGACTTCTGTTCCAGGATAGTATTCTTCGATACACTGCTCAATTGCACTGATAACTCCACCTGCAACAGCATATCCACGCCCTGCTCCTGTTGCTTCATGCATTGAACGACCCTTATCATATTTGCTAAAATCAATATTCTTTGCTTTAAATATTGCATTTAATTCTTCAAATGTAATAACAAAATCAACATCACTTCGCACAGTTCTTCTTGATGCCTCAAGCTTCTTAGCTGCACAAGGTCCTATAAATACTACCTTTGAGTTTGGATATTTCTTCTTGATACTTCTCGCAGTTGCAACCATAGGAGTAAGCTCCTGAGATACACTGTCGATAATATCAGGGAAATACTTCTTAGCAAGCATTGACCATGCAGGACAGCATGATGTAAGAAGAAACGGAAGATCTCCATTTACTACTTCCTTTACATAATGATGTGCTTCTGATACTGCACCGATATCTGCTCCGAGAGCAACCTCATGAACATCCTTAAATCCACATTCTTTTAATGCAGCTATAACCTGTGCAGGTGTAACATCAGCTCCAAACTGACCCTCAAATGCCGGGGCAATCTCTGCGATAACTTCATCACCGTGCTGGATAGCTCTGATCATCTGGAATATCTGTGATTTATCAGCAATAGCTCCAAACGGACAGCTCGCCATACACTGACCACATGATACACACTTCTCATCATTTATCTTTGCACGACCATGCTCATCACTCTCGATAGCATTAATTCCACAAGCTTCGGCACAAGGTCTGATTTTCTTGATAATCGCATGGTATGGGCATATAGCTATACATTTGCCACATTTGATACATTTGTCCTGATCTACAAATGCGTGTCCGTCAACCATTGAGATAGCTTCTTTTGGACAGACTTCCATACATGGATGTGCTACACAACCGTGACACATATTGCTGACTTCAATCTTGTTGTCCTCACACATATCACAAGCCGATGGAATAACCTGCATAAGAGGCGGCTCATAATATTTTTCAGAAATATTACTCTCTGCAAATCCCTCTGTTATATGTACCGGTCTGTCTAATGGTCTGAGTGAAAGTCCCATTGCAAGACGAACTCTTTCTGATGCAATAGCTCTTTCTCTCCAAATGCTCTCACGGTAAAGCGGAACATCTGATGGTGTTATCTTGTATGGTATTTCCTCTAACTCGTGGCTTACATCTCCTGTACTATAAGCAGCACGTGCTACTTCCTCAAATACCTGTTCCCTGATTTTCTTTGTCTGTGTGTCAATTCCACGCATGGCAATCCTCCTATTATATTTGTATAATACCAATAGTAACCTATTTATTTTAAGTTGCAGTCTGACAAACATAATATACATAACTCCCCTGTATATTATTAATTTCTAAAAATCTCAGCCACAACATTTTCACTGTAAAAACTAAGCTAATGCAGATATACTGAATTTGTTATCATTTTCCATATTTTTTCCGCACAAACCTAACATATTATACTATAATAGATAAAAAATCTCAATAGAATTTTTTAAATTTATTATAAACAAATTCTATTGAGTTTTTGACATTATTACAACAAATATCATTATACCTAACGGATATGGAATAAAAAATAAGTTTTCAAATATAAAAATCATGCAACAATTAAAAAAGCGGCATATCCGGTTTTGGATATGCCGCCTTTATATATGAATTAAAGAACTACCAAAATATAATTATAAATTATCTCTTCTTGACTGAAAGTCAAGAAGCATCCCTCGCTTTAACAAGCTCGGTCTATTTTACAACCTCTTTTAAAGCTTCTGTAAGCTTTGGTACGATCTTGTTGAGGTCGCCTACGATACCATAATCAGCTACATCGAAGATAGGAGCTGTCTCATCTTTGTTGATTGCAACGATGATGTCTGACTCTTCCATACCTGCTGTGTGCTGGATAGCACCTGAAATACCGATTGCAAAGTAAACATTAGGACGAACTGTCTTTCCTGTCTGTCCAACCTGTAACTCTTTTGGCATCCATCCGTTATCTACTACTGCACGTGAGCAGCTAACTGTTCCGCCGATTACATCAGCGAGATCCTGAAGCATTGCAAAGTTCTCTTTGCTTCCAACTCCACGACCACCTGATACAAGGATTTTTGCATCCATGATATCAACTGTATCTGAAAGATCTTTAACGATGTCAAGGATCTCAACATATTTGTTATTTGGAGTAAATCCAGGATTGTACTCGATAACTTCTGCTTTTGCACCCTTTACAGGCTCGATTTTCTGCATAACACCAGGACGAACTGTTGCCATCTGTGGACGATTGTCAGGGCAAGCGATAGTAGCGATAGTGTTACCACCGAATGCAGGACGAGTCATGAGAAGCTGATTGTGCTTCTGTTTATCTTCCTGTCCAGGAATTGCATTGATTGGGAAATCACCAATCTCAAGTACAGTACAGTCTGCTGTAAGACCTGTCTGAACACGAGCTGATACACGAGGTCCTAAATCACGACCAATAGCTGTTGCACCAACTAATACGATTTCAGGCTTGTACTCGTTGATTACTGAAGATAATGCATGAGCATATGGCTCTGTTCTGTACTCTTTTAACTCAGGATCATCTACAACGATAACCTTGTCTGCACCATACTCTGCTAATTCATCTGTAAGACCTTTAACATCAGAACCGATAAGAACGGCTGTTACATCTGTACCAAGGTCACTTGCAAGTTCTTTTGCTTTTCCAAGCAATTCAAAAGCGATTCCGCTTAATTCGTTGTCTACCTGCTGTGCAAAGACATAGACACCCTTATATTCTTCTAAACCCATTTTAGTCACCACTTCCTTATAAATTTTAGATTACATGTTTCTCTTTTAATTTGTCCATGATGTATGAAACTGCCTGATCTGCATCTTCAGGAGTAACCTTCTCGCCTGCTCCCTTTCTAACTTTATCAGAAGCTTTAGCGATCTTTGTAGGTGATCCTGCAAGACCGATATTAGAATCATCAACATCTTTAAGGTCTTTTCTGCCCCATACTGTAATCTCAGCATCGTAAGCATCAAAGATTCCGCCTGGAGTCATATAACGAGGCTCATTTAATTCTGAAAGAGCTGTAACTAAGCAAGGCATCTTAGCTTTTAATACATGATATCTGTCATCATACTGACGCTCAACTACAACACTGTCTCCCTCAATCTTAATGTCTTTAGCATAAGAGATTACAGGGATGTCAAGGTGCTCAGAAATCTGAGGACCAACCTGTGCTGTATCACCGTCGATAGCCTGACGACCTGTGATGATAAGATCATAATCAATATTTCTAAGTGCACCGGCAATTGTTGTAGATGTTGCCCAAGTATCAGCACCACCTAAAACTCTGTCAGTTACAAGGATACCCTTGTCTGCACCCATTGCGATTGCTTCACGAAGTACTTCCTCTGCTTTTGGAAGACCCATTGTAAGTACAGTTACCTCTGCACCATATTCATCTTTTATTCTAAGTGCTGCTTCCAAACCTGCTTTGTCGTCAGGGTTCATGATTGCAAGCATAGCACCTCTATCCAAAGTACCGTCCGGGTTAAATTTAACTCCGCCTTTAGTATCTGGAACCTGTTTTACACATACTACTATTTTCACAGCTTTGTCACTCCTTGTCTTATTTTTTGGTTTATGTTTTTATTTACGATATTATTTAAGTAATGCACCTGAGATAACCATTCTCTGAACTTCACTTGTTCCTTCATAGATCTCAGTAATCTTAGCATCACGCATCATACGCTCAACATCGTACTCTCTGATGTAACCATAACCACCATGTAACTGAACTGCTTTTGTTGTAACTTCCATTGCAACTTCTGCTGCACAAAGTTTAGCCATAGCAGCTTCTACTGAGTAAGATACCTTTGCACCGTCAGCAAATTCCTGTTTCTTAAGTGCTGCTCTGTAAACTAAATTCTTTGCAGCTTCAACCTTTGTAGCCATATCAGCAAGCTGGAACTGAGTATTCTGCTGCTGTGCGATAGTACGGCCAAACTGTTTTCTCTCTTTTGTGTACTCGATTGTTCTGTCAAGTGCACCTTCTGCAAGACCAAGTGCCTGAGCTGCGATACCGATACGTCCACCATCAAGAGTGTGCATAGCGATAGGGAAACCTTTGCCCTGAGGTCCTAAAAGTGCATCCTTAGGGATACGGCAATCCTGGAAAATAAGCTCATATGTTGAAGAACCACGGATACCCATCTTCTTCTCTTTTGTTCCGAATGTGAATCCAGGTGTTCCTTTTTCTACGATGAATGCAGAGAATTTCTTAATCTTTCTGCCTTTCTTTCCTTCGATGATGTCTGTATAAGCAATAATGATATAAACATCAGCAACCTCACCGTTTGTGATGAAGCACTTAGAACCATTAAGTACCCACTCATCTCCGTCAAGTACAGCTTTAGTCTGAACACCCTGAGCATCTGTACCTGCACCTGGCTCTGTAAGACCAAATGCTCCGATATACTCTCCACTTGCAAGCTTTGGAAGGTATTTCTTTTTCTGCTCTTCTGTACCATAAGTAAGAATAGGATCTGCACAAAGTGATGTATGAGCTGAAACAATAACACTTGTTGTACCACAAACTTTTGCGAGTTCCTCTACACACATAATATATGTTAAAATATCACAACCCTGTCCACCGTACTCCTTTGGAATAGGAATACCCATGAAACCACTCTTTGCCATTTTTTTAACAGTTTCCATTGGAAAATGTTCTGTCTCATCAGTCTCCTGAGCAACAGGTTTAACTTCATTTTCAGCGAAATCTTTGAAAAGCTGTCTCGCCATCTCATGCTTTTTACTTAATGTAAAATCCATGCCTTTCTTTACCACCTTTCATAATTTATATAATCAATTACTGTGCATCAACTGCTGTCTTTGTACGATCAGCATTATATACATAGAAACCTTTTCCACTCTTAACACCGAGATTTCCACCACGAACCATCTTACGGAGAAGTGGGCAAGCACGATACTTGCTGTCACCAGTCTCATTGTAAAGAACATCCATGATAGCAAGGCAGATATCAAGACCGATGAAGTCACCTAACTCTAAAGGTCCCATTGGATGATTTGCACCAAGTTTCATAGCTGCATCGATTCCGGCGATGTCAGAAACACCTTCCATCTTGATGAATGCTGCTTCGTTGATCATTGGGATAAGGATACGGTTTACTACGAATCCTGCTGCTTCATTTACCTGAACAGGAGTCTTTCCAATCTGCTCTGCAATCTTCTTGATAGAGTCAACAGTCTCAGCAGGTGTATTTACACCAGCGATAACTTCGATAAGTTTCATACGGTCAGCAGGATTGAAGAAATGCATACCAACCATTGGACGTGTAAGTCCGTTGCCGATCTCTGTGATAGAAAGGCTTGATGTGTTTGATGCAAAAATGCACTCTGGTTTAGCAATCTTATCTAACTCAGCAAATGTAGTCTTTTTAACCTGCATATCTTCAAATGCAGCTTCTACGATAAGATCACAGTCTGCACAAAGGTTCTCTTTTAAGCCCGGTGTGATTCTTGAAAGGATAGCATCAACTTCTTCCTGAGTCTTCTTTCCTTTCTGAACAAGTCTGTCATAACCTTTAGCGATTTTTTCTTTTCCGCCTTCAGCCCACTCCTGCTTGATATCGCAAAGAGCTACTTCAAAACCTTCTGTCTGAGCAAATGCCTTAGCAATGCCCTGTCCCATAGTACCAGCACCAATAACGCCTACTTTCATGATATAACCTCCATAATATTATATTTATCTGTTTGTCAGATATTCCGGCTGCTATATGGCACTACCACTTTGCAGCCGGTTAAAAATCATTTTTCAGAAACACAAACATATTCTTACATATTCATGTTTCTTTTTAATACTTTAAATTAGCAGTTCTTAAATGGAACAACCTTAACTTTCTGATCCTTAGGTGCAAGGAAGTTTCCCATTCCTGCTTTCTGGTCTTCTGTCTCAAAGCAGTCACCAAAGAGTTTTTCTTCGATAACGATAGCCTTGTCCATATCAACCTGAAGACCATCGTTGATAGCCTTCTTACAATTGCGGACTGCAATAGGTGCATTCTTCGCAATTGTAGCTGCAAGTTTCTCTGCTGCCGGGATAAGTTTCTCAGCAGGATATACTGCATTTACAAGACCGATTCTGTAAGCTTCATCAGCCTTGATGTTTCTTGCTGTGTAGATAAGCTGTTTAGCCATACCAACACCAACTGTTCTGGCAAGTCTCTGTGTTCCACCAAATCCAGGTGTAATTCCAAGACCAACCTCAGGCTGTCCGAACATTGCATTCTCTGAGCAGATACGAATATCACAGCTCATAGAAATCTCGCATCCTCCACCGAGTGCAAAACCGTTTACTGCTGCAATAACAGGAATTGGTAATGTCTCAAGTTTGCGGAATACATCATTTCCTTTTTTACCGAATGCTTCGCCCTCAGCCTTTGTAAGTGTGCTCATCTCTCCGATGTCAGCACCGGCAACGAAAGACTTGTCGCCTGCTCCCGTAAGGATAACGGCTCTAACTGTATTAAGGTCAATGGCATCAAGTGTTGCATCAAGTTCATCAAGAACCTGGCTGTTTAAAGCATTTAATGCCTTTGGACGATTGATAGTAATAGTTGCAACTGCATCTTTTACTTCATATAAAATAAAATCCATGATATTTTCTCCTTTTTAAGATACATATTAATCCGAATATCCCGAAAACTCAGGATATCCGGCAATATTTATTTTTAATGCTTTTTAGGCATCCGTGACACCCGTACAGGCAAATGGATTAGTCTCTCTCAACAACTGTTGAGCAGCCCATTCCACCACCGATACAAAGTGTTGCAAGACCTCTCTTAGCATCCATCTTCTGCATCTCATGAAGAAGTGTAACGAGAATACGGCATCCTGAAGCTCCAACCGGATGTCCAAGTGCAATAGCACCACCGTTTGGATTAAGTTTAGAAAGATCAAAGTTAAGATCCTTTCCAACTGCTACTGACTGTGCAGCGAAAGCTTCGTTTGCTTCATATACATCAAAGTCATCAATTGTAAGACCAGTCTTTGCAAGAACTTTCTTTGTAGATGCAACAGGTCCAACACCCATGATTGAAGGATCAACTCCGCCAAGTGCTCCGGCAACGAATGTAGCCATTGGTGTAACACCGAGCTCTTTAGCTTTCTCCTCACTCATAACAACGATTGCAGCAGCACCATCATTGATTCCTGATGCGTTACCTGCTGTAACTACGCCGCCTTCTTTTCCTGAACAGCATTTAAGTTTTGAAAGGCTCTCAGCAGTTGTTCCAGGACGTGGTCCCTCATCTTTATCGAATACTGTAACACCTTTTCTTGTCTTAATCTCAACTGGAACGATCTCGTCATCGAATGCACCTGCTGCGATAGCCTTTTCACATTTCTGCTGGCTGTTTGCTGCAAACTCATCGAGTTCTTCACGAGTAAGTCCCCACTGATCTGCAACATTCTCTGCCGTAATCATCATATGATACTGATTGAATGCATCCCAAAGGGCATCGTTTACCATTGTATCAACAAGTTTTCCGTTGTTCATGCGGTATCCGAAACGACCCTGCATCATAGCATAAGGTGCCATAGACATATTTTCCATACCACCTGCAACAACGATGTCAGCATCTCCTGCCTGAATCATCTGAGCTGCCATATTTACACAGTTAAGACCTGAACCACAAACTACATTTACTGTAACAGCCGGTGTCTCAACAGGAAGTCCTGCTTTGATTGAAGCCTGACGTGCAACATTCTGACCTAAACCTGCCTGGATAACACATCCCATATATACATGATCTACCTGATCTGCAGGTACATTTGCTCTTTTAAGAGCTTCCTTAATAACGATTGAACCTAATACAGGTGCCGGAGTAGTGCTTAATCCTCCACCCATTTTTCCGATTGCAGTACGACAAGCGCCTGCTAAAACTACTTTCTTTGCCATAAAAATAAGTTCCTCCTTGTCCGTTTTTCACTGATGCAATATCAGCTTTATTTAGAAACCGACCTACTATCACATATATCCTATACATCAGAAAATCAAGTATGCACTCAATTTTCATATTATGTAACTCTCACATACAATCGGTTCTATCATTGATAATCATATAACAAAACGACAAATTAAGCAAGTTTTTTCAAGGTACTTTATTTTTAATTTATTTTTTATAGCTGAATAGCCTTTCATTTTCCAAATGAAATAAACATAAGCTGCGTAGCAGCGACTGACAGCTTGCTGGCAGGTTTATGAAACTAAGGAATGAATGACCGAACTGTTACACTTTATACTACAGCCTAATTACATTTTCTTACAATTCTGGCTGCCTGTCCCTCAATTCATTTGTTGATAATTTTTTTTATTAGTGTTATTCTATTGTTGGCAAAATTTTAGACATTACAGTATAATTTTTCTCAATTTAATTTATACTGTAATTTGTGTAAGGAACAAATCTTATTTCTATTCCTGCATAATATAATGCCCGCATCAGTGTCACGATGCGGACTACTGTTACTGCCTATACTTTCTATAATGGCAGCTAACAATCATTTCATATGTTAATGATGCAATTAGGACAACTACAATCTTGTGGCACAGAAAAGAGGAAGATTATGGATTTTAATGAAATTTACAAGCAGAAACTTACTACTGCTGATGAAGCAGTCAAAGTTATAAGATCCGGCGACTGGATCGATTATGGATGGTGCACCGGCACTGTTGATGCACTCGACAAGGCACTTGCAAAGCGTATGCCTGAACTTTCAGACATCAACATCCGCGGCGGTATTCTTATGAAAGAGCCTGAAATCTTCAAACTTGAAGATGCAGCTTCTCATTTTACATGGAACTCTTGGCATAGCAGCGGCATCGAGAGAAAAGCAGTAGCAAAAGGCTTTTGTTTCTACTCTCCTATCAAATATTCTGAACTTCCGGGATATTACAGAAACAGTCAGACCCCTCCTCGTGTAGCAATGTTCCAGGCTGCTCCTATGGATGCACACGGATATTTTAACTTCGGACCAAACGCATCACATATGGCTGCCTGCTGTGAAGTTGCAGATATAATTATCGTTGAAGTTAATAAAAATATGCCTCGCTGTCTCGGCGGATTTGAAAACGGCATCCACATCAGCAATGTTGACATGATAGTCGAGGGTGACAATCCTGCAATTCTTGAGACAGGTGCTCCGGCTCCTACAACTGAAGTTGATGAAGCTGTTGCAAAATATATCGTAGATGAAATTCCTGACGGTGCCTGCCTGCAGCTTGGTATCGGTGGTATGCCAAATGCCGTAGGTTCACTTATTGCACAGTCAGACCTTAAAGACCTCGGTGTACATACTGAAATGTATGTTGATGCATTTGTTGACATTGCAAAAGCCGGCAAGATAACAGGTCTTAAAAAGTCAAGAGACAAGGGCCGCCAGGTATATGCTTTCGGTTCAGGAACAAAGAAACTTTACGACTACTTAGATGAAAATCCTGAGTGCATGAGTGCTCCTGTAAACTACACAAACGATATGTCAGTTATCGCTTCTATTGACAATTTTATTTCAATAAACAATGCGGTAGATATTGATTTATTCGGACAGATAAATGCAGAGAGTGCCGGAACAAAACACATAAGCGGTGCAGGCGGACAGCTTGACTTCGTACTCGGTGCTTACCTCTCAAACGGTGGAAAGAGCTTTATCTGTATGTCTTCTACTTTCACAACCAAAGACGGCACTGTTCAGTCAAGAATCAAACCTACTCTTTCAAATGGTTCTATCGTTACCGATACGCGTGCAAACATCAATTACTTTGTAACTGAGTACGGCATCGTAAACCTCAAGGGACTTTCTTCTTGGCAGAGAGCTGAGGCTCTTATCTCAGTTGCACATCCTGATTTCAGGGATCAGCTTATCGCAGAAGCAGAAAAGATGCATATCTGGAGACAGAGCAATAAGAGATAATCTATTATTAAACACTACTAAAAAATATCAGTATGGATTGCAAATATCCACTTGACTGCATCAAAATAATAAAATAAAAACTCCCGATAGTACGAACTTTTATATTCGTGCTGTTGGGAATTTTATTAAAATTAAGTACTATTACTTTCAGTTTTTATTCATTTTATAATCTATATGCAACTTACCTTTTGTGTAAAAATATCAATGTATAATTATTTTCAATTTTTATCTCATATTATAATCTGTGACGCCCACCCTTATATATTATCTGTTCATTGAGATACTGCTGATAACTTTTTTACAACTTCTCTTACATATTCTTCCGGCTTCGACACTTTCTTTGCAATCTCTGGTATCGTCATATTACAATCTATATACGCTTCAATCTGCCCGGCAATCCTGCCTTCTCGCTGTCCCTCATCTTTTGCATTTTTCAATGAATTTTCCCATGCTCTGCACACATCAACCACCTCGTCTTTCTCATTGCCAGCAATATTTGCACCGGTTATCATATTTATTAATTCTACTGCTTCTTTTTCTACATTTTG
>NZ_QUJS01000014.1:37382-47294 GCF_003480745.1 Clostridium sp. AM27-31LB | reverse complement strand
ATAGGAAAGGCGAAGAAGCCGGAGAAGCCCGTGGGATTGAAATTGGAGAAGCCCGTGGAATTGAAATTGGAGAAAACCGTGGAAGAAGTGAGGGATTAAAAAATCAGATAAGAAAGAAACTTGCAAAGGGAAAAGCGATTCCACAGATAGCAGATGAAGTAGAAGAAACAGAGGAAAAAGTGATTGAACTGATAAAAGAAATTGAGACGGAGCAGGTGTAGGGGGGAGAATATGAGTTTTTGGTTTTGTACTTTTTTAGGTTACCGCTTATCGCAAAAATTGACCGTTCGTCGCATTGTAATGGAATATTGCAGATATGTTTGTTAAGATAAAGTTAATCAAAAATTGCAATGTTTGAAATTTAATTTAAGAGGAAGGGATAGTTTTGGAGTTATATTCGGGCGAAGATTGACTTTTTTGGCTTAAAAAGTTTTTTTAGTTAAAGGTTTAAGGTGAAACTACGGTAAATTATAGTTGAGATAAAGTTACAAAAGGACTCTCGTTCTTTAGGTTATCTGGGAGTGATAATGTTCTTGAAGTTAAGGAAAGAAGTAAATTAAAGGTCTATTAAGCAGTTAAAATTATTCGTTTTTTCAGGAAAGTTTTTTGTATATATGTTTATAAATGTGTGAGTATGTAATAGATAAAGATAATGCTTATGCGAAAAATGACAAAGGAGTTTTGATGTTGAGCATGGGTGGATTTTGTGTGCCGGAAATGGTTAGTATAAGAGTAAGGATGTTTTTGTGGTGTTTACTAACTTAAAGACTTTGCTTATAAAGAGAGCTATGCACATGAAGGATATAAAGAGGGGTCATATTCTAAAATAAATGATATTGATACAAAAATGGATTTGGAAAATAATCATAGGGGAAGAAATTTGGGGGAGATTTATTCTGCAAATTCATTTAATGATAATGAGATTGCAAAGTGTATATTGCAAAGTGAGATTTCGGGGAAATTGGAAAAGTAGTTATAGCAAAAATTAAAAAAATGTGTAGTAACTATATTTAGTAAAGTTAAATACAAAAAATAGTTATTTGCACATAGGTTGTATCTAAATACAAATATCTAAAATATTGTGTTTAAATTTATCTGCACCTCAAAAGTTTCAATGTATATTCATCAAATTTGAGTTTTAGTAAATTTGAGTAGCGGCGGCTTATCGGAAAACTCATGCCATTATATAAAACTACTTTTTTATCCTGAATTTTTTTATAATGTTTTAAATTTATGATGATTCCCCGTGAAATAGGGCAGAAATCAAATTCCTCAAGTTCTTTTGCCCAGTCTTTTAATGCTTTGCGGCTTGAGAAAGAATTTCCGTTATTCGTATAAAAGATGCTGTATTTATGTTCGGAAGTTACATACAGTATATCCTGACATGGAACAGATACCTCATCATTTATTTTTATAGGAAGAAAATTGCAGCTTAAAGCGGCGGCGCGTTCAATGTTTGTTTTGATTGATATTTCTGAAAACGGTTTGGAGATAAATGAAATTACATTTCGACCAAAAGCGTCTTTTATCTGCTCCTCATGGGAAGTGTTAAAAATTATAAGGGTAAAATGACATTTTTGTTCAAGTATATTTTTGACTTCTATGCCTGTCATACCGTTCATTTCTATATCTAAAAAGACTAATGTGAGCGATGGGCATATATCAGAAGAAAGAAGTTCTTCGCCGGAGTCAAATTGATAAGTATCAATATATCCGAGGTTATGGCATAAATTGTTTAGTTGTTCCCTTGTTTTAGGGTCATCATCACAAATTCCTATTTTCATTGCGAAACCTCCTGTTTTGTTCAAGCAGATATTAGTGGTACACTTCGCTGCTTGTTTGATAGTGATTAGACTATAGCCATACAACCGGAGTTTATGTTACATTATGTAGAAAAACATAAGCGGAAAATGTATTGTTTTCTGTTTTGAGTTCAAGTTTTCCGTCATACTTTTCGACGGTATCCGCAACATTTTTCAGCCCAAATCCATGATTTAGGGTATCGGATTTTGAAGTTGAAAAAATCGAACCACTCTGTTTTTCGTATGGTTTGCAAGTGTTTATAATATATAATGTTATATTGTTTTCGTCGTTTGAGATAGAAATATATAATTTCTTTTCTGTTTCAACAGTATTGTTGTCGGTATCGGTATGCAGACTGAAAGTGTCAGTGTTAATGCGGCAGAGAGCTTCATAAGCGTTTTTCAGCAGATTTGAGAGTATGATACATAGGTCATCATTGCTTATAAATGTATCATAGGAAAATTTTCCGTCAACTTTAAAAGAGGTGTTGTCAGGTAAAATTTCATAAAAATAGTTGATTATCGCATCGGCTATGGTGTTGTTTGTTGATATAAAATATATTTTTGCTTTTATTGTAGTAAGCTGGTTTACATAAGCTTTCAATGCGTCAAAATCATCATTTTGTGCGAGTGCCTGCATTGCTGTTATGTGATAATTGTAATCATGTCTGAAATCACGGAGGTCTGTATTTTTTTGAAGCATATCTTTATAGTGCTTTTCCTCTAGAGAGAGCATTTTTGATTTTACATTGCTGAGCTGTTCAAGCTCGGAATGGATATGGACAATTCTAAAATACAGTATAAGTATCACGATGCTGAGGACTATCATTGTGTAGATTGCCAGCACCAGAAGCCTGCGGCCGAGTTGGTTTATATTTTGGAAAAATAATAAACCGGAAACGAGTGACAGGAAAAAATCGACAAGGATAACGCAGAAGATTAAAACAAAATGCTTTATCTGTATTTCTTTTAAAAAGTTGATTGTAAACGAAAATTTCTTTCGCAATTGGGTGATAATGCAAAAAATGATTATACCGGTTATCAAGTCATTATATTCGTGTGATGAACTGTTGTATTTGGTATGGCTGATCATACAATAAGAGTAAAAGCTGATTAAAGCTATTATATTGATTGCGAGTGTTTCGGATATGACGGTAAAAGAAATCAAAGCCGGACGCTCAGCAAAAACAAGTAATGAAACCGGCAGGATAATAAATGTATTAGGTAATGGAAAAGCTGCCAGAAGTGTATATAAAAGCCATGCTGATGAAAGTGCAAGAGCAATATATCTTTTTTTAGCTCCGGCAAGCGGTATTAAAAGTATATTTTTTGGTATATACAAAATGATTATAAGTTCTAATATATAATTTAATGTACTTTCTAAATTATCTGCTGTAATATTCATAACCTACCCCATATCTTTCCGTAAAAACACATTAAGGTAATTATAAAATACAGTTTTATATATGTCAATTACCGTTTATCGCAAAAATCGACCGTTCGTCGCATTGTGATGGAATATTGCAGATATGTCTGTTAAAATAAAGTTAATCAAAGATTGCAATGTTTGAAATTAACTTTAGGGAGGGGGAAGCGTTATGGAGGCATATTCGGGCGAAGATTGGTTTTATTGGCTTAAAAAGTTTTTCGGTTAAAGGGTTAAGGTGAAACTGGAACTACGGCAAGGTATAGTTGAGATGAAGTTGCGAAAGGACTCTCGTTCTTTGGCATATACGGGAGTGAAAATGTTCTTAAAGTTACAGAAATAGAAAATGGAGGAAGATAATGTTAAAAAGGATAATTATAAAAGGGTTAATGTTAGCAACAGCGATAAGTGCAAATATTAACATTTATTCAGTATCGGCAGCAACAAAAGACAATTTATCTGAAAAAGAATCGGTTTATATAGTAGATGTTAAAAATAAAGCAGGGTTGAATAAAATAATAAATAATTATTCAGATGATATAGTTAAAACTTATTCAGAGGAATCAGATGGGGAAGATGAAAATATTGTTACAGTTAGTCTTACTGATTTAGAGTTAAATGAATTAAGTGAAAAGACTTATGTCAATAATATCGAAAATGATTACATGGTAGATGGGTTATCAGAAAATGAGAGTAATATATTTGCGGATTCATCATCAGAATCTGAGTCTAATCAGTGGAATCTTGAAGCTATAAATGCGACAAATGCAAATGCTGCAGCTATAGAAAATACAGAAAAGCCTGAAAAAGTTAAAGTAGCACTTATGGATTCCGGAGTATCAGCTACTGAGTACATAGATGTATATAAAAGAATAAATTTAATACCGGAACAGGAGAATGTAGAGGCTTTATTTGATGATGTATCAGGGCACGGAACAGGAATGGCAAGTATTATAGCAGGAAATGATATAAAGGGTATAAAAGGTATTGCACCAAATGTAGAATTATATTCGATTAAAGTATTGGATGAAAATAATGAAGCTCCGGTAAGCAGAATAATACAGGGAATATATAAGTGTATAGAAGAAAAGGTTGATATAATAAATATGAGCTTTGGTACTGTAAATAAATCCGAGGCTTTGGAAAAAGCAATAAAAGCAGCTAAAGATGCCGGTATTTTAATGATTGCATCAGCCGGCAACAGAGGTGATTCGGATAGAGCTATAGAATATCCGGCAGCATATGATGATGTTTTGGCGGTTGGAGCAACAAATAGTAGTGCGATTGTAAGCTCGATAAGCTCAGTTGGTGATGAATTAGATGTATATGCTCCGGGAGAGGACATCGCAGTATTAGATTTTTTAGATAAGGTTCAAATGATAGATGGCACCAGTGCATCAGCAGCAGAGGTTACAGCAGTTGCATCTGTTTTATGGGAGAAAGATAAAACAAAAAGTGCAGATTTTATCAAGGATATTATTATAGAATCTTCTAATAACAATCTGGGGACATTGGAAAATGGTGGATTGGTAGACTTGGAATACGCATTGAAAATTTATGATAGTTTTAGTGAAAATTATAACGGTTTTATAAGGGACAAAGGAGAATATAGTAATAATAGTCCGATTGTAACATATACTGATGAGCAGGTAAAAGCCAGATGGGCTAAAAATATACATACAGGTGTTATTGATTCAAGTTCTGCAGATTTTTCAGATACAGCAAAAAATGTTATAAAACAGGGTCTGCTGTTTCCTGATACAAGAAGATTTGATAAAGTAAATGGACATTGGAGAAATCTTAATGGAAATGATAATTATATGGCAGATTATTTATATTTGATAAGATTGGCGAGAGAAACATATTTAAATGGCATGAGCAGTGCAAAAAAATATACAAAATATCCGGCAAAAAATATTTCAGCTCTTTCAAAAATGGAATATAATGAAGGTTATGATAGGAAGAGCAGGATTGATGAGTATTTTTATTTTATTACTAAAAAAGATAAATGGAATGAAGCACTATGCTGTAAAGATTATAAATCATTATCAGTAACGGATAGAAATCACAGACAGGGACAATTTATTTTTGGAATGGCGATTCATACAGCGATGGATGCGTTTGCGCATAGATCAAAGGTAGATGGATATGAATATGATGGAAAAACTACAGATCAAAAGACATTGACCGGAAATAACTATAGCAATAAAACAAAGTCAGATTTTGCATTAAGATATAAAGTTGCAAAGGCGGTAGCTGATGGGGCAATAAAACAATGGAAAACAGATCATAATTTTGGAATACAACAGTTTCATAAAAGTAATATATACACAGATGGGACATTCAGAATGGCTAAATTTGCAGACTGTGCAAAAGCTACTGAAATTGAAAAATATAATCAATATAAATCTTATTTTGTAAACAGAAATAGTTCAATTGAGCCTAAACAAAAACCAAAAAACTAAATCTTTCGTTTATTAGTAAGTATTTTGCAACAATTTGTAATAATTTCTGTCTTATAAGATGAAGCATACAAAATTAAAAATATACATCTATTTGGAGGGAGGAGTTAGACATGAAGAGAAAAGGTATATTATTAATTGCAATAGTGTTTATGGCATTGGCATTTCAATATGCCAATTCAGATGTATGCCATGTGGCAGGAAAGAAAACTGCTTACGGAACTGTGAGTGAAAACGGCGAGGTATTGTATATTCCGAAAACGGTAAAGATAGCGGATGGATTAAATTTTGAGTATGATGGGTATTATTACAAGTCATTAAAAAAGGTAGTAGTTTCAAAAGAAAATAAATATTATAAATCAGTAAAAGGTGTTTTGTATAATAAAAAAGGAACAGAACTGGTTCATTATCCTGCCAAAAAGAGTGGGAGTACATATAAGATACCGTCATCGGTCAAATATGTTGATTGCGTAGCATTTATAGGGAATAAAAACATTAAGAAAATTATTTTAGGTAAAAATGTGAAACATTTTGATGACAGTGCTCTTAATTTTCGAACTATTGGAAAGGGATGTACAGAACTTGAAAAGATAGTAGTTTCAAAAGAAAATAAATATTATAAATCAGTAAACGGTGTTCTGTATAATAAAAAGGGCACTAAACTGGTAGTATATCCTGCCAAAAAGAGCGGAAGCACATATAAGCTGCCATCAACGGTAAATTATATCGGATGTTGGGCATTTATGGGAAATGAAAGTCTGAAAAACATTACCATAGATGAAAATGTTACAAAAATTGATGAAGGTGCATTTAAGGGAACAAAGATTGAGCATATTGAGTTGTCAGGTGGCAAGGCTGATGCCGGCAAAAAACTTAAACTAATGATGGATGCTTTTGCACAGTGCAGCAATTTAAAAGAGATAACAGGCGGTTACAGAGTATCTGAAACGGGCTGGATGACATTTGAATTATGTAAAAACCTGCAAAATATGGATATAGGCAAAGGTCTGGAAAAACTAGATTATTCATTTGGCGGCTGCGTGAGTTTAAACAAGATCTGTTTATCTGATAAACTAAAAGATATAAATGGAGATGCGTTTGTAGATGGAGGTTGTAAAGAGTTTTATGTAGAAGATACTAATAAGAAATATAAGAGTATTGATGGCAGTCTGTATGAGATAACTGACAGTGCAAAAGGCAGTATGAAATTGTTGTTTTCGGCAAATACTTCGGATTTTAAATATGTTACACCGGATAATGTGGTGGAAGTAAGCGATAGTGCTTTTAAAGGCAGAGACGCTGTAAAAGAAATTTCAATAGGCGGAGGAGTCACTGAGTTTGAGTGTGATTCAATACAAAATTGTAGTGGACTTGAAATACTGAGATTATCTTCAAGAGTAAAGAAAATTGTTAGATTTAGATGGGACTATGGCTGTTATGTTTCTGACAATAATCTTTCAAATTTAAAAAAGATAGAAGTTGACGCTGGTAATGCAAAGTATGAATCGTACAATAATGAATTGTTCACAAAGGGCAGAAAGAGAGCGATATTATTGCCATATGGCAGTAAGAATATAATTATACCTAAAGAAACAGAAGAATTCTATGGTGGAATAACACTTAACAAATTTGAAAAAATAGAAGTTGAGAAAGGAAACAAATATTTTACAGTCAAGGATAATGTTGTGTATGATAAGGATGTTACTAATATAATGGTTTTTCCAACATATAAAACAACATATACACTTCCTGCTACATTGAAAGAGTTTCCGGCTATGACATTCAGATATGTTGAGGATTATCTTGATTGGGCTGGAACGGCAGAGATAACCAAAGCCGATATGAACCTTAGCTGTGTAAAAGTTGCAAAAGGAAATAAATATTTCAAGGCAGTAGACGGTGTACTGTATGCAAAAAAAACGGGGCAGTTAGAGTATTATCCGCCTGCCAAAAAAGGAAGTTATAAAATTTTAAAAGGTACAAAAACCGTTAATGACAATGCTTTTGTCTATACAAGATACCTGACAGAACTTACGGTTCCAAGAAGTGTTAAAAGCATAGTGATAAGTCCGAGAGATTCAGCAAGTCTAAAAAAAGTTAAAGTATCAAAGAAATGCAAAGTAACAAAGATGACAAAGAGAGAGGGAGCAGGAGTTAAAATTGTGCGTGTAGGTTAGTGTGATAAAGTGTCACCGGTTGCAGCAGGATGCGGTCGGTGACGCTTTGAAGTTTATCTGCATCGCAAAAGTTTCACCAGATAAATAAAAAGTTAAAAAGATGACTTGTTGTATGGCAAAGTACATTTTGATAATAACATTATAAAAATAACACTTAGCAAAAATTAATACGATGGTAGGAGAATGAAATGATTATAAAAGGATTTAAAAATTATTGTACAGTAGTTATTATGGCATTTATATTTGGTATGGGGATAACAATTTTTGTGACAGATTATTTTGGAGACTGTGCATTAAAAATTATGGAGTGTGAGGCGAAAGCGGCAGATATAAATGCGTACGAATGGGAAAAAGAGTGGACTGGTTTGCAAAAGCAAATGGCAGACGGGGCAACTGCTGTGTTAAAAAAAGAGATTACATTTAATGATAAAGATGTAAGTGAAGAAGAAAAAGCTACAACAATTAAGTCATATGATATAAACAATGCAGTTCCAATGTGGACATTGTCATCTGACATGACAATGATTGCAGACTATCATAAAAATAATAACAGTTTGTCAGGTCTTATTAAGTGGAGCGACAGATGGTACATACCGGCAAAAACGATGACAGGTGAAGATGCGACGATTTTATTGCAAAAAGAAAAAGACGGTTATCATGTCTATGGACAGTATTTTGGTAATGATGACAATTATGTTGCTGATACGGCAGATGAAATAAAAGATAAGATTAAAAAAGAATTATCAGGTGTGTATATAACTGAGGTAAGGAATATCTCGATACCGTTTTATGATATAAATCTTATATATATAAGGCAGGAAGATGGAAAAGAAAAAGTTATACCATACCAGTCGGAAAGTGCAATAACATTAAATGATATTGGTGAGGAAGAAGGAAAACTTTATACAGTCTCAGAGTTTATATCGAATATGGAAAATGAGTATGAGGAGTATAGTGAACAGGAGTTAAAACAGATAGTAAAAGAAAATAAAACGCAACAGAACTTGGGAGGAAGTCTGTTGCCTAAAAAGAAAAAAGTTGAGGAAAAAGATAAATCAAGAGATTTCTTTTCAGGGCATATTACGATTATGATTATTTCGATTGTTTTAGCTGTGGGAGTGCTTTTCGTAATTAAATTTATAATAAGGAGGAAATATGAAAATTAGATTAAGAAAATTGAGTATAATATTAATTTGTGCATTTATTTCTTTGAATATAACAAATCCAATAAATGCAAAGGCTTCATGGATTTATACGACGATTACAACAGGATTTCAAAAGCAAGAAAGAACGAATTGGTGTTGGGTGGCTAGTGCGAGAAATATGGCAGTGACAAAAGTCAGTAAAGTTAATGTGGTTAAATCACAAAGTAATGTGGTACAAATTATTAAGGGAAGTATAAAAAATGAGACGGGTAGTTTGCGGGAAACATCAAAGGCAGTAAAAATTTTTAATGTATCATGCAAATCATCATATAAGTTTGCAAGATTGTCATTTAAGACACTTAAAGAAAAAATAAATAAAGGAGGTGGGGTAATTATGGCAATGCAGAATCCACTTTATGGAGGACATGCTATATTACTATACGGATATGATTCAAATGGCAAGGTTAAAGTTTATGATCCTAAAAAGGGACCTATTATATGTCGGTATACAGATTTAAGAGATGGTAAAACATTAAGTGGTTATAGTTATGAACAAAGTATATATTATTGATTGTAATTTTCGATGTAGAATAGAAATGAAGAAAATGTTTATATTGATAGAAAAATAAAGTTTGTAAAACAGGTGATTGTGCTATAAAGTGCAGTTGTCTGTAATTATTTTTAGAAAAAATTTCCGCAACAAATCTCAATTTTTACTGTTATATATATTGTAGGCAACAGTAAAAGGAAGTGAGACAATATAAAAATACATGTACTCTCGAAATCTTCTGAACGAAGAATTTCGAGATGAATTTTTGATATACAATGACATTTTCGCAGTGAAAATGGAAACAGTATATCGGAAATGCAGCCGAAATGACTCGTTTTGAGAAGATACCG
>NZ_QUJS01000014.1:22882-37372 GCF_003480745.1 Clostridium sp. AM27-31LB | reverse complement strand
TGGAAACAGTATATCGGAAATGCAGCCGAAATGACTCGTTTTGAGAAGATACCGAGAGTATATAATGAAATTAGGGAGGAATTTGCGTATGAAAAAAAGAGTATTAGCGTTGATAATGGCAACAGCCATGCTGGTTACGGTTTGCGGCGGCGGACAAATGTTGTGCAGAACAGTAAAGGCACAGATGCAAAAAGCATATGTAATTCAGAATGCTGCACCGTTACCGACACAAACACCATCTGGTGGAGAGCGGGAGGATTTTTGGTGTGACAGCACAAGGATAAAGACAAATGGTGATTACAAGTATCACATTTTGTCGGAAGAGAAAAAGCTGATAACGATTAGAAAAATTGAAAATGCAAATGGTAAGCTGGAAATTCCTGAAGAAATAGACGGTTATAAGGTAGTTGGAATTGGTCGGTCGGACAGACTGCCGAGCCGGTGGAGTGACGGAAATCATTATACCGAAATATATTCAGTTTGTTGGGATTTGTGCCTTTGAAAATTGCAATAGTCTGAAAAAGGTAAAAATCAATAAAAGAGATGTGAATTTATATTTATATGGTGAGGCATTTTTGGATTGCAACAAGTTAGAAAGCGTGAATTTGCCGGAAAAGGTATGTACTGATGGTGATGTGTTTTCGTGTTGTGGCACGATTGATGAAGTGACAATGGGAATATCTATGTCAACGAATGCGGATGACAGTGATTGTGTATTTAGTGGGACAAATATCAAAGTGTTAAGGTTTGAAAACAAAAAGAAAATCTATGATATTTCACGATATACAAATGGAAAGATTGGCACGATTTATTTGGGCAAAAATGTTAAAAAGCTAATATTGAAAGAGTCGGATAAAAAATATCGTAATTGGGAAATATTTGAGATTGATAAATTGCTTGTCGAAGGTAAGAATACGGCTATTGAGGGATGGAATAAAAAACATCTGTTTTTAGGAAAGATTTATACTGTTTCAGGTTCAAAAGCGGTGAAATGGGCGAAGAAAAATAAGATTGCTTATAAAGTTATGGCTGAAAAAAAGATTGTTAAGCAGATAAAATGATACAAGGGTCAGAAGCAAAGGCAATCCATGGAATCCGTTGAAAACCAAAAATTTTGAAATGACATAATAAGATGATTTTATTAAAATATTACAGTATAAAGCAGGGGGGATGAATGATATGAAAAAAAGAATATTTACATTTATAATGACATCGGCTATCGGTTTACTGGTGTGTGCGGGACAGATGCCAGATGAAAAATTAAAAGCAGATTTTACACCGACGGCAACTATGGCACCTATATGGGAAAGTGCAGATTTTTGGAGTGACAGTTCAAAGATAAAGACAAGCGGAGATTATGAGTATCATATTTTATCGGAAGAAAAAAAGATGATAACAATAAGAAAGATTAAAAATGCGAAAGGAAAGGTTGTTATACCTAAAGAGATAGACGGTTATAAAGTGGTGGGAATTGGTCGTTCTGATATAGTACCTCTTGCATTAAAAATCTCGAAGCTTAGGTATGTTTTTGATGATTTAGGCAGTGAAGCGTTGTCAGTTCTGCCAAAATCATCTGCAAAAGTAACAGAAATTACGATTCCGTCTCAAATACGGTTTGTTGGAATTTCAGCCTTTAAAAACAGTAAGAATTTAAAAACAGTAAAGATTGATAAGAGAAGTACAAAGTTGTATTTATATGAAAAATCATTTGAAGGATGTAGGTCATTACATGAGGTAAATCTTCCTGAAAAAACATTACCGGGAAAAGAGTCTTTTTCAAAATGTGGAATGATTGACAAAGTTACGGTAGGCATGTATGTTGTCAGTTTGGATGAAGAATTTGGAAAGACAGGCATTAAATTGTTGAAGCTTGAAAACAAAAAGAAAAATTATGATATTTCAGAGTGCAAAAAGTTAAAAATCGGCACGGTTTATGTCGGTAAAAATGTAAAAAAACTTGTTGTGAAAGATACAGTTACAAAATATTCAGAAAATGATAAGTTGAAAATTGATAAGATGATTGTGAAAGGAAAAAATACTGTTGTTGAGGGATGGAATAAAAAACATTTGTTTTTAGGAAAACTTTATACTGTCTCAGGTTCAAAAGCGGTGAAATGGGCGAAGAAAAATAAGATTGCTTATAAAGTGTTTGACAATAATTGACAAAATAAACTTTTTTAACTGTAAAGTGGGTGTAAATAAATTGATAAATAAAACAATTTTATAAATTTATTTGCACCTTAAAAGTTTCAGTGTATATTCATCAGATTTAAGTTTTTATAGTAATAAGTAAGAAAGCAATTTGGATGTTAAATATTTTTAATTTATGTGAGGTGATGATTATATGAATTTTCTTTCTGTCATAGTGACTTTTTTCGCCATTTTGATTTTGGTTATTGCCATAATCGGACTTAGAAAAGTTGGGAAAAAACAAACAGTAATATTATTGTTGGGAATAATATCAGTTTTGTTTATAATTTTAGGGTTGATATTTATTATTCCAAATATGTGGAGAAATATTGGGATAATTATGCTTATAATCGGTGTGGTAATTTTGGCTGGGGTGTTTCTTTTAACAGTTAAATAAAAAATTAGATATTTATTGGTTGCATGATTAGGAGAAAGTATATGAAAAAGTTATTGGTTATAACATTATGTATTATTACATTAGTGTTTTCAGCGTGTTCGGGAAATAATGAGAAATTTGAAGCAAAATTATCAGAACAAAAGGAAGTTTCCAAAGTAAAACTGACGGAACTTACTGACTTTAAGTGGGACTATGCTTATTTTATTTCGCCATATGTAAGTAAAGAGGAAATTGAAAAAATAATTTCAATAAAATCGGATGAAATTCAAGATAATAATAATAATGATAGTACGATATATGTGGTGTTTACAGAAAAAAATAAAGTTGTATATCAGTTATTTGGTGATGCTCAAAATCTGGGATTTTCATTTGATTTAGGAAAGTATAAAAAGTTTAAACGGATAACTTGCGATAATTGTGATTTTTCAGTGCAGAATAAGGATGGAGAAAATATTTATAAATTGATAGAAAAATAAAGTTTACAGAACAGGTAATTGTGCAGAAAGTGTAGTTGCCTATTTGGAAGGATTTTATAGTAAATTAAGTATTTTGCAACAATTTGCAATAATTTCTGTCTTATAAGATGAAGCATAAAATAAGAAAGTGATTATCAGTGTAAAATGTTACAAAAACAATGTAAATTTTTACAAGTAAGCCGAAATATTGAAAAAATATGTTAATATATTTCAAGGTTCTAAAGTAAATCAAGCATAAAAACAGGCTTTTTACTTATACGAACCCATTTCTTACAAAAATCTTACAATATATTAAAATTGTTGCAAAAATGTTAAATGCATAGTATAATGATATTGTGAGTATAACTGATGACAGTTTTTCAGCCATGCTTACAAAGACAAACGTATAAAGGGAAAAACGAAATGGGAGGTACATATTTTATGGAAAAAACAATGTTACGCAGAGTTATGGTAGGTCTTACAATTCTAGTGATTGCTCTTGGAGTTGCCAATGTTGTCAGGGCAAATGTTTCATCAAAAGGAAGCTGTTCATTTAAAAGCAGCGTTTCGGCTGCCGAGATTTCAGAGTAAGTTTTGCAACGAAAAATATGCCTGTTGAGTGAAAAAAGATGATTGTATAGCTGATAGAGGCATTGCAAGTGTGAATGGTAGCAAGGTTGAGTGCGTTACCGTGATTGTGCGTATTGGAAAGAGGAAACATGAAAAGATATTTTAGTATTATAGCAATTATGGCACTTGTGGTATGTATGTTTGCAGGATGTGGTTCTAAAAAGAGTAACACATCATCAAATGCAAATTCAGGTACATCATCTTCAGAGAGTGCAAAGCAGGAGGAAACAGCAGTTCCTGAGAGCACAGAAAGTACAGATGCAGGCTCGGATATTTCTTCGTCAGATGATACAAAGCAGCTTTCAGGCAAGCATCATGTTGTTATAAAAGTTAAGAAATATGGAAATATTAAAGTTGAACTTGATGCAGATACAGCACCTATATCGGTTACGAACTTTGTAAATCTTGCTAAGAAAGGTTTTTATGATGGTCTTACATTTCACCGTATCATAGATGGATTTATGATTCAGGGTGGCGATCCGAGCGGAGATGGAACAGGCGGTTCTGATGAAACTATTAAAGGTGAGTTTAGTGATAATGGTGTTGAGAATAATATATCTCATGTGAGAGGAACTATCTCTATGGCACGCTCATCTGAAAATGACAGTGCAAGCTCACAGTTCTTTATCGTACAGTCAGACAGCACATATCTTGACGGTCAGTATGCCGGATTTGGAAAAGTTACAAGTGGGATGGATATAGTGGACAAGATATGCAAGGATACTCCGGTCACAGATTCAAACGGCACGGTTGAAAAGGAAAATCAGCCTGTTATTGAAAAGATTACGGTTAAGGACTGATGCTTAAAATAAGGCATATTTATACATATTGTATTGTAGGTATGATGCAGGAGCAGATAGCAATGCAGCAAATTGCAGTATCAGTTGCCTGTCACACAGTAAATAAGTAATGATGTTAAGTTGCCGGGGGCATTTATATGTACCCGGCAATAAATATATTAACACTATCAGGGAAGCGGAAGAGTGTATCGTGAATATCTGTTTGGTGAAAGGGGGAGATTGCTTGTTTAAAAGACCTGTAAATGGGAAAAAAGCGACAACGATTCCCTTAAAAAAAGCTGTTGTGTTTGAAAAAGATATATACAGAAAACCGGATATGATAGGAGTTTCAAAAGTTTCGTTGAAAAGCAGCACAAAAAATGCTAAAATAAAAACAGCGAGCGTTTTTGGTGTAGATATAAAGCCGGAGCGTATCGAGAGTGTAAAAGATGATATTACTTTAGACAGACTGTTTGAAATACAGGGGGAGAAAATTGATAAGCGGAGTTGAAGGATTAAAGATTAAACCATTGACGACCTTTAAAAATGATGGAGTTAAGCGTCACAGTGGGATTGAGAGTTTTAGCACTGTACTTAAGTCAAGCGAAAAGAAAGCTGATGCGTCTGACAAAGTACAGGAAAATAGTGATAAGACAGATACGGAGTCATCGTCAAAAAACAGTGCCACGCAGGGTACGGACACGGCTTCGGGCAATAAGATATTATACACAAATGCTACGACCGGAGAGACATATACATATACGGATGTGGCAGATGATGACAATACAAAAACATCATCGACAAGTAAGAGTTCAAATACTACAACCGTTGACTCGATGAAAAAGACAAAGTATGATGCCATATTTAAAAAGGCTGCAAAGAAGTACGGAGTGTCGGAGAGTCTGCTTAAAGCGGTTGCGAAAGCCGAGTCTGATTTTAATCCAAATGATGTATCAAGTGCCGGGGCAGTAGGCGTTATGCAGCTTATGCCATCTACAGCTAAGGAGCTTGGAGTCAAAAATCCTTACGATGCCGAGCAGAATATAATGGGAGGGGCAAAGCTTATAGCAGCCCATTTGAAGAAATTTAACGGAAATGTCAGGTATGCACTTGCTGCATACAATGCCGGAAGCGGTGCAGTTAAGAGGTACGGCGGAGTTCCTTCATATTGTAAGACATATGTAAACCGTGTACTGAGTTATAAAAAAGCATATGAAACAGCAAATGCAGTAGGTTGATTGAAAACCTGCTGCATTTTTTGTGATGATAATTCCAAAAACCGGATGCTTTGCATCTGCCGTGTTTTGTGTCTGATAATTTATGTATATTATTTTGCGGATGGTCACTATATTATATATATCAGTAATTTATCCTAAGTCCTTTCGGATAGTGATTTTTTATCGTTCCGTTTGTAATCTTGCCCCATCCGAGAGAAAGACCATTGTAACATACAAGGATAAAACCCTTAGAAGTGGAAAGTCTCTCATCGGAAGTTTGTAAAACATCACCATGCAGATATTTTTCGGCTTCTTCTAATGAACATTCGTAATACTGTTTTACATCGTCTGGTTTAAGATATTTTGCAAATGCGTGTGCAGGCTCGAAGCGGTTCTTTTTCTTGGTTGCAATATGAAGTCCTGCTCTTACGAGTTTTATGCCTTTAAGTTCCGGCATCTGTTCCGGCACCATATAAAGTTCATCGCCGAAATATTCATAGCGTTTGTCCTCATAATCATTTGTTTCAGAAACAAATTCCGAGATAAAATCAATAAATTGTTTTCGCTCACTTTTAGAAAGGATATTTTTTCCGGAAGATTTCTTTTTCTTCTTCTGAATCGGAGGCTCTCCATCCTGTTTCTTTAATCTTACGGCAAAATGTCCTTCGCCCCTGACTTTGTGCGGCCATAATCTTAGCGAACCGTGTATTGACTGTATCTCGTTGTCAGAAAGCGGCTTCATTTCGTCAGATATAAAATCGGGATTTCCGTCAGAAATATCAAGACTGAGTATGTCGTGATAATCTTCGACATGAAAATCAGGATATGTGCGTAAAAACCAAAGAAGAATTTCTTCGTCCTCAGCAGGTGCAAAAGTACAGGTGGAATATACCAGAACTCCTCCGGGTTTAAGCATTTTCTCTGCTTCTGTAAGTATTGACTTTTGTCTTTCAGCACATAAAGTGACATTTTCAGGAGTCCATTCTTTTATTGCCGTTTCGTCTTTTCTGAACATTCCTTCACCTGAGCATGGAGCATCAACCACAATCTTATCAAAAAAGCATGGAAAGAATTTTGCCATGTTTTCAGGTGTCTCATTGCATACAACAGCATTTGGGACACCGAGTCTTTCGATATTCTGCGAAAGGATTTTAGCACGCTGTGGGAAAATCTCGTTTGAGACGAGAAGCCCTTTATTGCCCAGCATACCGGCAATCTGTGTCGATTTACCGCCCGGTGCGGCACAGAGGTCACAAACTTTTGGAGGGGTGCCTTCTGTAAAAATAGTTGCATTATCATCTGGTGTGTTTTTATTATCATTATTAAGAAATGTCTGCCTGACATTAAGTGCCTTAGGCTCTGCGAGAAGTGCGGCAACAGCCATTGCACTTGGTTCCTGTATATAGTAAGCACCGGCTTCATGCAGTGCGTGTCTGCCGGGTTTTTCCTCAGAAACAGCGTAAAACCCTTCTTTAGCCCAGGGAACAGGACTTAAAAAGAAGGGTAATGTTTCCTGAGACTCTATCTTTAACGGATTTATGCGAAGTCCGTAGGATTTGTCATCTGAATAGCTCTCAATAAATGCTTTAAAATCCTCCGGTTCAAGCAGCAATTTCATTCGTCTGGTAAATTCTTCAGGTAAATTCATATGTAAATCTCCATTTGAAATTTATATCGTGATGCAGTAAGGATTGCGAAAATTGTACAGCAATGAAGCAATCCGTGGCATTAGTTGGGGGTAAAGTACCTTTTGACCCCAACATCATCATATTAGAATATAAGTTAAATCAAGTCAGCAATATCAATGTTTTCTCCGGTGATGCCGACATGAGCACCGGCTTTAGCTTCTGCCGTATCTTTGTGCGCGATAAGCCATTTGTTTTTTGCCCAAAGGTAAGCATCTTCGGAATTTGCTTTTGTGATATTTGGCATATCAAAGTTAGTTTCTCTTGGGAGTACAATGGCAACCCTGAATCCCTCGCCTTTTTTTGCACTGCAAGGTGCATAGTGAAGCGTTGTTGAGTAAACTTCAACGGCAGTTCCCTTAGGACATAAGAAAGCTTCTGTTTTGCTTGAATCGATTATTCCATTCTCAACGTCCTGAAGCTTGGCAACGAGGAGAATTGCATCATCAGCTGCAATATTTATCTCGTTGTCTCTGTGATACTCAAAACAGTTTAATTTTGTGTTTGTGCCATTGCAATAGCCGATTTCAATAGGCATACCACCGTAGCAGTTGTCACGGAGCTGTGCAAAAGCAGGTGTATCTTCAAGTGCTTCACAGGTAGGCTCATAGATTACTCCATCAGCAGGTTTTTCAGTTTCGCTCTCAAGTCTTTCTAAAAGAAGTTTGTAATCGTAACCATCTACGATTCGTCCGTAAGGCTTAAAAGCATCATCTTTAACCGATTGAATTTTCATGATTTATTATCCTCCTAAAATATAATTGGTTTTTTGTCTTTTATAAAGATGCGAAACATCTGGATTTTAGAGTAATTATAGCACACAGGATATATCATGTCACTTTAAAAATACGAACTGCTATACTTGTTTTATAAGAGTTTTCAAGGTATAATTAAATTGAGATTTTGTTGTTTTGGTAAATATATTATAAAATATATAGGTATAGCATCAGGGTGTTTGACAGATAAAAACGGGAGGAATGTCTTATGAGAGTTGCACTTGCACAGACAGATATGGTATGGGAAGATAAAAAAGCATCTATACAAAAGGCAGAAAAGATGGTAAGTGAAGCTGCAAAATCAAAGGCAGATATCATAATTTTTCCTGAAATGAGTTTCACCGGATTTTCTATGAATCTTGAGAAAATAGGAGAAAAGAGAGATTGTTCAGAGACGGTTTCATGTATGAGCACTTTGTCAAAAAAATACAATATTGCCATAGGTTTTGGATGGGCATCACTTCCTGACAAAAAAGGCGGAAAAGGGAAAAATATATTTTCGGTTACGGACAGAGAGGGAAAATTAATCGCAGAATATGAAAAGATACACCCGTTTACATATGGTGGCGAAAGTCGGGTATATGAGGGCGGTGAAAAATTAGTTTCTTTCTCGTTTAAAGGGCATAATATAAGCTTGTTTGTATGCTATGACCTGAGATTTCCGGAAGTATTTCAGGCGGCAGCAAAAAAGTCTGATGTGATGTTTGTAATCGCACAGTGGCCGGAGACAAGGAGTATTCATTGGCAGACTCTTCTCAGGGCAAGGGCAATAGAGACGCAGTCATATATTGTAGGGGTCAACAGCTTTGGTGTCAGGGACGGACTTGGCTACAGCGGTGACAGCATGGCTATAGATTCTATCGGAAATATTCTTGGACAACTGTCAGGCAGAGAGGGTATGCTTATATGTGATATTGATGACAGAGCGTGGGAGCTCAGAAATAAATTTGCGATAGGTAAGGACAGAAGAGAGAATCTTTATTACAGGTTATTGGAGGAGTAAGATGAGACAATATGAATTGACGATAAGAATCGCACAGATTCATCATTTGATAGAGGTGCGTAAATATAAAAAAGCACTTGCGGTTGTAAAGACGCTTGATATGCGTCAGGTAAAAGGTATAAGTGATCTCAGTGCTATTGCTGAGGTTTATACAAAAACAGAACAATTTGATGCTGCAAAAAATACTTATTTAAGAATATATAAGAAAAGCCGCACAAGACGAGTTTTATACAGACTTATTTATCTTGCCATAAGAACAAATGCATTAGATGAAGCGGAGGGATATTATCAGGAATTTGTGGCAATGAGTTCGAGCCAGCGAGATTCACTTATTTTACGGTATCGTATAGATAAAGCTTCAGGGGCATCAGTCGGACAGCTTATCGGTATTCTTGAATCATTAAAAGAAGAGGAGTATATAGAAGAATGGGCATACGAACTTGCAAAACTTTATTTTAAAGCAGGAAGATTTGAAGAGTGCAGAAGTGAGTGCGAGGATATAAAACTCTGGTTTGGCAAAGGTGAGATAGTGGAAAGGGCAAAACGACTTATTGCCAGTATAGATGATGATGAACAGATTGCTTATGTTGACGATAGAGATTATACAATAGAAAAAGAAGTGCCAAACCCTGAGGATACCGGCTCGCTTCCGGACCTTAGTGAATATGTGGAATCTGAGAGTGTGATACAAAGGCGTGAAAATTCAATCGGAAATAAGGTTAAAAAGGCATTAAAAACAACCTTTGAGGATGATGAGGATAAATTTGATGATACATTTGCCGATTATTATGAGGATGAGGACGAAAGTTCAGAGTACGGCAGAGACGAGGCTGTAGATGAATTGCTAAATATGGATGGGGATAATAATTTAGAGAAAAGCTCCGGGGATAAAATGGAAAGTCTTACAAAAGAAGAATATGATGCTTTGCTAAATTCAGAAATATTAGAACAGTCTTATAATGATGAGCAGTCTGAGTATGAAAATGAATTATATGATTATGGAGAAGATGAGGAAGAAGAGTTCGATGGTGCACAGATGGCAAGAAAAGCCATAGATGGTCTTCAGAAATTGTCGGGGCGTTGGAAGCATCAGACCGCAAAAGAGCAGCATACGAGTGAGCAGTCTGAGTATGGAGAAGATTCTGTAGATGAAAATAAAAAGCAGCCGCATAAAAAAAACAGAAATCAGCAGATGGAAAAGAAACAGGCATATGCGGAGGAAAAGGCTCCGTACGAGCATCATTCACAGTCGGGCACGGGTATTACACAGGATCTTTCAAAGGAAATATCCGCCATATACGAGGCAGAGCGCAGGGAACAGTTGAAAGTTCATTCTGTTGTGATGGAAGATGACATTGATAATGGAAATGATGATTTGATTCAGCAAAATACAGAAAATGGTGAAGCTGCATCGTCAGAAATTCCGGAAGATATTCAAGAGTCAGAAGAAAATGCTGTTATTTCAAGACAGGATGCGATGGCTCCGGCCGATTTGGAAGAAATAAAAAACGATATAAAGGATATAACAGGCAATATTTTTGGAGAGAAAAAGAAAAGACGCATTATTGATTCGGTTGCTGATGACTGGGGACACACGAAACCTATAAATGAGACCGTAAGCAAAGTGCGTGAGATGGAAATGCAGCAGGATAATGATAGTCTGTCAGATGAAAGTGTTAAAAAGAATGTAGAATATAGTGAAAAATCTGATACAAGATTTGTGTTAGACAACGGAGCAGAGCCGGAAATAAACATTAATGGAAAATCAGAGTGTATTCAAAAGAATGATGAAAATAAATCAGAGGTGCAGCCTGGTGTTAATAATGAAGTAAAGTCTGAAACAGAGATAAAATTAGAAAAAGCAGCTAAATTATTTGGAATAAATACAAGTGAACTAAAGAAGGAGGAGACAAACATGGATGATTATTCAACACCGGAAGATGAATTACCTACAACTAGGGCATTACATAAGACATTTAAGGATGTGCTGACACTTATAAACGGAGAGAAAGATCCATCACATTTTGTTTTGATTGGAGAGGACACAGATAAGATAATAGCAGTTTCTAAAAAAATCGTAAAGGTGCTTAAGGCAAATGGTTTTTTGAGCAAAGGAAGAATAGGCTGTATTCAGGCTAAGCAGTTAAATCAAATGGATTTTGATGCCTGCCGGGATCAGCTTAAAGGAAGCTGCCTGCTTGTAGATGGTGCTGCAGATCTTTATTTTCCTACTATCACAAAGATTTTTGAGCTTATGGATGAATTTTATGGAGATTTTATTGTAATACTTGCAGATGAGGGAAATACACTTGACCAGATGTTCAGGTTTGCACCTGCACTTGCAAAAAAATTCAAATATGTAATAGATATAAACAGATATACGGCAGAAGATTTGGATTAAGTTGATTGCAAAATATAATAATATGTTGTATTATCGGTGCACGGTTTAGTTACATATAAGTCAGAAAAGGAGGCGGGGATTGTATGCCGCTTGGTTCAGAGAAAGTAGTAAATGTCATAGGACATATAAATCCAGACACGGATTCTATTTGTTCAGCCATCGCTTATGCGAGGCTTAAGAGAGAGGTGACCGGTGAAAACTATGTTGCTAAGAGAGCAGGTCAGATAAATGCAGAGACAAGATTTGTACTTAAGCGATTTGGAATACTTCCACCTGATTATATGAATGATGTAAGACCTCAGGTTATCGACATTGATGTGGGACGCGTAAAAGGTGTCGGTGAAGATATTTCATTAAAAAAAGCGTGGGAACTTATGAGGGAAGATGCACTTCAGACACTTCCGATAGTAGATGAAAACGAGTTTTTAAAGGGACTTATCACAATCGAGGATATAGCAAAATCATACATGGATGTTTACGACAGCCGTATTATTGCAAATGCGGGAACTCCATTTAGGAATATTGTTGAGACACTTGATGGAGAGATGATATCAGGAGAGCCTGATGAGACGATAAAATCAGGTAAATGTCTTATTGCAGCAGCAAATCCGGATCTTATGGAAAGCTATATTGAAAAAGGAGATATAGTGATTTTGGGAAACAGGTATGAATCGCAGCTCTGTGCCATTGAGATGGGTGCAAAATGTATAATAGTCTGCGATGGTGCTCCGGTATCGTTTACGATAACAAAACTTGCACAGGACAAGGGCTGTTTTATAATTAAGACACCATATGATACATTTACGGCATCAAGACTTATTAATCAGAGCATACCAATAAGGTTTTTTATGAAAAGTGAAAATCTTATAACCTTTGGACTTGGTGAATTTCTTGATGATATACGAGATGTTATGGCAAAAAAAAGATACAGGGATTTTCCAATACTTGATTGGAATGGCAGATACTTTGGGATGATTTCCAGACGAAGACTTCTTGGTGCGAGAAAGAAAAAGCTTATTCTTGTGGATCACAATGAGCCGTCACAGGCAGTAGATGGTATAGAAGATGCTGAACTTTTAGAGATAATAGACCATCATCGAATAGGAAGTATCGAAACAATGGGTCCGGTATTCTTCAGAAATCAGCCGCTTGGATGTACAGCTACTATCATATATCAGATGTATAAAGAAAATAAGGTGGATGTGACACCTGAAATTGCGGGACTTCTATGTTCAGCGATATTGTCAGATACGCTTGTCTACAGGTCACCTACCTGCACTGAGACAGACAAGGCGGCAGCAGAAGAACTTGCAGCTATAGCAGGAATAAAAACACAAGATTATGCTATGGAAATGTTTGCGGCAGGAAGTGATTTGTCATCAAAATCTCCGGAAGAGATATTTTATCAGGATTTCAAAAAATTTGTTGTGGGAGAGCAGACATTTGGCGTAGGTCAGATAACAGCGATGACTGGCAGGGAACTAACAGCAATAAAAGAAAAACTCATACCATATATGCAAAAAGCAATGGCAGCTCATGAAGTATCAATGCTGTTTTTTATGCTTACTGATATATTACAGGCAAGTACAGAGCTTTTATATTATGGAAGTGGTGCAAGAGAACTTGCACTTGAGGCATTTCATTTGCCGAAAGATACAGAAACGATAATTCTTAAAAATACGGTATCCAGAAAGAAGCAGATAATACCGGCGATGATGATGGCATTGCAGGAAGAGTAATAAAAAATACCCCCATAAACTTATATTTTGATGTAAGCTTATGGGGGTAAATTGTTTTATAAAACACATTTTAGGAAGTGTGATTATTTGGCATCATTCATTTCTGTATATCCGTCCGGAATCTTAATTCCTAAAGTGTCGCAGTTTTCTTTGTTGTAAAGTTTTGTCGGATTTTTGTCTGTCTCGATAGCCATTTTTCCGGGATCAGCACCCTCTTTAAGAATTTTATAAGCCATTTCACCTGTCTGGTAACCAAGGTTGTAGTAACTGATGGAAAGAGCTGTGACTCCGGCTTCACAAATTCCTTTTTCGCCTGCAAATACAGGAATGCCGGCAGGAATAACAACATTTTTGACAGTTTCAATACCAGAAGCCATAGTGTTGTCTGTTGGAATGTAGATAGCATCAACTTCGGAACAGGCTGTCTGAGTAACAGACTGAATCTCGTTTGAGTCAGATGCAGTATATTCTTTATATTCGATTTTATCTTTCTTAAGTTCATCTTCCATAAGTTTAGCCTGATATGCTGAGTTTGGTTCAGATGAACAGAAAAGAATACCGACTTTTTTGACATCAGGTTTGATTTCAAGAATCATGTCCTCCTGCTTATCGATAGGAGCAAGGTCGGCAGTTCCTGTGACATTTGTACCGGATGTACCTTTCCAGTCTTTGATGTTAAGTGCAGTACCGTAATCAGTAACAGAAGTGCCTACGATTGGAATTTCATTTGTTGCTGAAACAGCAGCCTGTAAAGCACCTGTTGCGTTTGCCATGATAAGATCTACTCCGTTTGTGACGAAACCGTTGCAGATTGTAGAGCAGTTAGTTGACTCGCCCTGTGCGTTCTGTTCGTCAAATTCAACATTGTCTTTTCCAAGCTTGTCCGTAAGTGCTTTCTTAAAGCCCTTAGTTGCGGCATCAAGAGCATTATGCTCCACAAGCTGACAGATGCCGATTTTGTATGTTTTTTTGCCTGAACTGTCAGAACCTGATTTGCCATTTGAACTTCCGCAGGCTGTAAGACTTGCTGCCAGTGCTGTAACAGTAAGTAAAGATACTATTTTTTTAGATAATCTCATAATGTCCTCCTTTTTGATTGCAATGAAAATATTATAAGGCAAGAGGTGGTGCAAAGTCAAATTGATGAGAAATGGCAAGCTGTTTTTTGGGGCAGAATAGCCTTTCATTTATGAAATGAAGTAAACTCAAGCTGCATAG
>NZ_QUJS01000014.1:11489-22872 GCF_003480745.1 Clostridium sp. AM27-31LB | reverse complement strand
AGCCTTTCATTTATGAAATGAAGTAAACTCAAGCTGCATAGCAGCGACTGACAGCTTGCTGGCAGGTTTATGAATGTAATAAATGAAGGGCTGAACTGTTACGATTTTTGGAAATCATGCAACAAAGTCTGCTAAAGTAAAAGTAACTGTAAAATACAATTAGAAAAGAATGAAAATATTATAAGCAGAAAATAAGTTTTTTTATAGAAGAAATGAGGAGATGAAGATTGACAATAGTTTAACATAGTTGTTAATGATACAAAATTATGTTAATGTTATTATAAATTGTTTGTTACTTGAATAAGTTGGGGAAGGAGATTGACATGGTGGAGAAAATTTTTAGAGATACCAGGACACAAATAGGGATTTTGAAAAGTCGTGGAGTTATTATTAGAAATAAACGGTGGGCTAAACAAGTTATAAGAAGTGTAAATTATTATAATTTGATAAATGGATATAAGCAACCGTTTTTGCAACAGAATGTTAGCGGTGAAAAGTATATAGCAGGAACAACCTTAGAAGAAATATATGCTTTATATGAATTTGACCGTAAATTGAGAATAGTAACATTAGAGTATATACTTGAGATAGAAAAGCAGGTTAAGGCATTGGTTGCTTATTGTTTTTCAAAGATACATGGTCATAAAAATTATCTTAAAATTGAAAATTTTGATACAATCGGAGCTGACAAGTATAATCAAGTATGTATTTTACTTAGTAACTTATATAAGAAGATTTCACTTAATTGTAACAAAGATTTGTCGGTGTCGCATTATGTAAGGGAGAAAAGTTATCTTCCATTATGGGTTTTAGTAAATGCACTGTCTATGGGAGATATAAGTAAATTCTATTCTAATATGATACAACAGGAAAGAGAGGATGTTGCTCGCAGATTAAAATGGGGAGTGAGGGAGAATAAATTGGCAAGCTGTTTGTTTTTTCTGGCATCAATCAGAAATAGGTGTGCACATGATGAACGGTTGTATTCATATTTATCATATGTTAATTTATGTAATAATAGATATTTTTCATATTTTGGCACAAATTTAAGAAAAAATGATTATTTTGCAGTAATGGTAGCTTTAAAAATGTTATTGCCTGATAGTCGATATCAAATATATCATAGACAGATAGAGGGATTGTTTGATGAATTGACCTCAAATCTGTCGACTATAACTGTAAAAAAAATCCAAAGAATTATGGGAATGCCCAATAATTGGAAAAGATTGAAAAAAATATAAATTCAAAGTAAACTTTATTTGTTATTTAATATTGACAGATTTGCTACAATTATTTATAATGTATATGCTAATTAAAAAGATTAATTAGCATATACTATAATTGAAAGTACCTTGAATACCTACGCGGCTCAAGGGCATATTTTTTAGAGGAATCGGAAATAACCCGGTTCCTCTATTGTTTTTTTATGAAAAACACATAAACCGATAAATGGTGTATTTTTGGGGAATATTTGGGGTAATATTTTATAAAAAATTATGGTATAAAAGTGTAAAATGACTGCATTAAGAACTGAAAGTGATAGATGCACATTAAATGTCGGTTTGCAATATAGACAAAACTAACGAATTATATTTTGAGAATGGAGATTGATATGTCTAATAAAAAGATAAAAAATCCTTTGTGGGACAATGAACTTAATATAGAAAAAAGACTTGATTTTTTAATTAACAGCCTTACTTTAGATGAGAAGATAAGCTGTATGAGCAATGCTAATCCTGATATTGACAGACTTGGTATCAGGGCGTTCAATATAGGCGGCGAGGGAGCACACGGAGTGCAGGCGAGACACGACCAGGGAGGGGATTTGCGTGAGCCTGATTTTACAACAATTTTTCCTAATCCCATAGGAATGAGCCGGTCGTGGGACGAGGATATGCTTAAAAAGTCGGGCGAAGTAGTTGGAATTGAAACAAGAGGTCTTTTTGCTGCAGGAAAGAACGGAAGTCTTTCGGTGTGGGCACCTACGGTTGATATGGAGCGTGATCCGAGGTGGGGAAGAAATGAGGAGGCATATGGAGAAGACCCTTATCTGACAGGGAGACTTGCAGGTGCATATGTTGAGGGAATGCAGGGAGATGACGATTTCTATCTGAGATGTGCTGCGACCTTAAAACATTTTTATGCAAATAATGTTGAGGAGGACAGGACATTTACTTCCTCGTCAATAGATCCAAGAAATAAACACGAATATTATCATGAGCCTTTCAGAAGAATTATAAAAGAGCATGGTGCGGAAGCTATGATGACGGCATACAACGAGATAAACGGTGTACCATGTATGGTTATGCGTGATATTAAGGATTATGCAAAAGACAGGTGGGGACTTCATCATGTGGTGACGGATGGTGGTGATGTGCTTCAGACGGTAAACCAGCATGAGTATTTTGGCACGGATGCACAGACTGTGGCAGCAGGAATTAAAGCAGGTATTGACAGTTTTTCTGATAACAGGGAAAAGATGGAGGATGCAGTAAGAGAAGCATATGCCCTCGGTCTGATTGAAATGAAAGATATAGACGAGGCGGTCAGAAACCGTTTTGGTACAATGATAAGGCTTGGACTTTTTGATGCCTACGGTGACAATCCATATTCGCAGATTACGATTGAAGATGTCGGTACAAAGAAAAATCAGGAAACTGCACTGAAGATGGGACAGGAATCAGTTGTACTTCTTGAAAATAAAGATGGTCTGCTGCCTATTGATAAAAGAGATGCGATTGGAAATATAGGTGTAATCGGACCGCTTGCAGATGTGTGGCAGCTTGACTGGTATTCCGGACTTCCACCATATTATGTGACGGGACTTGATGGAATAAAAAAATATACGGACACTTCTTTTGAAAAAGGATTGTGCAGATTTAAGATAAAGGCAGACGGAAAATATCTCGGACTTGACAAAGAGGACAGACTTGTCATTGTAGATGAAAAAAATGCTGAAATATTTGAAGTTGAACAGTGGGATAAAAAGCAGTTTACCCTTAAAAGCTGTTCAAAAGGAAAATTTTTGTCGGTGAGGGATGATATTAATGGCGGTGAAAGTGGAGATATATGTGCCTGTAAAGACAGAGCATTTGGCTGGTTCGTAAAAGAAGCTTTCAAAATATCAGAATCTGATGGAGAACTTTCAAAAAAAGAAGCGGAGGAGACAAAGGTTTCACAAAATGAGAACAGACAGATTATTTTTAACAGTTCTGTTTCGTGCGGAGTGACAAGCTGGAATGATGAGACATTATATATAGATGAAAATGGAAAACTATGTGTGGAAAGTGCATTACAAAAAACAGAAAAATGCGATTATGGTAATAATGATGAAATAGTTGAAGAAAGTATGTCCCAGAAAATGAGTGCGAACGCGGAAAATAGGAATGAAATTGATAAATCTCTAAAGATAAGTAATTTTGACTTTGAACTTGTATCGGATGGTATTGAAAAAGCGGTAAAACTTGCAAAAAAAGTAAAATATCCGATACTTTTCCTCGGAGGAGATCCAATTATTACCTGTAAAGAGGATGTAGACAGAGAGGATATTGATTTTCCGGCATATCAGCAGGAGCTTCTTGAAGCGGTATATGAAGCCAATCAAAATGTCATTATAGTGCTTATAAGTAATGTCGCGTTTGATATATCATGGGCAAAAGAGCATATCAAATCAATATTATTATCGGCGTCAGGATGTATGGAACTTGGAACAGCTATAGCTGACAATATTTTTGGAAAGGTAAGTCCGGCGGGAAGACTCAGTACGACATGGTATAAGGAGCTTGCAAAACTTCCGCCTAAAGAAGATTACGATATAATAGCTCATCCGAGAACTTATGCTTATTATGACGATGAGGTGCTTTATCCTTTTGGATATGGAAAAACATATTCCGAGGTGAGATACCTTGACATGACGGCAGAAATAAAAGATTACACAAAGATTGCAGTGACCGTTGAAGTCGAAAATACAGGAAAATATGTGACGGATGAGGTTGTACAGATTTATGTGACGAAGAAAGGCTCGGCAGTTAAGAGGGCAATAAGAGAATTAAAGGCATTTGAACGCGTAAAAGAGCTTGCATCTGGAGAGAGAAGAACAGTCAGGCTTGAAATAAAAATAGGCGACCTCAAATATTATGATGTGGCAGACGAAAGATTTATTCTTGAAGATGGAGAATATGAAATTCAGGCAGGTTCGTCAAGCCGTGATATTTATTTAAAAAAATCTGTAAATATAAAAGGGACGGCAAGAAGTTCAAGAGATGCATGGCAGACGATAAAAGCAAACCACTATGATAAATATGAGAATATTTATCTGTATGAGGGAATAAACGGATTTGATGCAGTATGCACACTGGATAATAAAACGGATGGTGAAATTTCATATAGTAATGTGTGTGTTAAGAAAGCCTATCCGTTTAAGCCGGAGAAATATTTTCTCGAAATACTGGCATCTATAGAGGATGATGGTGTGGTCGAAGCTTTTGCAAATGATGAAAAAATCGGATGCTTTGTAAAAGGACAGACAAAAACCACTGGTATACACAGCGAAATAGGTACAGCGGCATTCAGGACGGACAAAAAGATGCCGTGGGCAGCATTTGGAAGAAAAACGGACTTTAAGAAATATGATATAGAACTCGATGGCAATAAGATTCCTGATGGGGAGTTTGAGTTAAAACTTAAAATGAGAGGATATATAAGGGTTTGTAGTTTTAAGATGCTATGAAGCTATTAGACGCTGATTCGTAGCTTATGTTTACTTCATATATTTGAAAGGCTATTCCGTCAAATATCTTTTTATGGTGGAACTGTTACAAATTTTTTAGTTTTTTGTAAAAAAAGATTTTTACATTTTGGTTTTATATGTTATACTATGGGTAGCGGCTTCATGCGGAACGGAAAATGTCGTGTTTATCGAGTGACATGAGTACAGTCCTTGATTTGAGGAGTGTGCCGTTTCCTGCCTGGCAGGAGATACAGATATATCTGACATGAAGTCAGTTTTGTGCCGGATTTTCATTTTGAAATGATGGCGGTTGCAATGCGATTTATATCGCAGACAATTATTTATTCATATTTAGGAGGTAACTTTACAATGGCAAACAAATGGGTATATATGTTCGACGAAGGCGACATGACCATGCGTAACTTACTCGGTGGTAAGGGTGCTAACCTTGCAGAGATGACTAAGATTGGTCTTCCTGTGCCACAGGGATTTACAGTAACTACAGAAGCTTGTACACAGTACTATGAAGATGGTCGTCAGATTAACGACGAGATCATGGCTCAGATCATGGATGGCGTTAAAAAGATGGAAGAAATCAACGGAAAGAAATTCGGAGATTCTAAGAACCCATTATTAGTTTCAGTTCGTTCAGGTGCTCGTGCTTCAATGCCTGGTATGATGGATACTATCCTTAACCTCGGTTTGAATGACGATGTTGTAGCTACAATGATCAAAGGAAACCCGGACCCAACATTTGAGCGTTTCGTATATGACTCATACAGACGTTTTATCCAGATGTTCTCAGATGTAGTTATGGAAGTTGGTAAGAAATACTTCGAGCAGCTCATCGACAAGATGAAAGAAGAAAAAGGTGTTAAGTATGATGTAGATCTTACAGCACAGGATCTTAAGACTCTTGCAGAGCAGTTCAAGGCTGAGTACAAAAATCAGTTAGGAACAGACTTCCCTTCTGACCCTGTAGAGCAGATGAAACTTGCTGTAGAGGCTGTATTCCGTTCATGGGACAACCCTCGTGCAAACGTATATCGTCGTGACAACGACATCCCTTACTCATGGGGAACTGCAGTTAACGTAATGCCTATGGTATTCGGTAACTTAAACAATGAATCTGGTACAGGTGTTGCATTTACTCGTGACCCTGCAACAGGTGAGAACAAACTTATGGGTGAGTTCCTTATCAACGCACAGGGCGAGGACGTAGTTGCCGGTGTTCGTACACCAATGCCAATCGCTCAGATGGAGCAGGAATTCCCAGAAGCATATGCTGAGTTCGTTAAGGTTTGTGATACACTTGAAAATCACTACCACGATATGCAGGATATGGAGTTCACAGTTGAAAACAAGAAGCTTTATATGCTTCAGTGCCGTAACGGTAAGAGAACAGCTCCTGCTGCATTAAAGATTGCTTGTGACCTTGTTGATGAAGGACATAAGACAGAAGAAGAAGCAGTTGCTATGATCGATCCTCGTAACCTTGATACACTTCTTCATCCACAGTTCGATGCTGCTGAGTTAAAGAAAGCTACTCCAATCGGAAAAGGACTTGGTGCTTCTCCTGGAGCTGCTTGCGGTAAAGTCGTATTCACAGCAGAAGATGCTGTAGAGTGGGCTGAGCGTGGTGAGAAAGTTGTACTTGTTCGTCTTGAGACATCTCCGGAAGATATTACAGGTATGAAGAGTGCACAGGGTATCCTCACAGTTCGTGGTGGTATGACATCTCACGCAGCCGTAGTTGCTCGTGGTATGGGTACTTGCTGTGTATCAGGATGTGGCGACATCGTTATGGACGAAGAGAACAAGAAATTTGAATTAGCAGGAAAGACATATACAGAGGGTTCTGAGATTTCTATTGATGGTACAACAGGTAACATCTATGACGGTCTTATCCCAACTGTAGATGCAACAATTGCCGGTGAGTTCGGACGTGTTATGGCTTGGGCTGACAAGTACAGAACACTTAAAGTTCGTACAAACGCTGATACTCCTGCAGATGCTAAGAAAGCTCGTGAGCTTGGTGCTGAAGGTATCGGACTTTGCCGTACAGAGCATATGTTCTTTGAGGAAGACAGAATTGCTGCATTCCGTGAGATGATCTGCTCAGATACAGTAGAAGAAAGGGAAGAAGCACTTGCTAAGATTCTTCCTTACCAGCAGGGAGACTTCGAGGCTCTCTATGAGGCACTTGAAGGAAATCCTGTAACAATCCGTTTCTTAGACCCACCACTTCATGAGTTCGTTCCTACAGAGGAAGCTGACATCGAGAAGTTAGCAAAGGCTAAGAATAAGAGCGTAGAAGAAATCAAAGCTATCATTGATTCACTTCACGAGTTCAACCCTATGATGGGACATCGTGGATGCCGTCTTGCAGTAACATATCCTGAAATTGCTAAGATGCAGACAGCAGCAGTTATCCGTGCAGCAATCAATGTAAAGAAGAAACATCCAGACTGGACAGTAGAGCCTGAGATCATGATTCCACTTGTTGGAGAGGTTAAAGAGCTTAAGTATGTCAAGAAGGTTGTTGTTGAGACAGCAGACGCTGAGATCGCAGCAGCAGGCATCGATATGAAGTACGAAGTTGGTACAATGATCGAGATTCCAAGAGCTGCACTTACAGCTGATGAGATTGCTAAAGAGGCTGAGTTCTTCTGCTTCGGTACAAACGACTTAACACAGATGACATTCGGTTTCTCTCGTGATGATGCAGGTAAGTTCCTTGATGCTTACTATGATGCTAAGATTTTCGAGAGCGATCCATTTGCAAAACTTGACCAGACAGGTGTTGGTCAGCTTATGGAAATGGCTGTAGAAAAAGGAAAGAAAGTTCGTCCATCACTTCACTGCGGTATCTGTGGTGAGCACGGTGGAGATCCTTCATCAGTTGAGTTCTGCCATAAGATTGGTCTTGACTATGTGTCATGCTCACCATTCCGTGTGCCTATCGCAAGACTTGCAGCAGCACAGGCAGCAATCGCTGAGAAAGCAGCTAAATAATTATAGCTGAAAAAGTAGATTTTCGTAGAGATATTCTACAAAATATAGTGATTAAACAACATAGACCGTCAATGCACTAAGATTAGTGTGTTGGCGGTCTTTTTATTTTAATATTATTTTTGAGGTGTGGCTGCAATACAAAAATAAAAATGTCGCTTTTTTGGTCGGAAAAAGTAGTTATAGATAAAGGTACCTAAACATATAACAGCAATGGAAAATGAGGAGGATATTATAAACCTCATAGCAGACCGGGATATGGTGATAATTACTTGCGGCATGGGTGGAGGGACAGGAACGGGTGCTGTGCCATTTATCGCAAAATGCTGTAAACAGGCAGGAATTTTAACGCTTGCTGTTGTCACTATTCCGTTTTTATTTGAGAATAAGCCACGAATGGTGGTGGCACAGGGAGGAATAAATAAACTGAGGGAAAATGTTGATACGCTGTTGGTCATTCCTAATGAAAAGCTTCTTTCTATTTCGGAAAAGCCCCTCACATTATGTGATGCGTTTGAATTGGCGGACTCTGTATTGAAAGATACAATTTGTGGAATTTCAAATATTGTTTATAATTGTGGAAATATTAATATTGATTATAACGATGTTAAAACAACCTTAGAAAATAAGGGAAAAGGTCATTTTGGAATAGGAACTGTTGAACATGACGGGTCAATTATAGAAGCAGTAAAACAGGCGGTAAACTGTCCGTTGCTGGAGACAGATATTGCAGGAGCAGAAAATATTTTGATAAATACAAGCGGACAGATTTGCCTTAAAGATTTAGACGATGCTCTGAATTATATAAGAGAACTTGCAGGAGAAGAAGTAAACATTATATGGGGAACAGTGTCAGAAGAAGAGAGTGATAAAATTGTTGTATCACTTTTTGCAACAGGTATGCCGGAAAAGGAAGTAAGACATACGGCATTAGGAGAGCACATGGATAATCCGAACCGTAACAATATCGCACCTAAAAGAGATGATACGGAAGTTATACAGATACCGCCTTTTTTAAAAAGACATTCAATCAGATAAAAGAGAGGGAAAATAGACGGAAAGCTGCTCTGTTACTGTTTGTAGATTAAGTATAAACAGTAGAATTTTGAATATTTTAATATTGTCAAAGAAGCAGCAGAACTGATTGCAAATATAAAGTTGATACAAATTTTCTCGTTGAAACAAAATGCCTGTTAGAATATAATGTGAAATATAATACTTTGTCAAGCTATAGTAATGAAAGTAAAGAAGATATAATAAACATAATCTGTCAGTTTGGCATAAAATTGAAATTGTATAATTAACAAATAAACTGTGGAGGATGAAAATGATAACAGGCGAACTTAAGAATAAAATAGATAAAATATGGGAGATATTTTGGACGGGTGGTATTACAAATCCGCTTGATGTTATTGAGCAATTTACATATCTGTTGTTTATAAAGCAGTTGGATGATGTAGAGACAACTAAGGAAAATGAGGCAAATTTTCTGGGATTTGAATATGAGTCCATGTTTCCGGGGGATTGCCAGAAATATAGGTGGAGCAAGTTTAAAAATTTAGGCTCTGCCGATGAAATGTATGACCTTGTGTTGAACGGTGTATTTCCGTTTATTAAAAATCTGCATCAGGATGGCGAGTCGGCATATTCTAAATATATGGGTGATGCAATATTCAAGATACCGACAGCGGCAATGCTTTCAAAAATTGTTGATGGAATTGACAATCTCGGAATTGGTGACGAAAAAGATACCGACACTGACTCAAAGGGAGATTTATATGAGTATCTTTTGTCAAAAGTTGCAACGGCAGGAACTAACGGACAGTTTAGAACTCCGCGTCATATAATTAAGATGATGGTGGAATTAGTACAGCCAAATCCGGATGATGTGATAATCGACCCGGCAATGGGTTCAGCAGGATTTTTGATAGAAGCACAGGAGTACCTGCGAAAGTATCATGAGGAGTCATTTTATGATGAAGCATTTAAGGAACATTTTGCTAATCATATGTTTTATGGAAATGACATGGATAGAACAATGCTCCGCATCGGAGCGATGAATATGCTACTTCACGGAGTGGACAATCCTAATATTTCTTATAGGGATAGTTTATCCGAGCAAAATAAGGATGTTGAAAAGTATTCACTTGTACTGGCAAATCCACCATTTAAGGGAAGTTTGGATTATGAAGCTGTTTCGGCAGATTTGTTAAAGGTAACAAAAACAAAGAAAACAGAGTTATTATTTTTGGCATTGTTTTTGAGAATACTAAAAAAGGGCGGACGGGCAGCCGTTATCGTGCCGGATGGAGTGTTGTTTGGCAGCAGTAAAGCACATAAGCAGATAAGAAAAGAAATTATAGAAAATAATAAACTGGATGCAGTTATCTCTATGCCAAGCGGTGTGTTTAAGCCATATGCAGGAGTGTCAACTGCGATATTGATATTTACAAAGACCGGTTCGGGCGGAACAGACAAAGTCTGGTTTTACGATATGAAAGCCGATGGTTACAGTCTTGACGATAAGAGACAGGAAGTGAGCGAAAATGACATTCCGGATATAATTGACAGATTTAAAAATCTTGAAGGGGAAACAGAGAGGGAGAGAACTGAGCAAAGTTTTATGGTCGATTTTGACGAAATAAAAGCTAATGGATATGACCTTTCCATCAATAAGTATAAGGAAATAGTATATGAACCGGTTGAATATGAGCCGACGGATGTGATTTTTGGGAAAATTGAAAAGATAGAGAGTGAAATTCAGAAAGAAATGTCAGAATTGAAAAAGTTGTTAGAGTTGTGATGGAGGGGGGACGAATATGGACAAAGACCCATTTAGGGAATATACAAATATGCAGGACAGATAAGAGATTACAATGTTACAAAAAAGAATGGGTACTTGATGGTGCAACTGTTCAAAAAGGTATTCACGAAACTACTGAGTAACTTGAATTGTTTCTTAGAGATTTATTGTTGAATGAAAAAAATAAACTTAATAATCGAAATTTGGAGGTAAAAAACATGAGGAAACTCGATAATTTTATTGACATGATGACCGGACACTTTAATAACAAAGAGCAATTTGATAAGATGCAGAAAGAAGGTAAAATATATCCTTATGCAGAACACATTAATACAATCTGTAATGGAAAAATTTTGAACCTTCCTAAAGATTTTAATGGTAAATTTATTGTTGAGGAAAGCTACTATGAGACAAATGGGAAACGCCATGCTTCCCCGCATCTTTTCCTTATTACAGAGAGGGAAGATGGAATTGTACTGTCTTCTTATGAAATACCTGAAGGAGAAGATAAGAGTACATTTTCATATGGTTCTATGAAAAATGTTGATTACACTGAATTGAAAAAATCCGAAAAATTTACTCCTGCACTCTATCATGAAAAGGATGGAATCTGGGAAGGAGGCAGTATAAGCCAGTTTACTCCGGTAATGATGTTTAAGCTATGGGAAAAGTTTTCCGATAGCTGCCTGGAAGTATCTGAAAGCATGGAAATTAACGGAAAAAGAACTTTTGGATATGATGAACCAATTATTTATAAGCGAGCGTAAAGCGAGGGATGCTTCTTGACTGAAAGTCAAGAAGATGAGGTATAGAAATGCTGAATGATTTGATAAATTCGG
>NZ_QUJS01000014.1:2500-11479 GCF_003480745.1 Clostridium sp. AM27-31LB | reverse complement strand
GACTGAAAGTCAAGAAGATGAGGTATAGAAATGCTGAAAACTTAATAAATTCGGATTTGTGAGGAGGATGGAAAAAGTGAGATTGACAGATATATGTGATTTTCAAGGTGGTTCACAGCCGCCAAAAGATGAGTGGTTATTTGAAAAGCAAGAAGGATATATTCGTATGCTTCAAATACGAGACTTTACTCAGAGTGAAAAAGTGGTTCCAGAATATGTAAAGATAAGTAAGAGTACAAAGATATGTCAAGCAGATGACATTTTAATAGCAAGATATGGTGCATCAATTGGAAAAATATTGACAGGACTATCCGGGGCGTATAATGTAGCAATAATGCGTGCAATTCCCGATACACATATGCTTCAAAAGAAATATTTATACTATTATTTGAAATCTCCGTATTTTCAAACTGCAATATTAAATGTTGGTTCAAGAGCTGCACAGGCAGGATTTAATAAAGAAGACTTATCTAAGTTAGAAATTAAATGTCCTTTATTGTCAGAACAAGATAGTATTATAGATATATTACAAAAGGTTGAGTCTATTATTGGTAAAAGAAAAAAAGAACTTATATTTTTAGGCGAATTGGTGAAAGCCCGATTTGTCGAGCTCTTTGGAGATGCTATTTATAATGATAAAGGATGGGAAAATGACACAGTAGAAAAGCTTTGTAAGGAGATTTATGGAGGTGGAACTCCGTCTAAATCACATCCAGAATACTACGAAGATGGTGATATTCCATGGGTGTCTTCCAAAGATATGAAAACTGATGTTTTGACTGATAGTCAGATAAAGATTAATCAATTGGGTGTGGATAATAGTACTGCACGTATGGTTCCTATTAACTCAGTAATTATGGTTATCAGAAGTGGAATATTAAAGCACACATTGCCAGTAGCAATTAATGCGGTACCGATAACAGTTAATCAGGATTTAAAGGTATTTATTCCAAACAAAAGAGTATTAACAAGATTTTTGGCTATTCAGTTCAAGATGCATGAGAAAGATATTTTGTCAGGAGTTAGAGCTGTAACTGCGGATAATATAGAGTTTAATTCTTTAAAACAGAGAGAATTGATTGTCCCACCAATTGAGCTCCAGCAAGAATATGTTACATTTCTTGAACAGATCGACAAATCAAAAGTTAGTTTATACTATAAAAATAGAAAAGGCGGTTTTTCCGCCATTATTGTTTATATATAGTGTGACAACAATAACTAATCTACCAGGCTGCTAAAACATTGTTAAATGCAGTTGATTTCCCAGACCACCTTGTTTATAATAATATCAAGACAAAAATTTTCAGTATGCTTTACAGAGGGTGTGAGTGTTATGTGTAATCTGAGTTTAGGAATAGAGGAAAGAGCTGAGGCGAGAGGAGAGGCGATAGGAGAAGCCCGAGGTAAACTGATTGGAGAAAAGAAAAGCAGTGAAAAGATTATTATGAATATGTATAATAACAAATTTACATTAGAGAAAATATCACTTGCAACTCAAAAAAGTATTCACGAAATCAAGGAGATAATAAAACAGAAAAATTCGGCAGTGGTATAAAATCATATAAATAAGACTTCATTTACATTAGTTAAATTACAATAATGTACTAAAGCTGTCAGGGGAGGGTGACTATGGCAACAAATTTTGATTATTTATTGGAAAAAGAATTGTTTGGGGAGTTTGCCGAGCAGGCGGTTGAGGCAGAGAAAGCTATAGCTATATCACCTGCTACCTGTGCGATATTGTCAAGGAGAGCACTTGAGCTTGCTGTCAGATTTGTTTATTCATATGATTATGATTTGAAACTGCCATATAGAGACAATGTTTCAAGTTTGATTCATGAGCAGACTTTCAGGGATATTATTGAGCCGGGATTGTTTGGAAAGTTAAAGTATGTAATAAAGTTAGGCAATATTGCCGTTCATACCAACAACAGCATTAAGCGTGATGATGCATTGTTGTCACTCAGGAATCTTTTTTGTTTTTGCGACTGGATTGATTATAGTTATTCTAAAGAATATCACAATAGGACATTTAAAGAAAATATTGTTCCGACAGGCAAAGAGGAGTCGGTAAAGGCTTCAAAATTAAAAGAATTATATGAGTCCTTGTCGGGCAAGGACAAAAAGCTTGATGAAGTTTTAAAAGAAAATGAAAATCTCCGTATTGAGATGGCAAAACTGCGTGAGGAAAATATAAAGAACAGGACTTATCAGGTTGACGAGATAAGCGAAGCTAAGACACGCAAGTATTACATAGATTTAGAATTAAAAGAAGCAGGATGGATTATCGGAAAGAATGTGACTGAGGAAGAAGAAGTTACAGGTATGCCAAATGCAAGCGGAATAGGTTATGTAGACTATGTGCTTTGGGGAAAAGATAATTTGCCACTGGCTGTGGTAGAAGCCAAGAAATCAACTGTTGATCCTAAAGTTGGCAGTCATCAGGCTAAGTTGTATGCGGATTGTTTGCAAAATAAATATAACCAAAGACCGTTGATTTTTACTACAAACGGTTTTGAATTTTACTACAAAAATGATTATATGAATTATGCTGAGAGAGAAGTTTCGGGATTTTTCACTCAGGATGAATTACAGTTAGAGATTGACAGAAGAAAATTAAGAACACCTTTGGTTAATGTGGAAATCAATGATAAGATTACTGACAGACCATATCAGAAAGAAGCAGTTCTGGCTGTTTGTGATGCTATTGAAAAAAGACATAGAAAAATGCTGATAGTACAGGCTACAGGTTCGGGAAAAACAAGAGTCAGTATCAGCATTGTTGATGTGCTTAGAAAACATAATTATATTAAAAACATTCTTTTCCTTGCAGACAGAACGGCACTTGTGCGACAGGCGAAGAAGAATTTTTCAAATTTACTGCCTGATTTGACCTGTTGCAATCTGCTGGATTATAAAGACGACCCGGAAAATTCTAAAATGATTTTTTCTACATATGCGACAATGATGAATATGATAGATGAAAAGAAAAATAAGTTCGGAGAAAAATTGTTTACACCAGGACATTTTGACCTGATAATCATTGATGAAAGCCATCGAAGTATATATAAAAAATATCAGGATATTTTCTTTTATTTTGATGCTATGCTGATTGGCATGACAGCGACTCCAAAAACAGATGTTGATAAGGATACATATGCGATTTTTGACCTTGAGCGTGGCAACCCTACTTTTGCATATGAACTTGAAACAGCAGTTGAAGAGGGCTATCTTGTAAATTATTCCACGATTGAAACTAATTCTAAATTTATTGACAATGGTATTTGCTATAAGGATTTGTCTGAGGAAGAAAAAGAAGAATTTGAAGATACTTTTGACGATGACCCGGTGATTGAAGATACGGTTTTGAGTTCAGAACTTAACACATGGGTGTATAACACAGACACTATAGACAGCGTTTTATCGGTTTTGCTTGACAAAGGAATTAAAGTTGAGGGAGGAGACAAGCTTGGCAAAACGATTATTTTTGCTAAGAATAATCGCCATGCGAAAGCTATCGTTGACAGATTTTTGGCGAGATTTCCCGAATACGGTGGGGATTTTATCAAGGAAATTGACTATAGCATCAAGTATGTTGATTCGCTTATTGACGATTTCAGTGATAAAAATAAAATGCCGCAGATAGCAGTTTCAGTGGATATGCTTGACACGGGTATTGATATTCCTGAGATTACAAATCTTGTTTTCTTTAAAAAGGTTAAAAGTTATGCTAAATTCTGGCAGATGGTAGGTCGTGGAACAAGACTTTGCAAGGATTTGTTTGGCGGGGGACTTGATAAAGAAAAGTTTTTGATTTTTGACTGGTGCAGAAATTTTGAATATTTTCGTGCAAATAAGAATGGTGCGGAGTCAGGAATACAGGAGTCGCTTGCCGAAAAAATATTTAATGTGAAAGTGCAGATTACAAGAGAATTGGAAAAACAGGAAAATGAAAAGTATTCAAAGTACAGAAATGATCTTGTTGCAGGTATGCACCAGATAGTGATGGATATGAATGATGACAGTTTTCGTGTTAAAAGGCATTTACGGTATGTTGAAAAGTATCGAAATCTTAGTAATTGGCAGTCATTAGAAGCTAATAGCGTGTCAGAGTTAAAAAATCATGTAGCACCGTTGGTTATGCCTGAAAAGAGCGATGAGTTAGTCAGAAGATTTGATTATCTTATGCACACTATAAATCTCGGTATATTGCAGAGGAAAAATATTTCCAAGCCAATAGATACGGTTGTAAAAACGGCAGTTTTATTGTCGAAGAAATATAATATTCCTGCAGTTCAGAAACAGAGAGATGTTATTGAAAAAGTACAGAAAGAGGAATTTTGGGAAAATGCCACGATAATTGAAATCGATTATGTCAGGACATCGATTCGCAATCTTCTTCAATATATAGATAAGATAAAAAGAAATATTTATTATACGAATTTTACTGATAAAATCAGCGAACCGGTAGAGGGACAGCCGATAAGTGCAGCAAATAATCTGAAAAATTATAAAAAACAGGTTGAGTTTTATCTTAAGCAGCATCAGGACACGCTTGCCGTACACAAACTTCGCAATAATGAGAAATTAACCCGTACGGATTTAGATACACTTGAACATATATTGTGGACGGAGCTTGGAAGTAAAGCCGATTATGAAAATGAGTACGGAGATACACCGGTAGGCAAAATGGTAAGGCGTATCGTGGGTCTTGACCGTGAAGCCGTAAATAAGGCATTTAATGAGTTTTTAAACGAGGAAAGACTCAATGTAAATCAGTACCGTTTTGTAAGACTTATAATTGATTATATTGTGAAAAATGGAAATATTGAGGATAATAAGGTGCTTACAGAAGAACCTTTCAGAAGTGCAGGCAGTATAACTTCGCTGTTTAAAAATGATATGGCAACCGCAAAGCAGATAATGATGGTGATTAAACAGATACAGGACAACTCTGTTGAAGTTGCATAAAAAATTAATCATTATATAAATTTTGTATCAACCAAAGGTTGAATGATTTTCTATTTTTGCGTTATGGTATTTTAGGCTATATAAATATATACTTTTAACATAAACTCTGCAGGGTTACATATACAATAGGTAATTGTGAAACTTACTATATGTGCAAAAGTTAATTGCAGTGATGGTTTCGCAATGGCACAGTTGCATTTATGATGAAAGGAAAGTATATATGACAGTTGTAAATATAGGAGAGAAAATAAGAAAACTTAGAAAAGAAAAGGGGATTTCACAGGACACCCTTGCACAGTATCTTGGAGTGTCATTTCAGGCGGTCAGTAAGTGGGAGAATGGACTTGCCATGCCTGATGTTACAATGTTTCCGGCAATCGCATTCTTTTTTGAAATTTCGATTGATGAATTGTTTGATTATGACAGAATGAAATTAGAAGAAAAAGTTATCACAGTCTGCCATAAGGCTTATGAAATCAGAGATGACAATCCCCAAAAGGCTGAAAAAATCCTTAGAGAGGGCTTGAAAAAGTTTCCGGGAAATGTGTTGATATTAAATAATCTGTTATATCCATTGATGATTCAGGAAAATAGAGAAGAAGAAATCATAAGGATTGCGGAGATATTAGCAGAGACACCTAATGTTGAACTTGAAGTGAAGCTGGATGCATTTAGGATTATGGCAGAGACATATCATAAACTTGGTGATTTGAGTGCGTGCAGGAAAGTTATAGAAAAAATACCGGAATTATATTTTTCGGCTACGGAATTAAAGGCAAGGCTGCTCGAAGGACAGGAAAGTCTTGAAAATGCATCATTGCAACAGCAGGTATCAGGTTATACTCTTATAGAAATGCAGATGATAATGGCTAAGTTTTATGAAGATGCCGGAGATAAAGAGAAAGCAAAGAAAAAATATTCTACGGTTGCCAAAATAATAGATGCTTTTGAAGGAGACACTGAACCATTAGAGGGAATAAAATTAAGTGAGCAGGATGCCGTGAGACGATTTCGCAGAAAAGCTGAAAATGTGATTTTAAAGTGGACAGATGATGTAATTTAAGGTATTTGCCTCGATATCACAAAAGAATAATTAATAAAAAGCAGGACCATCTTAGAAAAGACAGTCCTGCTTTTTGTATGTAGTTACAGGGACTCAAAAACTGAATTGCTGCAATCGTGATAATACAAATTCAATAATTTAGTTGTATTACTGTCCCATTTCATAAACTGCAATAGATGTAACAGTAGGAGCATTTCCAAATGTAAGATTAAGTACAGGGTTGCTTCCTTTCAATGATGTAATCATAGATTCAGGAAGGATAAAACCTTTTCCAGCCCATGAACTGTTTGGATAGTTCTGTCTGTCTGTTGAAGAACCGTCTGTCTTATCTGTTGTTGATAACATAAGATCTCCGGTGGCATCTTCCGAACTGTCCTCAAATGTGACTTTTATGCAAGGTTTTTTAAACTGACTCCAGTCAAGCTGTAAGAATGTCTGATAACCCCAGCTGTTAAACTGAATCTTAGAATCATCTGTACATGATTCTTTTTGAATGAATTTTGATTCATCGGTGCTTGTCACTTTGTTTCCGTCTAATCCGATATTGCTACCATCGTTCTTTTTCCATTTTCCTGTCCATGACCAAACTGGAGTTGCATCAGCAGGAACATCAACTGGTGTAATTTCTACAACAGGATCATCTGAACGTGCTGTTATGTCTTTTGTGTTTCCATTAGAGCCTGTAAGGTTATTGAAAAATTCTGCAATATCTTTATAAAGCATAATGCATTTTTCACGGTCAAAATAGCAGCCTGGTGTTTCCCAGAGTACCGGTAAAAGACCACGCTCTTTTGCAAGTGTTATAACATCGTTAAGGCAGGTTGTAACACCGACCTGCTTTGGAATACATACACCACATTCACCAATAATGACTCCATATCCTGCATCTGTAAATTTCTTTAATGAATCAAATTTTTCTTCTGTATGCTTCTTATCCTGTTCAGTGTAGGTGCCGTGTGCATCGTCACCACAGAAGTCCCATGGATCATAGTAGTGAACCGATACACTAAGTTTGCTTGTACCATTGGCATCAGTGTCTTTAGGCATCTTGTAGCTGTCGTCTAAAGTGTTTTTAATATCAGTATTGTATCCGGCCAAAAGCAAATGTCTGTTTTCGTTGTTTCCGCCTGATTTGCGGACAATATCAACAAAATCCTGATTTAATTTATTAGTCAGAGTATAACATTCAGCGACAGTTAAGTTTCCGGTAACACCATTTACTGCTGTGTTGAAACCTAAATTATAATCGTTGATATGGTTGCCGAATTCTTCGTTCGCAGATTCAAAAATAAGATGATCTGAATAGCCTTTGAAGCGTTCTGAAATCTGCTCCCAGTATCTTTCATATCTCTTCAAAGCTTCGGCACGGGTGGTCTCATCAGCAATTTTATTGCCGTTTGCATCTTCAGTGCAGGCACCGAATTTACCCCACCATCCATAATCAAAGTGGTCATTGATAATAACATACATACCATCGTTAAGTGCATAGTTTACAATTTCTTCTACACGACCAAGCATTTTTTCGTTAATTGTATAGGTTGTATCGTTTTCTTTAACCATGCTGGTCCATGCAACAGGGACACGAATGGTGTTAAAACCATACGAATGTATAGCATCAATATATTTCTGTGTGGTAACGGGTGCACCCCATGCTGTTTCATAATCAGTAGCATTACTGAAATTATCTTTTTCGTTGGCAGCTTTTGTTGCTTCCATTGTATTTCCGAGATTTATACCGATACCCATCTCTTTTTTGATAAGCTCCTGAGATGAAAGATTTGTACGCATTTTGCCGTTATCTTTTACTGTCATTTTGTCGGAAATACCACCTGCAATTGAAACTTCTCTTGCTTCACCTATATTAGAAGTGTCGTCTCCTTTGTAATTGACAGGAGATGCTGTAGGTGTTGCAGCAGATTTTTTGATAACCTTAACCTTACAAGTTAATGTCTTTGTTATGTACTTCTTTGATGAAACAGGAAGATAGCTTATCTTACAGGTGACAGTTGTTGAACCTGCTTTTTTTCCGGTTACCACTCCCTTTTTAGTTACAGAAGCAATACTTTTTTTCTTGGAAGTCCAAGTAGTGGTTTTGACTTTTTTTAAATTTTTTTTCACAACACTTAATTTTACATTTTTTCCGACTGTGACTGATACGGATGTTTTCTTTAAACTTACACTCGCTTTCTTTGCAGCTAAAGCCGGTATTGAGTTTGTGCCGGTTATAACCAGTGCTAATGCCATAGTTGAAGCCAGGCATTTTTTAAAAAATTTTTTTCTCATATAAGATCCTCACTCTCTTTTTTAAATTAGATATTCGTATTTTGTTGTCATACATAACTTTTACTATATAATGTAAAAATACCGTGTGATTTACGGGTATATAGCATAAAATGCAATATTAACAAAGCCGGATATCCTTAAATAATTATAACTTTTATGAGAAAGTATTTCAATTATGCCTGATAATCATGTCTGATTTTTAATGTTAATTTTAGCAACTATATGCAATTTTTAATGTATTTTTTGCCTATATAAATAGATGATGTCATTTGGTGCCCCACCGTTTGGGCTGCCGCCTGAAATCTCACATACACAATCTGAACCATCACTATAATCCAATGCACCATTGCCACCGTTTGTAGAGATAATGTTTAATGTTCCTGTTCCGTTGATGGTTAATGGAACTTTTTTGCAAACAATACCCGCAGTGTAAGTAGTGGAAGGTGTCATAGACAGTACGGGTAGGAGTTACATAATCTGACAATGAATCATCACCGGTATAATAGCTGTGGTTTGGTGTTGAAATCGGAACGGCTGTAGGTGAAGTAGTTGGTTTTGTCGTTTCCGAAGGTGAAGCAGTCGGAGTTGCTGTTACAGGTGAAGAAGTTGAAACTGCATCTGAACTGCTGTCCGGAGTTTTTGTTGAAGCTGCATCTGAGGTG
>NZ_QUJS01000013.1:514-82917 GCF_003480745.1 Clostridium sp. AM27-31LB | reverse complement strand
ACTATTTTTTATAAGAAACGGGGTGTTTAAATGGGTATATATTTCAATCCGACAAATGAGAGCTTTACACAGGCAAAAAATAGTATGATTTATGTAGATAAAACAGAATTATTGGAACAATTAAATTTAAGATTATCAACAGAAAATAAATGTATCGCCGTAAGCCACGCAAGGCGTTTTGGCAAGTCACACGCTGCCGGTATGATAGACGCATATTACAGTCTCGGTTGTGATTCATCAAATCTTTTTGATAACACAAAGATTGCGGCAAATGCAGACTATAAGAAATACATGAACAAATATAATGTTATTCATCTGGATATTTCTTCTTTTTGGGATTTTCATAAAAAGGACTTGATAGAGTCAATCAAAGAACGCGTGTATGATGATTTTAAAGAGATATATGCAGAGTCATTAAATTACAATAAGGACATTCATGTGCTGTTAATTGAAATTTATCATAAAACAACTATTCCATTTGTAATCATTATTGATGAATGGGATTGCGTTATCAGAAACAGTGATGATAAAGAACTTGTGCACAGTTATTTGCAATTTCTTCATTCCCTTTTTAAATCGGAGGAATCAAAAGCATTTTTAGCACTCGGATATATTACCGGAATTTTACCTATTAAAAAGATTAAGGACGAGTCAGCTCTTAACAATTTCCGTGAATATACAATGTTAAAATCAAAGCCTATAACAAAATATTATGGTTTTACAGAGGAAGAAGTCAAAGAATTGTGTAAAAAATATAATATGGATTTTGACTCAGTTAAAACATGGTATAATGGTTATCTGATAGACGGCATCCATATGTATAACCCAAATTCAGTTACACAAGCAATGATAGACCAGGACTGTGACTCTTACTGGAGAAACACTTCTTCTTTTTCCTCCATCAATACATTTATTACAATGAATTATGCAGGTCTTAAAGATGACATTATGACAATGCTTGCAGGCGGAAAGGTCAGAGTAAATCCATATACATTTCAAAATGATTTTTCAACTATTGCATCAAAAGATGATGCTTTAACAGCACTTATTCATTTAGGATATTTAGGCTATAATTTAGACAGGAAAAAAGCCTTTATTCCAAATTATGAAGTTGCAACAGCCTTTGAATCAGCTTTGCAGACTGGTGAGTGGTCTGAGATTGCAAAAGCAATTTCAACTTGTGACGAATTACTCGACGAAACTATAGATGGAAATGCCCAAAGAGTTGCAGAATTGATAGAACAGGCACATGACACATACACATCCGTTCTTAAGTACAACGATGAAAACTCATTAAGCTGCGTCCTCACAATGGCATACTTTACCGCACCGGGATATTACAATATCGTCCGTGAAATGCCTGCTGGCAAAGGTTTTGCCGATTTTGCATTTATTCCAAGATCAAATGCAGGTTTCAGACCCGCAATGATTGTTGAACTTAAATATAATCAGTCTGCCGAAACCGCTATTAAACAGATAAAAGAGAAAAAATATCATGGAGCATTATCCGGATACAGCGACAAAATTCTCTTAGTTGGTATCAATTATAATGCGGATGGTTCAGACAAAAAGCACCATACTTGTGTGATTGAGGAGTGGATAAATTCCTGATAGAACAACTACAACTTTTTCTATTCCCCTCACCCATTTTATTTATTGCTCTATGATAATCTTAATTCCTAAACTCAAAAATGAGATGTCTCCCATTTTGTCATCAGAGTTCACATTTTCAGTGTACCCCAAAACTTTGGTCTGACATCTCATTTCCTGCTGCCACTATTTATTCATATTTTCGTTATCCACATACAACATTATATGCGGCATAATGTTTTTTATGTCTTTATTTCTTTGCACTTGCCGCCTTGATACGCGCCATCGCTCTTGCAAGTGAAGCTCTGGAATGATAATACTCACGAATACTCTGTTTCTGACGCATCTGTTCCTCGGCTCTCTCTTTCGCTTCTTTTGCTCTCGCCATATCTATTTCCTCCGGATGCTCTGCTGTTTCCACAAGCAGAGTCACACGGTTATTCATTATCTCGACAAGTCCCATTCCTACAACAGCTTCCTGCCACTCACTCTCGCCCTCCGGTTTAAAACGCATATCCCCACGGTTGATGGCGATTACCATATTTTCATGGTGAGCAAGGATTTCTTTTTCTCCGTCAAATTCAGGCACTACTACTGACTCGCATTTTCCCGAGAAAAATACTCTGTTTGCAGATATAACTTTTAAATAAAACGAATTAGCCATATTACCTCATTTCTGTGCAAAAACTCTTAAAATCCAAGACTTCGTGCAAGTCAATTTTAATAATATCAAGTATATTTTTCATCACCGATATAACCCTGCAATAAATCTTCACTTTTAAGTCTCACACGAAAATCATCTTTACTCTGCGTCTTTCATAGTCTCTGCTTTCTTTTTAACATCTTCTATCGTTCCGACATTGAAGAAAGCATTTTCAGGATATTCGTCCATCTCTCCTGAGAGAATTGCCTTAAATCCACGGATTGTCTCCTCTACCGGCACATAAACACCTTTGATACCTGTAAAGTTTTCAGCTACATGGAATGGCTGTGAAAGGAATTTCTGTATTTTTCTTGCTCTGAATACTACCGTCTTATCCTCGTCTGCAAGTTCTTCCATACCGAGGATTGCAATAATATCCTGCAATTCTTTATACTTCTGCAAAATTCCCTGAACTTCTCTTGCCACATTGTAATGCTCCTCGCCTACTATGTCTGCCTCAAGTATTCTTGATGATGACTCAAGCGGGTCTACGGCCGGGTAGATACCCTGTTCAACAATCTTTCTTGATAATACTGTTGTCGCATCAAGATGTGCAAATGTTGTTGCAGGAGCCGGGTCTGTAAGGTCATCGGCAGGTACATATACAGCCTGTACTGATGTTACGGAACCGTTCTTTGTTGATGCGATTCTCTCCTGAAGTTCACCCATCTCAGTTGCAAGTGTTGGCTGATAACCTACGGCTGAAGGCATACGGCCAAGAAGTGCTGAAACCTCTGAACCGGCCTGTGTAAAACGGAAGATATTATCAATAAATAAAAGCACATCTTTCTGTTTCTCATCTCTAAAATACTCAGCCATTGTAAGTCCTGTCTCAGCAACACGCATACGCGCTCCAGGTGGCTCATTCATCTGCCCAAACACTAACGCTGTCTTTTTAAGAACGCCTGATTCTCTCATTTCTGTCCAAAGATCATTACCCTCACGGGAACGCTCACCAACACCGGTAAATATTGAATATCCGCCGTGCTCAGTTGCGATATTTCTGATAAGTTCCTGAATAAGTACAGTCTTACCAACACCGGCACCACCGAAAAGACCAATCTTTCCACCTTTTGCATATGGTGCAAGTAAGTCGATTACCTTGATACCTGTTTCAAGAATCTGCTCAGCAGGATTCTGTTCCTCAAATGTAGGAGGTTCTCTGTGAATCTCCCAGTTTGCTTCGCCCTCAGGCTGCTTATCTCCGTCAATTGTCTGTCCAAGTACATTGAAAAGACGGCCAAGTGTATCCTCACCAACAGGAACTTTGATTCCGCTTCCCGTTGCTACAACTTCCATATCTCTGCAAAGACCCTCACTGGCTGCCAACATGATACAGCGTACAATGTGATTACCTATATGCTGTGCAACTTCCATAACGCATTTCTTATCGCCATTCATTACTTCCAATGCATCTCTGATTGCCGGCAGGTCATCATTTTCAAACTCAACATCCACAACAGGTCCGGAAACCTGTACGATTTTTCCTGTATTCATCTCTGCCTCCCAATTTATCTTTCTATCTCTTCTTTTTGCGTTTCTGTGCCTTTGCACCCGCTATTACTTCTGTTATCTCCTGTGTAATAGCTGCCTGTCTGGCACGATTATATAAAATATCCAATTCATGCAGCATATCCTTTGCACTGTTTGTCGCATTTTCCATCGCCATCATTCTGGCATTCTGCTCACACGAAAATGCCTCAACAAGTGCACCGTACACGAAACCTACCAGATAATCAGGAACTATTCTGTCCATTACCGCTTCTGCTGACGGAACAAGTGCAAGTTCCTCTCTCGGTGCATCCACCGGAATATGCATTGCAGCAAAATCAGCTCTCTTGAGTGGAAGAAGCTGCTTTATCTCGACTTCCTCCGCAACCGCATTTACCATTGCAGTATAAATGATGTATATCTCATCAAGTTTTCCCTCATGGTACTGCTGCAAAAGTTCCTCTGATATGTTTCTTGCTCTGTTAAGAGAAGGATTTTGAACAGTGTAGTGAAACTGCTTGTCAATACGCACACCCTGCTGTTCAAAATAATGTCTTCCAAGTTCTCCGAGAACAAAAAGTTTATTGTTTGGATGAGTCTGAAGATGCTCATAGGCTGCTTTCATGATATTGTGATTGTATGAACCTGCAAGACCTTTGTCCGCTGTAATTACAATATAGCCTACACGCTTTTCCTCAGACTTCTTTTCTACGGCTGAATCGGATTCAAAATATATATCTTCAAATTCAGGCAAATGTCTTAAAATACGACTCATCTCTGACTGTAAAGCAAAGAAATACGGCTCTGTATCTGCAAGCATTTTCTTTGACTTTTTGAGTTTAGATGTGGAGATCATATACATGGCATTTGTGATTTTTAATGTATCCTGAATACTTCTCATTCTATCCTGAATCTCTTTAATATTTGCCATAAATATTCCTCCGGTTCTATTTAGACATTTCCTTTCCTAACTCAACGATCTTATTTATCATCTCGTCAGAAATAACTTTTTTATCATCTATCTCTTTTCCAATCTCAGGATGTTTTGTATCAAACTGTCCTAAAATATCCATCTGAAGTTTCTTTACATTCTTCTTTCCGACTTTGTCAAACACACCTGCATTTGCAAGACAGAGTGTGATAACCTGCTCATGAAGACTGAGCTGGCTGCAAAGAGGCTGCTTAAGAAGCTCCATAAGTGCTTCACCATGATCAAGCTGTGCCTTTGTAGCACTATCAAGGTCAGAAGAAAACTGTGTGAACACTTCCATTTCCCTGTACTGTGCAAGGTCAATACGGATACTTCCGGCAACTTTCTTCATTGCCTTTGTCTGTGCCGCACCACCTACACGGGATACTGATAAGCCGACATTTACGGCAGGACGCATACCTGAGAAGAAAAGATTACTCTCAAGGAATATCTGTCCGTCTGTGATAGAAATAACATTTGTAGGAATGTAAGCTGATACATCTCCTGCCTGTGTCTCTATGATAGGAAGTGCTGTTATAGAACCTCCGCCAAGTTCATCGCTAAGTCTGCTCGATCTTTCAAGAAGTCTTGAATGTAGATAAAATACATCACCTGGATAAGCCTCACGACCTGGTGAACGCTCAAGCAGAAGTGAGATTGCTCTGTATGCAACGGCGTGTTTTGAAAGATCATCATAAACTATCAAAACATCTTTTCCTTTATGCATAAAATACTCTGCAAGTGCTGTTCCTGCATATGGAGCAATATACTGTAATGACGCCGGATCACTTGCCGTCGATGAAACTACAATAGAATAATCCATTGCATCATGTTTCTTTAATGTATTTACGATTTTTGCAACCGTTGAAGCTTTCTGTCCTATTGCGACATATACACAGATAACATCCTTGCCTCTCTGGTTGATAATAGTATCTGTAGCTATAGAAGTCTTACCTGTCTGTCTGTCACCGATGATAAGCTCACGCTGGCCTCTTCCTATAGGAAACATAGAGTCAATCGAGAGAATACCTGTCTCAAGTGGAGTATCAACCGACTTTCTATCCACGATACTTGGTGCTTCCTGCTCAACAGGGAAATAATCGTCTTCCTTTATATCTCCTTCACCGTCGATAGGCTCACCTAATGCATTCACAACTCTGCCGAGGAATGCATCTCCGACAGGAATACCTGCCTTTTTCTTTGTTCTTACAACTTTTGTTCCCTCTTTGATACCGAGATCACTGCCAAAAAGAATACATCCTATTTCATTCTGTCTTATATCCTGAACCATTCCCTTGACACCGTTTTCAAAAGTTACGATTTCACCATACATTGCATGGTCTATACCATATATTGTTGCGATTCCGTCACCGACCCAGATAACCTCTCCGGTTTCTCTTGCCGAATCGTCCCAATCAAAATCTTCTATCTCTTTTTTAATTATAGATATGATATCTGTTGCGCTAATAGCTCCCAACAAATTCACCTCCCAGTCATTTTTCGTTCCAACTGACTCAACCGCCATGTGAAACTCTTATCATATTCTTCCACCTTTGTCTTAACTACATATCCGCCAAGTAACGAATCGTCCACATTCTCAGATAATTCAACGGTATAATCCGGATATTTCTTTTTAATATCTTGTTTTATACTCTTTATCTCATCCTGTGACATCTCTTTTGCACTTGTTACTGTAGCACGAAGAATATGATTTTTTTCGTCCCAGTATTCATGGTAAGCCTTGAAAATATCGCTAAGCTCATCGGCATTACCAACCTTACACATTTCCTTTATGAAATTTGCGATTACGGACGAAAGTTTTGCTTTTTGGAAAATATCATCAATCACTTTTTCCTTCTTGTCAAGACTGACAACAGGACATTCCAAAACTTCTTTCAGAACAGGTGTAAGTGACAATATATCCTCAGCATCATTTACATCTTTTCTGTCAACCGACAGATCGTACAAAACCTTTGCACTATTTACTGCTGTCTGCGTCACGGCTATCACCTGTCTCTAAAATTTTTCTTGCTGCGACAACGGCGAGTTTTGCAATCTCTGCCTGTGTTGCCTGCATTGCTTTTTCATGCTGAGCCTCGATGTCTTTCTTGGCTTTTTCTTTCAAGCGTTCTGTCTCAACTCTGATGTCTTCCATCTGGGAATTATAAGCCTCATCAGCACGCTCCTTAGCATCTGCTAATATCTGGTCAGCCTCTGTCTTTGCTGTCTTAATCTTATCGTGATATTCTTTCTTAAGTTTGTCTGCCTCGTCCTCTGCATCCTTAGCACTCTTGAACTGATTATTTATCATTTTCTCTCGTGCGTTGATAACATTCATAACCGGCTGGAACAAAAACTTTCTGAATATCGCATATATGACAAGCAGATTTACGACTGTCCATAAAATATTCCACGGGTTTATACTTAACATATATTGTCCTTCTTTCAACAATCCATCAATAAAACTGCTGCCGTATCAACAATCCGGCTGTTATTTCCACATTTTATATACGACACACTCAGTCAATAATTAATTATCATACTTTCCTAAATCTTTATCCTCAGATGGGTTTATTATTTAAGAAGTAAGATGATAAGAAGTGCGATAACGAAACCATAAATAGCTGTTGCCTCGGCAAGTGCACAACCTAAAAGAAGTGAACTGCTGATCTTTCCTGATGCTTCGGGCTGTCTTGCGATAGCGTCTACTGCTGAAGATGTTGCTTTACCAATACCAAGACCTGCTCCAATACCTGTTAAAACTGCGATTCCTGCTCCGATTGCTACTAATAATGTTGCTGACATAATATTAATCTCCTTTTCTGTTTCATTTAAATCTTTTCTTTAATTTAATCTTGCTGAACTATGCCCAGCAAAAATATTTCTGTTTTCAAAAATCCTTATTATACTATTCCGTTTCTGTCGCTTCTTTTATAAACAATGCAGTTAAGAATACAAAGACATATGCCTGGATAAGACCGTCAAATATATCAAAATACATACTGCAAAACGCCGGTAATACTGCCGGAACCACAAGTTTTAGAAGCTCCATAACTACGAATGAACCAAGTACATTTCCAAATAGTCGCATACACAATGAAAGTGGCCTGATAAATATTTCCAATATATTAATTGGTAATATTATAGGCATCGGTTCTGCAAAACTCTTAAGCCATCCCTTTGTACCTTTCTGACGAATACCTGAAACCTCTATCAGAATAATACTCATCAGTGCAAGTGCTATGGTGACATTCATATCCTTTGTCGGTGGTTTAAATCCCAAAAGACCGATAAGGTTTGCTATTCCTATGTAAATAGCCACCGATGCAAGATACGGTATGTATGCAGTACCGTTTTCGCCGACTGTACCTTTAAAGAAATTGTACAATCCACTCACCGCTGTTTCTAAAACAAGCTGTTTACGACTGGGATTTTCTATACTCAGGTTTTTGACAAGCAGAACACACAAGACCAGAACTACAAGCATTATTATCCATGTAACGACAACAGACTCATAAATAGGTATGCCGCCGAATATTGGAATCTTAAATACTGTTTTACAGTTCAGTTCTTCCATCAAACTCTCTACCAGAGTATCCACAATATTCACCTCCATCTTATTTTTTAAGGAAAACATAAAAATCAAAATACCTATACACAGGAAATCATCTGCCTGTTGAATATCTATCGGCATCTGTGATATTTTTGTGTCAACTTCCTTTCAACGACTGATATTATAACTACTGCTGTTAAGATATGTAAAAAGTATTTTTGACATAATAGTTATACAATTTTTATATACTAAATTTTACCAAAATATGCTATTATTATTATATGTTAATTTTTTGTAAACTCGGCTTAAAGACTGAATTTTCACGCATTGAGCTGCGTTTATCTGTTAAAACTAAGATAATAAATACACGAAAAATTCTAGATTTAGAGGAGCGAAATTATGGGAAATATTTTAATAAAAAAAACACCTGCAAAAATAAATCTGACACTTGATGTGACGGGAAAACTTGAAAACGGTTATCATACATTGTCTATGATAATGCAGAGCATAGATGTATGCGACGAACTCTCTTTTGAAAAAACTGCAGATGAAACAATTCTTTTTTCAATGAATAAAGACCTTCCGGACAAGATACCTGCCGAAAAAAATCTTGTCTATAAAGCGGCAAAACTTATGAAAGACACTTTTAAGATTGATGGTGGATTTAAGATACACCTCACCAAAAATATACCTGCCGCTGCCGGACTCGCCGGCGGAAGTTCCGACTGTGCCGCCACACTTATCGGAATAAACGAATTGTGTGGGCTTGGTTTTGACATTGAAAAACTTTGCGAGATAGGTGTAAAACTCGGAGCTGATGTACCATTTTGCATAAGAAAAGGTACAATGCTTGCCGAGGGCATTGGTGAGATACTCACACCCCTCACACCGCTTACAGGCATACCCGTACTTCTTATAAAACCAAACATATCAATAAGCACACCGTATGTTTACAAACACCTCAAACTAAACAAACTCGATTATCATCCGGATAACAAAGCCGTAATCTCATATATAAAGGATAACAACATAAAAAAAATAGCAGCTTCACTTTCAAATGTACTAGAGACAGTAACCATACCCGAAAATCCGATAATCGCCGAACTTAAACGCTATCTCACCGAAAGTGGTGCAATAGGCTCACTTATGAGCGGAAGCGGTCCAACAACATTTGGTATATTTGAAAATATGGAAACTGCAAAAAAAGCATACGAAAAAGCAAAAGCTGATTACCCTGATTTTGATGTGGTGTTGTGTCAGACTATGTAGGGTGAGAATTATTAAAAGGTTGTAAACTTTCCTATTATATTATGGCATACTCCTGACGATATAATTATCAGAAGAAACAATTTGCTATCCAAATAAGTTTTTGCATACGACCAAAATAATAACTAATAACGATAATTCAAACAATTTAACAGTGTTTCAAAGAAATGAGCACTTATACTTTTGAAAATGAAGGTTTCAGTGTGAAAAATTAAGGTTTCACACACAAGATTTGTGTTTGTGCACACTTGATACAAATCTTATGTATGAAAGATAAAAACTTTCGCACTATACGCAAAAAAATGTGTGCAGAAAAGAGGTTAATCATGAGTTTAAATGCAATTTCATCATCAATAAACACATACAGCAAAGTTGATACCAAAAAGGCTGACAGTACAAAAGAAACAGAAGCAGCCGTTGCCGCATCAACGAAAAATACATCATCAGCAGACAAAGCAGCTTCTACTGATACTTCAAAAGAAAACGGTGTTGTTTTCGACAAGACAACTGACAATAAGACCGACAGTGCAAACCAGATTTACAACAAAGATGCTATTATCTCAAAGCTTAAGGCAGACCAGCAATCACGCTTACAGTCTATGCAAAATCTTGTAGAGAAACTTTTAAATAAGCAAAAAGGTACTTTTGACCTTGCCAGCCTTATGAAAAAGGATGATGTTTCAGGACTCAATCTTTCTGCTACATTTGAAGCCGCAGCTAAAAATGCAGATCCTGATACCATCAAAGCTGCTCAGGAAAGTATTTCCGAGGACGGTTACTGGGGTGTAAACAAGACTTCTGACCGTCTTGTAAGTATGGCTATTGCACTTTCAGGTGGAGATACAGACAAAGCAGATGAAATGATGTCAGCTATCCAGAAAGGTTACGACAGAGCAACAGCAGCCTGGGGCAAAGACCTTCCTGACATTTGCAAAGATACACTTGAAGCTACAAAGCAGAAAATGGATGACTGGAAAAACGGCAAGACTACAGCAAAAGATTATTCAGATCTCCAGTAGTTCGGCACGGGGCAGGGCTGAGGGCGAGGCAACTGCTGAAACCAAGATAGTCCTAAATATGCATAACAACGGACTCACTCCTGAACAAATAGCCGCTTTTACCAACAAAAACATTGATGATGTAAAAGCCATCATAGCCTGAAAACTTACTATTCCGTCTGAATAACTTTCAACCACCAAGGACAAAGATGTTTCCAAAAAGATATACTTTGTCCTTTTTTATTTATACAAAATCAGAAATTGATAATACAAGTTCTTTTCTTGCCTTATATGTTATTTTTGTGTATATTATTAAATAAAGCAAATAATTACAAAATTAATTATCACCTATTAAAAGATTGTATTTCCTAATACAACAAACACACGATGGAACATCACTTTTTATATTTCTGTCGAAAATAATTTTAGAGAGGATGTCATTTTTGAATACAGAACTTAAAAATTCAATAGCTGCTACTGATAAGGAAGCTCAATATGATAAAAGTGCGAAAAGATTACTCAGTCAGAAAATCATACTTGCACATATCTTAGCAAAAACAGTTCCCGAATTTACGAATATGAATCCTACGGATATCGTCCCTCTCATAGAAGGTGAGCCGTATATCAGCTCTGTTCCCGTTGACCCCGGACTTTCAAACATAGAAAAACCAAAAGCTGATGAACAGATAACAAACGGACTTTCAAATATAAAAAAGGAAAGCAACGGGCAACGCATTATAGGTCTAAACGATGAAAATATAGAAATCAACGAGGGCATGATAAGATTTGATATTATCTTTTATGTACGGATACCGTTAAAAAGCAACATAGCAGACAAAGATATAACCGCCAACAACTCAACAGACGCCGAAAACAGATTATCACAAATAATCATAAATGTAGAAGCTCAAAAATCAGAGCCACAAAAGTACGATATTTTGAACAGGGCAATCTTTTATGTTAGCAGAATGATTTCCTCACAAAAAGGGCGTGATTTTGAAAATTCAGACTATAATAATATTAAGCAGGTCTATTCCATCTGGGTTTGCATGAATATGCCTGAAAACAGCATGAGCCATATTCACCTTATGAAAGATGACCTGATTGACAAACACAACTGGCATGGAAACCTTGACCTGTTAAATATTATTATGGTAGGACTTTCAAATAATCTTCCACCACATGATGACACTTACGAAATGCACCGTCTTTTAAGTGCATTGCTTTCAAAAGATTTAACTGTAAATGAAAAATTAGACATTATAGGAAATGAATATGATATTCCTGTCGAAAATAATTTAAGAGAGGATGTGAATGTTATGTGCAATTTAAGTCAGGGTATAAAAGAAGATGGCATCGCCATCGGTGAGGCACGAGGAATTGCCATCGGCGAAGCACGGGGCAGGGCTGAGGGCGAGGCAACTGCTGAAACCAAGATAGTCCTAAATATGCATAACAACGGACTCACTCCTGAACAAATAGCTGCTTTTACCAACAAAAACATTGATGATGTAAAAGCCATCATAGCCGGAAAACTTACTATTCCGTCTGAATAACTTTCAACCACCAAGGACAAAGATGTTTCTCAAAAGACATACTTTGTCCTTTTTATAAGATAAAAAACTTTTACCACACAACACCACATAAGATAACAATAAAAAATCATAATAAAATAAAACGAAATGAGGGGTTAAATGACAAATAAAAACAGATTTCAGATTTTGATAGAATTTTTTATGCTCACCATAGGCTCAATAATCGCAGCTTTCGCCATCGAGGAATTTCTCGTACCGAACACTATACTTGACGGTGGAGTCATCGGCATCGGCATAATGATAAACAATCTTACCAAACTCCCACTCAGTATGCTTACCATTATACTAAACATACCTTTTCTGCTCTTTGGTCTGCACAAACTTGGCAAGATATTTATTATAAAAGCAGCATACTGCATGATAATATTTTCTCTTTTTGTATCACTCTTTGCTCCGTGGACAAATGGTTCTCATAATGAACCTTGTCGTCTATTCCATTGATACCTCCGCATTTGTCTCAATAACTGATGTTACCGAAATAATAGGCAAACACATTAAAAAAACCGTCTAACTCAAAACTGCTATCTGCCTATAGTAAAACTTTTCCTACTCCGCATCATCTATAATCTTTGTATATCTCTCAAATTGCCCGGCATATATCACCTTAAGCAAGGCATCAGCACTCCTGAGTGCCTTTGCGATAACGGTATTATCAAGTCTTTTCTCATCCATTATATCAGCAAACTCGTCTATATCTACCACTTTAACAAATCCGTCAGGGTAAACTAAAACATCTATAAGAAGATCATTAAACACATATTTCTGACTGTCCTTTTCATGAACCGTCTCCACAATATCACAATACCAATAGACAAGATTGTCCTCACTGTCATATACCTTGCTCACTTTTATACCCTTGTCAATAAAATAAGCAGACACACCTCTTGCAATGTCTTTTCTCGGTTTTAAAACATTCCATTTTGTAAGTATCATATCATCTGTGACAGACAACACTATATCGTCTTTAAGTTCCTTGATTTCATCCGGGATATATCTTCTTCGGAAAAGCTGTATTTTGTCCATATTCTCCCCCTGTATCTTCAAATTTGTTACAGTTAGCATCTGAGCCGTAAACCGCAACCAAAATATTGTTAAGTCTAATTATAATATCCGCAGTTTAGCTTGTAAAGAAAAAAATCCGTCATTCTGTGTTGTAATGTAACAGTTCAGCCATAAAAATATAATCGGTAATATCTGAGCTTGCTCATTGTATTGCTGATTATATTTTTACGGTAGAATAGCCTTTCATTTATTATATGAGGTAAACATAAGCTGTGTAGCAGCGACTGACAGTTTGCTGGCAGGTTTATGAATGTACTAAATGGAAAGCTGAACTGTTATGTTGCAACAATTAACCCCAAATATATACAGTTGAACCGTTACATTTTACCGTCGCAAAATATTTTCAATTACACAACCATTATATATAGAAGAAACTCATTCACCAAATGTATAAAATCATACTTAGAATGTTACAATATTGTAAAAGATTAACTCCAAAATATGAAAAAATCACCAAAAACATACACCTAATTCTTAACCTAATAGTAATTTTTCCTTAATTTGTGTTGACAAATACATATTAAGTTGTTACAATAAAAATCGTGATGTAATATTTTTGTAACAAACTTAAATAATTCATTACATATTCTTTTAAAAATACACACAAATTATTATAATATCAAAAAATTATGGAGGATAATATGTTTAAGGAAGGCTTGACAAAAAAGGCATTATCACTTGGAACAGCACTTACATTGTCTGTTGCCTGTGTACTTACTTCGTTTAGTACATCACCTGCTGAAACAAAAGCAGCAACAATTCCCGGTATGTCTTTTTTAAGCGACGAGATTAATAATGGTGATAATACTACTGATGTAGACGACAATAACAATAATGATAACAACACTACTGATGTAGTAACTGGTTCAGCTATAAAGGTTACAACAAATTTCAATAAACTTGGTATTGTTACTAAAAAGACTGGATTTGTTAATGTAAACAAAGGTGCCGGTACAAAGACTAAGGTTGTCGGAAGACTTTATAAAGGATATAAAGTCAACATCATCGGTTCTACAAACAAAAGCTGGCTCAAGGTTAAATCCGGACGAGTTTCAGGTTATGTATGCAAAAAATATTTTGCAATAGGTGCAAAGGCAGCTAAGGTTGCAAACAAATATGGTACTGCATATGTAAAAGTAAACAAGTCAGCAAAAAAAGTTTCCTTAAAGAAATCAAAGAGTTCTTCAGCAAAAACTCTTACAAGCCTTAAAGCAGGAAAGAGTTATAAATTAGTTAAGACTTACAATAACGGATGGGTAAAAGTTAAGTCAGGTAAAAAGACAGGTTTTACAGACAGTCTTTCATCTATGACAGCTTATTATAAATTCAGCAATGCTCTCACTCTTAACGGTGTTAGAGCAAGAAGATATGGTTCACTTAAAGGCTATCAGGCTTCTGTTTATGCACAGCGATTTGTAGGTAATCGTTATGTATGGGGTGGAACAAGCCTTACACACGGAACTGACTGTTCAGGATTTACAATGAGTGTTTACAGAAAGTTCGGTTACAGAATTCCTAGAACTTCTCGTGAACAGTCAACATACGGAAAGAGAGTAAGTTTTTCAAATCTCAGACCGGGAGATCTTCTTTTCTACACACACGGTACAGGCAGAGTAAATCATGTTGCTATGTATATTGGAAGTGGACGCATCGTTCATGCAAGCAATCCAAGGACAGGTATCAAGATTTCAAAATACAATTACTCTAGACCTAAATGTGCAAGACGAATTGTTTATAAGAAATAATATTTGTTATAATATTATTCTTTTCATAAATCTCTTTCTAAAAACACCGCATAAGCGGTGTTTTTTATTTTACCCATTTCAATCCCATATCTTCAATCCATTGTAACAGTTCAGCCTCTCATTTATTACATTCGTAAACCTGCCAGCAAGCTGTCAGTCGCTGCTATGCAGCTTGTGTTTACTTCATTTCATAAATAAAAGGCTATTCAGCCCCAAAAAACAAGTCAATAATACATTGAGCAAGCTCATGTATTATTGACTTATCTTTTTGGGGCTGAACTGTTACAATCCATTTCTTTTTATTATATTTTTTCCTTGACAAATCATAACTCCGCCCTTATAATCATATATATCCTATCAGTTTAGTATGAATAGTATGATTTAAGAAATTAGGAGGATTTGTCATGAAAGAGATATTATGTTTTGGAGATTCAAATACTTATGGACTTATACCGGGTACAACATCAAGATTTGACCGCAGCACACGCTGGACCGGTATTCTTGAGTCGGCACTTTTCCCTAACGGATATAAAATAGTTGAAGAAGGACTCTGTGGACGCACTACCATCTTTGAAGATGAGCTTCGTGACAACAGACGCGGTATAGATATGCTTCCGGCACTCCTTGAATCACACTCACCTATAGATTATGTAATACTTATGCTTGGCACAAACGACTGCAAGACATATTATAATGCCTCTGCCGGTCTTATCGGTAAAGGTATTGAAAAGCTTATATCACAGATTAAAAAGTATGATTCGTCTTTAGACATACTGCTCATGTCACCTATCGTACTTGGTGATGAAGTCTGGAAGCCCGAGTTTGACCCTGAGTTTAACAAAAACTCCGTAAAAACATCACACAAACTTAAAGATGTATATAAAAAGATAGCCGACAAATACGGCTGCCATTTTCTAGCTGCATCTGATGTATCTTCCTACAGCACTGATGATATGGAACATATGGATGCATCCGGCCACAGACACCTCGCCGATGCAATCCTTGATCTTGGTCTTTTTGCTTAAAAACTGACAGTTCCTTTTTATTGATAAAATTTTACATATGCCAAAACAGGCTTTCCGCTATTTTTAATAATAACGAAAAGCCTGTTTTTAACTCTTTCATCATCTTATTGACTTGCTGAAGCCATCGGGCTTTCTGCCGCTGATGCTCCCGTATCGTTGTTACTGCTGCCTGCATTTGCTGCTGAAGTCTGCGAATAATTGAAGTCGTATTGATTTTTCTTTTCGATATCATACTTATAACTTCCCTTTACGACCACATTATCCTTTGCATTGGCGGCAAATCCGATTTTTAACACATCGTTTTCCTTTTCCTGCAGAGTATATACAACCAAATCATCTTTGTTAAACGCAATGTCATTCTGATTTCCATTGTAACGGTCAAACACACTGCTTAAAGCACTGTTTCCGTCCTCCTGTTTATAATATATCTCTTTCAGCTTTGTATCAAATACAACAAATGTCTGTGACTTTATGCCATTGTATGTAAGCACAGCATACCTGTTTTCCTCATTATCCGTTGTCTGCACCCACTGAAGCTCACAATAATATCCTTTAATATTACTTATTTTCTTTGATGCACCGTTTGGAGATATAACAATATTTTTTATTTCCTCTGAACCGGTTGAGTCCTTTTGAGTTACAACTCTTATGCTCTCCCTGTCACTGTCATTTCTTAAGGAGTGAACACTCTTTTCTCCGCTTTCATCGGTTTTGTCGCTGTCTTTCTTATATTTTTTGAGCTGTTTTTTTGTAAGTTCTTTTCTTACAAACATTTCATTAGTGCCATCCCATACATAATAAAACTTGTTTTTTAAAACTTTTACTTTTATAACTCCGTTAGTTCCCTTTGGTATCTTAAATTCACAGGAATTAGCCTCCGCACCCGTCTTGTCTGCCGTATAAATCGGCTCAGACACACATTGCAGCTTGTCAGCCTCGATATTCCAGATATAATACTTCTGAATACTCTTTATTTTATTTTTCTCTTTCTTTTTTGGCTCTCTGCCAAGCAAAGTGTTAAGATTTTCATCAGTAAATTCTATATCCTGACCTATCGCAACTTCATTTACCTTATCGCTGTTATAATCTGATATATGCAATGCAACATTCTTTTCAAAGTGCAGCTTATCATTCTTATTGTCACCAAACTGTCCGTTTAAATTTTCCTCGGCAAGCTTATTTCCCTTCGTGTCATCCAAAACAAGCTTAAACTCACCATCATAACCTGAATCTTCCTGCTGCCCATCCGTCATTACTATCTTTATGACCTTTGACAATCCGTCTGCACTCTTAACATTAGTCTGTGCAACAACAACCTGTTTTGTTTTATCAAATAACGGTTCTTCTGTCTGCGAAATGCTGTTGTCCGCCGTTGTGTCTAAGCTGCCCTCCCACAACATATATAGCGGTCTTAACATAAACCACCAGATAAAGAATATTAGGACAACAAGCACTACTACCTGTCTGTCTTTTTTCTTTATCTTATTCTGATAAAGCATCTTTGATGCACGGTCATCAATACGGTTTTCCTGAAAAGTCACAAGAGATGGTCTTATAACTTTTTTCCCCTTGTTCATATTCAGTATTTCCTGTGCATATTTCGCCCTGTCATCGTATCCAAAATAACTAAGCGTATCCTCGTCTGCCGCTGTCTCAATATCTCTTAAGATAAAATAATGAGCAAGCCACATAAACGGATTAAACCATTGCAGCGACAACACAATAAAAGCTGCTGCCCTTAGCACACCGTCATGTCTCTCCTCATGTATCTCCATATGCCTTAACACATATTTTGCCTCGGAAACATTCATCTTGCCCGGAAGATATTTCTTTAATCTGAAAACACCTGTCATTACCGGAATATTAAGTTTCTCATGCTGATATATACTTCCATCCAGTCTTTCAGCCTTTTGAAGCCACTTTCTTATCCCGGTCTGCTTTACTAATGTGTATATCCATATGAACAAAACACCTGCGGCCCACATGATACTGCAAAATCTAAAATTTGTATTTACCGTAAACTGCCGCACAAAAACACTCTGCCAGCCTGTCAGCACTCCGCCCTGTTCATCAAATGAAAGTCCTATCAACTCAAGAAATATATGAAATTTTCTATTTATTCCTGGTGACAGTGAATATATACTTGACAATGACACCGGACATATACTCCTTATCAAAAAAAGCCACCACAGACACATAAAATACTTTTTAGGTACTTTAACTATTATAAATCTTATCAGCAAAACAACCACAAGAGCAAATGCCGACACAACTGCCAGTGAAAAAGAAGTATAAAATAAACCATACAACAATTTCAATGTCACTTTCCTCCTAAATGTTTATCTAAAAATTTCCATATAACCTCATAATACCATTTTATTGTATTATAAGTTGAACCGTATATCTCATGCTTTGAGTTTGGTATCTGTATAAGGATAACATTTTTATTTTTCTCTGCAAACCTGTTCTGTCCTCTGTTATCCACTAAATCATCATCCGATGCCTGAAAAAGCAATACCGGTATTTTTACCTTCTCTGCTTCTCTTTGGAGCTTTTTTGTCGCTTTCATCGCACTTATACTCCAACCGTAAGTCGCACCATTCATGTGATACCTGTCATTCTTTTCACGCTTTCTGAATATATACTCATATCTCTCACCTGATGTGCAGCAGCCAAATTTTTCATCTCTAACACCATCAAATACACTCTGACCGGGTACATATTTAAATTTTACCGGGAAAATTGCCGCATAAATTCTCAAAAGATTTGCAACAAATTCAGGAATACCATTAAATTTCATTTTTAACATAGGAGAAGTAAGCACTGCACAATCAAACAGTTCAGGATATTGCTCAAGCACGAGTGCACCTATCGCACCTCCCATCGAATGTGCATACAGTACCATTTTTTTGCCCGGATTTTCATTTCTTACAATGTCTCTCACAAACCCGTAAAAATCATTTACATATTTATCAAAACCATCTACATATACCTTTGACAGATCATCAGTCTCCCTGTCAGAATTGCCATGCCCTCTGTGCTCCGGAATATATACCGAGTATCCCTTGCACAAAAAATAATATATGACTTCCTCAAATTTTTCCGCAAATTCACAAAATCCATGAGAAATTACAATTATTGCTTTCTCGTTTTTATTTTTAAATTTATCATAATATATTTTTATTCCATCATACGCAGTATAATATCCGCTTGTCCTTGCCGCATCCAGCTTTGGAACTGCCACCTTTTCCATTTTTTCAAAAAAATCATTATCCTTAAAATACTCCATACTTCCTGCACCTCCTTCATAGACAGATATTCGCAATCCGCTCTGCTACCCGCCTGACAATTTTAAAATACCGTCATATCTCATACCATTATTGCTTACCTCTATTTTACCATACTTCGCAACAGACACGCAAAAAATATTATATAACTTTAAATTATATTTTTACACTTAATTTCATTTTACTTCTCATTTTCACTATCTTTATTTTTCCTCAAAATCACAAAAAATCACTGTAAAAACATGCCAAATTATTACTATATTTATCCTAAAAATTGTATTTAAAATAAATCTAAAATGTTGTAAAATAAATACATATGTATTGCGGTTTTATATACTAATGTCAGGGCATTTTTTTGCCCAATTTTTATGTCTAAGATACATAAAAATATATTATGGACGATGAAGGGAGAAATTTATTATGAAACTAAAAAACACAAGCATAAAAATCAAAATTATGCTTCCTGTCGCTGTGATAGTGGTTCTTCTTGCATTATCAAGTTTAACCTCTATTCGCATAGCCAACAATATGCTAAATGTCGGTACTGAAATTTCTGACAATTATTCCAAAAGCCTTGTATTGCTCGGTGATATATCAGAGAAATTTGAGTCATTAAACAGCATAATCTATAAACATTGCATATCTACTGACGACAGCGTAAAATCAAGCCTTGTCCAAAACTACAAAACGAGAACAAAAGAGATTTCAAATCTCTGTACCCAGTTTGAGAAAACACTTGATGCAGGTCAGGAAGAAGACAACTTCAATGAATTTAAGTCAAATTATGATAAGTACCTCAAAGATTTTAACACTGCACTTAATGCCAGTACCGCAGGTCAGGGTACTTTAGCTGCTGAGATGGCAAATAACACACTCTTCACACAGTCGCAAAAAATTGAAGATAATATAACTGAAATGCAGGATGCGAATCAGAAAGCAATGGATGCAGGTGTTGCAAAACAAAAAAGTGTATATAGTGCAAGCCAGATAACAGGCATTACACTTCTTGTCATTGGTTTAATACTTGGTTTTAGTGTACTCTATATCTGCTATATGTCTATATGTCGTCCCGTTGCAGGTATGAACAAAGCACTTGCTGAAATTATAGAAAACATAAATGCCGGCAATGGCGATCTTACAAAACGACTCAGCATCAGAGCAAAAGATGAGATTGGTATAATAGGTGATGATATAAATAAGTTTATTGAAACTTTACAGGAGATTATGAAAAAAATCACCAGCAATACTAACAAGCTTGAAAATATTGTCGGTACCGTATCTAACAAGGTTGTCAAAGCCAATGATAATTCATGCGATATATCAGCAGTTATGGAAGAACTTTCATCTGCAATGGAAGAAGTGTCTGCCACTGTTATCTCGGTAAACGATAACACAAATGATGTAGATTCAAATGTCACAGACCTCTCAGACGAGTCTGTTAAGCTTCTTGATTATGTAAACGAAATGAAAGAGCGTGCAAATACTCTTGAAAAAACAGCTGTAGACAACGGAAATACCGCCAATGAAATTATAAGCGGAATCGTTCAAAGTCTTGAAAAAGCTATTGAAGAAAGCAAGAGTGTTGATAAGGTCAATGACCTTACAAAAGACATATTAGACATATCCAACCAGACAAATCTTCTTGCGTTAAATGCTTCTATCGAAGCTGCAAGAGCAGGTGAAGCCGGAAAGGGCTTTGCTGTTGTAGCTGATGAAATCCGCCAGCTTGCAGATTCAAGCCGTGAAGCAGCAAACAATATCCAAAATATCAACAGTATGGTTATTGTAGCCGTTAAAGAACTTACTCAAAATTCAAACCAAATGATAGACTACATAACAAACAATGTTTTGGAAGATTATGTCGGATTTGTCAAATCAGGACACCAGTACAGTGATGATGCTGAGCATGTCACCGAAATAGTAACTAAGTTTAACACTATGGCATCATCTATTAAAGAAGCCATGTCAAATGTTTCAGAGTCTTTAAATGGTATATCTACAGCCGTTGAAGAAAGCACAAACGGAATTACAAATGTTGCAACAAACACAACAGACCTTGTATCCGGCATTGAGGATATCTCAAATGAGATGCATGAAAATGAGCAGATTGCAAATGAATTAAAGGACGAGGCAGACAGATTTGTTTCTCTCTAATCCATTATAAACCAACTTTACATTGCAATATTTATTTTATGGCTGAACTGTTACAATATAGCACAAAAAGAAGCGGCAAAACCTTGCCGCTTCTTTTTATTATATTCACTTTGATGCCTGATTTTATTTTTTAGTTAAGCAGATATTCGCAACCCACATTCAAACTTTAGTCCTCATACAATCTGAACTTCTTTATGTAATCACTCATATCCGCTGCAAGATTTTGCAAATCATTTGCACTATCTCCTATAACATCAATCGAAGCTCCAATCTCCTGAACTGATGCGGATGTTTCTTCTGTGCTTGCTGCATTTTGTTCAGCTATTGCTGAAAGGCTTTCAAGAACCGAACTTACATTATTCTTTGCATTGTTTATCTCATTTATCTGCTTTGAAATACTATCTGTAAGTTCTATAACCTTGTCAGTTTCGTTTGTAAGCCCCTTAAATGATTTTCTTGTATTTCCAAGTTTGTCAATCTGTATTGAAACATCATCACTTACTGTTGCCATTCTCTCAACGCTTACATTGGAGTTTTCCAATAGCTCTGACACAATCCTCTCTATCTCGTCTGCACTGTTCATACTGCTCTCAGAAAGGCTTCTTATCTCATCTGCCACTACTGCAAAGCCTTTTCCGTGTTCTCCGGCTCGTGCAGCTTCTATAGAAGCATTAAGCGAGAGAAGACTTGTCTGGTCAGCTATCGACTGTATCAGCTCAACTGCACTCCTTATAGCCTCCGCCGAAACATTTGTTTTAGATGTTTCTTCTTTAAGCACTGAAATCTCATCTGAAGTATTTTCACTTATCTTAACAAGCTCTTGTAATACTGCCATTGTCTCCCCACTCATATTTTTCATCTTCTCAACTGACTCTGAGAGGTTATTCATCGTATCAGTACATCTGTCTATATCTGCACCAATGTTTATAACACTTTCATTTGCACTCTGGGTATCAGATGCCTGACTTCCTGCCCCATCTGCAATCCCTGTAACAGCTTGTTCTATACTTGAAACCGTATCATCAACTTTTTCTATACTGTCCTTTAATGACACTGATGCATCATCAAGCTTAGAACTATTGTCCATCAAAGCCTTTGCCATTGTTGAAAGTTCTTCTTTAAGAACCAATGCCGACCTTGCCAGCATACCCATCTCGTCATTGTACTTTGCAACCTTATTCACACTTATGTCCCTGTGTGCCAGATCAAGTTCTGCCATACGGTTCATTGAAAATACTACATCCTTTATAGGTGCTGCTATTCTCCTCGTTATAATTATTGCCAGACTTCCCATAACCACAACTACAATAATTATAGCAATCGCAGATCTTGCATACACTTTTCTTACCGGTGCATTTATTTCAGATTTGTCGCAGCATAATACCAATGTAAATGCACCGGTATTGCTTGTAAGGTATGAAGCTATTTTATTTTTTCCTTTATATTTGTAATCAACAAATCCACCATTTGTACTGCCACCGCCTTTATTGAGCATCTTATCTACAATACCTTCAATAACCGGCACATCAACTTTTGAACCAATCTTATTCTCATCCGGATGCCATGCATAATTTTTGTCAGAATCAATAATATACATATATGATGTTGACAATCCGTCTATCCCGGCTCCTTTCAAAGCATTTCGCAATGCAACCTTTGTAAGTACGACATTCTTGCCACTTCTGTCAATCTGCTTGTCAAAAGATTCTCCTAAAGTTTTGACAACATCACTCATCGTCGATTTTGTATTGCTTTGCAATGTTTTACTCACATACGGAACTACCAGCAATGCAATAAGTATAACTGTAGCAAATATGCTGATATATACAAGAGATGCAATCCTCGCAACTATTGATCTTGACTTCTTTATCCCCGATTTCTGTTTTTTATTTTCCACCACATTCTTTTCAGTCGGATTTTCATTTGTCTTTGTAAATGACTCTGTTTTCTTTTTTACCTTATTTTCTTTTAATGTCATTTTTAAAATTTTTTTCATGATTATCCCCTCCGTCTATACGTTTTCTCACGGCAGACACCATGAGTATCGTGCTTATAATAATGCATTTCATCTAAACAACTTCATTCTTTAGCCCTTATTTTATAACAAACTGCACAAAATTTCAATATTTTTAAGCAATTATCCTTAAGACTATTTATCCATCTTCACCAACACAAAAATCCCCTCCGCCTGTTATGACGGAGAGGATAAATATCCATATAAGGTTTAACTTTAAATTTTTCTAGTTACTCAATGCTTTTTCTAATGAACGACGAGTTGCAGCTTCGTTCTCACACCACTTAAGGCACTTATCGTAACCATATGCTGCTGTATCTTTCTTCATCTTCTGAACACACTTGTTGTACTCAGCATCTGTCTTAGCATAAATCGCTTTCCAAGAGTTCTCTTTGATAGATGTTGTAACCTGTGCCCATGTTGTCTTTAACTCATCATCCTTAGCACTTGCTGAATAAGATGTTGCAGGTGCAACTACATAGTTTCCACCCTTTTCCATGTACTCGTTAAGGTTCTTACATCCTGTCTTGTCAACCCAATCCTGCTGAATCTTGTACTCAGGAGTCTTAACATTAGATTTCCAGTTATCACTGTTGTATGTTTCACCGTTTGAATCAGGGTTCTCTGCATCGTTAGCCCATGTAGAGAATGCTGCCTGGATACTTCCATCCTGGAATGATCCCTTATGCTTCTCCATCTTTGTCTTACCATCGGCATGAGTCTTTTTACCAAGCTCTGTAAAGTATGTATTACCATCCTTATCGTAATTCCATGTTTCACCCTTAGGACCATACTGATATATCATACGACCTTCCGGAGTTGCAAAGTAGTTGATAATTTCCATACATAAGTCAGGGTACTCTGTCTTAGCACCGATTGTTGTAACTCGGTCACCACCCTGTGTATTCATACCATAAACGATAGGCTTAGCTTCCTCAGGTTTCATACAGTACATATATTTTCCGGCTTTAAGATGTGCGTCTGTGTTAAATCCAAGTGAGCCTGAGTAGTTGAAGATTGAGAATAATACACCACCACTCTTAACCTTAGCACTCATCTGGTCGTATGTCTGTGTCATCGAATCAGGATCTACAAGACCTGCACGATATAAGTCATTGTAGAACTTAAGCATCTGGAGGTATGGTCCGTTATCCTCAAGTGCGTCATGGAACTTACCTGTCTGAGGGTCATATAATCCGATACCCATCTCATCATAACCATAGTAAGCTGTAACTGTAGACTTAACATACATAACCATTCCGTCATCCCAGTCAGACCAGAGTGAAACGGCATATGTAGGATTTCCGTTATCATCCTTAGGACAAATTTCGTGCATCTTAATAAGCATATTCTTGAATTCATCAAGATTTTTAACCTTCGGGTAACCCATCTTCTTATATAAATCCCAACGAGTATCCCATGTATAGAAGAATGCATCATGATCCTTACTGCTTGTTGCGATACTGTGTCCAATACCATAAGTAGTATCTCTTTCGCCATCTGTAATTGTCTTTGTAAGACCACTGTTCTTCTTAAGAGCATCTGACATATGCTTCTTAATATATGGTCCGCAGTCTGTAAGAAGATCATCTTCGTTCCAGTCGAGGAGAAGGTTGTTCTTAACAGCATCTACATAATCCTTTGAATCACTTCCCCAGATAACGATGTCTCCAAGGTCACCTTTCTGGGCACGTGTCTGGTAAACACCATCTGCATCAGGAATAATATTAAGCTCAACATTGAACTTTTCTTTAAGCACATCTGCTCCCCATCCTGTCTGCATACCCTGTGTGTTAGCCAACTGGCTGTAAACATCTAATTTAACGACGCCGTTTTTCTTTTTAGTACCACATCCGGAAAGCACTGATGCAGAACCTACAACCATACTGCCTGCAAGCAATACAGAAAGCATTTTTTTACTAAATGCACCTTTTCTCATAATTTTCCTCTTTTCTGTGTTGTATAATAAATCTCATATAAATTTGTGCACAACACAACACAAATTCATTTGTCTTATGTATATATTTTACATTTTCAAGGGCAAATGTGCAATATTTTTAAGCACTTTTATTACCCTCACTTTTTTTGAAACTTTATATTATTATTTCTACATTTTTTGTTTACATATAGTTTATTCGTTCTTTTTTGCTCTCTGAGCAAGTTTTTCATAATCTATAGTCTCATATTCAGATACATCTACATCCTCTTCTGTTTCTTCTTCCTCATCATCAGAACCGCTGTTATCTTTTTCAATCCGGAGGAATATCGGTTTTGCCATTCCGCTTATCGTAAACATTATACATACCGGTCCAATAATAAGTCCAATAAACTCTGTTGTACCCGACCATACAAACAACAGGATTTCAAATGCAACAACCAAAAATATAAGTATCGTTTTCTTAAAATATCTGAGAGAAATCGTAAATGAATTTCTAAGCGTATTTATAACGGTATTCTCATATCTTCCCATAAGTGCATACGCATAAACATAATGCGTAAATAATAATATCAGCCCCAGTATAAAGACTATAAGAAACATTATATTTGAATCTTTGACATTATTAAAAAGCTGGAAATCAAGATACAGTGCATATACTGCAAATGTCTGTATCATGCCTGCTATTCCACCCTTGAAGAAACTCGCTTTAAACTCTTTAAAGAAAGGTTTAAATATATAACCCTCCTCGTCATCCACCATTTTAAGCGTAATCGAAAATGCCGCCACCGATGCAGCTCCCATGGTAAACGCTCCTATGATACCACATGGTATCCAGAACAATCCGAGCCACTTAGGAAAAGCAAGTGCCAGCAATAACGGCAGACTGCAAAAGAGCCATAAAAAATTGAGTTCGAGCACATCCACAAGTCTTGTGCCAAATTTGTATAACGGGCTTTCAAAGAAACCATTTTTGAACATATAAATATTATCCCTCATTTCTGCACACGTTTTTTGTGCATATTAAGTTTGTGTCAAGTGTGCGCAGACACAAATCTTGTGTGCGAAAAATCTTGCATATATGGATTTTTCACACTATCCCCACTATCTGACTGTAAATTTTTTAATGGGTGACTGTTTACACAATCACCCATTTATAAAAACTATAATCAGATTATCAAATCTTGAACCAAATTGCAATACATTACAGCATCAACCCTTGACTGCACCGAGCATGATACCTTTCTCGAAGTATCTCTGCATAAACGGATATACGCAAAGGATAGGAATAACTGATACCATTGAGATAGTGTACTTAATAACCTTTGAATTCATAGCCTGTTCCATTGCATTCTTAGCTGTAGATGAATCTGCACCGTCCATCAATGTGCCGAGATTTGATGACTGGTTCAGGTAAATGTAAAGTCTGTGCTGCAATGTAAAGAGTTTTGAATCACTCATAAGTATTAAAGAATCCTGGAATGAGTTCCAATGACCTACCGCACCGAAAATTGCGATTGTCGCAAGGATTGGTTTACTAAGAGGCCATATAAGTTTCCTAAATACCATCATATATGAAGCACCATCAATAAATGCACTTTCCTCAAGTTCCGCCGGAATCGACTCTATGTATGTCTTTACCAGAATGATATTATACGGAGCCACAATAGCAGGTATAATATATGCTGAGTAATGATTTGTCATACCGAGCATTGCAAAGTTCATGTACCATGGAATAAGACCTGCATTAAAATACATTGTAATAACAAGGAAACGATACCAGAAACTTCTGTGCCACATTTCCTGTTTAGTAACGAGATAACCTATAAACGCCGATGCAATTACCATAAGTGCAGTACCAATAAGTGTTCTTGATACTGATATAATAAATGCTGAACCAAGGTCACTAACCTCTTTAAGTGCAAGGTAATTTTGAATATTAAATCCCTTTGGCCAGAAGTTTACGATACCTCTCTGAACATAATCATTTCTTGATACTGTATTTACAAACAGATACCAGAATGGGAATATACAAGTAATTGTAAACAAAGTAAAGAACAAATAGTTAAAAATATAAAATACTATATCACCAGGTGTAAGACGATATTTTCTTTTATGCTTCTTTTCATACTCTCTTTCTCTCTTAGCATCTTCTTTTTCCTGTTTTGTCTTTGCCATATCGTACTCACCTCCTATATGATACTCTCACCACGAAGCAGCTTAGATGCTCCATTGGCAACAAACAACAATACTACGGATATTACTGATTTAAACATACCTACAACCGTTGACAACGGAATACTTCCGCTGCTTCCCATACCTAACTGGTAAACATAAAGGTCAAGAACTCTGATTGACTGTGCGTTCTGTGCGTTTGTGAAGCAGAGGTACTGGTCAAGACCGTTTGTAAGGATGTTTGCGATTGACATAAGTAAAAGTACAAAGAATGTTGGCAGAAGTCCCGGAAGTGTAACATGCCACATCTTCTGGAATCTTCCGGCACCATCAACCGTCGCCGCCTCATAAAGACTCTGGTCGATACCTGAAATACCTGCTATATAGATAATGGCACTCCAGCCGACACCTTTCCATGTGCCCCACGCCCACATCTTAATCCACATATGTGAGTCAGCCATCAGATAGTTCTTACCCTGTGCATTCTGTGCTAACATTCCAAACTCTTTCATGAATGTATTGATGAAACCATCTGTAGAGAAGATAGCTATAGCTATAGCATATACAAGTACCCAGCTTATGAAGTTAGGGATTGTTGTAAATGTCTGTACAAAACGACGGAATCTGAGACTCTTAATCTCGCAGAGAAATACAGCGAACATCATAGGAATCCAGCTTGTCAATACATTTAACATACTAAGACCAAGTGTATTTTTAATAACATTTATAAGGTCACGCCTTGTAGCTTCATTCTTAAATAAATATGTAAACCACTTAAAACCTACAAAATTGCTCATTGATAAAGTTCCACCGGCTTTGTAATCGAAGAATGCATATCTCCAGCCCCAAAGTGGTAAATAGCAGAATACGAAAGCAAGTGCTGCAAATGGAAGGAACATAAGGAAAAGCTTATATTTTGATTCCATTTCAAATTTCTCATTCTTGTCTGCCTTAGGCATACCCGCCATAAGGATAAGTGTTGTAACAAGAAGTATAATTGCAAATACTGCATATAAAATCATTCCATTAGGGAATACAGGTTTTACGCGTTTTACATTTTCACTGTTCTGAATCATGTTGTAACTTATATAACAAAAGACAACACCGACAATCTCAGCTAACGAACCGCCAAAAGAAAACTTAAGTCCAAGTCTCTGTAATCTGAGATTTCCTAATGACATACATCCCCCTGCAATCGCAAGGCAAATACCAATCATCAATACAAGTGAACCAATAAATACTACAACAAATACAGTTTCATCAACCCATTCCATACGAAGTGCTCTGCTCGCACCGTCTGTAAGACTTGAGTATGAAACACCTGATGTAAACAATGAAATCGTGTCGTCGATCAATTTTGTAATTCTTGATGGACTAAATGCCGGAAAGAACGCTGCAACTATGGCTAAAATAGTAACAAGTCTCTGAACTATATAAACATAGTCTAGCGTGCCTCTCCTTTCCTTTTTTTCTTCTTTCATAATGACCTCCTAAGTTATGATTGGATAATCTTTTTGGCTATATAAATCTTTTATAACCATTTATCTTTTATCTGACCTTCTTCTTGATTTAATTATATAAATTTGGGGTGTAAAATACTACCACAAATTATTGACCGAAAATACATTTATTTTTCATACAAGTTTAATATTAGTTTATTTTTTGAATGTATTTTTAATATATTTCAATAACCTGTATATTTACTGATACATACATTTTCCTTTAAGCACCTACACCGCAGATACACATCAAAAAACCGCCGCATCAGCACGATACGGCAGTTTTATTTAAACATTTATTATCCTTATAATAAATCCTAACTAAAGGTCATATGTTTTTATTTCTGATTAGTTTTTCTTTTTCTTAACGAATACTATAACACCTGCGACAACTACTACTGCAACAACTACAACTACTGCAACTGCTGTTGTGTTTGTACCTCCATTACTTTCAGTACTGCTTTTTGATGAAGTTGATGATGATGCACTTGAGTCTGCTGCCGGTGTAGGAGTAGCTGCAACTGCATTAGGATTGTCATTTGTAAATCCGCTTATAGTAAATGTAATCTGGATAGAATCAGATGGGCAAAGGATTGAAGGATTTTCAAACTGATCCTTTTTGTATGTATTTGTGCAGTCAAACTGGTAAAGTTTAACAAGCTCTGTATCCTCGTTTGTATAAGGCTCTCCTGAGAATGCCTCTCTGCCGTCGATAGACATCTTTACATCTGAAATCTTAACTGTGCCGTCTTTGATAGCACTGATAGGAATATCTGTTGATGCGTAAATCATTGATATAGGGTTTGCATCAAGGTCTGTGTCGATACAACCGTTAAGACCTGTTACACCGATAGTGTAAGTACCGTTTCCTGTAATCTCGGCATCAGTAACGGTTCCGTCCTTCTTTAATACTTTTCCATCTTTTGACTGAAGAATACTTGCATAATCATTTCCTGCAAGGTCAGTTCCCTTTACACCTAATGTAGGGCTGAACCACTGATCACGGAAAATCCATGTATTCTGCTGCTGAAGTCCGAAGTATGCATGATATGTTCCATCAGGATTAAATTTTGCTTTACCTGCTTTTTCACCGTCTTTTGTGCACTGTGGTTTTACTGCCGCATTTGCTGCATTTGGAACTGCACCAACCGTAAGTGCCATTGCGAGAGCACATCCTGCGATTGCTGCTGAAATTTTTCTTAAAGATTTTCTCATAGTAAATCTTCCTCCTATACTTTTTTGTCCGGTGACCTTACTTTTACCTGATAATCATGTAGCCACCACATTTCCAATATCTTAACATAATTCTAGGGGTAAATACCGTAAAATAAAACCATACTTTTTTGACATATTTACCCCTAGAATTAGTTAAATTATTTGATTTTAAGCAACATTACTCCCCAAAAACAAACGGCATCATTATTGTTATTTTTGTTCCTTTTCCAAGAGTGCTGTCTACCGTAACTCCAAACTGCTCTCCATATTGCAGCTTAAGTCTTTGATTTACATTGCTTACACCTATATGACCTTTTTCTGCCGCCTCACCTGAATTTATGGCATATCTCAATTTTCCAAGCTGATAATAGTCCATTCCGACACCGTCATCCTCTATTGTCACGACGATGACTCCCATGTCACGGCTCACATGCACTGTAAGATTTCCACCGTCCTCACTTGACTCCAGACCATGCACAAAGGCATTTTCGACAAACGGCTGTATTATAAGAGGAAGAACTTTTGCATCCTGTTCCACATCATCATCAACGATAACCTGCGAATGTATCCTGTCTCCAAACCTGTAATTTTGTATTTTTAAATAATATTCTATAAGCTGGACTTCCGATTTAAGAGTGACCTTTTTGTCGCTTACCTGAATATTTCTTCTCATTATCTTTGCAAGCATCTTTACAAGTTCCTCTATTTCAGGCTCTTTGTTTATTTTTGCTTTCATTCTTATTGTTTCGAGTGTGTTGTAAAGGAAATGCGGATTTATCTGACTGGCAAGCATCTTAAATTCCACTTCTCTTTGTTTCGTATGAATCTTTTCTTTCTGAACCTGTTCCTCAACAATTTTTTGCATAAGTTCACGATTGTCATCCCGCATCTTTTCGACTTCCTTATAAAGTTCAGCAATCTCGTCAGTCCCCTCAATAGGCGTAACCTTATCATATTCTCCAATAGCAACATAATGCATCTGTTTACGCAAAAGTTCCATTCGATTTGAATACATTTTGGAAAACACAAGTATCAGAATAACTGACGCAAAAAGCCCTACGATAACAGCAGTATAACTTTTCAGGCTGTTAATATTTATACTTGATGTAAGATCCTGAAATCTCTCTATCGTTGTAATTGTAAAATGCGGCGGGTCTTCATACTCATATCCCTTTATCCGTGGATATATCTTATTATAAACAAGAAGATAGTCTTCAACTCCGACCGTAATCTGTCCTGCATACTCATGCTGCTTCTTTTTTTTAAGCCGTTCTGCCAAAAACGGTGTATCATCATCCATGGCATAATTTGTGTATATTATTTCACTATCATTATACAAAAGCACCGTATGCATAGAGCGTTCTGATATGGTATCTATAATAAAATCATTTTGTAACTGCACACACAATACCGCTATAATCTTTCCATATTTGTCCTTCATTGCCCTTGTTACCTGGATATGTTTCTGTCTGGTAGTTCGTCCAACGCCATAATTCCAGCATACATCTCCGTTTCTTTCAATCGTCGGCTTATACCAGTTCTCTGTCTTTACGGCATCACCCAGATAAAAGAAATACTTATTTGCACTTATCGGCTTATTATCAACAAATATCTTTATATCAGATATATCTCTTTTATAATAAGACAGATAGCGGTCAATAATCCCAAGTCTTGCATTGCACTCGTTTTCAAAATCAGATATGCTGTCGTAAGTTTTTCTTGTAACATCATTGACTGCCGAACTTACATATAATTGATTTAACACATCAACGGCCACAGTCATTGACTCTGAAATCTGCCGTTTTAGTATTTCAATCTCACTTTCCTGAGTATTTTTATTTAATTTTATCATGTTAGATTGGTTTTTTGCATTTGTATATAAACTTGCAGCTATAAAAGGGAGCATTCCACCTATAATATATATTAGAAGCATCCTGTTATGCAGTCTCAGGCCGCCTTTAACTTTATTTTTAATTTTTTGTCTTAAACCCATTGCTATATTTCCTTAACTTTTATTTTTATGTATGACCTATTATTGCCATTTTTTTATTTTACCATATTTATACTATTATTTATAGAAAAAATTTGCCATTATTTGAATTTTATTTTATACTTATATATATTTTTGTAAGGTGTTTTAACTAATGGTATTTTTAGTTTTCCACCTAAGTATAATAATTTGGGTAAAAGCCTTTTTGGGGGCAGAATGGAGTTTTATATGTTTAATAAGAAAAAGAAGAAGAAAATATTTATTTTTTTTGAAGCCGCACTTGCACTTTCAATATGCTGTTTTGCAGCCCGTATGATAAAGGCACACGCCTCATCAACCGACTCTGCCGACAGCTTACCTAATAAATTTATCAGCATTTTCTCGGAAACATTTTCGGATAATTCATCATCAGACGGCTCACCATCAGACAACACAACCGATGTGACACCTGAAGCCACCCCGGAACCTACGATTCCTGCAGCCCTCGAGGGCACAGTTACGGAATCTCACACCACATCCGCCACGACTTCTGCCGTGTCTATAGAATGGACACCAGTCGAAGATGCCGAGGGTTACAGTCTCACCCTTACATATAACAACAATACAACTACAATCGAAACTACTGAAAACACTTACAATATAACAGATTTGTCACCTGCAACAGTTATTTCTTATCATCTGAGCTTTTATAAGACAATTTTAGGTCAAAAAGTTTACAGTTCTCCATCTGCAGAGTTTTCCACAAGTTCTTCCGTGACAAAAGTCACCGGATTGACACTTACAGATAGGACTTCACCTTTAGAAGATAACGGTCAGGTTACTTTGAGCTGGGATGCCATGAGCAACGCTCTTTACAATGTTTACTACAAACAAAAAAATGCTTCTGACTATACTTTAGCCGGAACTGCAACAACCAATTCACTCGTCATTTCGCAGCTTAAAGCATCTGAAAACTATGATTTTTATGTTCAGGCATATTGTCTTTCACCGGACAATGTTGGCGAAGCCTCAGATGTTATTTCCGTTACAACGCTCCCTTACACCGTATATGGTTTTTCTGCTGACTTGGAAACTGAAACACAGATTGACCTTTCGTGGGACGAAAATACAAGCGGTAATTACTACAAAATATACAGAAGTGTCAATGACGGACCTGCAGAATTTCTTTTACAGACTGAACAGACATCTTATTCGGACACAAATCTGGAGCCCGGAACTGTCTGCTCATATCAGATTTCTGTCGTAAACACAACTACAGGACTTGAGAGTACATTAACCAGTGTTTTGCGTTGTGCATCACGCCCAACTGCCGTAACAGGTGCAGCTATAGAAAAAAGCACTGCTACGACCATCTCTTTTAACTGGGAGCAAAACACCTCTGCCACAGGATATATTATATACAGAAAAAAGGGGTCCGGCTCATATGTATATCTCACAAGCACGACTGAGACATCATATACAGACACTTCCCTTGCATCAGGCTCAAATTACAGATATAAACTTCTTGCATATGCAGATACCGAACAGCATCCAAGTTTAAACTATTCTAATGAAATAAAAACTTCTACTTTACCTGCAAGACTTACGGTAAAAGGAAAAGCCGGCTACGGAAAACTCAGGCTTTCATGGACTGCCACCACAGGTGCGAGCGGTTACTATATTTATCAGCTTAAAGCTGGCAGTTACGAACTCATAGATACCTTAGAGGGCAAATCAAATGTATCTAAAGTTTACGAAAATATGACTATAGGCACTTTCTACAAATACAAAGTAACTGCTTATAGAAATGCATTCAGTCAGAAATTTATCGGTCAGAATTCTGTTGTAACAACCGTAAAACCGGTAAAAACAAAGAAAACACTTACAACACCAAGTTACTACTCCACAAAGAAAGCATTGACTTCAAGCTATGCGTGGAGCAAAGTTCCTTATGTTAAAAAATATGCTAATTACAAAAAATGCATAACTATTCCCGGTATCCGTTCAACAAATGTTGCCGGATTTGAGAGTACAAAAATGTGTCCTCAGGCAATTACATTTGCCGGAAAATATCTGCTTATAACAGCATATGACACTTACTCAGAAGAAAAATCAGTAATATATGTAATGAACAAATATAACAGAAAACTGCTTACGGTTATCGTGCTTCCAAACAAGACACATGGCGGCGGCATATGTTATGACGGCAAGACCGTATGGGTTACAAACGGTCAAAAGATAAGCGGTATTGCTTTTACCGACATAAACTATGCGGCATCTAAAAGACTTGCCTACAAAGAAGTTGAATATACGAAAACACTTGCAACAAACTATAAGTGTTCATTCCTTACATATTATAAGAAGCAGATTTGGACAGGTAACTTTGAATATACAAAAAATGGAACACTCAGAAGTTACACTATTATCAATCCAAATTCAGAAAATACAACATTAAAAGAGCGTTCAAGCGTAACCATCCCTCCTGCAGTTCAGGGTATCACTTTTGCAACCGGCGGAAAGCTTATCGTTTCAAGAGCATACGGATATACAAATGAGCTTGACATTTACAAACCGGCAAAACCGGGAACAACTTCCATGCGTCTTGGCAAGAGACTAAAAAAGATAACAATGCCTGCATTAAATGAGGGAATCGCCATAAACGGTGCATATTTATATGTAAACTTTGAATCAGGTCTTCCGGGTTCACTCGCACTTAATCATATGGATCGTATCCTCGCACTCAAACTTAAGGCGATATTAAAGTAAACTGATGCCGCTTTCTAAAATGCTGCAATACAGGGCATCAGTCCGCAGTGAAATAAACAATAAAATTAAAGCGAAACACTTATATAAGTGCTTCGCTTTAATTTTATTGTTTTGCTTTTATATTATTTGAATTAATATTAACAATACTTCACAGATTAATCAATCTTAAACTGAACCTGTATCGGCTCTTTAAGTGGTTTTCCGTTTAAAGACTTTACATTTGTCGTAATGTTTAAAATATAAGATTCATTCTGTGCGTATGCCTCCATAGGCTCTATTTCTATCTCATTTTCAAGTGAATTATATCTTATAGCAGTCTTTAACGGCGAAAGATTTAATGATGTAACATAAAGATTTACATTATTTACCGTCTTAGGATCAAGTGGAACATTAAACTTAATCTTCCATACAAAATTGCCTGTCTTAAACTTGAGATCCTGCTTTACCTTATTTTCCATACCTGCACTCATGGACTCAAACTCCAAATAGTTTGCCATACCTTATCCCCTGCCTTTCATTATGTATATTAAAATAATTTTATTTTTATCTTATAAGGCTTCATGCTCCACATGAAGTATTTTTCCAATTTAGATATATCTCGCAATTTCTATTACAATTCTATCACAATTATTTTCTTTTGAATAGTGTTTTTGAACACAAGATTTGTTATACTATATATAATATGGTTAGGTAATTGCGAAGCTAACTATATGCTGTGATAATTGCACACTTGTAACACTATCAGATAAATTCTTTTGGATAGTGTTATGAGCAAGCAGCAGAGCGGATTACGAATATCCGTTTGACCAGCATATTACAAGAGTTCCGCAAATATCTATATGTAGATGTAAGAAAGGAAAAAGAATGAGCAAGATAAATTTTAAACCAGGCAACATGATATATCCGCTTCCTGCGGTCATGGTTTCATGTGGTGATATTGAAACAGAGTCAAATATCCTCACTGTTGCATGGACAGGCACCATATGTACTAATCCGCCGATGGCATACATATCAGTCCGTCCTGAGAGATATTCCTATGACATGATTAAAAAATCAGGTGAATTTGTGATAAATCTCACAACCGAACAGCTTATAAAAGCCACCGATTTTTGTGGTGTGCGCTCCGGCAGGGATGTAGATAAATGGCTCAAATGTAATCTCACAAAAGAAAAAGCCGACACTGTAAAATGTCCTCTTATTGCCGAGTCCCCGGTAAACATTGAGTGCAAAGTGACTGAGATAAAAGAACTTGGCTCTCACCATATGTTTATCGCCAATGTAACCGCTGTCCATGTCGATGAGAGTTATATGGATAAAAACAATTCGTTCCACCTAAATGATTCAAACCTGCTCGCCTACTCACACGGTTCCTATTTTGGACTTGGAAATGAACTTGGAACCTTCGGCTACTCTATCCGAAAAAAGAAGGCAGCGGCAAAGAGTTCACAAAAAGCTGAAAAAAAGTCACACACGGACAAGAAACGAATTGTTAAAGAAAAAAAGAGTATGTCTCAAAAAGTAATGGCAAAGCAAAACATAAAACACAGCAAAGCAACTGTAAAAAACAAACGAATAAAAAAACATAAATAAAAGCACTTACAAAATATAAGACAAAACTTACCGTTTAAACATTATAGCCGGTAACAAAACAGTACCTCAAAACATAAAATTATTATACAAAGAGAGAAGGCAGCCGTATGAAAATAATTTATATAAAAATCAAAAATTTTAAATCAATATCAGAACTTGAAATAAACGACATTGAAAATGCACTTATCCTTGTCGGTAAGAACAATACAGGTAAAACCTCCATAATAGATGCTATACTTTTGGCATCAAACTTAAAAGCTGCATCAGAACATGAGTTTCTCGATATAAACAAACCCATCGAGATTTCCATGCAGATAGAGTTTACCGAAGATGACCTTAATTATTATTATTCAAAAGGAATTTTGTGCAAGGCAAATAATTTTGAAAAGTGGTTTGAAGAATTCAAAGAAAAGATACCGTCTTATAATAATGGAATTGTATCTTTTACTTTCCACAATAACCCAAACGGTGCAACACGCTACAGTGACGGTTTCAGCAAACACAATCCTTATATCGAAAAGATATTTCCACGCATTTACCACATCGACCAGACACGCAATCTCGATGCATTACAAAATGATGTGTTTAGTTTTTATGACAAGGAATCTTTTCAGAAACTTAAAGACAATGAGTGTACCTTTGACCCAAAAAGGAAATGTAACCGTTGTTTCCAGTGTATAGGACTCATCAACAAAAAAACACCTGAGGAGCTGACGCTTTTTGAGACTATACGCCTGCTTCAGTTCAAACTTTTCCACACAAACCTCAGTGCGTTTGAGCATAAAGTCAATGAATATTTTCGTGCTAACGGCAGTCCGTCACAGGAAATACGCTACGAATTAAATTCAAATATCGACAATCTCCTCAAGGTAGAAACAAAAGTCTACAATAAAGAAAGAGAAAAGATAATCGGCTCACTCAATGTACTCGGTGAGGGACTAAAAAGCATCTACACACTCTCATTACTTGAGGCATATATTGATGAGAAAGACACTCTCCCATGTATAATACTTATGGAAGACCCTGAGATTTATCTTCATCCTCAGCTTCAGAAAGTGGCGAGTGAAATATTATATAACCTTTCAAAGAAAAATCAGGTTATCTTCTCAACTCACTCACCAAACCTGATATTCAACTTCTCAACAAAACAGATACGGGAAGTTATATTAAATGAAGAATATTATACTGATATAAGAAAAAATACTGACATTGACATGATACTCAATGACCTCGGATATACGGCAAACGACCTTATGAATGTCAGTTTTGTATTTATCGTTGAGGGCAAACAGGACAGCAACCGTCTGCCTCTCCTGCTCAAAAAATATTACTCTGAGATTTATGACGAAAACGGGCAGTTGCAGAGGATTACAATAATTCCGACAAACAGTTGCACCAATATAAAAACTTACGCAAACCTTAAATATATAAACAAACTTTACCTTAAAGACCAGTTCCTTATGATAAGGGACAGCGACGGCAAAAATCCAAAATATCTAAAAAAACAGTTGTGCAGTTACTACACACAGCGTGCAAAAGAAGATGTTGGAAACCTGCCGAGAGTAGAGCCAAAAAATGTTCTTATATTAAAATATTATTCCTTTGAAAATTATTTTCTCGATCCGAAAATAATGGCAAGGATAGGAGTAATAAAATCAGAAGAAGATTTTTATAACATACTTTTCAAAAAGTATAAGGACTATCTGTATAAGCTTACAAGTGTCAAAAAAATGCAGCGTGTCATCGGCAAACACATAAAGACAAAACAAGACATAAAAGACAATATTGAAAACATAAAAATTTATGTACGCGGTCATAATCTTTTCGATATATTTTACGGCAGGTATCATGGAACGGCAGAACAGGAAATATTACAAAAATATATTGATGTTGCACCAAGGGACACCTTTAAAGATATATTTGATGCTATAGATGCTTTTGTTTATTTTGAAAACAGAAAGAAATAAAATACTTTGTAACAGTTCTACCTAAAAAGATAATAAACAATAAAATAAGCAAGCTTATTTATTGCCAATTATCTTTTTTGTGCTGAACTGTTACAAAGACTTAAACTTTTCTTAATAAAATTTAGGTTGACATAACTGTACATTTGACTATAATAGTTTTATGTGTTGAACTCTGCCTATTGTGATTAAATCACTGTTTTTCAGGGCATTTTACCAACACATATATATACTGCTCACACTTATGTGTATTTGGCAGCTATATTTTTACAAAAGTACAGATATGTATAAAAAAAGATTTACTTGAATATAACAGACTTAATATAGATAGAAAAATAAATAAAAATCCGTTCTAATGAGGTGTAAAATGGAAAATCAGTATATTATAAAAGGTGGCACCCCTCTCAAAGGTGAGGTAACAATCGGAGGTGCAAAAAATGCAGCATTAGGTATTCTTGCCGCTGCTATTATGACAGACGAAACAGTAACTATCGAAAATCTGCCTGATGTCCGTGACATAAATGTATTATTACAGGCAATAGAGGGAATCGGTGCAACAGTTCAGCGTATCAACTCTCACACTGTCAAGATTAACGGTAGTACCATAGGTAATATCACCATAGATTATGATTCAATCAGAAAAATCCGTGCATCCTACTATCTTTTAGGTGCGTTACTCGGAAAATACAACAAAGCACAGGTAGCTCTCCCTGGCGGCTGTGACATAGGAAGTCGCCCTATTGACCAGCATTTAAAGGGCTTTAGGGCACTTGGTGCAACAGTTACCATTGAACATGGCATGATAAACACATTTGCTGACTCACTCGTTGGAAATCATATATTCCTCGATGTTGTATCAGTAGGTGCAACGATAAACATTATGCTTGCTTCATGTATGGCAGAGGGCCGTACAGTCATAGAAAATGCTGCAAAGGAGCCACATATCGTTGATGTTGCAAACTTCTTAAACAGTATGGGTGCAGACATCAAAGGTGCCGGTACAGACAAGATCCGTATAAATGGCGTGAGCAAACTTCATTCGAGCGAGTATTCTATAATTCCCGACCAGATTGAAGCTGGTACTTTTATGGTCGCTGCTGCCGCAACTCACGGTGATGTCCTTATCAAAAATGTTATTCCTAAACATTTAGAGGCAATTTCCGTTAAACTTATCGAAATCGGTGCAACCGTTGAGGAATACGATGATGCAGTCCGTGTATCTGCCGACCACCGTCTCGGTCACACTCAGGTAAAGACTCTCCCATATCCTGGATTTCCTACGGATATGCAGCCACAGATTGCCACTCTTCTCGCTCTTTCAGAGGGTACAAGTACGGTTACGGAAAGCATATTTGAAAACCGTTTTAAATATGTTGATGAACTTGCCCGTATGGGAGCTTCAATAAAAGTTGAGGGCAATGTTGCCATTATCGAGGGTGTTGAGGGCTTTACAGGTGCGGCTATTTCTGCCCCTGACCTTCGTGCCGGTGCTGCACTCGTCGTTGCCGGTCTTGTTGCAGAAGGCTACACTACTATTGATTCAATACACTTTATCGAACGCGGTTACGAAAACTTTGAGGGAAAAATAACCGCCCTAGGTGCGTCCATGGAAAAGATTCCGGTTGATGATGAACGTGCCGTGATGAAATTTAAATTAAAAGTCGGTTAAACCTATATAAGGGCAAGCATCACGCTTGCCCTTGCTTATAATGAGGGGGTGTATTAAAATCAGGCATTTATTTAAAGATTATTATCAGATTTTACAGGTGCATTATGACGCTTCTCCTGATGTTATTAAAGCAGCTTATCGCAAGCTCTGTACCCTGTATCATCCGGATACCAGCCACAACCCAAATGAAGACAAAAGAATGCTCGATATAAACGAAGCCTACAGCATACTTTCAAATCCAGAAAAACGGACAACCTATCATAAACTCTGGCTTCAAAACCGTACAGACCGCTCAAGACAGGTTCACCCCGCTTCTGCTTTTAACGCATCCTTATCAGACATATCGGCAAAGGATGTACTTGACAGATTTTTTCATGCACTTCTTACAAAAAACTGGAAAAACGCTTATGCCTGTCTCACTCTTGAGGACCAGGAACACTTTACCCTTGACGAATTTTCTGCCTGGAAAGATGCAGTAAATTCATGTTTTGAGATGCAGGATTACAGGATTTCTTTTTATAAAAATTATAGCAAATGCCGCATTGAAGGTACCGTATATCCTTTCGTAAAGGAATTTGCAGTCACGATAACTGATACCGACCTTCAGCTTTCACAGACTTCCCAAAATATGTCTCACAAATATGTTGCATATGACGGAAATTCATGGAAAGTATGTCTCGGTATGCACTCTCTTAAACAAGCAACATTAAAATTTAAGCTGATGGCATCAAGAAGACAAAATTATGACCCGATTATGATTTATAATAATGCTGTATCAAGAACAGACCCGCTTACCGGACTGCTAAGTGAAAAAGGCTTTTATGACGATTCATTTAAAGAGATAGAACGACATAAACGCTACCATAATCCGGTCAGTTTTGCCGTCTTTCAGATAGACTGCTACAGACCGGAGCGTGAAATCTACTGTCTTTGCCAATGTGCAAGTATTTTAAAAACGGAATGTCGTATAAATGACATTATAGGCCGTCTCGGAAATAAGCAGATAGTATGTCTTTTTGCCGAGACAAATGAAAAACAGGCAGAAGCAGCCGTAAATAAATTTTTAAAGTCAATAAAAATACGGCAGAGCGAGCCTTTCACCGTAAATGCAGGAATATTGCAATACAACCGGATTCATTCTCTTGAAGATACCGTTTTTACCATATCGTCAAATGTCAGTAAACAGCAGAACACGATAAAAATGAACAATACATAATGTACTCTCTGAATCTTCTGAACGAAGAATTTCGAGATGGATTTTCGATATACAATGACATTTTCGCAGTGCGTACACGGTGTGTACAACGAGAAAATTCAAACAGTATATCGGAAAAGCATCCAAAATGACCCGGTTTGAGAAGATACCTAGAGTACATCACATAAATAAGGGGGACTAAGTATGAATATGACTACTGCAAAAAGAACGACAAATACAATATTTAAAATAGCCGTTTTAAGTATTTTAATAATAGCCGCCGCTGCTCTTTACCTTCCGTCAGAGTCATCGGCAGCTACAAAAAAAACAACTTTAAAAACAAAATCAGCAACAATATATGTAAACGGAAAATACACTATCTCACTTAAAAACAAACTTAAAAATGCTACTTATTTTTATACTTCAAACAAAACATCAATAGCCAAAGTATCTGCAAAAGGTGCTATTACCGGATGCGGTAAAGGTACGGCGAAAATAAGTGTACGATACAAATATAAAAAAGAATTTAAGTCTGTAGGTACATTTAAGGTAACTGTCAAAAAAGCGTCATTAAAAAGCAGCTACAAAAAATTCACTGCTACTGTAGGTGATGTATTCCAGCCGTCTGATTATCTAAACAGCGTAAACAAATCGGCTGAATATCTTTTTACAAACACATCCTCAAAAGTTGCCAGTGCAGTGACAAGCGGTGCTATAACCTGTTTGAAAGCAGGTTATACAAATCTGTCAATCCACGAAGTTTACAACAAAAAAAGCCGCACTATAGGTCATATGGAACTTACTGTAATGGGAGCTTCTCTTCGTGCTGACTCATTTAAACTCGCATATTTAAAACAGCTTCCAATCGATGACATTGTAGAAAATATTGACAACACAGCTACATACAGCTTTACTTCAGACCATCCGGAGCTTTTTGAGCTAAATGACAGTGGAGTTATATCAACCACAACCGGTAACACTGTCCAGACCAGCAATATCACGCTTACCGAGACAACTCCCGACGGCATTAAAAGAGTTCTCGGAACATTTAAAGTTGAACTCACAAACGAGCCGTTTATATCCGCTTCAGACCAGAGTATAACAGTAGGGCTTGGTTCAACCATCCAGGCATCTGATTACGAAGGAATAAGCATTACAAACCCTCGTGCCGGTGCGTCTTATTTCTTCACACCTAAAGATACAAATATAATATCAAATGATATGGTTGCCGTTAATTACGGAACCACCACCGTCGAAGTAAAAGAATATTATAACAACCAGATAACCACTCTTCCCGAGACAGTTCAGGTAACGGTTACTACTGCATCAATAAAGAAATCACTTTCACTAAACGGTTTTACAACAATGGTTGACGGTGATGTTTACGGTGATTACCCTGTTGACTGCCGTAACCATACAAAACTGTATCATTATGAATCTGCCAACACATCAATCTGTACTGTCACGACAGGTGGGGACAAACAGGATCAGGATTATCTTGTTATATCACCACTCAAGGTTGGAATAACTTCAATATCAGTTTACGAAACTGTTTCCGGTGAGTCAGATAAAACAAAAATCGGAAGCTTTAAAGTAACAGTAAAAGAAGATACAAGTGATCTTCCTGACCTTGATACACTCAAAGCAAGCCAGATTTTTAGAAGCATTGCTTACACACACAATGATAAAACAATAAATGGTGTTGTAAATACCAACTCATTATCATGCAGTTTCTATGACAGCTATGGCGGATATATTGACTATGGTACTGATTTTTCAAGTCTTACAGCCGGCAGCTTTACATATGTACTCAAAAAATCAAAATACAAGGTTACAAATGTTGAGACAATTGACGGTGGCATGAACTGGACATTCACCATTGATCTCGGTGACACAGACCACACACTTGTAAATGTACCGGTTACATTATCACCGGCACAGCTTGACACAAGCACAATTATTGACAATATCGTTGTCAAACTCGGAACAACGACAAACCGGATAACAGATATAAAAGCCGCAGATTCATCATTTGAAACAACATTTACTGCCGCACAGTACATTGCAGCCGGTGCAACAGAATACAGTAATACTGCCGTAAAACCTGTCGCACTGAGTGATCTCACAAATGTAACCTGCACCGTAACACAAAAAACTTACAATGCGGTAAACACACCTAACGCAAATATAGCAGTGAAACATATTACTGAGCCTGCAACAAAAGACAACAAAACATGGCTGTTTACAGTAACTTTTGAAGATGGCACAAGCAAAGATTACACTGTTACATTAGGATTAAAAAAGTAAAAAACATCAAATTAAACACACGGAGGAAAACGGACATGGCATCAAAAAAGGGAAAATTTATTGTATTTGAGGGAATTGACGGGAGTGGCAAAACCACACAGATAAATCTCCTCAAACAAAAAATTGAGAACACGGGAACAAAATGTTTAGAAACCCGTGAGCCATCAGATGGTCCTGTCGGTGTCATGATCCGCCAGTGCCTTACCGGACGAATGAAGATAGACGAAGCGGCTCTGGCAGCACTTTTTGCCGCAGACAGACTTGACCATATTAACAACTCCGTAAACGGTCTGAAATCAAAAATTGATGAGGGCATATCCGTAATATCTGACAGATTTGTGCTCTCAAACTATGCATACCAGAGCGTGAAAGCCCCGCTCGAATGGGTGATGGAGTTAAACCGCATATCACTTGATACTCTCCGCCCCGACTGTCACATATACATTGATGTAGACCCTGAGATAACACTCGACCGTATGCAAAACGGCCGTTTCCAGACGGAACTTTTTGAAAACAAAAAAAGACTTACCGAGGTAAGAAACCGTTATCTCGAACTGATAGAAAAATTAAAAGAAACAGAAAACATTATTGTTATTGATGGAAACAATTCAATAGAAGATATTTCCGCTGCGATATGGGATAAAGTCGCTCATTTTTACAAATAAGAAAATACTTATATATATTCCAAAGATTGCTACCTCATATAAATTTGTGGTACAATAATATACATAAAAATGAAAGGAGGCACCTGTTTGGATCTTAAAATAACACCTATGCAGCAGCTACAGCAAATTGAACAGGCTGCAAAAACAAACGAATCAGATGGTTCCTTTCGCTTTACTCTGCTTAGTACCATAGAAGAGCAGGAACTTCAGGCTACCCTTTTTACCATGATGGAGGAGATAACCCAGCAGGGTGACAAACTCGGCAAACGCATGGACATAAGAGATATGAAAAACTACCGCAGGCTCATCAAAGAATTTATGAACGAGATAGCCTCACATACACATGAATTCAGCCGCGAAAATTTTCTCGACAAAAAAGGCCGCCACCGTGTATATGGTATTGTAAAACAGATAAATCAGACCTTAGACGAACTGGCCGCAGAACTTCTCAAAGAAGAAAAAGACCACTTGGCGATACTTGGAAAAATTGATGAGATTCGAGGTCTGATACTTGATATTATCACATAATTGGAGGTTTAGTTATGGCAAACTTTAAAGACATTATTGGCCAGGAAAGTATAAAAAAACATTTGCAGACAGCTATCAAAACAGGCAATCTGTCACACGCATATATAATCAACGGAGAATACGGTTCAGGACGGCAGACTATTGCTTCTGCACTCGCAAAGACAATTCAGTGCCAGTCAAAAACAGACGATACTGATGCCTGCGGAGTGTGCACATCATGCAAACAGGCTGAATCGCACAATCACCCTGATATTAAATATATCACTCATGACAAGACCAGCATAAGTGTAAATGATATTCGAGAGCAGCTCAACAACGATATTTCCATTAAACCATACAGCAGCGAATATAAGATTTACATTATACCTGATGCAAATAAAATGACTGAGCAGGCACAGAACGCACTTTTAAAAACAATAGAAGAACCACCCGTGTATGCAATTATTATATTGCTCACGGAAAATTGCGACAGTCTTTTACCAACAATAAGATCGCGTTGTGTCACTCTCACGATGAATCCTGTAGAAAAAGACAAAATATGCACCTACCTTGAAAATAAATTTCAATTAGAACCCGAACAGGCACAGATAGCAGCAAATTATTGTCAGGGAAATATAGGAAAAGCAATCCGTTTTGCAAGTTCAAGTGATTTTATAGAGATGAAAAATCAGGTATTAAAATTACTTAAAAATCTCGACTCAATGGATATTGCTTCAATAATAGATACAATTAAAGAATTTTCAACGCACAAAAATGATATAAATGATTATCTTGACCTTATGCTTTTATGGTATCGCGATGTACTTATGTTTAAAGTTACAAAAGATGCAAATCTTTTATTATACAGCGATGAATATTCTGCCATTTCCGAGCAGGCAACAAAACGCGATTATGAAAATATTGAAAACATTATTGCTGCCATTGACAAGGCAAAAGTTCGTCTCAAAGCAAATGTAAACTTTGATGTGACAATAGAATTAATGATTCTTGCAATGAAAGATTAATTGTATATGGAGGAAAAAATGATTTTAATTATTGGAGTAAGGTTCCGTAAATCCGGCAAAGTGTACTATTTTGCCCCAAACGGACTTGATATAAAAAAAGGCGATCATGTCATAGTTGAAACGGCACGAGGAATAGAATACGGACTTGTTGTTCTCGGTCAAAAAGAAGTCACTGATGACAAAGTTGTCCAGCCATTAAAAGATGTTATCAGAATAGCAACAGAGAGTGATTATGAAATACACGCTGAGAACGAAGAAAAAGAAAAAGAAGCATATAAAATATGCCTTGAAAAAATAGCAAAGCATGAACTTCAGATGAAACTTATCGACTGTGAATACACCTTTGATAAAAACAAGCTTCTATTTTACTTTACGGCAGATGGCAGAATAGATTTCAGAGAACTTGTAAAAGACCTTGCTTCTATTTTCAGAACAAGAATAGAACTTCGTCAGATTGGTGTTCGTGATGAGACAAAACTTATAGGTGGCATAGGTATATGCGGAAGACCACTCTGCTGCCACACATATCTTTCAGATTTCGCCCCTGTGTCTATCAAAATGGCAAAGGAACAAAATCTTTCGCTTAATCCAAGCAAAATATCAGGTGTATGCGGAAGACTTATGTGTTGTCTGAAAAACGAGGAAGAAGCCTACGAATATCTCAATGCAAAACTCCCTCACATAAATGAAGATGTAAAAACCATAGACGGTTACAACGGTATTGTGCAGAGCGTAAGTGTATTAAAACAGCTTGTAAAAGTAATTATCACAAAAGACAATGACGAAAAAGAAGTCCGTGAATATCATGTTGACGACCTTAAATTTGAGAAATCAGCTTCAAGAACTTCCGTATCGCCGGGACAAGCTTTACCCGATGAGGAATTAGACGAAAATGCCTTAAAAGAACTTGAGCAGATGGAAAAAGGCGATATTGAAGATATGACCGAAGAAGAAGAACAGAATAAAAAGTACAAAAACAATCACTACCAGAAAAAGAATTTCAATAAACGCCCTAAATATCCGGATACAAAAAATAAACCGGCTGAAAATTTTTCAGGAAAAAAAGGTAAACACTATAACCGTGAGCGTGATAACAATAACTATCGTCACAACAACAATAATAACAATAATCAGCCACGCAAAAATTATCACAAATCATCCGGCGGAAACGGCGGTTATGGTAATGGCTACAACAACATTAAACCTGAATAAGAGATAATATGAAAAAAGAAAATTATTTAAAAGACGGAGAACGCCTTGATGATCTCCAGCTAAACGGTTTGCACATAATACAGAATCCCGAAAAATTCTGCTTTGGCATGGATGCGGTTTTACTGTCATCATTTTGCACTAAAACCATACGAAAAAAAGACAAAGTTCTTGATTTAGGTACAGGTACAGGTATCATTCCGATACTTCTGTCCGCAAAAGCAGAGCCGGCACATATCAGTGCTCTTGAAATTCAGGATGAAAGCGTTGATATGGCAAAAAGAAGTGTAAACTTAAACGGTCTTGACGAAAAAATAGATATTATTCATGGCGATATTAAAACAGCTTCACTAAATTTCGGTGCGGCTGTTTTTGATGCTGTCACAACAAATCCCCCATATATGAATGACAATCACGGCATTAAAAATCCGGATGTTCCAAAAGCGATAGCACGACATGAAATATTATGCAATCTCGATGACATTGCAAGAGAAAGCTCAAAACTTTTAAAGACACAGGGGCGTTTCTATATGGTACACCGCCCGTTCAGAATGACCGAGATAATTTGTACATTAGCTAAATATAAGCTTGAAACAAAACGCATCTGCATGGTTCATCCTTTTGTATCAAAAGAGCCTAATATGCTGCTTATCGAAGCTGTAAAAAATGGAAAACCTTTTGTCAAATTTGAACCTCCGATAATAGTTTATGAAACACCTGGAAAATACACTGAACAATTATTAGAGATATACGGTTTGCAGCAGCATACACCTTAAATCAAATGAAAGGAAAACTGATATGAATACCACCACTCCCGGCACACTTTATCTCTGTGCAACACCTATAGGCAATCTTGAAGACATAACATTCAGAGTTCTTAAAACACTAAAAAAAGTAGACCTTATTGCCGCCGAAGACACAAGAAATACGATAAAACTGTTAAATCATTTTGAGATAAAAACTCCAATGACAAGTTACCACGAATACAATAAAATTGAAAAAGCAAAATATCTTGTCGAAAAAATAACAAACGGAACAGATATTGCACTCGTTACAGATGCCGGAACACCGGGTATATCCGACCCCGGAGAAGAACTCGTCAAACAGGCATATGAAGCCGGCTTAACAGTCACTTCCTTACCCGGAGCCTGTGCCTGCGTTACCGCTCTCACACTTTCCGGTCTCTCAACAAGGCGATTCTGTTTTGAAGCATTTCTTCCTGTTGACAAAAAAGAACGCCGTGCAATACTCGACTCCTTAAAAAAAGAAACACGCACCATTATAATATATGAAGCACCGCACCATTTGAAAGCAACACTTTCAGAACTTTACTCATATCTTGGTGACCGCAAGATAACATTTTGTAAAGAACTCACAAAATTGCACGAAACTGTACAGCAAATGACCTTAAGTCAGGCAATCGAATATTACGGGCAGACTCCGCCAAAAGGCGAATATGTCATGGTTATCGAAGGTATCTCCCATAAAGAACTGGAAAAACAGTCGATACAGGAATGGGAAAAAATCACCATACAGGAACATATGGATATTTATCTTTCACAGGGAATGGATAAAAAATCATCCATGAAACAGGTCGCACTCGACAGAGGCATCCCAAAAAGAGAAGTATATAATACCCTCTTAAAATAATTTATTATTTGATATGCAGGCGTGTCTGTTTTTTCTATAAACAATCACGCCTGACAAAAGTGCATAGATTAACAAATCAGGGTTTTTATCCACAAAATTTATGTTATCTTTCTCATTATTCTTATAATCTTTTAAAACTCTTTCAACAATTCCGTCAATAAATCTCTTATCAGGCAGCTCATCAAACATTGGGCTTCCATCATACTCATATTTATCACATTCATTATTGACATACATAAGTATTATTCTAAGATTGACATGCATAAGATAGTCATACTTTTTTTCGCCTTTTTCCGAAACACACTCCGAACAAACACAGGAATTTTTATTATCTTTCACACCGTCTGCTGCTGCATATATCATCAGATTTCCATTATCATACATCCCTCTTATTATGTTTTCTTTCACAATAAACCTCATTTCCGCTGGCATTTTTTACATATAATATGAAAATTATTATCACACCATAACATAAAAAACATTTTTTAACATATTATATGCTTAAGTTTTCATTAAGTTCATTGCCTTTTTGCTCAAAAAACACTATACTAATTTATTGTACGGAACAGCTTACTTTCTTTTTTTATATTAAGCAGTTTCACACAAAAAAATATAAATAAAATTACTATTCACACAGTAAGTGCCATGGATATTAACAATTCGTTTCGCTGCTTACTCATATAAATAATAAAAATCAGGAGGTATATTTTGAAACATATATATAAATTTTTTGCATTATTTTTAATATTTGGTCTTTCAATTTTTTTATTTAGAAAAATGATACCGGAGGCTTCAGCGGGCACATCAAGTGCCACAACGCTTCAGACAGCAACATTTCCAATAATGTACCTTGAAATAGGCAATGGCTATACCGTAAACACTTTGCACGGTTACAGCAGCGAATTAAACAGTTCCAATGTAAGAGAATGTATTACACCTCTTGAAGCTGACAAATCATTTATTGTTAAATTTAAAGAAAATCAGACAAAAGTAAAAAAACTTACTTTCAATCTCAAAGATATTACAAACAATAAAGTAATCGAGTCAGACACTCTTACTGCTTTTGATAATAAAAAAGGACTTAAAACGCTTAAAATAAAGTTGTCGGAAAGTATTGATACAAGTACCGAATATGGAATGGATATTGTACTTACGACCAATTTAAGCAAAAAAATCCATTACTATACACGAATAAAATATTACGATACTGATTTCTTCCTTAAACAGAAACTCGAATTTGTTACAGGCTTTCATAATGCGACATTTAATCCCGGCAAATCCTTTAAATACGCAAAATACCTTGAAAGCAATACATCAGCAAACAAATCGTATGCCAATGTAGGGATTAATTCCTCTCCTGAGCTCGTTACATGGGGCAAATTAAAGCCAAAACTTCTCTCAGAGACAATTCCTACAATAAAGGAGGTAAATGTCGAGACAGCCGCAATACAATATGTTTATTATGTAAGGGCTAAAACTTCATCCGGCAGCGAAACTTTTCTTGTAAAAGAATTTTATCGTGTACGCTATTCTGGCAGCAGACTTTATCTGTTAAATTTCAGGCGTACGATGGAAGCAGTCTTTAATCCAAAACTTACTTCCGTCAGAAAAAGCCAGTTTAAAATAGGTGTATCCAATGAAAGCAACTTTCAGTTGACTTTAAACGATAAGGCAAATGAGCTTGCATTTGTCCGCAATGGTTCACTCTGGTACTACGACATGGATAAAGACAATCTCCACGAAGTATTTTCTTTTGCACAGAAAAAAACTGATTACTTAAGAGACACCTATGACCAGCACAATATAAAACTCCTTAACTTTGATGACAATAATACAATCAATTTTGTTGTCTATGGTTATATGAACTGCGGTGATTATGAGGGGCGTGTTGCTGTAATACTTTACAATTACGACCCTGCCAAAAATCTTATTACAGAGCGTGTATATATTCCGCTTGAAACAACATATCAGCAGTTAAAAGAGGATTTTGGAAAATATTGCTATGTTAATAAACAAAATATTTTCTACTTCTCAATGAACAATGTCATGTATGCATATAACATTTCATCAAAAAAATACGAACTGCTTACCAAAAATATAGCAAAAGATAATTTTTCAATGATGGAAGATGCAAAATGCTTTGTCTGGTCTAATGCGTCAAAATCGGATTACTCGCAAAAGATTACAATATTAAATCTTGATACGGCAAATAAACTTGAAGTAACCGCACCGGAAAATCAAAGTATCGTAGTTCTCGGAACTATTGATGCAAATGTGGTTTACGGCTTTGTCAAAAATAAAGACATTTATGAAGGCTCAAACGGAGAAACCATACAACCTGCATACAAACTCGTCATTTCCGATTGCAACGGAAATATCATGCGTGAATATAAAAACAAAAATATTTATGTTATTTCGGCAACCGTTGAGAATAATGTAATAACCTTAAAAAGAGTCAGAAAAACAGGCAACGGTTTTAAACCGACAAATCCTGATAGTATATTGAACCAGAAAAAAGCGACAAAAAAGACTGTTCATGTTGCATCAAGAATTACAAAACAGTCACTCGCCGAAAAATATATATGCCTGCCGTCAGGTTACAAAATGAAAAAAACACCTGAAATACAAAAGGCAAAACATGTAATGGTGACAGAAAACACCACTCTTCATCTCGCTGACGAGAGCAGCAGCTCATTTAAATATTATATATATGCCTACGGAGAAGTTACAGCAAGCTTTACAACCCCTGCAAAAGCAATTCAAAAGGCTGATGAGCAGATGGGGGTCGTAATGGATAACAGGTCCCATGTTGTCTGGGAAAGAGGTGGAAAGTTCATATCAAAAGAGGTATCCGGTATGTCATATCCTGACACCGCAGACAGCAAAAAAGCAGCAGTTCTTATGCTGTTGCAGGCAGCCCAGTCAGAAACAGACGAAAGTTCATTAAAAGGCAGTTCGATAATGTCAATGCTAAAAACACATATAAAACAACCTGCTGATCTTACCGGCTGTACCCTTGACGAAGTATTGTATTTTGTAAGCAGCGGCAAACCTGTGATTGGTATGCTAAGCGACTCACACGCAGTTGTCATAACAGGTTACACAACATCGACTGTTACATGGTTAGACCCTGTAACACACAAAAAGAATACTACTTCGCTAACTTCTGCTGAGCATACATTTAAGGATGCTGGATATAGATTTGCAAGTTATATGTAAAAAACAAATAAAAAAAAGCCGATTTGGAAATTCAAACCGGCTTTTTACTTTGCTTTTTCAGAGTGTCGTTCCACGAATATATGTTCCTCATAATGATTTTTTGTGAACATTTCACAAAAAAAAATATTTTTTTTGTATGATTTTAAGCTGGAAAACTCTTACTATATATAATAGAATATGACCATCTTATTTTTATTAGATGATGTGTGGAAAGGAAAGCTATGTACCACACACATTCAAAATTATCATTTATATTATTTTTTTGTAACATAAAAAGTTCAAAAAAATATCATATAAAAACGGCAGCAAATTTATCCGCCGTCTTTATCACAATATTAATCACATTTTTTATAATAACACCACCTATACAAACATTCTGTCATACAAAAACTGACAACACAAATATATCAACGGTGTTTAGTTCTGATGCCGTAAAACAAACACTTACATTATCTGAAACCCACTATATGCTTACAAATTCGGCACAGCTAAAGCAAAATATATTATATAAAGATACCATAAAAAACAATTCAGTAAATTACTATTATATCAACAACCCTGCTGCCACAAATCTATTTTGTATAAAATGTGTATCAGGTAAATTAACCACCACTGAAATACAATTTTTTGATGATGCAAACAACGAAATAAACACCAATATTATAAGACATCAAAATTATTTCTATATAGATGTAAAAAAATTATTAGCAAAAGTCCCCTCTGCCACCCGTATTTATATAACGGCAGGCAGCAGAAAAACAAGCAATATAGAAATTATTTATACCAAAAATATTACGACACCAAAAAGTAATAATAATAATAATGCTGATAAAAAAGGCATTGCCAAATGCAACACACAAAAAAGCATAACCAAAAGTAACACTAAAAAAAAGACATATAAAAAAGATACTAAAAAACGCATAATAAAAAAAGCTGCAAATAAGGAAGATACCAAAACACACGCAACTAAAAAAAGCACTACAAAAAAAGCACCTGCAAAAAACAAGAAAAACATAACTGCAATACACAAAAAAACAGTTCAAAAAAGCAATCCTAAAAAAAATAATATACATAACCAAAACAATAAATCACGCAGAAAAACAAATAACAACGCAACAGCCAAAAAAAGCAACAAAAATAAAATTGCACATCATAAAACAACTGATAAAAATAAGAGCAAAAACAATATTGCACATCATAAAATAACTGATAAAAATAAGAGCAAAAACAATATTACACATCATAAAACAACTGATAAAAATAAGACTAAAAATCAAAATGTAAATAATAAATATGTAAAATTTAATACTAAATTTATTACACTTAAAAGCACTAAAAATACATTTCTTGCATATAGAACAAATATAAAAATAACAAACAAAACCAAGATAATATGGACAAGCAGTAATACAAATATTGTCTCAACAAACAAACATAAAATAACAGCACACCACAAGGGATTAGCTATTATAACACTTACAATAAAAGACAGGACCGTATGCAAAAAGGCAATATGCACAATTCGCGTTATATAAATAATTCTTTTATAAAAAAGGAGGTAACTATGTTTTTAAATAATGCACCTAAAAAACTTTTAAAAAAATATCCGATAACCGACTTAATATACATAACTCATGACTGCTGTGTTTACAAGTCTAAGCAGGCTGACAGCGGCAGCTATAGTATTATTAAGATAACTCCCTATCTTCATAAACAGCACTGCATTTTAAAGTCTGTTTCACATATAAATGATGTGCACCTGCTTACTCCGTTTTCGGTAGAAAAGTATAAGGATTTTACTGTTTCCGTATATCCTTATAAAGTGTCTGTTATAGATAAGATAATTTCCGGTAAACTTTGTTTTGATGAACTTCTAACCCTCGCCCTAGACTTATGCGACGGCATTATCAGGCTTCATTCAAATAATATTCTTCATCTGGATATATCACCAAATAATATATATCTTAATGATGATAATACTTTTTGTATTGGTGACTTTTCATTTTCCCAGAAAAAAAGTAATAATAAAATACGCCGCAATATTTATTTTACAGAAGGCTACTCTCCTCCTGAATTTAAAGCATATTCCAAAAATTTGGTACAGATAAATGAACTGTCTGACGAATATTCACTTGCAAAAACAATTCTGAGTCTTTGCCACGGATATAACACTTCTGCTAAAGACCATCCGGTTCAAGATACAACGGACATTCCTGAATATTTTTTTGATATTTTGAATAAAGCATCCTCTGAAATCCAGGAATATCGTTATCCATCTATCAATGCTTTTAAAACTGAACTGCTCTCTTTTAAAGCTGAATACGATATTTCCGAAATAAAATATTATATTAGTTTTAATTCAGAAAATAACCCTTTCAATAATACAAAAACAAGACCAATGGTAAAACCACATATTGAAGAACCTACTCCTGCAATACAAAAAATTATTAACTCGCCTGCATTTATGACTGTTGCTATTTTATTAGCCGTTATTTTACCAATACTGAGTCTGTATAAAATTTTTTACACTCCTAATAATGCCGATAAAATTGCAGCCCACAACATCCAAAATATATCCATCTCCTATGAGACAAAAGAACCTGTTGCAATTATCGAAGAAAATAAAACTAATAACAAAAACACTGATTCTGCAGAAATTGATTGCAATGACAAAAACACTAATACCACAAAAATTGATTGCAATGACAATGTCGATAACTCAAAAATTAAGAAAGACAACATCAATAAATCTTCTGTTAAAGAAATTGATATTGAGGACAAGAATATTACTTCATTATCTGAAGATTGTATTAAAAGTACACTTAATATTAACTTTGATATAAACTCTGTTACTATTATTTCAGCGAACAATAATACTATCTCTGACATAAGCAGATTATCTGAATTTGTATCAGTCAGAGAACTATATTTATCTGACAACCGTATAAAAAATATCGACTCTCTTAAACAGCTTTTCAATCTAAAAACACTTGTTATATCTTCAAACTTAATTGATGACATAACTTCCTTAAAGGAACTAAAAAACCTTGAGAACCTCGATATATCCAATAACAAAAAACTTAAAAACCTCTCTGCCTTATATGAACTAAAAACGCTAAAGCTATTATGTATTAATGAAACTGCAGTCACTAAAGGTACCATAAAAAAATTAAAAGAAAGCTTGCCTGATTGTGAAATAATATATTAATCCATAACCAAAAAGTTACACTTAAAAAGGCATTAAATTATATTTTAAAATCAATAAAAAGGAGAACTTTATATGAGAAAAACAACTAATAAAAAGACGATACACCCGACAATATTTAAAGCAATTAACCACTGTACATTGAGAGCAAACGGTGCAATATTTTTTTTATTTATTAATATGAGTTTTTGTGCTATTTTTTCGCTGGCTTTATTACTGACATTTCCCCCTATAATCTCTCACGGAAAAACAACCAAAACAAGCTTTGAAAACAGATATAATGCTATATATATTGGAAAAACTTACAAATACAATATTGTCAATCCTCCTAAAAAAGCAAAAATAAAATTTGCTGTCAGCAACAACAAATTAGCAACAATAAATCAAAACTCCGGTATTTTATATCCACGCAAAAAAGGCAGCGTAACCATTAAAGCTTTTGTTACTGATATTAATAAAAATCAAAAACTTACGCTCAAAAAAACAGTTAAAATAAAAGCTTTGAAAACGGTCAAAAAAGATACCTCTGAAATACCATTTTCTCTCCCTTCAACTTATGTCAACAGTATAAACTATACCGTAAAATTAAAAGCAGCAAAAATCATGCAGACATCCGAAGTCAAATCATCTTATATACAACTTGTAAAACAGAAACATGAGCTAAAAGGACAGTTTAAAAATTTATCTGCTAACGGCAGATATATCACCTATGAACTTGATAATGACGCTGTAAAACAGCTTACTCCCGGTGATAGAACAATGGATGGAACTTATACTATGTCCTGCTCTCTTTCTTCACGCAAACTAAACATTAACTATGCAGAACATTTTGTTGGTCAGTCTGTAACAGGTTTTGTCATGACTCCCGAAGGAAATCCGGTTGAAAATGCAAATATAACTATATCCAACAATAATTTTACCGTAAATACAACAAGTGACAAAAACGGTTATTATAATGTTCGCTTTCCAAAACCTGAAACTGTTGTGCTAACTGTATCATGCAACAATTACTATACTCGCACAATAAAAGATATTTACTTGAAAATCCCAAAATCTGTCTGTAAAAACATTGTAATGCATAAAAAGGAAACTTCGGACAAAAACAGCTCTTTACTGTCTGCATATTTTAATATACGGTCATATGATAAACAGCCTGTAAAGCTCGAAATTTCTTCATGTGATGCAACTGCTGATGTTTCATCATCTGATACAACCTCTAACAATTTATCACGCAATTCAAACACCGATACTTTATTATCTGATACAACTGCCAACGCCTTGTCAAACAATTCAACCGCTGATGCTTATAGCGACTCTCAGACTTTTACCACTGATGAGTCAGGCGGACTTTTTATCTCACCGGATGATGCACTCACTTCAAAAAAGCTTCTGTCCGATGCTGACATTATTACACTTTCTTCAACAAATAAAAATATTTCTCATAAAGAAAATATAGAAGCCAAAAACTATCCAGCATTTAGTTATCCATTTTTATATCAGAAAAAATATCATGTGAAAATTTTTAGTTCTGCTAACAAAAGCCTTCAAGCTGACTGTGAATTTTATTTTTCATTTGATAACTTTACTTCATGCAACCTCATATTTGATATAACTCTAAACCAAACTAACAAAACCATTTTTCCGTTATCCTTACTGCCCCTTAATCCGGGCAGTAATATTGATTTAGAAAAGATAAATTATTATCATGCTGATTTATACCAGATTGGCATACCGGCTCCTTTATGTTATTTTAATTTTTGTGAGAACACACCTGCCAATTTTGCATCAAAGATAAACTCATCAGAACTCTATCTTAAAAACGGTAATTTTTATTATGCAGTTTTTAGGGCTTTAGATTATACTAACAACATAATTTTGTCAGACATTCTTGCTCCATTTAAAATTGAAAATAGCATTATGCATTTTGATGATGACTCTCTGATTTTTTCAGACAATAATGCATTTGACATAAAATCAAAACAACTTCCAATTCTTTCCGACATACTTTTGAATGCAGCTAATCTTCCACAGGACAGCAGTTATAAAAATACCGTTTTATGTACTTATGACAGCTATGGAAAAATCAAAAGCACATTCTTTTCATCGCTCTCCTCAACCCTATTGCAAAAAAAATTATCTCAGGCATCATCCGGCTATATTATTTACACTGACTCTGAATCATTTGACATCGGTATTTAATTTTTTTTGCTAAAAAGTTATAAATCACAAATGTTATAAATAATTAAGAATTATTTCCTTTAATATAATTCAATTTCATTATATAATAGTGTTAAAGTAAACTATAAATAACCCAGCTAACAGTTGGAACCTCTTCCTGACTTTCAGCAGGGAAGATTACAATTAATAAATAATGATTGGAGATATTATGAAACTATTAAGCGTAACTATTCCTAGTTATAACTCACAGGAATACATGGAAAAAGCTATTAACTCAGCACTTATAGGTGGGGATGACATTGAAATTCTCGTTGTTGACGACGGTTCATCGGACAACACTCTTGATATAGCACTTAAGTATGAAAAAAAATATCCGGGAATCGTGCGTGCCATCCATAAAGAAAATGGCGGACATGGCTCGGCTGTTAATACGGGTCTTGCAAATGCCACCGGTCTTTACTTCAAAGTTTTAGACAGTGACGACTGGTTCGATAAAGAGAGCCTTGTCAAAGTTCTTGACTTTTTACGCGAAATTGTAACTGATTCCAAACAACTTGATATGCTTATAAGCAATTATGTATATGAAAAACCTAGTGCACATAAACATAAGGCTATTAATTATCACAGTGCAATTCCATGCAATGAATTTATAGGCTGGAAAGATGTAAAACATTTTAAAATGAGTCAAAATTTACTTATGCATTCCATAATTTACAGAACAAAACTTTTAAGAGATTGCAGCCTCAAATTACCTGAGCATACATTTTATGTTGATAACTTATATGCCTACATTCCACTACCATATGTAAACACTATCTTTTACCTCGATGTAGATCTGTATAGGTATTTTATCGGGCGTGAAGACCAGTCTGTAAATGAAGCCATTATGATAAAAAGAATCGACCAGCAGCTTAAAGTTACCAAGCTTATGATTGACTCTCATGATCTTTCATCAATAAAAAATAAAAAGTTACAATCATACATGACAAAATATCTCGCTATGATGATGATAGTCAGTTCTGCTCTGCTTGTTAAAGACGGTACACCTGAAAGTCTTAGAAAAAGACAGGAACTTTGGGATTATTTAAAAAGCAACAGCAAGCGTGTGTATCGAGACATAACAAACAAAAAATTTGGCAGGCCATTACAATTAAAGAGCAAAGTCGGAAGACAGGTGATTATTCTTGGATATCGTTTTTGTAACAAAATTTACGGTTTCAATTAAATAATACCAGGCTTATATTTTAAATTAAAAACAGCTAAACACTATTAGTTAATTTGATATTTCCAATTAACTAATATCAAGTTTATATTTTAAACTGAAAACACAAAACAAAAATCTTTTTATTTTGTTTTCAGCTAATTAATACCAAACTTACTTTTCAAACGGTTAGTAGTACATTTTAATGCACTCTCGGAATTTTCTGAACGAAGAATTTCGAGATGGATTTTTGATATACAATGACATTTTCGCAGTGCGTACACGGTGTGTACGACGAGAAAATGGAAACAGTATATCGGAAATCTAGCCGAAATGACTCGTTTTGAGGAGATACCGAGAGTACATTTAATATCAAGGGGGGTTTTTATGGAAGTACCAATATATTATGATGAAGAAGAAGAATGGCAGCGAGCATTACTGCTTTACGATGCAGTATTAAAAGAAATATGTACCAAGATAGAAATATTAAATAACGAATTTAAACTAGCTCATCAGTATAACCCGATAGAACACATATCTTCGCGTATTAAATCTGCTGACAGTATAGCTCGTAAAATGCGTATAAACAACAGAGAGCTTACCGTAGAAAATATTATCAGATATGTAAATGATGTTGCAGGGGTACGCATCATCTGTACCTTTACTTCAGACATATACCGTATAGCAGATGCTATAGCCAAGCAAAGCGATGTAACTGTACTGCGTGTCAAAGATTATATCGCCAATCCAAAGCCTAATGGATATACAAGCTACCATATGATAGTATCTATTCCTATTTTTCTTTCTAATGACAAAATAGATACAAAGGTTGAAATACAGATACGCACAATAGCTATGGATTTTTGGGCGAGCCTTGAGCATAAGATATATTACAAATTTGACGGAAAAGCTCCTGATGGTATCAGGGAAGAACTTAAAGAATGTGCAAATATTATCTCATTTCTTGACCAGAAAATGTTTTCTATCAACGAAGATGTAAAACACTACCACGATGATTTTAACGGTGGTTCATTTGTTACAGATGACTTGCCTGCACATATTTCAAAAGAAAAATCTGATACTATTCCATCAGAATTAAAATCTCTATATGGCAGTGTAGTATCAGAATAGTGCTGTATATATGCTACATTTATTTTCAAAAAGCATAACACATATATTTATTTACTTATAAGATTATCAGAAGCCATTTTCCTGATAGTCTTATAATGTTATTTATAAAATTATATTTACGAATATACACTAAAATTAAAAGGCTGCTGAATTTTCCAGCAACCTTTTTTCTATATTTCATATACTCTTATTTCATATATTCTTATTTCAGTTTCAAACAGAAAACTTTTTATATCTCACTCTCAGTCTAAAAAATTATTGTATTTCACTCTCCAGAACAATTTTTATATATATTACTCTCCATCTGAAAACTTCTTAAGACCGATATTTGATTTTGCCTCCTCGAGAGCCTGCTGTTCTTCTTCAGATAAAATCACAAAGGCTTCTCCGTTTACAACTTCTTTAGCATATGTAAAACAGCCTTCTCTTGAACTGTGCATAGAATTTATAATAAAACCATTATCCTCTTCAGTAAGCAAAACAAGTACAAAACTAAGTTTTCCACCTATTTCCTTAAATGCATCATATTTTACAAGTCCTATTTTTTGATATGATGAAACAAGTTTCCCAGATACATCTTCAACTCTCTCACTAAGTTCATGGACATCTGCCTCCAGCACATCTACTGTCGAAAACTTATCTAAAATAGCTTTTTCTAGATTTTTTCCATTTTCGCCAGCCATAAATTTTTTATACTTTTTTCTTGTACTACTGTTTTTTGCCATAGTCACAATTAGCATAATAAACATAAGCAATATTACTCCTGCCATACCTAACACAACATATCCAATATCAATTCCAAATTCATTAAATAATTTCATTTTTAGTCAGCCTCTCTCTCGTCTTTAATTCCATGAATTAATTCAAGTATTCTTTCAAATTCACTCTGTGAATAATACTCAATTTCAATTTTTCCCTTATCTTTTGATTTTCTGTTAATATTAACTTTTGTTCCAAAAGTCATTTTTAAATCTTCTTCAAATCTCTTATAAATTATTTCTTCCTGAGGATTTACCTGTTTTTTATTTTCTTTTTTCTTACTCTTTCCGTTCAAAATATTCTTAACAAGTTTTTCTGTATCTCTTACACTTAACTTTTCATCAAAAATTTTCTGTGCAATTTCATATTGCAAATCCCCATCTTCTATTGGAATAAGCGTTCTTGCGTGACCACTTTTTAATTTTTCCTCAATAACCATCCTTCTTACTCTCTCATCCAATTTGAGAAGTCTGAGTGAATTAGTTATAGCCACCCTGCTCTTTGACACTTTTTCAGCAACTTCATCCTGTCTCAGATTATATTCCTTTATAAGCTGTTCATATGCCTCTGCTTCTTCAATGGGATTTAAGTCTTCTCTTTGAATATTCTCAATAAGTGCAATCTCCATTATTTCCTGATTGCTGTAATTTTTCACAACTACCGGAATATCCTTAAGTCCGGCTATTTTTGCAGCCCTCCATCTTCTCTCTCCTGCAATAATTGTATATAACCCTTTTTCGCCCTTTTGCACTACAAGTGGTTGAATGATCCCCCTCAATTTAATTGACTCAGCAAGTTCATGTATAGAATCTTCATCAAAACTCTTTCTAGGCTGATTTTTGTTAGGTTCTATTTTATTAATATCTATGGTATCAACCTCTTTAATAACTTCCTTAACAACCTCTTTGATAACTTCTTTTGTCTTTATATTTTCTTTTTCTGACTTAGTTTTTTCTTTTGCCTGCGGTATCAATACATCGATACCTTTTCCAAGACCTTTCTTAGCCATAATATGTTTTCCTTTCATAACTTATTTTCTTGCAATAACCTCATCTGCTAAAGCCCTGTATGCTTCCGCTCCAGCGGATCTGGGCGAATACAAATTAATTGGCTGTCCATAGCTTGGAGCCTCCGCAAGCCTTACATTTCTTGGAATAATTGATTTATATATTTTCTTATCGATATTCTCTTTTACATTTTCTACAACCTGTAATGACAAACAAGTTCTTGCATCATACATAGTGAATACGATTCCCTCAATTTCAAGTTCATTATTTAATCTCTCTTTAACAAGCTGGATTGTGTACATTAATTCGCTGAGTCCTTCTAATGCATAATACTCACATTGAATAGGTACTATCACCGTATCAGCCGTAGTCATTGCATTAACAGTAAGCGTATTTAATGATGGTGGACAGTCAATTATAATAAAATCATAGTCATCTTTTATTCTTTCAACTTCCTTTTTTAATATAAACTCTCTGTCTACTTTCCCAATAAGTTCAATTTCAGCTCCGGCCAAGCCTCTTTCTGACGGAACTACAAATAACCCATCCATAATTGATTTAGTTATAGCATTTTCTATCTTAGCCTCGCCTAAAAGGACTTCATAACTCGTATCTTCAACTTCATTTTTGTCAATTCCCAACCCACTCGTTGTATTTCCCTGAGGATCCATATCAATTGTCAAAACTTTTTTATCTTTTTCAGCCAGACAAGCTGATAAATTTATTGCAGTAGTAGTTTTACCTACACCACCCTTTTGATTTGATATTGCAATTATTCTCCCCATTTTTTCACCTCATTTCTTTTATCTTGTTAAATATCAGCCGTAAAAAAGAGTAAAACCAGCGTTTTGCTCCCCAAGAATTGTTTCGCTATTCTCGTTGATGCCACACTACTTTACGAGCATTTTCCTGTACAGTAAAATAGTAATATTGATAATGTTATAATGTTTCACGTGAAACATTATAATATTATCAATATTATTTGGTTTCACTAGCTGTATTTTATTTTTGACATTTTCTATTTTACAACAAACAGAACTTTTTTTAAATACAAATACTTATTTTTTTATTTAGTAATAGTTCTTTTTTAAAAATCAACTCTGTGCTTCTATCCATTTATTCTCTGAAACTCTGCACATCAGTCTCTAATATATACTTTTCCTTAATAGCTTTTAACTTTTTCATATGTTCTGTTTTTAAATGTTGTTGTTGTTTTTCTTCAGATATCCACTTTTCTACCAGAAGTAAACTATCAGAATTTGTTACATTATAAAAATATTCATAAGAAATAAATCCATCTTCTTTTTTTATTTTGTCTAAGATTTCACTTTCGATTACTTCATTAACAAATATCTCTCTGGTTTCATGTTTTGCCTTATAATTAACTAATATTGTTATTTGTCCCATTAATTTATTTTGCCTTTCCTTCCCTGATATAATGTAACATTAATATTTCACCAAATAATTTGTATAAATTTTCATCTGCTTCATTGCGTCAACTGTAAACCGCCACATTCTTTTGCACATTTTTCCACCGTGTGTACCGAAAATCCACTCTATGTCGTTTAACTTAAAATCTGGGATACACTACACTGATTTTCAAATTCAAAAATGGTATAATGTTTCACGTGAAACATTATACCATTTTTATTAATAATCTTCTACTGTCCTTTACAAATATTTATTTATTTTTAGTAACAGTTCAGCCATAAAAAGATAATTGGCAATACAATGAGCTTGTTCATTGTATTGTTAAGTACCTTTTTATGGTAGAACTGTTACTATTTTTAAGCAAAAATTGACTCTATTTGAAAATTCAAATTGTTCCTTGTTCCAAAGTTCTGCAGAAATGCTAAAACTTAAAAATCAAGCTTATATTTCAAACAATATTTTTGGATAGTAATTAACTATTTAAAAATAGTTAATTACTCTAAACAGATATTCACAACCATCTCTTTTTTGTCCTTAACACTATCCGCTGTTGCTGGCAGCAAAACACAAAATATTAATATTCTCTGTTTAGTTCCATCTGGGTGATACAAATGAACCATTTTATAAGGGACTCTTTTTTGGCTTACCGCCCTGTCTCGGATATTTTTTATTTAATTCCTTTTTCTTTTCAAACACGACAAAACTTCTGCTTATATCTGTATTTGGGATTGAAAAGCCAATAACATCTTTTATCTTGCAAAACAATTGTTTTTGAGCATTTTTTGATAATTCTATTTCTTCTGTCACATCACCGGATTTATATGACACAAATACACCTCCTACTCTCACAAACGGTATGCAATATTCCAAAAGTGTAGACATATTTGCAACAGCTCTTGAAACACAATAATCGAATTTTTCTCTATACTCCGTATCTCTTCCTAGTTCCTCCGCCCTCGCATGAATTGTTGTAACATTTTTCAAATCACAGATTTCTATTACTTCGTTTAAAAATTTAATTCTTTTATTCAGCGAGTCCATAAGAACAAATTCTGCATTGTCAGTCACGATAGCAAGTGGTATTCCCGGAAACCCTGCTCCTGTTCCCACATCAATAACTTTTTTACCGTCAAAGTTAATCTTTTTAATCAATGCAATACTGTCAATAAAATGCTTATAAACCACATCTCTCTCATCAGTAATGGCAGTAAGATTCATCACTTTATTTTTTTCTATCAAATGTTCATAAAACTTTTCAAACTTATCAAGCTGACTATCAGTCAAATCAATATCTGCTGCCAACGCTCCATCTTTTAGAATTTCTTTTAATTTTTCACCCATTATTCCACCTTTCTTCTAAAAAAACCTAATCTTTCCTTTATAATCAAATCAAGCAATTAAATATAACCTTTATTATTTAACTCAGCAGTATATCACCGTTGTTTACAAAAATCACTTTCCAAGATATATAAGAAGCACCGATATATCCGCCGGTGATACTCCCGATATTCTTGATGCCTGTCCCACTGATGCCGGTCTTAATTCTTTTAGTTTCTGGACTGCTTCTTTTCTAAGGCTATAAACATCATCATAATCAATATCTTCAGGTATTTTTTTATTTTCAAGTTTTTTATACTGCTCTACCTGTCGTAACTGTCTTTTTATATAGCCCTCATATTTAAGTTCAATGTTTACCTGTTCTTTTACATCTTCCGGAAGTTCTTTTCTGTCCTTGTCTATATCCTTGATTATCTCATATGACAATTCCGGTCTTTTCAGTAATTCCGCAAGAGTTGTTCCCGACTGTAACGGTGTACTTTCATATTTTGCAAGAAGTTCCTGTACTTCTGCTCTCGCACCTACAGTTGTCTTTTTCATCCTGTCCACTTCTTCTTCAATAAGTCTTTCTTTTTCAAGCAGCTTTTCGTAACGCTCATCATCTATAAGACCTATCTCATGACCTATTCCCGTCAGACGCATATCTGCATTATCCTGTCTTAGCAAAAGCCTGTACTCTGCTCTTGATGTCATCATTCTGTACGGCTCATTTGTCCCCTTTGTCACAAGATCATCTATAAGCACACCTATATATGCCTGCGATCTGTCCAAAACGACCGGTTCTTTTCCCAAGAACTTTCTTGCCGCATTTATTCCTGCAATTATCCCCTGGGCTGCTGCCTCCTCATATCCTGAGCTTCCATTTGCCTGTCCTGCACTGAAAAATCCTGATATATTTTTAAATTCCAATGATGCTTTTAACTGCAACGGATTTATACAGTCATATTCGATAGCATAAGCATTCCTCACGATTGCTGCGTGTTCAAGCCCCGGAACTGTATGGTACATTCTGTACTGCACATCCTCCGGCAGTGAACTTGACATTCCACCTATATACATCTCATTTGTGTATAGACCCTCAGGCTCTAAAAATACCTGATGTCTTTTTTTGTCAGCAAATCTAACAACTTTATCCTCTATTGACGGACAATATCTGGGACCCGTTCCCTTTATATTTCCAGAGTATATTGGTGACCTGTCAATATTTTCTCTAATAATTTCATGTGTTTCTTCGTTAGTGTAGGTAAGCCAGCACGATACTTGCTCTCTCTCCAACTCTTCAGGTGTATTTGTAAATGAAAACGGAACTATATTTTCATCACCTTTCTGCTCCTCCATTTTAGAAAAGTCAATCGTTCTCTTATCAACTCTTGCCGGTGTACCCGTTTTAAATCTTCTAAGCTCTATTCCGAGGTCTAAAAGCGACTGACTGAGACTGTTAGCCGCACTTAGTCCATTAGGACCTGTATATTGGCTTACATCACCATATATACATCTTGCCTTTAAATATGTTCCCGTACACATGATAACAACATTGCAAGGGTAAATTGCATCAGAAGTTGTCTTAACCCCCGCAACTTTTCCATCTTCCACAAGCACCTGTGCAACCTCACCCTGTTTTATCGTGAGATTATCCGTATTTTCAAGCACTCTTCTCATTGAATTACTGTAATTTTTTTTATCAGCCTGTGCCCTTAAAGAGTGAACAGCCGGACCTTTAGACATATTTAACATTTTCGTCTGAATAAATGTCCTGTCTATGTTTTTTCCCATCTCGCCACCGAGCGCATCTATCTCCCTAACCAAATGCCCTTTTGAACTTCCACCTACATTTGGATTACACGGCATCATTGCAATACTGTCAACGCTAACCGTAAATATAAGCGTTTTTAAGCCAAGCCTTGCTGTCGCTAAAGCAGCTTCGCAGCCGGCATGACCTGCACCTATTACAACCGCATCATAACTTTCATAAGTATATGGCATTTTCTTAACCTCCATCTTATTTTCCCATACAAAATTCTTTAAATATTTTATTGACTAAATCCTCTGATGCCGTTTCACCGTTTATCAGACCAAGTCCCTTATAAGCATCCATCATATCTATTGTAAAGAAATCCTCCGGCATTTCATCGTCTATTGCCTGCAGCACGGCATCTATACTTTCTATTGCAGCCATAACCGCCTCTTTATGCCTTATACCTGTCAAATGTACTTGATCGTTAAACGATATATCTCCGTCAAGGAATGAATTATTAACATAATCTTCTAACTCTTTCATTCCCTGTTTTGTCTCATTGGAAAATGTAATACATTCCCAGTCAAGCCTTTTTTGAATATCGTCGGCAGTCGTAACCGGGTTAAGATCAGACTTATTCATTAATATTACACCCTTTTTCTGCTGCAATATATCAATTATCTGGAAATCTGCATCATCCAGTTTTTCACTTGAATCAACAACATATATTATAAAATCACATTTATCTGCATACTCTATTGCTTTATTTACACCGATATTTTCTACAACATCATCCGTTTCATGTATTCCTGCCGTATCCACAAGATTTAAAATAACATCCCCAAGCTTAACTCGCTCCTCAAGAATGTCCCTTGTCGTACCTGCTACATTTGTGACAATGGCTCTTTCCTCATCGAGAAGCAGATTCATAAGCGAAGACTTTCCGGCATTTGGTTTTCCTACTATAACCGTATTTATCCCCTCTGACTTCATTCTGCCATCATCAAAATGCTCAACAAGCTCATTAAGCTTATCTTTATCCCTCTCAAGTTTATCTCTTAATTCAAACCTAAACTTTCCAAGGTCATAATGTTCAGGGTCGTCAAGTGCAGCTTCTATATATCCCATATCATAAAGTATATCCTGCCTTATATCTTCAATATATTTTGATAAATTTCCTTCAAGCTGGCTCAGTGCACTGTCTAAAGCATAATTATTTTCAGATGATATAAGCTTCATTACAGCCTCAGCCTGTGCAAGATCTATTCTTCCATTAAAAAATGCCCTTTTGGTAAATTCACCCGGCTCAGCAAGAGCAGCCCCGTTTTTCAGTACCGTTTCCAAAATCTTTTTTACTATAAATGGTCCTCCGTGTGAATCAATCTCTATCACATCTTCCCTTGTATAACTGTTAGGTTTTTTCATAACCAAAACCATAACCTCGTCTACAACTTTCCCCTCATCAACGATAAATCCATAATGTATCGTATGTGTATCTGTTTTTTCAAAAAATTTATCATCAGACTGCACATCTTCTTTCTCACATTCTGATGACAGGTCTATCTGACTTCTTTTTCTAAATATCTTACCGGCGATAGTCATAGCATCATCTCCGCTTATTCTTATTACTCCTATTCCACCGCCCATTCCACTTGCAATACTCGCAATAGTTTTTGTATGCATCAAAACCTCCAAATTTAATATAAAGCAAAAGGGACTGAAAACCAGCCCCTTTCCTTATTCATAGTTACCATCTGCCAGCAACTATTCTCCGTCTGTTGCATTTTTTGTTTCATCAAGAACTACATCTTTATTTTCATCGTATCTGTTATAATTTTTCCTATATGAATTATTATACTTTTTATAACCACCATTATTTCTGTATCTTGATTTATTACCATAACCATACTTTTTCTTCTTATCGTATTCCTTTTCAAAGCCCGGCTTTAAAGAAATAACAACTTTTCTATATGGCTCCTCACCTTCACTGTGAGTTTCAACATATTTATCATTCTGAAGTGTAGAATGAATCACTCTTCTCTCATAAGGATTCATCGGCTCTAAAATAACACTCTTATGAATCCTCTTAACCTTATGTGCAAGATTTCTTGCAAGATTTTCAAGAGTTTCCTTTCTTCTCTGACGATAATTTTCTGTATCTATCTTTACTTTAACATACTCTTCTGTCTTTTTGTTTATCACAAGACTTACAAGATACTGAAGCGAATCAAGTGTAACGCCTCTCTTACCGATGAGCATCCCCATCTCATCTCCTGAAAGTTCAATATTCATCTGATTTTCAACTTCATTATATTCAATCTCAATATCGACATCCATCTCCATTGCCTTGAATACATCATTTAAGAATTCTACCGCTGTTTCTCTTATATCATCAAGCTTTTTGACACGGATAACAGCAGCTTTACTGAATAATCCAAGTATTCCTGAACTTCCTTCTTCTAAAACTTCATATTCCACTTTGTCACTTGTAGTTTCCAGTTCAACCAATGCATTTGTCAATGCATCATCAACTGTTTTTCCTGTAAATTCTCTCCAATCTGACATATTCTCCTCCATTTCCATAACAGTCAATGCGATTATTGATATTCACACTAAGTGTTATAAACAGCAACCTTACTTTTTCTTCTCTGTCTGGCTTTTACCGCTGCTCTGCGAATTTATACGATATTCTTTCTTATCTTTGTCACCGGTATCACGAGCCAGCATATTTGCATAAGCCGCTATACTGCCTTTTTTATAATTCTTGTTTCCGCCATTATTAGGTGAGTCTTTTTTACTGACTGTATTTGCATTTTTATTTATCCCGCTGTTTTTATTTGAACTCTTAGCCTGCGTGGTCTTATTGTTAATGGAACTCGTCCTCTGTTTAGCTATATCCTGCATTGTGGTATTAGGATCAAGCCCCATCTTTTCCATGCGCTTTTTATTCTTCTCAACATTTTTTGCCATCTCGGCATCCATATCTATCTTTGAGAAATAGACATTTATTCCAATTCCCTGGAATATACGAAATACATTACCTGCAACCCAGTATATACCAACACCTATTGGGAACATAAAACACATCAAACCGGTAATAAATGGCATTACATTATTCATAGTCTTCATAGACTGTGCCGTAGGATTGTCTGATGCATCCGGTTGCTGTGTTCCTGCCATACTTATCTTCGTGCTGAGTATCTGTGTCACCACCGATAAAATCGGAATAATAACACTTACACTCTTTATTGCCGGAGTATCTGCAATATTCAACCCTAAGAATGTGTTGATATGCTTTGATTTTTCTGCTACTTCCATAATAGCTGTCTTTAAATCAGGGCACTTTGCTGCAAGCTGTGTCCATGCATTCGTATTGAACTGTCCAAGTACATCTACAAAATAACTTATATTATCACTATTTTTTGCTGCTGATACAGCATTTGTAACAACATATGTGCTTGATGAAACCATCTTTGAGAGCTGCTCAACGCTTACTCCCGCACTTTTAATCTGCTGTGCGATTCCGCTGTAAACATCATATACTTGAGGTACATATGCCGGAATATTATAAATAACACGATATAACGCAAATAATATAGGAAATGTTATCAGCATAGGCAGACATCCGCTTGCCGGACTTACTCCATATTTCTGATACACTGCCTGAGTTTCTAAAGACATCTTCTGCTGTGATGCCTGATCTTTCTTATTTTTATATTTTTTCTGAATCGCCTGAATTTCAGGATTCATTATCATCGACATTTTTGAGAATTTCTGCTGTTTGATCTGCATTGGCATCATCAGACCATTTACCAAAAATGTAAACAAAATCATACAAATTCCTGTATTCTCAATACCGAAATTCGCCAATAAAGCATATAATGCCTGTAAAATATAACCCAGAACTCTCGCTATCGGTCCTAAAATAGCACCTTGGTAAGTTGTTAAAATTACATTCATAAATTATAAGTCCTCCTGTGCCAAATCAAAGGGGAATCTCAAGGAACCGGATCGTACCCGCCCTTCGCAAAAGGATGACACCTCAAAATTCTTTTTACAGCCAAAAAACTCCCTTTAAAAAAACCATACTTTTCCAGTGCTTCTATCGCATATTGCGAACAAGTAGGTGTATATATACACGTCGGTCTTCCTTTCAAGGGAGATATATATTTACGATATATTTTTATTATAAATACAAGTATTGATTTCATAGTTGATCATCTCTTAAAATTTTATGCATCTTACCCAAATGTAAAAATGCACTTGCAATATCACTATACTTTTTACCTTTAGCTGTATTTCTAGCAATTATAACAATGTCATAACCCCTGGCAAACTTTTCTTCATTTAATCTGATACTCTCTCTTATCAATCTGGTAACCCTATGCCTGACAACACTGTTTCCAACTTTTTTACTGACTGTAATCCCATATCTGTTATTACTGCTGCCATTTTTTAGTATATACATAACCAAATATCTGTTGGCATAGGATTTACCATGATGATATACATTTAAAAATTCAAAATTTTTTGAAATCGATATAAACACAACTTTTCCCTCTACAAAGGCAAATCTTTATGATAGAAGAAAAGGTCACATAATTGCGACCTATGCGGATAACTTATGTCTTCCTTTTGCTCTTCTGCTTGCTAATACTTTTCTTCCATTAGCTGTCTGCATTCTCTTTCTAAAACCATGAACCTTTGATCTTGATCTTTTCTTTGGCTGAAATGTCATCTTCATTACAAAACACCTCCTTTATTTCTACTTCTACGCATATAATCACGCATATCACATATTATATTAGCAAAAGAGCAATTCGTCAAGTAAAATTCTTGATTTTAGATGAATTTAAGAAATGAAAGGCTGAACTGTTACAAATTTAATAAAATCGGTGCTATTAGTTTTATAAACTCCGCTGGTACAAAGATGTTTATATACCATGATAACTTTAAACATTCCAAAATAACAATATTTACCCATATATCCGATTAATATGAACACTGTTAATATTAACATTAAAATCACATCATTTAACACATTTTCAACAGTTTTATTCACAAGTTAATACTGTTAATCAAAAAAATTGTTTATATGTTGATTGTATCAATAACATATTATAATAGGAAGAAACTTTTTTATTTCTATTTCCACAATTAATATTCCACATTAATAATCAACATCATTAACATAGCTGTTTATATAGTGTAAAGTCCTATAAATACTGTATTTAAGAATGTTGATAAAATGTATGTTCGTCAAGAGTTATGAACAAAATGTGCACAATTTGTGGATAACTCTCCCTCTATGCAACATACTTTCAACAGTTATCCACAAAGTTATTAACATTATCCACTTTTTTGCCGAAATTTCGTGTTTTTTTGTCTTTTCTAATAAATAACAAGTTATGCACAATTTTTGTTAATTTAGTGTTGATAACTGTTAATTAGTTATAAATTTCAGTTTTAACTTCATTTTCAACATTATTAACAACATATCAACAGTTTTTATTAACATCTATGCACTTTTGTTGATAATAACTTGTATTTTATGCCTTTTTGAGATAAAATGATTATATATGATGTGTTATTAGTGCCTATTTTATCTTTATTTAGATAGGTTATTAACATTTTGGAAATTTTTAAGAAATGAGGTACAAAGTCTTGGAAAATGAACTTTATGAAAGATGGGACGAAATCCTTGAGCGGATGAAAGTGGATTTTGATATTTCTGATGTATCCTATCGTACTTTCATTAAAAAATTAAGTTTGTATGGCGTAAAAGACAATACTATTACCATATTAATAGATGATACAAGCATTGGAAGCAACAGCAAACAGTTTATTGAACAGAAATACAACACTTTTCTTTCTGTTGCGATTGAAGAAGTTACTAATGTTCATTATGAACTTACCTACATTTCTTTAACTGAGCTTGATGCCAAAAATTCCACTAATATGCCTGAAAAAGAAGAAAAAAAAGTGAGATTGAACCCATCCATTAACCCAAACTACACCTTTGACACTTTTATTGTCGGCGACAACAATGACTATGCCCATGCTGCATCTTTGAAAGTAGCCGAAGAACCCGGTGATACATACAATCCTCTTTTTATATATGGAGGTGCCGGACTCGGTAAAACCCATCTGATGCACGCCATCGCCAACTATATTTTGGAGCACGACAAGACCAAAAAGGTCGTTTATGTTACAAGCGAAACTTTTACAAACGAAATAGTAGATGCCGTTCGAGACAGCAAAAATGAACATTCCACGGCACGTCAGGATTTTAGAAATAAATATAGAACGGTTGATGTACTCCTTATAGATGATATTCAGTTTATTGAAGGAAAAGAAGCTACGCAGCTTGAATTTTTCCATACATTTAATCATCTTCATGGTTTAGGAAAACAAATTATCATATCCAGCGATAAACATCCTTCTACAATGACTACGCTAGAAGAACGTCTTCGTTCCCGTTTTGAGATGGGACTTACTGTTGATATAAAAACGCCTACCTATGAGACAAGAATGGCGATTCTCCGCAAAAAAGTCATCGAGGAAAATATTGCTATAGACGATTCTATATTAGATTACATTGCTTCTAATATAATATCAAACATACGAGAGTTACAGGGTGCCATAAATAAAGTAATCTCTTTTTCAAACCTATGCGGCAAAGAAGTCACAATGGAACTTGCCAAAGAAGCTTTGTCAGATATGATAAATCCGAATATGAAACGACAAATAACCATTGATTATATTACCGAGACTGTTGCAGATCATTTTGGAATTACAGTTAAAGACCTTATGTCTACTAAGCGTAATTCAAATATTGCATTTCCTCGTCATATCTGTATGTATTTATGCCGCCAGCTTACAAGCAGTCCGCTTGCAGAAATTGGTAATAAACTTGGCAACAGACATCATTCTACTATACTTCATGGTATTGAAATAATAGAGAAGAAATTAAATGATCCGGACAACAATGAGGACCTTATAAAAACTCTTGATGTCCTGAATAAGAAAATTGACCCTCAATGATCTTTTAATTAAGTTTTACTTTATATAAGTAATAACATTTACAGTTTATATCCGACTATGGATGTAATCTGTGTATTTTTGTTGATATAAAATTGACATATCGACAATTTTTGTTGATACAGATTAACATTTTCCCAATTTTCACTTTTGTAATTGTGGATAATTTAGCAGTTATCAACATCAATTCAGATTTTGTTAAGATAGTTATCCATACTGACTAATTCAGTATCCACAGTGGTTTGAGGTACTTTTCAACTTATCAACACCCCCTACTGCTGCTACTGCTGAATTTACTATTATTATTTTTTATTTTTTTCTAAAAAAGTTTTGAAGGGAGTTATACACAATGAACATCATTTGTGATAAAAGTAAATTACTCGATGGTATAAATATTGTTCTTAAAGCTATTCCGGGGAAATCAACTATGGCAATCTTAGAATGTCTTGTTATTGAAGCTGAGAATAATATTATTAAGCTTATTGCCAATGACCTTGAGATTGGTATTGAAACTGTAATTGAAGGTCAAATTGTTGAAGAAGGTAATGTTGCTATAGGAGCAAAAGTATTTTCAGACATTATTCGTAAATTACCATCTGAGCAGGTAGAGATTAACGTTAATGAAAACTATCAATTATTTATTAAATGTGGAAAGGCAAAGTTCAATATTGCAGCTAAACCTACAGATGAATTTCCATACCTCCCACAGATTGTTAAAGAAAAACATGTAGAAATATCTCAATTTACGCTTAAAGATATTATCAGACAGACTGTCTTTAGTATTTCTGATAATGAAAATACTAAAGTTATGACAGGCGAATTATTTGAGATTACTGATAATAAATTAAAGGTTGTTTCTCTTGATGGACATAGAATATCTATAAGAAATGTTGAGTTAAACAACTCCTATGACAATATCAGCGTTATTATTCCAGGTAAAACGCTCATTGAGATTAACAAGATTCTTAATGGAGGTGTTGATGATATTGTTAAGATTTATTTTACGGACAAGCATATACTTTTTGAATTTGAAAATACAGTAGTTCTCTCGAGACTTATAGAGGGGGAGTATTATAAAATAGATAAGATGCTTTCAAGTGATTATGAAACTAAGATTACTGTAAATAAAAAAGAAATGCTCGACAGTATTGACAGAACAACTCTTCTCATGAAGGAATCTGAAAAGAAACCTGTTATTATTGATATAAAGGACAATAGTATGGGACTTGCAATGAATTCGTCTATTGGTTCTATGGATGAAGAAATAGATGCAGTTAAGGAAGGTAAAGATATTCTTATCGGCTTTAATCCACGATTCTTAATTGATGCATTAAGGGTTATAGATGATGAGGAGATTACGCTTTATATGATAAATCCAAAAGCTCCGTGCTTTATCAGAGATAAGGATGAAAGCTATATTTATCTTATATTACCTGTTAATTTTAATTAAAATGATTGGAGGCTAAAATGGAAGCAATACAGATTAGTGATGAATTTATAAAACTTGGTCAGGCTCTTAAACTTGCAAATCTTGTATCATCAGGTGTTGAAGCAAAGATAGTCGTTCAAAATGGTGAGGTTAAAGTTAATGGCGAAGTAGATACAAGAAGGGGAAGAAAACTTTATCCTCAGGATGTATTTGAGTATGACGGAAAGCAAGTTACTGTTATCGGGGAGTAAGGTGGAATGTTATGAAGATTGATTCAATAGAGGTGGGAAATTTCAGAAATTATGATTCTGCCAGACTTGATTTTCATGAGCATACTAATATTTTGTATGGTGACAATGCTCAGGGAAAAACCAACATACTGGAATCTGTCTTTGTAGCCGGAACTACCAAATCTCATAAGGGAAGTAATGATAAGGAACTCATAAAAATAGGCTGTGGCGAAGCTCATATCCGTATGTTTATAACCAAGCGTGGAGTGTCACACCGTATAGATATGCATCTTAGAAAAAATAAGGCGAAGGGAATTGCGATTGACGGAATACCTATCAGACGGTCAAGTGAGCTGTTAGGCATGGTAAATATCATCTTTTTTTCACCGGAGGATTTAAAAATAGTCAAGAATGGACCGTCAGAGAGGAGAAGATTTGTAAATCTCGAATTGTCACAGCTTGACAATGTATATCTTTATGATCTTGGAGAATACAATAAAGTGCTTCACCAGCGAAACAAGCTTTTAAAACAGATGATTTATGAGCCGTCACTTATTGATACGCTTGATATATGGGACGAACAGCTTGTAAATTATGGTATTAGGATAATAAAAACCCGTACAAAATTTTTACAGATGCTTTCTGAGATTGTGACTAAATACAATTCAAGGCTGACCGGCGGAAAAGAGCGGGTTGAAGTTTTTTATGAGCCGGATGTATCATGGGAAAATTTTGCAGACAAGCTTAAGCAGACAAGAAAAAAGGATTTGCATTTTTGTAATACAGGTGTTGGACCTCACAGAGATGATATATGTTTCATGAATGGAGATATAGATATTCGCAGATTTGGTTCGCAGGGACAGCAAAGAACTTGTGCCTTGTCTTTAAAACTTGCGGAGATAGAACTTGTAAAAAAGATAATAGGTGATACACCTGTATTATTACTTGATGATGTGTTGTCAGAGCTTGACAGGAACAGACAAAATTTTTTGATGGAGAGCATAAGTGACATACAGACGATAGTTACTTGTACCGGACTTGAAGAATTTATAGACAAAAGTCTTGCTTTAGACAGAATTTTTAAAGTGACAGATGGTACAGTAAAGATAGAAAAATAAAGTGGAGAGTATTTAGAAGTAATGCAGTTAGCAGGAAATGGAGGAAAAGATGGGAACAGAAGTTAATGGTGAATACGGTGCAGACCAGATTCAGATATTAGAGGGACTTGAGGCTGTGCGTAAAAGACCTGGTATGTATATTGGAAGTACATCTGTAAGAGGACTTCATCATCTGGTCTATGAGATAGTAGATAATTCGGTTGATGAGGCGCTGGCTGGATATTGTACGGAGATAGAGGTATCAATAAATGAGGATAATTCCATCTGTGTAAAGGACAATGGTCGTGGAATTCCTGTAGGTATAAACAAAAAAGCAGGACTGCCTGCGGTAGAAGTTGTATTTACAATCCTTCATGCCGGAGGTAAGTTCGGAGGCGGTGGATACAAAGTATCAGGTGGTCTCCACGGTGTAGGAGCATCTGTTGTAAATGCTTTGTCGGAATGGCTTGAGGTTACGATTCACAAGGACGGAAAAATGTATAGGCAGAGATATGAGCGTGGAAAAGTAATGTATCCGCTCAAAGTGGTCGGAGATACGACAAAGAGAGGAACAGAGGTTGTATTTTTACCTGACAAAGAAATTTTTGAAGAAACTGTTTTTGATTTTGATACGCTCAGGCAGAGACTTCGTGAGATGGCATTTCTTACAAAGGGAATAAAGATAGTACTTATAGATAAAAGACTTGAAGAGCCTAAGATAAGAGCTTTTCACTATGAGGGCGGTATTAAGGAGTATGTTGACTATTTAAATAAAAGTCAGACACCAATCTATGATGATGTTATCTACTGTGAGGGAATTAAAAACAACATATATGTTGAAGTTGCAATGCAGCACAATGATTCATATACAGAAAGTACATACAGCTTTGTAAATAATATCACGACACCTGAGGGAGGAACACATCTTACAGGCTTTAGAAATGCCCTTACAAAGTGCTTTAACGATTATGCGAGAACAAACAAACTTCTCAAAGACAGCGAGCCTAATCTTGCCGGTGAGGATATTAGAGAGGGACTTGCAGCAATCGTCAGCATAAAGATTTCTGAACCTCAGTTTGAAGGTCAGACTAAACAGAAACTTGGAAACAGTGAGGCGAGAGGTGCTGTTGAGAGTGTAGTGAGTGAACAGCTTACCTACTTTCTTGAGCAAAATCCTCAGATTGCAAAGATTATCTGTGACAAAGCTATACTTGCACAGAGAGCAAGGGATGCAGCGAGAAAGGCAAGAGATCTTACAAGAAGAAAGACTGCACTTGAAAGCACAAGTCTTCCGGGAAAACTTGCAGATTGCAGTGATAAAGACCCAAAGAATTGCGAGATTTACATAGTCGAGGGAGATTCAGCCGGTGGAAGTGCAAAGACTGCAAGAAACAGGGCAACACAGGCGATACTTCCGCTTCGTGGTAAGATATTGAATGTTGAGAAATCAAGACTTGACAAGATTCTTGTAAACAATGAAATAAAAGCAATGATAACGGCATTTGGTACTGGTATCGGGGAGGATTTTGACATATCAAAGCTAAGATATGATAAAATAGTCATAATGACTGATGCCGATGTAGACGGTGCTCATATTGCAACACTTATGCTTACATTCCTTTACAGATTTATGCCTGAACTTATCAAGCAGGGACATGTATATCTTGCACAGCCGCCTCTTTACAAGGTAGAGAGAAACAAGGTCGTGCACTATGCTTATGATGACAATGAGCTTGCACAGATACTTGCAGAGATAGGACGAGACAGCAATAACAAGATACAGCGTTACAAAGGTCTTGGAGAGATGGATGCAGAGCAGCTCTGGGATACAACAATGGACCCTGAAAAGAGAATACTTCTCCGTGTAAACATGGACAATGATTCTGAGGCGGAAATGAATGTAGTATTTAATACATTGATGGGCGACAAAGTAGAGCCGCGCCGCCAGTTCATTGAGGAAAATGCTAAGTATGTAAGAAATTTAGATATATAGCGTAAAAATCAATATATTCAGGATTTGTGCTTTGCACAAACTTGTTGTGTGCAAAACAGCACAGGATTAGTATGAAAATCAGCAAAATGCAGAAATGAGGATGAAAATGGACGAAAATATCTTTGATAAGATTAATGAAGTTGACCTTAAAAAGACCATGGAGACCTCATACATAGATTACGCAATGTCGGTAATAGCTGCGAGAGCTTTACCGGATGTAAGGGACGGTCTAAAGCCTGTTCAAAGGCGTATTATGTATGCCATGATAGAATTAAATAACGGACCTGACAAGCCACACCGTAAATGTGCCCGTATTGTCGGTGATACTATGGGTAAATATCATCCACACGGTGACAGCTCTATTTATGGAGCACTTGTAAATCTTGCTCAGGACTGGTCTACAAGATACCCTCTTGTTGACGGACATGGAAACTTCGGCTCAGTTGACGGTGACGGGGCAGCAGCCATGCGTTACACTGAGGCAAGACTCAGCAAGATTTCAATAGAGATGCTTAGAGACATAAAGAAAGATACTGTTGATTTTATACCGAACTTCGATGAGACTGAAAAAGAGCCCGTTGTACTTCCGTCAAGATTTCCGAATCTTCTTGTAAACGGAACAAGTGGTATCGCAGTAGGTATGGCAACAAATATCCCGCCTCACAATCTCCGTGAGGTTATTGACGGTGTCGTAAAGATAATAGACAACTATGAGATAGACAAAAAAACTGAGATAGAAGAATTATTAAAAATAATAAAAGGACCTGATTTCCCAACGGGAGCAGAGATACTTGGAACAAGCGGCATTGAGCAGGCTTACAGAACAGGAAGGGGCAAGATAAGAGTTCGTGCTGTTTCAAACATAGAGCCTATGGAAAACGGCAAAAACAGAATTGTTGTGACTGAACTTCCGTACATGGTAAACAAGGCAAAACTCATAGAAAAAATATCCGAGCTTCACAGGGATAAGAGAGTTGACGGAATAACAGACCTTAGAGATGAGACAAGCCGAGAGGGTATGCGTATTTGTATCGAGCTTAGACGAGATGTAAATCCAAACATAGTTCTTAACCAGCTTTATAAGCATACCCAGTTACAGGACACATTTGGTGTTATCATGCTTGCACTTGTAAATAATGAGCCTGTCGTAATGAACCTTTTGCAGATGCTTCAGTATTATCTGAAACATCAGGAGGAAGTCGTTACCAGAAGGACGCAGTATGACTTAAACAAGGCTGAGGAAAGAGCACATATCGTAGAGGGACTGCTTATTGCCCTCGACAACATAGACGAGGTAATACAGCTTATAAGAGCCTCAAAAACGGCAGCAGAGGCAAAAGAAAAGCTTATGGAGAGATTTTCTCTGTCTGAACCGCAGGCAAACTCCATTGTCGAGATGCGTCTTCGTGCACTTACAGGTCTGGAAAGAGAAAAACTTGAAAATGAGTATGCAGAATTAAAGAAAGTAATTGAAGAATACAGAGCAATTCTTGCAGACCGCAAGGTATTACTTGGTGTTGTCAAAAAAGAGATTATTGAAATCCGTGACAAATACGGTGATGACAGAAGAACATCTATCGGATATGATGAATTTGACATATCAATGGAAGACCTTATACCAAACGAAAATACGGTCATCACAATGACAAAACTCGGATATATCAAGCGTATGTCAGTAGACAACTTTAAGAGCCAGCACCGTGGCGGTAAGGGCATAAAGGGAATGCAGACGATAGATGATGATTACATCGAAAATATGCTTATGACAACGACACACCACTATATAATGTTCTTTACAAACAAAGGAAGAATGTATAGGCTTAAGGTGTATCAGATACCTGAATGTGGCCGTACGGCGAGAGGAACAGCAATAATCAACCTTATTCAGCTAATGCCAGAAGAGAAGATAACAGCGGTTATAACGCTCCGTGATTATGACGAAAATAAATATCTCTTTATGGCAACAAAGAAAGGTATTGTAAAGAAAACATCCATAATGGAATATGCCAATATTAGAAAATCAGGACTTCAGGCGATAAACCTCAGGGATGACGATGATCTGATAGAAGTTAAAGTCACTGACAATACAAAGGACATCTTCCTTGTCACAAAGCATGGTCAGTGTATCAGATTTGATGAAAATGATGTAAGAACGACAGGACGAGTATCTATGGGTGTTATAGGTATGAATCTTTCATATGATGATGAAGTAGTCGCAATGCAGTTAAATACCCAGGGAACGCATATGCTTATCGTATCAGAGTACGGAATGGGCAAGAGAACGGATATAGATGAATTTACCGTACAGCACCGTGGCGGAAAAGGAATTAAGTGCTATAAGATTACCGAAAAGACAGGTAATGTAGTTGCAGCCAAAGCCGTAAATGAAGATACAGAAGTTATGATTATCAATACAGAGGGTATAATCATACAGCTTATGGTAAGTGAAGTGTCAGTTCTTGGGCGTATCACATCGGGCGTAAAGATGATCGAGATGGATTCGGAAAATAAAGAAGTCGTTGTAGCAAGTATGACTCGTGTAAGAGAAACAATTCCTGAAGAAGTTGAGAATGGTCTTATCGAGGAAGATGAAATAAAATAATAAATCTTATTAGCCCGGTTTAATATGACCGGGCTATATTGAAATATATTAAAAAGATTTAATCTAAGAAAGAGGGATAAAATGAGAGAAGTTTCAACAGATGAAATCACAAAGAACATTAAGGAAATGTGTATAGAAGCGAACTATATACTTTCGGATGATGTAAAAAATAAAATAATAAATTCGGCAGCAGTTGAAAATTCAGAAATTGGAAAAAAAATATTGAGCCAGCTTGAAGAAAACATGGAAATTGCTGAAAGGGAGCAGATTCCAATATGTCAGGACACAGGTATGGCAGTCGTATTTATAAAAGTCGGTCAGGAAGTACATATAACAGGCGGAAATCTTGAGGATGCCATAAATCAGGGTGTCAGAGAGGGATATACAGAGGGGTATTTAAGAAAGTCAGTAGTAAAAGACCCGCTTATAAGAGAAAACACAAAAGACAACACACCTGCAATAATACATTATGAGATAATTCCGGGTGACAAAGTAGAGATAACCGTGGCACCAAAAGGATTTGGAAGCGAAAATATGAGCAGGGTATGTATGTTAAAGCCAGCCGATGGCATAGAGGGGGTTAAAAATGCCGTTATAGAGACAGTAAAACTTGCAGGACCAAATGCGTGCCCTCCTGTGGTGGTCGGAGTAGGAATAGGCGGAACATTTGAGAAATGTGCAATGCTTGCAAAAAAAGCACTCACAAGAGATATAAACAGTGAAAGCAGCATAGAATATGTCGCAGAACTTGAAAAGGAACTTTTAGACGAGATAAACAATCTTAATATAGGACCAGGTGGACTTGGGGGTAAGATAACGGCACTCGGTGTAAATATCGAGACTTACCCGACACATATAGCGGGACTTCCTGTTGCCATAAATATGTGCTGTCATGTAAACCGTCATAAAAAGAGAATATTGTAAAAATTATAAATTTTCACACCTGAAATTTATGGCTTACATATGCTATGCACAAAAAATATTGCAAAAATGTGATTCATAAGTATTGTATATAAGGGCTTGAAATTTGTTTCTGAGCAAAAAAATGCTTTTATGGCAGATGGAAATTTGAGATTGACCGTGCCAAAAGCAAGAAATATTTTAATGTTAAAAGTCAGGAAAATTGAGTTTTAGAAAAAATAATTAAACGAAATATAAGGAAATGAGGGATAAAATGGACAGATATATAAATGCACCAATAGATAATGAAATTGTAAATTCATTAAAAGCAGGAGATTGTGTATATATAACGGGAACAATCTATACTGCGAGAGATGCGGCACATAAGAGAATGTATGAAGCAATAAAAAATGGTGAGAACATACCATTTGAACTTAAGAATAACATAATTTATTATCTCGGACCATCTCCGGCGAGAGAAGGACAGGTCATAGGCTCAGCAGGACCAACTACAAGCAGCCGAATGGACAAATATACACCATTGCTGCTTGAGCATGGATTAAAGGGAATGATTGGCAAAGGAAAGCGTTCAGATAATGTCATAGAATCAATGTATAAGAATAATGCAGTATATTTTGCAGCAATAGGTGGGGCCGGTGCATTATTATCAAAATGCATAAAAAAAGCGGAAGTAATAGCATATGATGATCTTGGAACAGAAGCTATAAGAAAACTCGAAGTAGAAAATCTGCCGGCAATAGTTGTAATAGATAATAAAAAGAATAATATGTATGAGTCACATAAATAGTTATCATGTTGTAAAGTAAAATGTTATATAAGCTCAAAAAGGGCAAATAAAAAATAAAAAAAATAAAAAAAGTGATTGACAAGTAGTCATAAAATTGATATACTAGGTATTGCTCAGCGGAAAAACGCTGAATGGAGAAATACTCAAGAGGCTGAAGAGGCGCCCCTGCTAAGGGTGTAGGTCGTTCACGCGGCGCGAGGGTTCAAATCCCTCTTTCTCCGTTGTGGTTTATTCCACTAAATTTCAATTTATTGGACGGTCGTGAGACGAGATACAAAAGATTGAAAAAAAAGTTCTTGACAATG
>NZ_QUJS01000013.1:0-504 GCF_003480745.1 Clostridium sp. AM27-31LB | reverse complement strand
TTGAAAAAAAAGTTCTTGACAATGTCGAAAAGATGTTGTAAGATACATATCGCTGTCGCAAAAAGCGATAAGAAACAAAGCGTGAAAGCAAAAAGTTTCTTATTGGTGCGAAAGCAGGAAATCAAAAAGATTTCCAAGATTTTATTTTTTGAAAGATTTCAAAAAATAAAATAAAAAAAGTTCTTGACAAGCTAAAGCAAAAGTGATAAGATATATATCGCTGACGCAAACAGCAAGTCAGTAACACTGATAAAGAAATGTCGGTGTAAAAAAGGTCGGATAAAGACCTGGAACCTTGATAATTGAACAGTAAAACAACCCTGAAAATTCTAAAATAAATTTTCAAAGTTCTTATCTAACACATGCAGATAAGAATATGCGAGGTAAATCGGATTTCTTAATGAAATTCAGACGCGAAGTTGTGAAACAACTTCTAATGGCAAAATTTATTAAAATTTTGTCTATGCCAAGTTTTACTTGGACAGGTCAAAACTTAAACATGAG
>NZ_QUJS01000012.1:84399-109857 GCF_003480745.1 Clostridium sp. AM27-31LB | reverse complement strand
TCAGACTGGAAAGTAATCTTTCTGCTTCTGCGATCTTACTGCTTAATGCTTCTGTCTTGACCTGATATTCACCAAAGCTGTAATAATCAATATTCATCAGATTTTCTGCCTTACCTTTAAATACAAGGAATACATTGTGTGTATCTGTAATACGGTCAAGTTTACAACTGAATTCTTTAAATGTATCTTCACTTCCGGTTGCTTCTACATTTACCGTACCAACTAATGCTCCTTCCGGGCTGTCCATATGGATCTCGATCTGTCCACCGGATTTTGAAGCTGCCTTTACTGTAAATTCTGCTGCACCTCTGTTACCAAATGCTGCCTGGGCAACAGATGTCCAGTCACCATCCTGAAGATCTGTGATCTGTCTGTTAAAGTCTTTGAATAATTTGCCTTCTTCTGCACAGTCCGCAATCTTAATACCTGCATTCCATGCAACTGTTTCAGCATCAATTCTCTCATAAGGATTGATCGTCTTTAACTGGCTGATACCTTCATAAGTTCCTGCAATCGGACGAATCGTTCCATCAGAATTCAATTCAATCGGATCAATATGTGTGGAACGATATCCTTTTGTCAATGTACCGGGTGCAAGTCCCTGTGCTTCTTCCTGTGCTTTTGATAAAGTCTGTGCATGGTATATGAAGTATGATTTCCCTTCATATACAAAGGTTGCATGATGGTTATTTCCACCTACACCAAACCATTTCTGTGGATTTTCAAATACTTCACCTGCATATTTAAATGGTCCCATCGGATTGTCACTTACCATATAGCAGATAGTTCCATATCCCGGATATCCATCTTTTTTATCTTTATGCGGGCTTATAAAGTTTGAACAATAACTGTAATAATATTTATCACCATATTTGAAAATACCGGAATCCTCGAACATACATGGAGCATCAATTTCTTTTGCCTCACCATCAATGCTGATCATATCTTCGCCAAGTTTTGCAACTCGCGCTGTTTTTGGATTGTTCTGCTGACCATCTGGTACACCACCGCCGAAGTAGATATATGCACTTCCATCATCATCTACAAGTACTGCCGGATCGAAGCACCATACAACACCTTCACAACCCGGTGTTTTTCCTGTCAGTAATGCCTTTCCAATCGGATCTTTCCATGGTCCAAGCGGAGTATCTGCTTCTAATACACCGATACCGGACGCATCATTTGCAAAGTATAAGAAGAACTTATCTTTTCCATCAATCTGTTTATAGGCGATCGCCGGTGCCCATGAGTGACTTGCCCATTTTGCTGCTCCGTCGTTTCCTGCTACCTTAATCTCTCCGTGATCTGTCCAGTTGACCATATCATCAGAAGATATGATACGCAATGTTTTAATATAATTAAAGGAGTTATTTACTAACTTCCCATCTGCATCATATTCATAATCATCAGATGTCATGTATACATAAACTCTGCCATTATATACGATTGCATATGGATCAGCACCAAAATCAGTTGTTACAAGTGGATTGCTATATCCTAATTTCTTAGCAAGTGCTTTTGTATCTAAATATTTTTCTTTGATATCTAAGCTGCAGGCTTTAACATCATATTCTACAGTACCTTTATCTGCTGTAATATAATCAGCGCTGACATTTACCGTTGTATCTTTATCTGCATAACCTGTCATTTTTAATGTTACAGTTGCAAATAATTGATCTGCTGCTTTAAAAGCAAGGTCTTTTCCTGCTGCCTGTAATACAAGATGACCATTTTTAAAGTCCCATGATGTTTCACCAGTGATCGCATCACTGTTAAATGTAACATCTTTTACATCCATGCCTGATGGAATGGATAAGGATGCTTTTAAGTCTGTATGACCTTCTCCGATCAGTGCATCCATTGTTACTTTTACTGTAGCCTCACTGTTGATCACACCACTTATTTCTTCTGTTCCGCTTAAAGATGCTGCGTGGTCTTTTGCTTCCGGTGCATCTGTTCCTGTTAATTTATCTGTTACACGGAAGTAGTCAAAATCTGCATAACCGCCTGTAGATTTTGTTGCATAGTTAAAGATTGCAAATTTACTTCCCATAAAATGTTTCAGTTCATAACTTAACTGCATCGGATCACCTAACTGTGTCCATGTGCTGCCATCAAAGCTGTAATAGAATGTGACTTTATCTCCACCTGCAAAGTTAAAATCTTCTTTCAGGTAAACGATATCTGATTTACAGTCCACACTTGCTGCAACTCTTGGCTTATCCGCATCTTCTGCCTGGTTATTATGTGCATCTACCATGACAAGTTTTGCAGCGGTACCCTCTTTTTTCACTGCAATATAACCATAGTTATAAGAGAATGCTGCAAGTCCTGCATAATCTCCATTTTTCATTCCGGAGATATCCATTTTGATCTTACCGGAACAGGTCGGTCCAAATGTTCTCTGTGTCAGTGTATTTCTTGCATTTAATATACTTGTTGCTTTACTTCCTGTTGTCAGACGAAGCCAGCCTGCCCTGTCTGTCAACGACCAGTTATTGTTATTTGGATTGTGGTTCCACTGCCATACCAGATCAAGATCTGAACCATTGTAATCGTGTTCTCCTGATTCAGCCGGTTCTTTATCTACAACCTTCTCTTTTACAGTAACATTATCCACATAAAAATCCATCAAATCATCTGTCTTAGTCGGTGACTGTGCCCAGCCTGTTTCAAAGAAAATATAGTTCTGGTTGGTGATCGCATCATCCGGCATTGTATATTCTCCTGTGATCTGTGTCCATTCACCTTTCTTTGCTGTTGCACTCTTGATTACTTTACGGTATTTATAATTTGGTCCATTCTGGATCGTCATATTAAAAGATTTGCTGTCAACAGCATCTTTTGCGTCATATTTTACCCATGCAGATACAACGTAGGTACTTCCCGCACTCAGTTTATTGCTGACATCCTGCGATGGTCCCTGTGCACATGCAGTTCTCTTAGTAGCTGCAATATATTTACTTCCGTCCTGTGCACCCTTTGCATCATCTTTGATTTCGATCGTACCACCTTCAAATCCGGTCCAGTTTGCTTTTCCTTTTTCAAATGAACCATTCTTAACGATATTATCATCTTCTGTTGTCATGGAGAAATCATCGAGATAATATGCCATCTGGTCATTTTCTGCTGTTGGATTTTGTGTCCATGGTGTTTCAATAAAGATAAAATTCTTTGTTGGATCAAATGGGAAACTCTCACTCTTATCATGTACGGTATAAGTACCTTTAAATGTAGCCCATTTACCCTTTGTAGCATTGATTGTTACCAGATTTTCTCTCCAGTTATAATTATCACCATTCTGGATCGTCACCATAAATTTCTTTGTATCCGGTCCTGTCGTATATTTTAATTTACCGGATATAGTATATGTTTTACCAAACTCTAATTTTCCACTGATATCCTGACATGCACCCATTCCGGTTGTTAATCTGTTAGCAACAGAAAGACAATATTTACCGGATGCTCCTTCTTCTGCAACTGCTGTTAATACAGCATTTTTTTCATCCTTTGCATCTGGTTCCTGTGGTGTGGATCTCCATCCGGTAGTCTTTCCGGTTTCTACATCTCCATTTGTGATCAGTTCGATGAGATTATCATTTTCTTCTTCATCCGGAAGATCCGATTTGTTATAAGTAACAGAAACATCATCTACATAAAAATCCATCAGATCATTCTCTGCAGTCGCTGAAGGTACCCATCCTGTTTCAAAAAACATGGTATTTTCTACAGAACTGAATGGATTACCTTCAGTAGATTTACCCGGTACATAATCACATTCGATTTCTGTCCATTTACCCTTCGCAACATCAACACCGCCTGCAACCTGTCTGTAATTCCATGCTGTACCATTCTGGAATGTGATGTTGAATTTTCTTGTAGCAGGTCCATTCTCATTATCATATTTGATCTTTGCCTTGATATGATATTTGACACCTTCTACGATCTTTCCTGACAGATCATAGGCAAGACCGCTTCCTGTACCTGTTCTGCCTGTGATCTTTCCGTAGTTATTTCCACTTTTATCGGTTTCTGCACTGATCGTGCCACCTTCAAACGCTCTCCAGCCTTTTGTTCCGTCATCAAAACTGCCGTTTGCTACTAATTCTACAGTCTGATCTTCCGGTGTTTCAGCCGGTTCTGTCTTTGCGTCATCTGCTCCCGTAGCATCTATATCTGCTGACATCATAGCCATATGAGATTCTGCGCCCTCTTTCGCAGCATCGAATACTCTATGTTCTGCATCATTGTAAAATTCATCCGATTTTACCAGTGATTTGCTCTCACTTCCTTCTACCGGAAGTTCCATTTCAGCTTCTACTGTCTTGCCATCGCCGTTTTTACCAAGCATTGGCCAGCCGTCGATCCATGTACAATCAGTAAGAACCGGTGTACGTCCGATCGCACCATGATCCTGGAACATAAATCCGTACCATCTGCCATCTTCTGTATCGATCACACCACCTTGTGCGACACCTCCACTCGTTCCATTATTCGAAAAGTTTGCATTTAAAATCTCTTTCGTTTCCCATGTGCCGCCGATAAAGGATTTGCTTCTGTGACACACTTCAATTCTCGGCTTCCCACTCGGCCAGCAGATATTGAACACATAATAGTAACCATCTTTTTTCATCACATGTGTTCCTTCAAAAGATAAACCACCATCAAATTTACCCGCATCTGCTCCACTATGAGCTGAGAATAAAGTTCCGCGCTTTCCGCCCTCTTTTTCTCCGGAAAGATCTTCACTTAATTCTACATATTTGATCTCACCGCTTCCATACACGATATAAGGCGTATCACCATCAAAGAATAATGCCATATCATGGTAGAAGTTTGCTAATTCTGTCTTTGTCCATGAACCATTTTCAATATCATCTGTGGTATAGATGTAAGCATGTCCTGTTGTATTCGAATTAAACGCAACATAATACTTGTTATTATGGTACTGTAAGCTTGCTGCCCACTGTCCATTACCATACATGCTTTCACCATTTCTTAAGTTCATGGCATCTGTATCACCGAGAATGTCATATACGTAATTGACGATCTCCCAGTTGACAAGATCTTTTGACTTCATGATTGGACATCCCGGTGAGAGATGCATTGTCGTACTTACCATGTAATAGGTGTCATTCACACGAATGATATCCATATCCGGTACATCCGCATAAATAACAGGATTGGAAAATTTTCCGCTTTCTACGGCAGTTGCTGATGTCTGCGCCATGCTGTTTACCGGCAGCATTGTAATAGTCATTGCGGCTGCCATCATGGCTGCACATGCCTTTTTCCATCCTAGATTTTTGTTTCTTTTCACATTAAAACCCCCGTTTCTTAAATAATATATGTTATTATCACATAATCTGTTTTGTCTAGCATCCATAAAAACTATATAATTTGCCAAAAAATTGTTAAAAGTATATTTTGTTTTTGGTAGTTTTTTGCTATATTTGCAATACAACTATAATGAACCTTACCAAAAAATTTTTAAAAATATATTTTGTTTTTGGTAGATTTTTTGCTATATTTGCAATACAACTATAATGAACCCATAAATTAAGACAAAAAATCGTTGTTTTTATGTTGGATTTCCCTTATGATTTTATAGGCGTTTGCGAAACACCAAAACCTCGCATAAATACGGGATATTTTTCATTACAAAATAAAACAACTCCTCACTGATTTATGGTAAAATAGAATTGACTATAAACTACTAACCATATCCACCAGTAAAGGAGTCGTACTTATATGATAACATACAAACAGCTTTCTTTGTCAGATATTTTTTCAGATTGCCAAAATAAATTTGATAACAACAAATACCTTTTTGTGTTGCAGGCAGATAATTCTATCTGCTTTGTTTTTATGCAATAAAATCCTATTTCGCATAAACATCTCTTTAAAATCCGGTTCTGTTGGATTTTTCCCTATTGGAATCAAGATTTCAAACTTGTTTCGCAATTACCTATTTGTGAATATATCTTTTTGCATTTATAACTAATAGAACAGAATACGCTATTGTCATAGCCAGCGGAATTGCCGCAAACCAAAGACTGATTTTCACATCACTGCTCTCTATCAAAATTATAGAAGCTATTGTGAATCCGCAACAAAGCATTTCTAGGGCAAACATAATAATAGCCCTTAATACCGCTTGTTTTTTTGTTTATCCGCATAATCTGCAACCGCTAATATTGTTACTTTTACTTCATCATTCATATTCTCACTTTTCCTTTCTCCATCAATGATTTCTCGGATGTCAACCTCATAGAACTCAGCTATCTCAACAAGCATACTGATGTCCGGCATATTACTTCCCTCTTGTGTCAAGTAGTTGACAGATATTTTTATATATATGCTTTTACTCCACGAAGCTTCAGATTATCCCATATTTTCACTTTATTATTTCCTGCCTGCACGTTCTGCAATGGCCCCGCAATCACGGTCTCACTCATGACATTTCCCACAAGGTCAGAATCAATTGCCAAATCGCCTCCATCACGATTTTCAAATCTGCCCTCTGTAATACGTGTCATTCCCAAATCCTTACTTGTAATCACCTTGCCCTTTAATGTAAACATTTCCTCCGGTAAGGTGATATCCAGATACACCCCATCCTCTTCAGTAACAATCTTCGCCTCTGCTTTCACATTATCTGCATAACAGTTTACTTCCTGCTCAAAAGCTACTGCTCCACCCAGATAAACATTTCCATCAATATACGCCGGCTGCTTCACCCTCTCATACTGCTCTACATCCCCATAACCAAGGCTCTGCACTTCCTCGATATAGCTTTCCAGTGAAACCGGTGAACCGTTATATTCTGCAGTTCCATAGTGCCGATTCTCTTCCTGACCACCGATAAACAGATTCTGAAACCAACGGTCATCTCCGCCATACACTGGCACTGTGCCGGCCACCATGGTCGAATGTGGAAAATGATACGGTGTGGAACGGTTCAATACGGGATAATGATTTAAGAAACCACACACCAGATTGTTCACATAAGCACCGCCCTGAGCCGCATTGTCAAACGCATACTCAGACGTAAAAATATTGTTATCCACCAGATATGGACCATGGGTAACTTCAATAAAAAAGTCACGATTATTGTTATCGTAAATATTCGCACTTACCCGAATGCCCTGTGCCTGCCAGTCAAGCCATGTTCCCAGTGTACAGTGATGAATGTAATTATTGTGAATATATGTATCAATTGCTGCATGCAATTTAATTCCGCCAAGCTCATGTCCATAATACTCATGCTTTGTTCCGATTCTAAAAATCTCATTTCCATAAATCTCACAAAATGCCGAGCTCATATGACCTACGATACCATTCTGTCCGCAATCGTAAATCCGGTTGTTCCGGACAATATGGGAACCCACTTTTTCCTTGCTCCAGCCGATGGCTAGTGCTCGAAAGACTGCCTCCATCTGATACTGATACCCCGGCTTTCTTCCCCATTTTGTGAAGTTATTATCACCGGTGGTTTCTTCTTTTCCAAGGCTTACCGCACTGCACTTGGAATCATGAATGATATTATCCTCAATAATCCATCCCTTACTCCAGTTTGGTCCGATAATTCCGTACTGTTTTCCGGTAGGCGGTGCCCAGATGGTTGCCGCCTGTGCAATCTCAAAGCCCTTTACCGTAATATAATCCAGCCCTGTCCTGTCCGGGAAAAAGCAGCATTTTCTCACATTAATTTCAACGCATGCTTCATTGGGATTGGTTCCGTGAAAATTTGCATAAATGGTTGTCTTTTCATCCGCAACCTCTGCATACCAGCGGTAAAGAGAATCTTCCGGACTTATCAGTTTCTCTTCCCGCCAGCCCCATGTCTCATGGATACTCTTCTCCCACTTCTCCGGATGAAATACCTTGTCCAAAGAATCCGCCTCAAAAAAAGACTTACCATTCAGATAAACATCACCGGTGTGAACCTTCTTTTCTCTGGGGCTTACCATCCAGTCACCATCGATTTCCGTGGCAAATGGATTGTAATCCCTAAAAACAGTATTATCAACTTCTGTTTTCCACACAGTTCCTTCCACAAGCTCCCAGTTATCCACCTGTTCGGAACCTTTTATCACCACATGCTCTCCCTGTGCTGCCATATATGTAATTCGGCAGTCCGACGTAAGGCCTCCGTATCTCGGCTTTACCCACTCACGGTACACGCCTTCATGGACAATCACCGTATCTCCTGCGACCGCCACATCTGCTGCCCGTTGAATCGTAAGAAATGGACAATTTTTTGTTCCCGGATTTCTATCGGAACCAGATTTTGCAACATAATAAATTGTAGCCATACACATTTCCTCTCTTTCTCATTTCGTATATCCTTTTGACTTCGGTATCATTATGTAGTAAAATATCATGTGTATCTTATAGATACAATGTACCACATTTTTTTGATTTTTGAAGTAAGTACAACAATATAGAGACAAATATTGCTATCCTCATTTTAAAACTTTTTCTGCACCTACCGCAGATACACTGTTTTTACTGGTACTTTCAATATTGGCTTTGGAATCAGTTCATTCAATAAGATTCCTGTATCAGCATTTTTTATCCGGAATAACTTAGAAATCTTTAAATGCTTTTTGACCATGCTGCCCACAATGGCTCTAATTACTTAATGGGTCCATTTATAAAGTTGTAAAGTGGTACATTTTTATAAAATATTTTTTGTACATTCAGTCTTGACATTTTATATAGCCACTTTTCATAGATTACTGCTAACGAAAAGTGGTTGTTTATTCTTATTTTACAAATTATTATTCATAATTTCCAAATAATTCTCTGGGAAACCAATCAACTCCAAATCAATATCATTTCTGTATTCATCTATCACTGTTTCCACTATCTGCACCAAAGATTTCTTACTCTCTTCATCTGGAAGTCTTTTTAGCAAGACTAATGTATACGCGAATAATGAATTATTCTTTATTTCTGGATGTTTTCTCAAAAATGATGTTGTAAACTTTGCCGGAGGATTAAAATCTGTATTATACATTCTAGCTGCATGTGCACATTTGTTTCGTAAAACCGATAAACAATGAAGATGATTTTCTAATGTATCTCTTCCAACACCAACCATATGAGCAATGACATCTTTTTCTGAATAATACATAGAACTGTATAATTTAGACATATTAGAAAAAGACATTAATTCCACAATAACCCACAATGGCATTTTACTAGAATATTTCATTTTATGATGCTTCACAATCAGGCTATCTTTATAATAATTTTTCTCCCTGCTGAAATTTTCCATAACTTCCCTGTAACCTTTTTTATTGTAAAAATTGTTTTCATCATAATGCTGGTCATAAGGTGCATCTGTACATTTTGCAATTGAAAATCCATAGGATATCTGTGTCCGATAATACACCTCTGCTTTTTCAATATACCGCCTAAATGTGTCACGTAATATTTCATCCACTTTATAAAGATGATACACAGTTTCAAATGTTGTACCTTCTATGTAATCACTGCCGGAAGGGCCTTTCCTAAATTGCAAAGCATAACCTGTAAATCGATAATAGTTTACTTTCTTCAAAATATCCTTAGCTTCTTCTCTATCCAAAATAACCATCCCGTGTGCAATTAACTTATCCAATTGTTCATCGAAGGTCAATGGTTTTTTCAAATCCATAAAATCTCTCCTTAACGTAAAAAAGCTGAGCACAAGTCTCAGCTTGGTCCCCAATGTCCAAAAGACTTCGGGCAACTCTGTTACATTTAGTATATTCAAAAAACAAAAAAATTGCAATAGTTTTTATTATTTTCATCAATAAAAATGTAACACATTGAGTCTAAGTAGTCCATTACTACTAAGGATTTCTCCCAACACATTTGCTTTTATCCCAATTCCGCCCATGTGCCTTAGTAGTCGAAACCGTAGTAATTTCAAGGCTTTCCGCCATATTATGCCCTGTATTGCCCCAGTCTGCGATGGTATGCATTATCATAAAACTGGAGTACCGTGGCAGATGAATAAAACTCTAATCATATTTTCTCCTATCTTAAAAATTTTTACAATTCATAATCTGCATATACAGATAACATACTTTCAATACTTCGCACAAAATGTTTTGAATTGCTATCAAACTCATAATCTCCAATCATTGTGTGATATACTCCATTTGTATATTCTGTTACAAATATAGCCTCATAAAGGCTTTGTAGTTTTTGCTCAACAGTAACAAGTGTTTTTCCCTCTATTTCCTCAAATGCTTCATCTCTATTCAACAGTCCAGAACATAACCAGTCTTCCAAATCAGATTCCTTATATATATCCATAAGTGGCTTTGAATTCTTCCCATTAACAAAGTCATTATACAATGATATATCCACAATCTTTAATCCAACAAGAATAGGTGTAATATACATCAACAAAAGCTTTTTTCCTTTTCCATCTGAAAATCCAAAATCCCACTTCCTGCTATCATGCGTAGGTTCATATGCTGCCGTTTTCACTTGTCGGTAAAAACGAGTAGCTTCTCGCAACTCCATATTATATGTATCTATTACTTTTCTAGATACTTTTTCTAATATATAACCTGAATCCAGCCCCATCTCTCTATAAAATGCAGTTTTATCAGCTGGTGGCAAGGATAATCTCATATCAAAAAATCTATCTAAATACCTACACGCATCAAATGTATTGCCATAATAATGCTTTATTGTATGTTGCAATTCACCTAAATTAACAGAAAATACAAATGTGATTCTTTCATCACACAAATAATGTTTTATCCTTTCTAATAAATGAACAGCATAACTTGGCTTACATCTATCCAATTCGTCTATGAAAATCACTAACCGATTTCCTCTTTCCACCAACAACTCTGTAAAGAAATTTTTAATATCCTCATGTAAATCTTTTTCTTCTCTAATATTTGTAAGAGGATTTTCACTTTTTAAGTTTTCAATAATACTGTTTATATTCCTACCGGTAAACGCCTCTAATACAGAACCCGCTAACTTAAATATATTGCCATTATCATCAAAATCATAATTTATTCCTAACTGCTTTATTATTTCATACACCAAAGACAATACCGGGTCTGTATCATTATCATTTTCCCATGCATCATAATAAACCGCCACATTATAATTTTCTGGCACATCTTCAGATTTTTCTGGGAATGGAATTGCATACACAATACTTGCTTTTTTCTCATCATCCATATCACTCATCGGATTTTTGGCATTTATTAGCAGCATAGATTGTTTCACAAAAAAAGTCTTTCCACTTCCCCATCTGCCGTCAATAGCAATAGAAGAAGTTCCTTCTTGTGCTAATAGCAAATCATAAAAACGTACCAAATCTTTGTTTCGTTTCAATAAATCTTTATTCAATGTATGTATCAAATTTTCTTCCGTAGGAATTAATTCAAAACTATTCATAGCCCTTCCCCCTTTTGTAAAATATTTTGCAACCGCAGATTGCGATTTTCGATTATATTCACAATATATTTCAAAAACTCAGCATACTGATTTGATTGCAGCTTTAATAACTTTTCAACAGTATCATATTTATCGTTTTCAACAATTCCCTCTATGAATACATTGTTATAAATCTTATCATAAATCATTTCTGTAAATTTAGCATGATGTTTATAATATATATTAGGTATATCATAGCAATGTGCCATTCCTCTATAAGTTATAGCTACACACATTGCAACAGTCAATCCCATAGTTACTACAGCTGCTCCAATGCCTGCACCGACATTTTTCATAGCTTAGTCCCACATAAGCAATCCTTCTGATGTATTTTCTGTTCCACAATAAGGGCATGAAAGCTTACTTAATTCTTCCTCATTCGCTTTGTGCATACGTTTACCACAATGATCACATTTATGCGCGTACACCTTTATCAGATCATATTCTGCTTGAAAATCCTGACCGAAAACATAAGGTACATACCCCCACTCTTCTACAGTTTTTATACCAAACTGCTTAGTACGAATAGCATCTTCATCTTTATGTCTGTACAACGATAAATCCAGTTCAGTTTTCCATTTCCCACATGAACTACAAATATATACCTCTCGTTCAGCATTTATAGCTATATACTTACTTGAAGATATCAATTCTTGCCACTCAGAACCATATTTTCCATTCTTAGCATCTTCTATAGTTTCCTGATAAATTGTTGGATACATCATTCCAATACCATGCATGACACTGTATTCCTTTTTGCATTTTTTACAAACAAAATCATATCCGTCACCCACAATGTACCTCCTTTATAAACTAAACAAACTCCCGCATCTTTTTTTCCATGCAGAATTCATATCCCATGTTCTTTTTCCTACTTTATCAAATTCCACAACAATTGAACCAATCTTTATGTTTTTTCTTCTCATTCCCATACCTCAAATTCCTTTTTAATAGTATTTAAACAACCTCACCAGACAATATTCCAATGAAATCATATAATCACGCTTTCTGTTTAGGAACAAACTCAATCTTAAGAACCATTCCCATACCATCTGCTAATCTTATAAGCAAATTAACAGATAGATTCCTTGTTCCATTTTCAAGCTTGCTGATATCTGCCTGATTAATACCAGTATGTTCAGCCAGTTCCTTCTGTGTCATATTCTAAGAAGTACGAGCATCTACAATAGCCCTTATTACATCCATCTCAGGCTGAATAGCTTCATATTCTTTTCTGAACTCATCATCTTTTAACTGCTTAGAAAGCATATCATCAAATGTTCTCATCCCTCATCACCCTTTCTATGAAATCCTTTCTTCTATCCTTTGCAATCTGAATCTCCTCTTTAGGGTGGGCTATGTCTTTTTAACAAATCCGTTCGTCAGTATTATTTTTCCATTATAATAGAAAAAAATATAAGACTCTGGTAATGTCACTTCCAAATTTGCAACGCAATTCAAATATTCCGTCTTCCAAATGTTTACTGTAAGGTTGTCTAAGCATATTCCCCTTTTTAAATATTATATGGTATATATACCATAATATCAATTATCCATTTAATATAATCATAATGTTTTAATCACACTCATTAATTCGTCAGAACATAAAATTTTCTTTATTGATTCTTTAAATTCATCAATATTATTGTATTCATATTCTGGTTCAAAACACTCCATACTACTATTCTTTTTCCAAAACTAACAATCTTGAATCCTTCAATTTGCATTTATAAGAATAATTATCTTTTTCCAAAGTTCCGGAAAAACAAAGATAATAATTTAATGCTTCATCCTTTTTCTCCGGAATATCAATTAATTTATCACTTAAGTAATTATATACAGACGGAGATATCGATATCTGGCATATTTGCTTTTTACTATCAACATTTAATACCTTAAGATAATACTTTTTTATATCACTTTCCTGTATATATTTATAAATGTACAATGCACACTTCCCATAATATATTTTTTGTATATCCATATCTTCTTCCAAATTCCCCGAATTAAAATTTTTATGCGGCAAATATTTTTTCTCACCACTGTTGCCTTTAAAATTGAAAAAATTATTTTTGCTTTTCTTCACTCCTCGCATCTGTGATCCATTACCATTCGTACTTTTAGAAACTGTTTTTAACATCCTATTTAAGCAACTCGTCAAACGATTACTAATGTCTGTTGTGTCCAAATCCTCATAGAATTTACCTGTTTCCTTTCTTGATGCCACCTCATGTCTATAAGGACAATCTATATCATGTTTTTCCTTATCTGACTCTATCACTTTAAAGTATCTTCGCTGATTTCCTCTCGCAACAGTAAGTGGAGCCAATTTACAAACTGGGCAAAACATATGTCCGTCATACTTGCTTATTGCCTTCTTATAATCTTTATCATATAAATCCCAATAAACACTTGCTGAATAATTTGTATCATTCTCAAAATAAAATTCGTCATATTTCTTTTTCATACTAAATAACCCCTTTCTTATTTAATCTTCCATTACATCTGCTAATTACACTTACTATATTATATCATAAAATTATCCTCACATATTTATTATTTCTCCAATAAAAACAAACCAACCGGACAATTACTCCAATTAATCTAAATATAAAACCACCAATATCCTCGTCTACGACGAGGATATCTTCAATACTTGTATGTAATATTCTGCTTAAAATCAACAAATTATCTACGCTCGGCAACGACTTCCCATGAATCCATTTATAAATAGCCTGCGGATTTTCAAATCCCATAGCTTCCTGAACATCCTTTACCGTATATCCATTCTTTTTCAACAATTCACTGATTTTATTTCCGGTTGCTTTTTGCTTTATTGATAAATACACAGGTTCCAAAAACATCCCTCCTAATCTCCGGCTTTATCACCACCTGCCAATATTTCAGAATGTATAACCTTCAGATTACATCATTTTCATACTTCCCATTTTTTACACAAAACTCATCTACAATCTTCAATATCATATCATTATAATAAGTCACACCACCATGAGCATAAATCCCTTTTTATTCAACACGCCTTTCCCCTCTCACCCCAGTTTCACAGCATCTCTCCTGCCATCTACCTGAAGCACCGCCTTGCTCGTCACAGCATAGCTGTCCCCGTTTTTCAGCCATTTAACAACTTTTCCGTCTTGCAATATCAGCACTGCCTGTTTGGAATGACTTTCAATATTGTATTGCTTTGCTGCTGCATCAAATACTATCCTGCAATTATTTTCTGCTATGCTGTCAATTCCTCTAAGACTTCCGGATTCCAATGCTTCCACTGCATCAAATGTAGTTCCTATGGTTACTGCTGCATCTTTTCCGTCTTTTAAATTCCATGAAAGACCATGATAAATACCACTTCCATTGCTTATCACACCCGTAACAGGCTCGCCTGATACTTTATTCTCTTTATTTTTACTGTCTTCGTTATTTTCTTTTTTGTTATCACCATCTGAACTTTTATCTTTTTGGGTTTTCTTCTTTTTCTTTGTTTTGCGGCGTGTCTTTCTGCGTTTTCTTCTATGTGAACGATTATTATTTCCATCGTCACCGTCATTATTGGTATCACCTTTTCCGCCGTAACCGTACCTGCTCTGTCTTTTATCAAGCTGCCTGTAACCGCCTGTTATCCAGCCTGCTATTATAAATAAAAGTGCGATTACATTTAATATCGTAAACAAATAAACACCTATTTTCAAAAAAGGTCGAAGCGATGTGATGCCAAACACAATAAGAAGCATTTCCGCCACCACGACAAGCGTGAACAAGGTCGGCATGAACATTGTCTTTTTTCCTTCCGCCATAAACAGCATAAACATCGAAAGAAAACATAAAACTAACGGAACGGCTATTGCCACAGCACAAAATACGAGTATATTTGCACCTCCTGCATGATTTATATAAGAAACACTGTCCTTTATATTTCCCCATGTATATGGTGCTTTAATTACATAATTTTCAGAAAGCCGCCCCTCTTTAAAATATGTATATCCTGCTTTGCCCCCCGTTTTTATGACCTCTATTCCTGAAAGTGTCATATTTCCATCACCTGCATTAAATTTACAGAATGGAAGTAAAAGAGAAAGCAGTGCCAGCAACAATAAAAGCCCTGCTATATTTTTCATCCATCGACCATGTTTTCTCATTAAAAATCTCCTCCCTAAGTTAGGTATTATCATAATAATTTAATCACCTGTTATCATATTTTTGCAAACTTCTGTTATGCGTAAAAAATATAGGTTTATAAATTCTAAATGCTTATCATTATATGAATGTTCATAACAGTTCAGCCTTAAATGGCATTTCAAATTTTACGGAATAAACAAATGCCACATTGCATCGATTAAATGTGGAAAATTAAAAACTGAACTTTTATTAACAATCTGCACTCTTGTATAATACAACAAATTTCTTTAATAAAAAATATATTTTTCCTTATATTTTTATTAAGATATAACATTTCAGATATAAAAATATAATTATTAAACCACGGTCTGCTCATTATATTATCAATTATATTCTTATGTTAGAAAAGTCTTTCACTCCTAAAATGAGTTCAAAAACTAAGCGTGTACTCAAATGAAATAAATAAATCTTCTCCGTCAGAGCATTGATTTCGTGCGAATAAACAAAAATTGATGTGATACCAGACTGAGAAATACTCACATTTCCAGTCAGATTACCACATCAATTTTTCATTTAACTGCCAGTCTTTTTAATATTTAGCATTTTATTGTACCATCACGCTTTTCAACTGCTTGTCTTTTTACTTTTAGTATTCTATTTTACAATTACTTTTTGTAAATCCAGTTTTTTACGCTTTATATTTACTTAACAATCGGTGCAAATCTTATTCTTATCTGAGGAAGTGACTTAAGTTCAGTATAATAGTTTGTCTGCCAGTCATCTCCCTGAGTCTCGTCATTTTCTCCAGATGCCGGTGGTGCAAATATTTTAAGTGTCATGTCTTTTGCTCCGTCAAGCGGCTTTTTGAAGAATGCACTCATCATGTCTACACATTTTACGCCCGGTGCTTTGTAGAACCAGTGTCCGTTTAATTCTATCATAAGGTTCATGTCTACATTGTCATCATCAAAGTATGCTTCACAGAATACAGGATTGCTGTCAAAGTGAAGGTTGATTGCTACTCCGTCGGCATCTTCCGAACCACCCCAGCGGAGTTTTGCGGGAAGTTCTACATCTGAGCCTGTTTCCATTGACGGACTGAAGAAATCGTCATGAATGATTTCTCTATATGTATCCATGAGTGGCTGCTCAATTCCAACATCTTTGTTGTTTGGATCTTCTATCTCAAGTCCGAGACGGCCTCTGTCCCTGAACTGATACATTGTGAAGCCTGAAAGCCATTTCTCGTCGTCTTTTTTAAGCATTTCACAGAATTCTTTGAGCATTGATGCCTGATCGTACGGTCCTGTTACATCACCGTCTGAGTTAAACTCGGACAATACCATAGGCTTTTTAACTCCGTTATTTACATATGTGTATCTCTCATAGCTGTTCTTTGCAAGCTGATATATCTTGCTTACTGCATGGCGTGCAAATGTTGTACCGCCTTCTTCTGCAACATCATATGGCCAGCCCCAATGAAGTGCCATGTATCTGTCTACGGATACAATATCTGCTGCCCTTGAAGCTTCTGCAAATATGTCTTCCATCTCCATCTTTTCGTCTTCAAGTTCCTTACATCCGTCAAGACAGATGATAGTCTTAACATTTGGAGCTTCTTTTCTGATTATCTCACTTGCGTGTTTGAAGAATGCTGCAACTTCCTCATAACTTGCTCTCTTGTTGAATGAAAACCAGTTTCCTGTTGCTTCATGATTTATACGAAGCTGAACCCTGCCGAATGTTCTAAGGTCTTTTGCGATTGCCACAAGATGCTCGTCTGATACTTTAGGGTCGATAGTCATTGTAAGGAGTACATCCTGTCCATGTCTTCTTACATCTCTCATGCAGGTAAACGGCTCATCATCTAATGTACCGTTAAGTCCACCCTTATATGTAAAATAATCATCATACGGGAAATCCCATGCAAACTGTACTGACGGGTCAGCATGAACAACACTTGCTCTGCCCGGCCACCCCTCATCATTCGAATAATAGCAATACATAAGATTTATCGCTCTATGCGGTCTGCCAAGTTTCTGTAAAATATAATCCTGATTTACATATTCTCCACGCTCACTTCCATCACCAAGATCAACAGCACACTGTGCAGGTCCCATATGAAGTGTTTTTGCCTTTAATTCGCTCATCTTTATCCTCCAATTTTGTTTTATGACATTTTGCGGAACATATCTGTCCATGTTCCATATATACCATCATTTTAATTGCGGCATCCATAAATTACAATGTAATTAGGCGACTTAAAATACACGAAATATTACATAAAAATTGCATGAGCCTACAGCAGCAAATAATATATGTTTACACTACTAAACACAAAGATATACAACCATCTTATCCTACCTGCATACAACCGTGCACTTTGCACTCTTTCCGTTTTTGGTGTATGCCGTTATGACGGCTTTTCCTTTTGCTTTCGCCTTTATCTTTCCTGTTGTCTTATTCACAGTTATTATTTTTTTATTGGAAGATTTAAAGTAAATCTTTCCCGAAAGTTTTCCGGCATATTTTTTATATCCCTGCAGATATGCAGTCAGCTTTTTACCTGCTCCTTTACTTATATTTATCTTGCTCTTTGACAATTTTACTATCTTCACATCTGCAAATATATTTTTGGTATATTCATTTCCTGCAGTTGATTTTACATACACGGTGTACCATCCCGGTTTTGATGCATTTATTGTAAATTTCTTACTGTTTACATATATGTATGAGCCATCATCATCCTTAAAAAATGATGCCTTTTTTTTCCCCTCTGCATATTTTACGGCTGAAACATTTCCACTTATCTGCACATTCAGCTTTTGTTTATATTTTTTATATATGCTTTTTGAGGAAGATATTTTTATATTTCCTGTTTTGGTGACCGTGTCAGACTGCTGTTCCGGTGTCTCAGTTACCTGCGGACTTTCGGTAATAGTCGGTGTTTCCGTTATCTGAGGTGTCGGCGTTTGCATCACATCAGGTATCGGCGTTTCCGTCACATCAGGTGTCGATGTTTCCTGTGGTGTTTCTGTTGCCGTTGTCCCTGATTGTCCATCTGTTATTTCAGGGGCAGCCGTTATTGACGGTGCTTTCGTTGTTTCAACAGGTGTTTCCGTAACCTTCGGTGTTTCCGTTGCCAACACTTCGCTGCTGCTTGAAGCTGAAGGCTGTGGTGCCGCCGTCTGTGTCGATTCTGCTGTTGCCCCTGCTGTCTGTCTATATTCCAAAGCCGCATTTACTACCTTTGATGCATCCGGTATTCCCGCATATGTTACATAGTATTTCAAATTTGACAAAAGTTTCATGTTGTCCGTATTACAGAGCAATTCTTTAAGACCTTTTCCGTCAATATTTCCCGCCGCCGCTTTTGCAAGTGCTGCCACACCTGCCACATACGGTGCTGAAAATGAAGTTCCCCATTCACAGGTATAGCCTCCGCCAACGGCGGTTGTATATATTGCGGCACCCGGAGCACACATTTCAACTTTTTTTGTTCCATAATTACTGAACCAGCTAAGGCTTCCATCCCACTCTATACTTCCGACAGTAATAAGATTATCTTCACTAAATGATGCCGGTGTATAAGTCAGACGGTCTATATTTTTTGATTCATTTCCTGCGGCAACAACAAAAAGCATATCGCTTTGTACAATAACATTTTCCATTATCATATTGTTGAATATGTCTGCCATTCCCGACTCACCGCCCCAACTGCAATTACATATATCCGCACCATTATTGTCAGCATACACTATACCCTGTATAAGCGTAGACATTGTTGACTCTCCCTCAGAATCAAGAGCTTTTACAGGCATAAGCTTTATGTCTATATCAGAAGCAATCCCGACAACTCCCGTATTATCATCAGCCGCCGCCAGAACTCCTGCAATCGCAGTACCGTGACCGTTATCATCATATGGATTATTTCCGCTATTAGTAAAATTCCAGCCTATCGTATCATCCGTATATCCGTTTTCGTCACTGTCACTACCATTTTCAGTTTCATCTGAATTTTTCCATATAACATTTTTTATCTCGTCATTTGTATAATCTATTCCCGTATCTACGACAGCAACTACAACCGAATCATCATTCTTAGAAATCGTTTCAGATGCATTATTTATTGCTGTCCACGCTTCTTCGGCATTTAAATCCACACCCTCTACGGCAGTAATATTTGAATCTTTATATTCGCTGCTCGGGCTTGTAAATGTTCCGCTATTTTTCAATGCCCACTGCGAACCGTCAGCATAATAATCCTTTGTGCTCCCGCTCGATTTTACGGAAACTTTATTTGACGATGTCTCTGAATTTGATGCAATTCTCACCTTATAGTCCGGCTGTGCCGCCTTAATATCTGAGCCATATTTTTTTGCAATATCTATTGCTTTTTTTGTATATTTTTCTGACTTTATCTTATAAACCTTTATAAGTTCAGTCACATCCTTTTCTTTATATGCATATTTTTTTATTTCTTTAGGTTCCGTTGTTCCCTCTCTGTATTCTATCATAATGCGGTTGTCATTTTCTTTATATGCATTTTCATCATCAACGATAACCGCCTTGTCTGATGTCTTATTGTCACCGTCAGACTTTTTACTTTTATAAGACATTGTCTGCGTATTGTTTCCACTACCCGAATATGTACTTTTCTGTACCGTGTCACTGCCATACTCTACTTTACCGCCTGCACTGACACTACCTGTAACAAAACTTTTCTCCGAATCCACACCCGTATCTGTATTCGATATACTTCCACCACATACTTCCTGCAATCCTAACGATAAGGTAATGATAACACAAGCAATCGCAGATATTTTTTTAACGGACTTTTTCCTCATATAATGATTCCTCCCTTATGAAATCCATATGCACTCTCGAAATCTTCCGAACGAAGAATTTCGAGAGTACATAATCCATTATAACTCCAGTTTTTGTCATTATTGTGAACTGACAAGTTTTTAACACAATATGAGATTAACAGTTCAACCCTGCATTTCCTACATTCACAAACCTGCCTGCAATTATGTTGTTATAAAAACCACTTATTCCTCACACTACCTCATCAATCATGCCCTCATCAAGATATTTATATTTTTCCGGTGCCTTGTTAGTCAATATATGCATATCCCCGAAGTTTGCAAATTTCACTGATGTCACATTGTCAAATTTTTCAAAATCGGCAAGAAGATATTTCTGATTGCACTGATTTATCGCTGTTTTTTTGACAAGTGCCTCATTTGCATCCGGTGTCGTAAAACCGTGCTTTAAACTTATGCCGTTAGTTCCAAAGAATCCTTTTGTGAAATTATAATTTTGTATCGACAAAATAGCTTCATTACCGACTACCGCCTCAGTTGTTCCTTTCAATTCACCGCCAACAAGTATTACATGAAATCCCGATACAGCAAGTTTTTTTGCGTGTGCAACGGCATTTGTAACAAATGTTGCTTCTTTACAACTTATATACTCAATCATATACCCCGTTGTCGTACCTGCATCAAGATATACAAAATCCGTCGGTTTTATAAGTTCCGCTGCCTTTCTGGCTATCTGTCTCTTCTCTTTTTCATTTACCCTGAGCTTTTGTGACACTGAGAGTTCTTTCGCCGTGTAATTGGAATTTACGGCTATAGCACCGCCAAACACTTTTATAAGTTTGTTTTCTTTATCAAGCATTGTGAGGTCACGCCTTATCGTTGATTCAGATATACCAAGAGAGTCTTTTATTTCGTTTACTGTTACGCTATTTCTTTCCTCCAGCATTTTTAATATCATCTGCTGACGCTTTTCTACTAACATTTTATCCCTCGCTTTCAACTTTTAACCCTGAAAAACCCCGTGGCAACCATATTTTGATATACCCGGGGTTTTCTGTTTGTTATGTCTCTGATTCGGTCACTTGCGACCAAAAGCATCAAATCTTTTTCTTAACATTTAATTTCGTAATCTTAAATTTCTTATACTGATTACAGATTTTCTTTCATAAATGCAGAAATCTTTTCGTATGCCGCGTCCTCATCTTCACCGTCAAACTTAAGTACGACTTCCATGCCGCCTTTAATTCCAAGTCCCATAATAGCAAAGATTTTCTTGCAGTCTCCTGACTTTCCGTCTTTTGAAATAGTTACGCTGCTGGTAAATTCCTTTGCAAGCTTTACAAGCTCTCCTGCCGGACGTGCGTGTATTCCCTGTGGATCTGTAACCGTGTAAATAAATTCTTTCATAATATAAATGCCCCTTTCATTTTAAAATATAATTTTTGAATTTTTAATCATTACTTTTTTAACATATAATACATAACCTGTTTCTTCCCTTTAAGTAGTTTTGTTTAATCATATTTATACTTATCGGTCAAAAAACATTTTTACCATATTTATTTGTGCTTTGGCTTAATACTTTATGATACTTTTTTCTTAAGCACACCAAGTAATACTGTTGAAATAACTGTTCCTATTACAAGTGAGAGTAAATACATCCATGAACCTCCGACAACCGGAAATACAAAAATTCCACCGTGAGGTGCCATCAATGTACAGTTAAATACCATGCTGAGCGCTCCTGCAACTCCCGAACCTATTATACATGATGGAATTACACGAAATGGATCAGCAGCCGCATAAGGTATCGCACCCTCTGTTATGAACGCAAGTCCCATTACAAAGTTTGTAGGACCGCTCTCTCTCTGCTCTTTTGTAAATTTGTCTTTAAATAACATTGTTGCAAGTGCAATAGCACACGGTGGAACCATACCACCTATCATAACTGCCGCCATAATATCATAATTTCCGGCTGCGATAGAATTTATACCAAATACATAGGCTGCTTTATTGAATGGACCTCCCATATCTATAGCCATCATTCCGCCTAAGATAAATCCGAGTGCTATCTTACTTGAGCCTCCCATGCTTCCAAGCCATGTATTAAGTCCTGTGTTTATAACACCCATAACAGGCTCTACTACATAATTCATTGCGAGTCCCATTATCAATATACCTACAACCGGATAAATAAGTACAGGTGCAAGTTTTTCAAGTGCCTCCGGAAGTTTCTCACAGCCCTTTCTAAGAAGAAGTATTACATAACCTGCGAGGAAACCTGCCACGATAGCACCAAGGAAACCTGATTTTCCGTTGTACGCTATCATTCCACCAACAAAACCAAGTGCAAGTGCCGGTCTGTCACCGATTGCCATTGCTATAAAACCGGCAAGTACGGGCAACATAAAGTTAAATGCAAGTCCACCGATACTCTTAAACATTGCAGCAACAGGTGTTATCGTACCAAAGTTTGAACGGTCTTTAACCGATAGTGATGAAATGTCAACTGACAATCCGTCGATAAGGAATGCTATTGCAATAAGGATACCACCACCGACTACAAACGGGAGCATATGCGATACACCGTTCATAAGCTGAGTATAAATTTTATGTCCTACACCGCCGCCTGAGGTTTCTTTACTCTGGCTCTCCGATGCGTTAGCCGCATGATATACTGGTGCGTCACCGTTTACAGCTCTTTTTATAAGTTCGTCAGCTTTATTTATTCCGTCTGACACCTGACATTCTATAACTTTCTTTCCGTCAAATCTCTCCATCGGAACTTTTGCATCTGCAGCAACTATGATACAGTCAGCCTCTTTAATATCATTGTCTGTCAAAACATTTTTCGCTCCGCCTGAACCTCTTGTCTCAATCTTTACATTAACTCCTGCTGCACTTGCTGCTTTTTCAATTCCCTCTGCCGCCATATATGTGTGGGCGATACCTGTCGGACATGAAGTAACTGCAAGAATTTTCTTTCCTGACTCGTTTGAAATATTTGTGCTCTCAAGTCTCTCGTCAATATCCGGCTTTTCGTCATCTGCCTTGTCTACGATTGAAAGAAACTCATCAACTGATTTTGCATTTCGTAAAGATTTTGAAAATTCTTCGTCCATCAAAAGCACTGAAAGTTTGCTCAATACATCGAGATGCACATTATCCTCTGTGTTTGGTGCTGCGATAAGAAAAAGAAGTGTAACCGGATCTCCATCAATTGAGTCAAAATCCACACCATCTTTTATAACCATTGCGGCAAGTCCCGGTCTGTCTACCGCATCACATTTTCCATGTGGAATTGCCATTCCTTCGCCGATACCCGTTGTGCCTTCTTCTTCTCTTAAGTAAACCTGTTTTCTATAACCCTCTCTATCATTTATCTTGCCGCTCTTTACCATCAGGTCTACTGCCATATCAAGAGCTTCAGACTTAGACTTAGGTGACAAATTCAGGCTGATACTCTTAGCATCTAATAAATCTGTTATCCTCATGCTCATCTCCATCCTTTCTTTCTGTAAAAACATTAAGATTGTTTATAAGATCATTCACTTAGCAATATGCTTTAAATCTACTCTCTTAAGCGACTCCTCAACTTCCTGCTTTGTAGCAAGATAATCTGATGCTGCACTTGCACCGCCTGTTGCCATAGCCATGCTGAACGCATAATCATAATCTTTCTTTTGCAGCCATCCTGCTATAAATCCGGCAACTGATGAATCACCTGCTCCGACTGAATTTTTAACTACGCTCGTCGTTGCTTTGGTGGCAACTACTTTTCCGTCCTCGCTCAAGAGAACTCCGCCTTTTCCTCCCATAGAAACAAGAACATTTACTGCGCCCATCTCCTGCAGCTTCTTTGCATATGGAACTACATCTTCCCATTCTGATAACTCAACACCAAATATCTCTCCAAGCTCATGATGATTTGGCTTTATCAAAAACGGATGGTACTTCAAAACATTTAAAAGAAGATCTTTTGTCGCATCCACTATAATCGTAACATTTTTGTCCTGAAGTTTTTTCATTATCTGCTCATAAATATCTGAAGGCATTGTAACCGGAATACTTCCTGCAAGTACAAGAATATCTCCCTCACCGAGCAACATCAGTCTTTCCATAAGTTTATCTAACTGCTCTTTTGGAATATCAGGTCCCTGTCCATTAATCTCCGTTCCGTCAATAGATGAAAGTTTCAAGTTTATTCTTGATATTCCATCTTTCATTTTTATAAAGTCTGTATTTATACCTGTTTCCTCAAGTTCTCTGACAATCTCATCTCCGGTAAAACCTGCCACAAATCCAAGTGCTGTACTATCAATACCGAGATTTTTTAAAACGATTGAAACATTCGTGCCTTTTCCTCCCGGAAGCATCAGCTCACTTGATGTACGGTTCGTATATCCGAGTTTAAAATCATCAACTGCAACGATATAATCCAATGATGGATTTAATGTAACCGTATAAATCATATGCTATCCTTTCCGCCATAAATTTTTAAGTTAAACATTTTGCATTACGCTTCAAACAAAAGATTTGTTCTTCAAACAAATCTAATATACACAGAAACAATGCAAATATGCGAATTAGTTTGAATAATAACAAATGTTTATCTTTAATCGTTTACGGCTGTTTTTAATTTGTTGAACATATTATATAATCATATTCGCCCAAAATCAATCAAACTAATTCACAAAATATAACCTATTTTTTTGTGCAATATACACAAAAATATTATTGTTTTATAAAACGCTTTCCATACCAATTACACAAGAGTAAAATATCCCATGTTTATTATCCACTATTTCAAGTGTTTTATACATAATAATTGATTTCAACAATGAATGATTATGACCGATTTTGATTTTTATATATTTATATAAATAAATGATTTTAATTCTTGATTAAAGATTTCCAAATACATTAGTATAATCCACAAAATATGTATCGCTTTTTATCAGATTTTTTTAGAACTGGTATAAATCAATTTATATACAAAAAAAGCCTGATACAACATCAGACTTCCAAACATATC
>NZ_QUJS01000012.1:0-84389 GCF_003480745.1 Clostridium sp. AM27-31LB | reverse complement strand
CTGATACAACATCAGACTTCCAAACATATCCAATGCGGAAGAAGGGACTTGAACCCTCACGTCGTTGCCAACACTAGATCCTTAGTCTAGCCTGTCTGCCAATTCCAGCACTTCCGCATTTAACCCTTAACAAACATAAGTATCGTTTGTCACGAACAATACATATACTACCAGCTTTTTTTACATTTGTCAACACTTTTTTATTATTTTTTCAGCCAAACTGTAACAGTTCAGCCCAAAAAAGATGAGTCAATAATACATGAGCTTGCTCAATGTATTATTGACTCATCTTTTTTGGGCTGAATAGCCTTTCATTTATGAAATGAAGTAAACACAAGCTGCATAGCAGCGACTGACAGCTTGCTGGCAGGTTTACGAATGTAATAAATGAGAGGCTGAACTGTTACACCAAACTTTTTAAATATAAATTTAATGCTTTTAAACCCTCTATATACTTGTTTTTCTATGCATTACAATGTTATAATATATGTGGATGCCTTTATCTGAAAAGAAGAGGGAGATGATAATAATGAAAACGAAAAAACTATTTACGGCTAATTTGCGTCCCGGAATGATTGTTGCAGAATCCGTTTATACATATAACGGTCGGCTTATCATTCAGGAAAACACTGAACTTACACCGGATATAATTAGTAAACTAAAGCACTATGCCATTAAAACAGTATATATATTTGTTAATGATTCACCTGAAAAGACTGAAAACACTAACAATAATGATAATTACAATCAAAAACCAACATACTTTGAACGAATTGAGCAGTCAGAAGATTTCAAAAAATTTCATTCACAATTTGATTCATGCCTTACAGGATTCAAAAAGACATTAAATGATATGATAATAAAAAGCGGCGACGGACTTGTCGATGAAATGATTTCAGAAATAGAAAGCATACTCGAAAGATCCAGGAATCCACTTCATCTTCTTGAAATGATGCAATGTATGCGTGGATACGATGATTTGACATACGCCCACTCTATAAATGTTGCACTTATATGTAATGTTATTGGTACATGGATGAACTTAAGCCATGATGATATTGAAACGCTTATGATAGCGGGAATGTTGCATGATATAGGAAAGTTGCGTATTCCACCTGAAATCATCCAAAAACCTTCAAAGCTTACCGATAACGAATATGCTATTATCAAAAAACATCCTGAATATGGTTATGAAATCCTTTCAACCAAAAATTTAAACTCTAAAATAAAACTTGCTGCACTTCAGCATCACGAACGATATGACGGAAAAGGCTATCCAAATGGTTTAAAGGGAAATGAAATCGATTTATTTTCAGGTATTGTCGCCATTGCAGATGTTTATGATGCAATGACTGCCGACAGAGTATATAGGAAAGGAATTTGTCCGTTCCCTGTCCTTGAACATATGGAGCTGCAAAAAGAACTCTACGAGCCGGGAGCATTGTATAAATTTATCGAAAGAACCGTTGAAGCCTACATCAATACAGAAGTAAAATTATCAAATGGCGATGTTGGTCGTGTTGTATTGTTAAATAAAAACTTTCTCTCAAGACCTATTGTCATATCAGACACAAAAACATATGATCTTTCAAAAGATTTTCACCTGCACATTGATACATTGCTTTAGAAGCATAAAATTCCAAAAGGATATGTAGTCAGGCAAATATTTCCGGTAAGCTCTGCTTACCGGTTTATAACACGATTACAAAAACTTCTCTGATAGTGAAAAAACACCATAGGATACAAGATTTAAATGCTGTTCACACTCTGTTTTAAAAACTGATAGTTACAGCTCTAAATCTTAAATTCTATGGTGTTTTTATTTTACAATTTCGGCAGATATATGAACATAAGATATGCCCATCTTATTATCATACCGGTAATAATGATAACTATCTGAAGTATAATATCAAACCATTTTTTCTTTACTTTCTGCTCTCCGGTTTTGGCATCTTCTTCTATAAGGTCAATTTTTGGTGAACACCTCTTTATCATCCAGATATAAAATCCAAGAACAACAAAGTATCCCAAAAACATAACCGCCCCTAAAAGCTGTGACAAGCCATCTCCTTTAGGACTGTATGCTGCTGCACTTCCCGATGCATTTGTAAGTTTCGTAAAAGCGGAGTAAAGATAATCAAGAGAAATATATCCCAATACCAGACTGATAATAGAAAAAATCAATCTTCTCCACCATTTCATCATGCGATAATTCCCCCTGTTTAATACTTATTATGCATACTTGCTATGCATATTTGCTATGCATATTTGCTATGCATATTTGCTATGCATACTCATCAAAATTCATTCCGGATAATATCATGCTGTCTCTTTCCATCTTTGAAATCTCATATGGATTGTTTGTATTATTATATGAGACATTCTGTGCATCTGCATATTTTGACTTGACTTCATCTGCTTCTTTAGTGTCATATGTCTCACTTGTCTTATCATTTCCATAAACAACAGCATATTTTGACTTGTCCTGTTCGCCATCAACAGGCTGTGTGCTTTTAACCTTTGTTACCGGAGTAACAGGATTGTTCTGTATCTGGTTAAAATGTGAATTTCCATATGTATATATACTGCTGATATTGTTCATTACATTGATACCACTTATCTGCATAAAAATCACTCCTTGTCAAATTCATATAAAGACTTATCCTAAACCATCTTAATATTCCTATATAATCAATTATACTCTCCTTTTTTCTTCAATGCAAGATAGTTTCTTGTATGTTCATCTCAAATGGCTTTAATGTAATCTGTTCTTTCCCGATAATGACTTTCTGCTCTTTTTCGGTATTGTTAAATATAAAACGCCACTTTTTATCACCATAACGATATGTAACTTCCACACCTTTTTGAAGTCCGTCTATTATGTCAAGCTGCTGCCTTTTGGCAATCTCCCTTGCAAATCCTATACTTGCGTCACGATTTAATACTGTACCAAAATAATAGACTTCTCCATCACCATATTTATTTCTTGTGACAGCCGCAAAATCTTTATAAAACTGCTCATCATATCTTGCAAGCACTTCCACATTTTCGTTTTCTTCTATTATATCGCACCATCGTTTTCCAATAATTTTCACTTTTCTTATTTCTTCATTTGAATTTACATCGTTGTCACTATTTAATGCATAGTCTGATTTTTCAACTTCCTTATTTTGGCTTTCTAAATTATATTGTGATGTTGCATTTTCTTCTCTTTCACTCTTTAAGGCATACTTCGACTTTTCAGCAAATTCATCCGACAATCTCAGCCTCACTTCCATACCATCAGGCAACGCTTCATATTCAGTCACTTTTATTCCCGTGAGTTCGGAATATATCGTCGGCAGTTGTTCCATAATACATTTATTATTATAATCCCTCTCACCTGAACGATTCGTTAAAATAACGGCAACTCCATTATTTGCCGCTCTTTCAAGTTCTTTTAATGTCTCCGCACTCTCAACGAGCATTGTCGGTGCGATGACAATTTTATATTTGTCAAGTCTCTGTGTCTGATTTATAATGTCAACTCCAAGTCCCAGACAGGTAAATGCATCATGCCACTGTTTTAATTGCTCAAGATAATACATTTTCTCCGCCTGATACTGATTTTTAAATGCATACTCATTGTCAGATGAATACAGTATCGCAATCTCATTTCTGCATATTGTTCCCGCAAGATTTTGAATTTTTTTAACCTCATCGCAAAGTCCACAAAACTCCTTATATCTTCTCCCAGGCACATTACTGTGGTCTATTATCCCATGCCAGTACATCTCAGCACCAGAAACAGCCGTGCGCCATCTGAAATGCACAACGGCATCCGCACCATGTGCGATTGCCTGAAGTGAATACCCCTTTAACATTCCGGGTCTTGTTGTAAGTGACATAGGCATCCAGCTTCCGACACTTCCGCTTAGCTGTTCCATAATCCAGAAGTTTTTATTTTTTATGCCACGCATCAGGTCAAGGTGAAATGCGTGCGAATACAATGTTTCATCATCTTTTGGCAGATTTGTAAGCGGATAATTGTCATATGATACAACATCAAGATTTTCAAACATATCATAAAAATCAGGCATATTCTCACATAGCCAGTTGTTTGTCGTAATAAATTTATCAGGAGAGATTTTTCTGATAATGTCCGACTGAAACTTAACATAATCGCAGGTGCTCTCAGATGCGTATCTGTTAAAGTCAAGGTTAAGCGAGGGATTCAGCCATTTCCCATTTTCATTCATCGGCGGCATAATCTGTGAAAAATCACTATACTCACCGCTCCACACATTATTTCCATATGCCTTATTGACCGCCTGTATCGTACCATATTTCTTCTTAATCCATTCCCTAAAAGAACTTTTACACACATCACAACAACAGTGATTTGCCTCAAGCTCATTGTCAATCTGATAACCTATAACATATTTATTGTCCTTATATCTCTCGACCATATGCGTGATTATCTTTTTAGAAAGTTCCCTGTAAACAGGGCTGTTCAAACACCTGTGTCCTCTTATCCCAATGGAAATCCTATTTCCCTTTTTATCAATTTGGATAATCTCCGGATACTTTTTAAAAAGCCACTGTGGAGGTGTGTTAGTAGGCGTACACAAAACAACATATATATCCCGGTCCTCAAAAAGTTTAACCGCCCTGTCAAGCCACTCAAAATCAAAATCGCCCTCATCCGGTTCAAGTCTGCTCCATGCGAACTCAGCCATACGGACAATTTTAACACCCACCTCATGCATCATATCCGCATCATTAACCCATAGTGACTCATCCCAGTGCTCCGGATAATAGTCCACACCGATATTTATTCCCACCGGCAATTTTATCTTACTATCAGTCATCAAAATTTCCTCTCTATCAAAAAACTCCTCTCAACCTGCATTATTTTCACTCAAGCTTTTTTATCTCAATCAACTGGTCACGCAGCTTCGCCGCCAGCTCAAAGTTAAGTTCTGCTGCCGCCGTATGCATCTGTTTCTTAATCTTTGCAACAAGTTTGTCAATCTCCTTCTCACTCATCGACTCAATATCCTTAGTTATATCCTCGCTGCTTGTCTCAACTTTCTTTGATATACTGATAAGGTCTCTTACTGCTTTCTTTATTGTCTGTGGCGTAATGTCATGTTCCTCATTATACTTTGCCTGTATCTTTCTTCTTCGGTTCGTCTCATCTATCGCATTTCTCATCGACTCCGTTATCACATCTGCATACATGATAACACGACCATCAGCGTTTCTCGCCGCCCTGCCTATAGTCTGGATAAGAGAAATCTCCGAACGCAGAAATCCCTCTTTATCAGCATCAAGTATTGCAACAAGCTCTATCTCAGGTATGTCAAGCCCCTCACGCAGAAGATTTATACCGACAAGCACATCAAACACATCCATTCGCATATCCCTAATTATCTCTGAACGCTCAAGTGTATCTATATCTGAATGAAGATACCTCACCCTTATGCCTATCTCCTTCAGATAATTTGTCAAATCCTCTGCCATCTTTTTTGTAAGTGTGTTTATCATTACTTTATTTCCTGCATCAAGTGTCTTTCTTATCTCACCCACTAAATCATCAATCTGACCTTTGACCGGTTTTACGGTAATCTCAGGATCAAGAAGACCTGTTGGTCTTATTATCTGTTCAACTCTTGCAAGCTCATGCTCTTTCTCATACACATTCGGTGTGGCTGATACAAAGAGCATCTGGTTTATGTGGCTTTCAAACTCGTCAAAATTAAGAGGTCTGTTGTCAAGTGCTGACGGCAATCTGAAACCATACTCAACAAGTGTGTTTTTTCTTGAACGGTCACCTGCATACATTCCTCTTATCTGAGGTATCGTGATATGTGACTCATCAACCATTATAATAAAATCATCAGGAAAATAATCAAGCAGTGTGTGAGGCGGCTGTCCCGGTTTAAGTCCCGACAAATGTCTTGAATAATTCTCTATCCCCGAACAAAAACCTGTTTCACGAAGCATTTCTATGTCAAAGTTTGTTCTCTCTGAAATCCTCTGAGCTTCAAGAAGCTTGTCCTGACTCTGAAATTCTTTTACTCTGTATTCAAGTTCATTTTCTATCCTAATAATAGCCCGGTTCATGTTGTCACGGTCTACTACATAATGAGATGCCGGAAATACTACCATGTGCTCAAGTTCTGCCTTTATCTCTCCCGTAAGCACATCTATCTCAGTGATTCGGTCAACCTCATCACCGAAAAATTCTACTCTTATTGCATGTTCTGACTCTGAAACCGGAAATATTTCCAAAACATCCCCTCTCACCCTGAAAGTACCACGCTTAAAATCCATATCATTGCGGGCATACTGGATTTCAACAAGTTTTTTAATAACCTCATCCCTGTCCTTCATCATCCCCGGTCTGAGCGAAACAGTCATGTTCTGGTAATCAATAGGACTTCCAAGACCATATATACATGACACACTCGCCACAATAATTACATCTCTTCTCTCAGTTAAAGCCGCTGTAGCCGAATGTCTTAATTTATCAATCTCATCATTTATCGATGAATCCTTTTCTATATATGTGTCCGATGACGGAACATATGCCTCAGGCTGATAATAATCATAATAAGATACAAAATATTCAACTGCATTTTCAGGAAAAAACTCTTTAAACTCACCGTAAAGCTGTGCTGCAAGAGTCTTGTTATGTGCGATTATAAGTGTGGGCTTGTTGAGTTTCTCTATAACATTTGCCATAGTAAATGTTTTTCCCGAACCCGTAACACCAAGCAAAGTCTGAAACTGGTCGCCCTCCTTAAATCCTTTTACAAGTTCCTCGATAGCCTGCGGCTGGTCACCGGTTGGCTTGTATTCTGAATGTAATTTGAATTTTTGTTGTGAATTTTGCACAAAAACACCTCCCTAAAATTTTATAAATCAGTGTACGACAGTAAAACTACAGCAGATACATCAACGCTTAGATTTAAGAGCTATTGTAAGATAATCCAATGCAGCATTTATCTGATTATCAACTTTATAACCGCTTTCTTTCAAAGCAGTCATTTTTCCGTTACTTTTAACCTTTATATCAGGCTCAAAACCTGTTCCGTGTATATTTATGCCCTTAGGAGTATAATATTTTGATGTCGTGAATTTCAGTCCTGTTCCATCACGGAACGCAAATGATGACTGTACTATTCCTTTTCCGAAAGTCTTTGTGCCAAGAAGTTTCGCTTTTCCATAATCTCTGAGTGCTCCACAAAAAACTTCAGAAGCACTTGCAGAATTGCCATTTACAAGAATAACTATCGGAATATTTATTTCTTTATCATCCTTTGTGTAATACTCCTCTGCTACTCCGTTCTTATCTTTTGTATATACCACAAGTTTTTTAGGAAGTATCTGATCCAGCATATCAAGTGCGGTGTCCAAAAGTCCACCTCCGTTATCTCTGAGATCTATGATAAGTCCTTTTTCATTTTTCTTTTCCAAACAATCTACAGCACTTTTAAACTGCTTCTTAGTAACTGTTTCAAAGGCACTCACCGAAATATACCCGATATTATTATCAAGCATTTTGTATGAAACAGTATTATCATGAATCACTTCTCTTTTAATATTGAAAGTGATAGGTTTTTTATTTCCTTTTCTCATCACTGAAATGCTTACATTTGTTCCTTTTTTGCCTTTCATTTTTGATACGGCATAAGAACTATCCTTTCCCTGGATATTTTCCCCATCAACCTCAACAATAATATCTCCTTTTTTTATTCCCGCTTTTTGTGCCGGGCCACCCTTTACAACGCCTGCCACCTTTAAATAATTATCGTTTTTCCCCTGTGATATATACGCACCTATTCCACAAAATTCTCCTTTTGTCTTTTCTGAAATATCCTTATATTCATCCTTTGTATAATATGCAGCATATTTATCATCAAGTCCGCTTACCATCGCCTTATAAATAATATCTCCCATTTTGCCATAATCTATATCATTAAGGTAAAATCTGTTTATATACGACGACAATATCTCTGCCTTATCCTTTATCTCTACTGCCTCTTTGGACATTCCATTCTCATCCCATTTCAGACCTGCCGCCACATTGATTTTTCCTGCATATTGAGCAATCGTCAGTGCACTCAACAAAACTAATATGCAGCCTGCCGCCCCCATAATGACTCCGCGTAAAAAATCAAAATTAATATCTGTTTCTCTATCTCTGTCCATATTCATGTCTATTTCTCTCCTGTCAGTTTATATCTACATTTACGAAACAATAACAGTTCAGCCTTGCATTTCTTACTATCATAATCTGTAATGAACACAACATATAACCTGTTTCGCAATCATTTAAATATTTATATGATGATAACACAATATAAAGAACTTTTACACCTTTTATTTATGCACATTTGCAGGTATTTGCAAAACTATCATAACCTACGATTAAATTGTGCAGCTATAACGCAGCATAGCTAAACAATAACAAAACCCCCGAATACACCAAATCAAAGAGTCAGCTCTTTGATTTTGGTACAATCCGGGGGAGATATTATCTTCAATGTTTAAAACTCAAATGTCTCCATATATTTCATGTACTTAACAACCATCAACGCTATCTTAAATGTGATAGCATCATCAAATACTCTGAGGTCAAGTCCCGTACTCTTTTCAAGCTTGTCTAATCTATATACAAGAGTATTTCTATGGATGTAAAGCTGTCTTGATGTTTCCGAAACATTAAGACTGTTTTCAAAGAATTTATTTATCGTTGCGATAGTCTCATCATCAAAATCATCCGGAGTATTTTCTCCAAAAATTTCGCCGATAAACATCTTACACAATGGCATTGGGAGCTGATATATAAGTCTTCCTATACCTAAGCTGCTGTATGCAATGACATTTTGGTCACTGTAGAATATCTTTCCTACATCAAGTGCCATCTTCGCTTCTTTATATGAGCGTGAAACATCTTTTATCTCATTCACAATGGTACCAAATGATACATGCACACTTATCATTGCTTCAGTGTTGAGCATATCGAGAATGACATTTGCCGTCTTTTCCATATCCTCATAACCTTCTTCTTCTTTTAACTCTTTGACAAGAATGATATTTTTTTCATCTACCTGCGTGATAAAGTCTCTTGACTTTCCTGCAAACAATCCCTTAACCGTCTCTAATGCATTTGAATCTTTTTCATCCTTAGTCTCAATAAGAAATACTACTCTGTTTACGCTTGTCTCTATATGAAGCTTCTTTGCACGATTATAAATATCTACGAGAAGGAGATTGTCGAGCAAAAGATTTTTAATAAAATTATCCTTGTCATAACGCTCTTTATACGCAACAAGAAGATTTTGAATTTGAAAAGCTGCGAGCTTTCCCACCATATAAACATCATCACTGTCACCCTTTGCAAGAATAACATACTCTAACTGATGATCATCAAAAACCTTAAAAAACTGATATCCCTGAAGCACCTGACTATCTGCTGGAGATTCAACAAATGCCATAACAGCATCTTCGTACTCTTCGACATTGTTTATAGTTGTGGCAAGTGCCTTTCCTTCTGTGTCCATAACGCAAATATCAATTCTGGTAATATTTTTAAGTCCGTCTATAGTAGTCTGTAAAACCTGATTAGATATCATAAATTCCCTCCAATATCTGTTGATTATCTATTTTAATTTTAATATATTTTTTCACTCCATTAGTTTACTATACCATCAATTTGCACAAAAGTAAATACTTCATAAACAATATATCCATATTTCACATATTATTCCATATAAAAATTGTGCATTTTAACAAAAACAAATATATTTTTACATTATAATACTCTGTAACACGCAATTCTCATTGACTCATCTCTATATTACGAGCATTTTCCCAGACATCAAAAAATGCCGCTATACCCAAAGTATAGCGACATTTCTATTTGTATGTTTCTCACATAAATTACATTTTTAAATCTAATTCAAAATACCTGCTACAGACTAGTTTGTAATAACTTTCTCTGTTTCTTTATCAAATACATGAATCTTGCTTGTATCAAGTGCAATCTTAATAGTATCACCAGGACGAGCTGTTGTACGAGGATTTACACGAACTGTAATGTCAAATCCTTCAACTGTGAAGTATAAGAATACTTCAGCACCAAGCATTTCGTAAACTTTTACAGTAGCCTCAAGAACATTGTCTGTACCATTGTTTACATAGATTTCCTCATCCTTAATATCCTCAGGACGAATACCCATGATAACATCTTTATCAATGTAACCGCCTTCAACAAGCTTTTCTGCCTTTCCTTCAGGAAGTTTAACTGAGTATGTACCAAACTCAAGTTTAACATCTGAACCATCTTTAACTGCTTTACAGTTGATGAAGTTCATCTGAGGTGATCCGATAAATCCTGCTACGAATACATTACAAGGTTTTGTATAAAGATCGATAGGTGAAGCAACCTGCTGCATAACACCATCTTTCATAACTACGATACGAGTACCAAGTGTAAGAGCCTCTGTCTGATCATGTGTAACATAGATGATTGTAGCTTCAAGTCTCTGGTGAATCTTAGAAATCTCGATACGCATCTGAACACGAAGTTTTGCATCAAGGTTTGATAAAGGCTCATCCATAAGGAATACCTTAGGATTACGAACGATTGCACGACCCATGGCAACACGCTGTCTCTGACCACCTGATAAAGCCTTTGGCTTACGGTCTAAGAGATGCTCAATATCAAGAATCTTAGCAGCTTCATGAACGAGTTTGTCAATCTTCTCCTTTGGAGTCTTTCTAAGTTTAAGACCAAATGCCATGTTATCATAAACTGACATATGAGGATAAAGTGCGTAGTTCTGGAATACCATCGCTATATCTCTGTCCTTTGGCTCAACATCATTTACAAGAGTATTTCCGATCCATAACTCACCTGAAGAAATTTCTTCAAGACCTGCAATCATACGAAGTGTTGTAGACTTTCCACAACCTGAAGGTCCTACGAAGATGATAAACTCTTTGTCTGCGATGTCAAGGTTGAAGTTTTTAACTGCCTGGAATCCGTTTGGATATGTTTTACAAATGTTTTTTAAAGATAAACTAGCCATTATATGTGTCCTCCTAAATTTTACAACTCATTTTACTATGCAGTACCATAACCATGTAACAATACTGCCTGTGATTCTTCTACATATAACCAAATCATTTGTTGTAATTTAGTTATAATGTTCTTTTTTCGTGACTCACATTTAACATGGTTTTATAATACACTATCTTAAAATATTTTACCATAGGACAATTAGCCAAATAAATTTTACACTTTTTGTGCAAAGAGTATATATTATTGCGTTTTTTTCGTTTTATCATGAAATGTCACAATAAACACCGCCTAAAACTGTTTGTTTTTACCAATAGATTGTTACTTTTTAGTAAAAATGTTCAAATCATTGGTCATTTTTTGTATTATATCTGTCTATTCTTTTACTAAAAAACTTTGCTTTCATAAATTTCTGCGGAATTCTTTCTATCGCAAACTTTTCATAAAGCTTTGTAAGACCTATCTTTTCAATCCATACCGGCACTTTTTTCTCTTCTGCCATAATTATCCCTGCAACGCCTCCGATGGCGATACATATCTTTGCATTCAGAAGTTTAACATGCTCTATTATCCATTTTTCCTGAATACTGCTCTCCAGATCAACAAGAAGTATATCCGGCGTGCAACTGTTTATCTCATTCACTATCGCAGCATCCTCTATTTCTTCAGAATAAACACAATCTCCTGCCACTTTCAATTCCGGTTGATTTTTTTTACAATAATTCCTAAGATTTTCGACATCTTCTTCACTGTCCGCTACTATGTAAATAACCCTGTCCTGTTTCCAGAGATTTTCAAGCATCACTCCAAAACTTTTGCAGCTTACAACCATTCCGCCTGCTTCGAGCATATCAACCTTATAATTTGTAAGCAATGCTTCCTCACCTGGCAGAAAAAGTTCTGCCTTATCTATTATCTCATGATATTTGTCATCTTCTGCCGCATGGTTTATCATATCCGCAGAGGCAAATAATATCACATCCATTTTATCATCTTTAAGATATTCATTTATTTTTTCAATAAACACATCATTGCTGAGCATATCAATATCGATACCCATTATTTTTACTGATGACTGCATATTTTTTACCATGCCTTTCATTCTATCTATAAACTTTACAAACTTATCAGCCTTAATCATTCCTGCATTTCAAAAAATGCACGTCACTTTAATTATGGCGTGCATTTTAATTTTATCCAGTGTTTAATTATTTGCATCAGTTGTTCCTATTATAATCTTTATATCATAACCGCTTTCTACGGTACCTGTCTCGATAACAGGATTGCTAAAATACTGTGCTAAATCCTTACCTGCACCATTTTCTTTTACGATAATCTTTGTCTGTGTCAAAGTTTCTGCAGAATAATCGCCTATTTTTTTCACCTTAAATCCGGCACTCTCAAGTTTTGTCTTTGCTGCTGAAGCAAGACCACTTATCCTGCTGCCGTTGAGAACAAGTATGTTCTTGCCCTTTGATGACTTTCCTGAACTTTTTGACACTTTCTTAAAACTCTGAGACTGTGTATATGGTGTAGTATTTTTTACAAGCTTATTTATAAAAGTTTTTGAAGCTTTTGTATCTATCTGAAAAATATTCTCTGAATACATTCCCGGTATTCCCCAATAATGGAAATATTCAGAATTGAGCTTCTCGTAACATTCTACATAACCAATCTTATTATATACGGTAAGATTCGAATCAACTCTTTCATACTGTTCCTTTATAAATTCAGCAATCTTAGTCTGATCTCCATTTAAATCTTTAAGCTGTTTTAAATAAGACTCACTTGCTACATTTATCTTTTCAGTTACCGTGACACTTCCATTACTGCCTGATGACGAAAGCGACTGCGGCTTAAACTTAACATTTACATTTCTTCTCGAATAATGATTTACATATGTTTCCTGATTGATAACCGTATAGTAACTTATCTTTATGCCGAGAGCCTTTTCAATAATAAGCTCACCATATCCGTATGCATCTTCATCCTTGTCAAAGTACTGCTTAAGTCTTCCTAATCTTACAATCTGCGGTATTTCCTGATTTACGGTACTTAATCTCTGATACATATCAGTAGGTATAGTATAATCCGTTCCTACCGGAATCGTTATATAATCCATATTATTTGTTTTCGTATTGCAAATCTCAAGCATGAGATGCGAAATCTTCTTATCGTTACTTACATATATAAGATTTTTAGAAATCTCATCTGTCTGAGCCTCATCCAAAATATCCTTAATCTCATTTGAACTCGTTCCAACCTTTTCAGAGTTGTTTGAGAGAATCGTATATGAAATCTTATAACTTGCAAAGCCCACGGCAAGTATGATTATTATACCCAATACTGACTTTAATAAACTCAAAGCAAATATCTTTGCCACACTTTTCTTTTTCATAATTGTACCTTTCTATCTTTGATTCTTTATGTATAATATCAAAAAAACATATGATACATTATAACAAAAAAAAATTTATGTGTAAAGCAAAAGACTTAATGTCGTAACTTTTTTAACCAAATCGTAATAGTTGTTCTATTTTAATAATATGGTTTGTATGGTATATTAAATGTAAAAAATCTATATACACAAGATTTTTTGCACTATGCACAAAAAATATGTGCTGAAATAGGAAATAATATGAAAACGAGGTTTTAATTTATGAGCAAAACAGTTATAGTGACGGGTGCATCCCGTGGCATAGGACGTGCTATTTCGCTTTATTATGCCAAAAAAGGATTTAATGTATGCACATGCTGTCACAAAAATGCAGATATGCTTGACGCATTAAAAGATGAAATAGAAAATATTGGTGCAGATTGTATGACATATGTAGGAAATATCGGCATTTTTGAAAATGCCGCAGAATTTTTCTCTCTTATAAAAGAACGCTTTGGCAAAGCTGATATATTGATAAACAATGCCGGTATTTCATATATTGGTCTTTTGCAAGACATGACACCTTCAGATTGGAACGATATAGTAACTTCAAATCTCACATCTGTCTTTAACTGCTGCAAACTTGCCATTCCGATTATGCTTGGCAGCCATGAGGGCAAGATAATAAATATCTCATCCGTCTGGGGCTGTGTTGGTGCCTCAACAGAAGTCGCATACTCAGCTACAAAGGGCGGTATTAACACATTCACAAAAGCTCTTGCGAAAGAACTTGCTCCAAGTAACATACAGGTAAATGCAGTTGCCTGCGGTATTATCGACACCGACATGAACAGCTTCCTTGACGCAGACGAACTTGCCGCCGTTATTGACGAAGTTCCTGCCGGAAGAATCGGCACTCCTGAAGATGTTGCAAAAGCCGTATATGACATTTCTGCCACTAGCAGTTATATGACCGGACAGATAATAAGACTTGACGGCGGCTGGATATAAAAAATGGCACAACCGGCGTTTTGTCATAGTATCCACACTACATTACAAGCGTTTTCCTATACATTAAAAAATCCTCCTTAAACAGATTTACAATTTTTCTGCTTAAGGGGGACAATTTCTTACATCTCTACATAGTAATCTCTTGTTTTGACGATTTCCTTTGGAACATCAACCTTATCTTTATCCCATACCCTGAATTTAAGGTCATACTCTTTTGTCTTTTTGCCTTTCTCTCTGTTATATCTTGCCATTGCATCCCTAAACAAAGGCTGCTCTTCAACTGAATCTCTAAGGTCTTTTGCAAAAGGACAATATGTAGCCATAATTTCCCTCACCGGTTTGCTCAAAACGATTCCTCCATGAGCTTCGTGCTTAATCCAGTTCTCATAGTCAACAACAAACACCTCACGCGTATTATTTCTGCATTTCTGAATCTGCATTTTAAGCTTGTCCTTCTTATCCTCAGACAATTCCCTGTTTTTCTTATAAAACTGAATAAAATCACTATACTCACTTGTGAGAGATTTCACCTGTATGTTGTTCCATGCAGCACCCTGTATCGTTCTGCAAAGCTCCCATCTGAATCTTCCGAACAGTTTAACCATTGCCGCATCAATATCCGTGTCAAGAAATGCCGGCAGTAAAAATCTCCCTTTTGAATTTCTTCTTCTTCCGCTTATCTCCTGCCACATGATAGGATTGCTTCCGGCTATAGGGAATAAAATAAAATCAGGGAAAACTTCCTCAACTATATACTCTTTCTTTATACCTTCTGCCTCTCCTTTATATAATCCCTCTCTGTAAAATGCTGAATAATCTATCTGAAGCAGTCTGTGAACTGCCGCATTTATCCTGTCTCCCGACATAAATGTCTTTAAGAGCGATGATGCACAACCGTCCGTAAACAAAAACGGAACAAATGCCGATACCTGTCCGTATAAAATACGGTGGTTTGCCTTGAACATATTATCTACTTCAAATTCAAACTTTGCGTTCCTGTCATCAGCCATTGCATTTACCTGCTGTTCCGTCAACGCACCCGTTCTCTTTCGATCTCTTAAACTCTCCGCATAATCAAGGTCAAACTCACTCTTTGACGGCTCTTTTCGTCCCTCTATGATTTCCGTAAGCCACTGTTTCATATCATATACCATACATGATGCATTTCCAACATCATGTCTGTCTATGGACAAAAGCTGTTCAAGAAGTTCTTCTGAAAGAAGCTTTTCGCTTATAAAGCCATACCTCAGAAACAAATCTATTATTACCGGCGTACTTTCTGATGATTTATAATCTTTAAGAAATACCTTTTTGTATATCTTATAATACATCTTTGTAATATTTCTTCTGAGCGTTCTTGTATCATCATCGGTCAGGAACTTGTCTCTAAGTTTGTCAAAATCTGTGATATACTGCTCAAAATCTAAAGCTTCTTCTCTTTCAATCTCTGAATAATCAAGTATAAAGGAAAGTGAATTATTCAACTGGCTTATGTCCTGATATTCCATCTCTGTCAATGCTATATCAGCATCATTACCGTCATCGTTTTTAACATCTGAATTTAAAAGACTGAAATATGTTTCTTCCATAAATTCATGGTCTATCTCAAGATCGACACCCGCCTTGTCGAGCATCAGATTTTCAAGCGTATTTATATAATCTATAATATCATCAAACAAAGACATGACATTGCCAGACTCTCCACCTATATGCTGAACCGTATTTGCAAGTTGAAATACCTGCATATAAAGACTTCTTTCCTCTTTGACAAGTGGCTTTGAAAGCAGCTTTAAATACTCTGTTCCTCTGCCACATTCAGCTATAATGGCATTTACAAGTTTTACCTGTTCGAGAACATGATATACTGATATAGCTGAGCTTGCTCCAAAATATGCCTTTTGTATATCAGGTGCTATCTCACAGCAAGCCCTGTAATACATTATCTTGTCGATATCTACATCACCCTGTTCATATTCCTCAATGTCATCTATTGAGCGGATATTATCAGCTTTAATCCCTGCTTCTTTTGCTATCTCTGTATATCTTGTACGACCTGACAATAAAAACTCATAGAGTTTGTCAGCCATTGCCGTTATTTTCTCATATGTTATAGAAAGTTCACGAATAATACGGCTAAAAGAAGCTACCATAAGCCCTGCATAGTCCTTGTTTGCCTTGACAAGACTTCTTACTGCTTTGCTTAGTCTCATTTTAGGGAATGCATATATAACCGCATTTGTCTCTGCTGTATATGTAATCCCATATTTATCTCCGACAAGGTCACAAAGTCCAAGAAAATTTCCTGAACCTACTACTATATTTGTCCCCTCTGCACTCATCCTTATGCGGCCTTTTACTACAAGACTTACCGATGATATTTCATCACCCTGTTCATATATTATGGTATCCTTTATAACCTGGTTTATGTTATTTAGCTTTAATTCCGCCTTCAATTCTTTCTTTCCTCCCTCTATCAACTCACATCCAGTCTGCTGTTCCCACTCTTTTTTAATTTCATACCTGCTTTAACGCAGGCAGCAATACTTATTCTATTATACAATCTAATAGCTTTATCGTCAATTTAGTAATACCATGCATTTCCAATTTATTCGACTTTTTTCGTTAAAGAAGAATACTATACTTTTTCGCTTTACTCCTCTTTTTTCGCTAAATAACAATTCAATGTATCTTCGTTTCATTAATTTTTCGCAAAAGAAAAAAGAATTGCTTGCGGCTCTTTCGCACTTGAGCGGAATACACATCCTCACGGGGTGTTTTTTTATATTATAGAAAACAAGAAGTTTCCTATAACATAAAAAACAAGGCTAAAGCCTTGCTTCTAAAATAATATATATATAAATCCGTGCATCCTGTTTTGAAAATGTCAATGTAACCGTTACCCCGACAGTTAGCTCGGCTCCGGCTACCTTACGGCACACGAAAATTCTCACTTAGTGCTGCTAGGTTCCCCTCCTGACACGGTTCATGAGTTTTCATTGCGCAAGACCAAAGCGTCAACGCCACTTACCGGGGGCAGCATTGCAAAAAACAAGCCCTCGACAAGACATCACCCCTGCTATAGCGGATTGCAGGTTACAAGGAGCCGCTAACTCCCCGGCTAGCACGGAAGTTTTTACTTCCCACAGTCAAATCTTTAAAATTTAAGATATAAATGTTTACTTCATTTTCTTTTAAATGAAACTATCTTTCATTTGCAATCTATAACAATATCATAGTAAACAATTTTACTGTTATTCAAAAATAAGGAAACCTTATTAAGATTTCCTTATCCAAACAGATTCATATCTGTCAAGCAATGCGGAAGAAGGGACTTGAACCCTCACGTCGTTGCCAACACTAGATCCTTAGTCTAGCCTGTCTGCCAATTCCAGCACTTCCGCATTTCGTTCACAACACATTCATTTGTCACGAACAAGACATATATTATCAGTTTTTTATCCGCTTGTCAACATCTTTTTTCAAATTTTTAACACAAATTTGTAACAGTTCAGCCCTAAAAAAGATAAGTCAATAATACATGAGCTTGCTCAATGTATTATTGACTTGTTTTTTGGGGCGGAATAGCCTTTCATTTTATAGCACATACAGGCAAGCACTCCACAAAATATTCCAACGATAACACCCGCTAAAACATCACTCGGATAATGCACACACACATATATTCTCGACAAAGCCATGAGTATTGCAACCACAAGAGCCACTATTCCAAGCCGTCTTGTATTTCTGTCAGCCAGTATTGGCACTACTGCAGCAAATGAACTTGCAGTATGCCCGGACGGAAATGAATAGTCTGGCTGTGGCTCTATAAGACATCTTATATCCTTATAGGCATCATAAGGTCTTGTTCTTGCAAATATATTTTTTAATATTCCATTGCATATCACCAGATCGATTATGAGTGCAATAGCACATACGATTCCAGTCTTTCTTGTCTTTTTGCAAACCAAAAGAAAAATCGTCAACAATATCCATATCAGTCCATAATTTCCTAAAGATGTGAATACTTTTACAATGCTGTTTAATAACTCATTTCTAAAATGCCCCTGTATATAATATAGTGTATTTATATCTAAATCTGTAATCCAAGAAAACATTTTTTCCTCCATATATAATCTATGTACTCTCGAAATTCTTCATTCAAAAAATTCCGAGAGTACATATCTCTATTTTTTAACCAGATGGATATTCGTGGTATGCTATGTATGTCACTTGCTCATAACACTATCAGCTACTATTAAAGCTACATAATATTTAGACGATAATCTTTTTTACATTTGCTTTCTTACAACCCTGTACTCATCGCCATTCCTGTAATAAGGACAGGCTTCCCATTTGCCTGTTATAAACCTTACATAATCGTCCTCATCCATGTTTACATCACACACATACTCTTCATACTCCTCATCATATGTATAATTTGCACATGTATCACATTCCATCATTGTTTACCTCCATCTGTTTTCTATGTACTCTCGGTATCTTCTCAAAACGAGTACATTTTTACTGTTTGAAATTAATGTCAGCTCATATAATTTTCATAAGTATAACATAATCCACATAATTTTTACAATAATGATGCCCGCTATCATTTTGCAAGCGTACAAACCCTACATAATTTTTACAATAATGACGCTCGCTATCATTCCTGCAAGCGTACAAACCAATGCCCCCGGCAGTATCCAGCCTGTTTTTTGAAATGGTTTTTCTTTGTTGTTTCCTGTTGCCAGCAGATATACTGATATTGTGTAAAATATCGTTTCAGAACAGCTCATCAATATTGATGCGAGCAGACCCTCATATGTATCTGTACCAAATTTTTTAAAAATATCCAAAAGCAGACCTGTTGCGGCAGATGATGAAAACATTTTCACTAGCGATAAAGGAACCAGTTGTGACGGAAATCCTATAACTGAAAGTGGCTTTGCAAGTATATCTCCCACCACATCAAGTATTCCCGAAGTTCTTAAAATCCCCACGGCAAGCATCAATCCTATAAGTGTCGGCAGTATCTCATATACAACCTTAAAACCATCTTTAGCTCCTTTGGTGAATGCAGCAAACATATCAATTTTGGTGCTCAATGCTAAAATCACAATACCAAATATGACCATCGGTATCATTAGATTTGACAAATACGCTATCATACGCCACTCCCTCCCGGAATTCTCTAATAATTCCATTGCAAAAATCTACTTCCTTATGTATAATAAATACTTGAGTGATTACATTTTTATGATAAAGGAGGTCCCATGAATACAGTTTTTATCGCAGATGATGAATTAATAATAAGACAAGGTATCAAATGTATTATTGATTGGGAACAACTTGGTTTCGAGATAATAGGAGAGGCATCAAATGGAGAAGATGCCCTTAATTTTATTTTGAATAAACAGCCTGATCTGGTACTTATGGATATTCGTATGCCTAAAATGCTTGGACTAGATGTCGTCGAAGCAGCCAGAAACAAGGGGTTTAATGGAAAAGTCATAATACTAAGCGGCTATACGGATTTTAAGTACGCACAGGCCGCCATTAAAAACGGTGTCGATTACTATCTTACAAAACCTATTGACGAGGATGAGCTTTACGAGACAGTTGATTCCATCCGCTCACAGATAAGTAAAGAAGCAGAAGATAAAGAAACCTTAAGCACTTATCGTGATAAAGCAAAAAACATGATTCTTTTTGACATACTTACGGGTACTTCGACTATAAATAATATAGATGACATGAACATAGATGCCGACATATATCAGGTAGTAATCTATGAAAAATACAGTCATCACGCTACTGAACTGCCTTATAAGTTTTCTGATCTTTTAAAAGTAACAAACAAGAGAAACAGTTCTTATGAAAGTATTGAAATTGATCAAAATGAAGTCATACTGTTAAAGGGTGCATTTACTTTACACAAATTCCAGGAATTTTTGGATCACTATAACAGAGAACAAAAACCTCAGGAAAATTCACCTCTTGACTCCTTATTTATAGCATATGGAAGCGAAGTTCATTCTATCGAAGATGTTCACATTTCTTACCAGCAGGCACATAAGCTCCTGCAAAGAAGATTTTTCTGCGAGGACAAGCAGCATACAATAGGCTGGGACGAACTTCCGAAAGAGGAATATGAAAACACTTACGACATTTCCGATGAACACCTTCAGGAATATTGCGAAAAACTTACAGGTTATATTCAGGCTTCAAAACGTAATCAGATTGCCGAGACACTTCATGAACTTGAACGAAATCTGTTTTACTCGACAAGTGATATTTCAAGGATAAAACTTTTCCTCACAGATTTATATCTGTCAATAAAGGAGAAAATATCACACTTATATCACAATGCTAATATTCCATTTCCGGGCAACGCAGAGATTATAGACTACATTGGTGACAAATACTATCTTTACGAGATTATGCTCTACTTCACCGAGCAGTTTGACATGATAACAAGAACTATCGGCAATCCGACAAGCGAAGGTGTCATGGATGACATAATCCACTACATAGAGCACAATTATATGGACAATATCAAGCTCGAAAATATTGCTCCTCTTTTTGGATACAACAGCTCATATCTTGGAAAGATATTTAATAAAAAAGTGGGCGAGGGCTTCAATGTCTTTGTAGACAAAGTAAGAATAAAACATTCAAAAGAGCTTCTTTTGACAACAGATTTAAAAGTTTATGAGATTGCTGAAAAAGTCGGCTACAAAAATGTTGACTATTTCCACACAAAGTTTAAAAAATATGTCAAAATGAGTCCTGCCGAATTTAGAAAAAAGAGTAAAATTGAAAGAATATAATCATCAACATATTTGACAAAAAATAGTCACTATGTTATTCTTTTATACGATATTTTAAACTTACAATATCATGTAGATGCGGATGTGGTGGAATTGGCAGACACGCAAGATTTAGGTTCTTGTGCCCTGTGGCGTGCAGGTTCAAGTCCTGTTATCCGCACTAAAAACCCCCTGTGAAAATCACAGGGGGTTTTTTTGTGCGGGTAGAGACCTTGAATCTGGATTCAAGGTCTCCGCTCCGGTCGGTGCATAGCACCATGTTATCCGACCTTGATAAATCCGTAAACTGCACACTTGTTAAGACTATAAAAGAATTTACAGGTAATAACTCAAATAATGAAAATGAATTATCTCAGGTAATTATAAATATTGAAGCACAAAAAGATGAACCAAAGAAATATCAAATCATAAACAGAGCTGTTTTTTATATAAGCCGGCTTGTATCATCACAAAAACAAAGAGATTTTATAAACATGAACTATGATGATATTAAAAAGGTTTATTCGATTTGGGTATGTATGGGTATGAAAGAAAATACAATGTGTCATATACATCTCACAAAAGATGACCTCATAGGAAAACATAACTGGCGCGGCAACCTTGATTTATTATTGTAAATAATAATATTATTGCAAATAATAATATTATTGAAGAACAATTCTTAGTTAAAAGTCCCCTGTTTTTATTACTCTACGCAATAAAAGCAGGAGACTTCCATAATAGTGTTTTTTATAACAACAATTCAGCCATCTTTACATTTTTTCTACGCCAAGCATTACTTTCTCGCCATTTATATTCCACTCTTTGGTGAATCCAACAGCTCCGTCATACTTAGTTTCATTCGCAAGCACCTCTGACTTAATCTGCTCCTCGTTTTTCTTTACGATGTCAGCTATCTTGTCATTGTCCTGCATTGATACACAGATATGGTCCATTACCTCAAATCCTGCGTCTTTACGCATTGTCTGGATTTTACTGATAACCTCACGGACAAATCCCTCCTCGATAAGTTCAGGTGTGAGATTTGTGTCGAGTACGACTGTTATTCCGTGGTCTGTATCTGAAATGTAACCCTCCATCTGTGCCGCTTCGATGAGAAGATCATCTTTTTCAAGCACTTCCTCGTTTCCGTCAACCGTGATGGTAAGGTTTCCTTTTTCGTTAATCTCTGCCATTGCTTTCTGACCGTCAAGTCCTGCAAGGATTTCCTTTACATTGTTTATCTGTTTTCCAAATCTGCGGCCGAGTGTCTTAAGCTGTGGCTTGAAGCTGTATGTTGTAAGCTCGCTTACATCCTGTGTGAGTACGGCTTCTTTGACATTAAGCTCGTCCTTGATAATGTCCATATAGAACTCTGAAAGCTCTGCATCTGCTTTGATATACATTTTTCCGATTGGCTGACGATTCTTGATGTTTGCTGTATTACGGCAGGCACGACCGATTACTACGGCTTCAAGTACAGTCTCCATATCTTCTTCAAGTTTCTTGTCGATATGAGCCTCATTTACCTCAGGGAAGTCACAGAGATGTACGCTTTCAGGTGCATTTGCATCAAGAGTGCATACAAGGTTTCTGTAAATATCTTCTGTCATAAACGGAATCATAGGTGCTGCTGCTTTTGAGATTGTTACAAGTGCAGTATAGAGCGTCATGTAAGCATTTATTTTATCCTGCTCCATTCCCTTTGCCCAAAATCTTTCACGGCAGCGTCTTACATACCAGTTACTCATCTCATCAACAAAGCTCTGGAGTGCTTTTGCTGTCTCAGGAATACGATATGCTGCAAGATTTTCATCAACTTCCTTAACAGTGCTGTTAAGTCTTGATAAGAGCCACTTATCCATTACCGAAAGTTTGTCATACTCAAGTGTATATTTTGTTGCATCAAACTCATCAATGTTTGCATAGAGTACAAAGAATGCATATGTGTTCCACAATGTACCCATGAATTTACGCTGTCCCTCCTGAACTGCCTTGCCGTGGAAACGGTTTGGAAGCCACGGAGCACTGTTTATATAGAAGTACCAGCGGATTGCGTCAGCACCGTATTTATCAAGTGCATCAAATGGATCTACCGCATTTCCTTTTGACTTACTCATCTTCTGCCCATTCTCGTCCTGAACATGACCGAGCACAATAACATTCTCATAAGGAGCTTTGTTAAACAAAAGTGTTGACTCTGCCATAAGTGAGTAAAACCATCCTCTTGTCTGGTCTACTGCTTCAGAGATAAACTGTGCAGGGAACTGAGCCTCAAATAAATCTTTATTTTCAAACGGATAATGATGCTGTGCAAATGGCATTGCTCCTGAATCAAACCAGCAGTCGATAACCTCAGGTACTCTCTTCATTGTCTTACCACAGTCAGGGCATTTAAATGTCACTGCATCAATATAAGGTCTGTGAAGTTCAACCTTTGCATCGTCAGGATTTCCACTGCGCTCTGCGAGTTCCGCACGGCTTCCGATAGATTCCTGGTGGCCGCATCCCTCACACTCCCAGATATTGAGTGGTGTTCCCCAATAACGGTTACGGGAAATACCCCAGTCCTGAATATTTTCAAGCCAGTTTCCGAAACGGCCTTTTCCGATTGAATCAGGAATCCAGTTTACAGTGTTGTTGTTGCGTACAAGGTCATCTCTTACCTCTGTCATCTTGATGAACCATGACTCTCTTGCATAATAGATAAGCGGTGTATCACATCTCCAGCAGTGAGGATAATCATGTTCAAACTTAGGTGCTGCAAAAAGCTGTTTCTTTGCATCGAGGTCTTTTAATACCTCAGGGTCAGCTTTCTTTACGAAAAGACCAGCAAACGGTGTCTCCTCTGTCATCTCACCTTTTCCGTTTACGAACTGTACAAATGGAAGGTCATAGTTGCGTCCTACATTTGCATCATCCTCACCAAATGCAGGTGCGATATGAACGATACCAGTACCGTCTGACATAGTTACATATGTGTCACAGGTAACGAAAAATCCCTTTTTGTGCTGCTTGTCTGCACACTCTTTTGCACAAGCGTAAAGCGGCTCATACTCTTTATGCTCAAGTTCTTTACCTGCAAATGTCCCAAGAACTTCGTATGCTTTTACACCGTTCTCCTCGTCAGCGAGCTTACCGAGTACATCGTCAAGAAGTGCCTGTGCCATATAATATGTGTAACCATCTGCTGCCTTTACCTTACAATATGTCTCATCAGGGTTTACACAGAGGGCAACATTTGATGGAAGTGTCCACGGTGTTGTTGTCCATGCAAGGAAATATGCATCTTCATCTTTAACCTTAAAACGGACTACTGCTGAACGCTCTTTTACAAGCTTGTAACCCTGTGCAACTTCCTGTGATGAAAGAGGTGTTCCACAACGAGGACAATAAGGAACTATCTTAAATCCTTTATATAAAAGTTTCTTGTTCCAGATTTCTTTTAATGCCCACCACTCTGACTCAATAAAGTTGTCATCGTATGTTACATATGGGTTATCCATATCAGCCCAGAAACCTACTGTACCTGAGAAATCTTCCCACATACCTTTATATTTCCAAACTGATTCTTTACATTTCTTGATGAATGGCTCCATACCATACTCTTCAATCTGCTCTTTGCCATCAAGACCAAGCATCTTTTCAACTTCAAGTTCTACTGGAAGACCATGTGTATCCCATCCTGCTTTACGCGGAACCATGTATCCTTTCATAGTCTTATATCTTGGAATCATATCTTTAATAACACGCGTAAGCACATGACCGATATGAGGTTTTCCGTTTGCTGTAGGAGGTCCGTCATAAAATGTATAAGTAGGGCATCCCTCTCTTGCTTTCATTGATTTTTCAAAAATCTGCTGGTTACGCCAGAATTTGCCGACATTTTTCTCTCTGTCAACGAAATTTAAGTCGCTTGAAACTTTTTCGTACATAATCATTTTCCTTTCTTAAATAAAGTCAAGTGGATATTTGCAATCCACTTTGCTGCTTTCCTTAATAATGTTAAAATAAAAAAGCTCCCATCCCCAAACAGGATGAAAGCGTAAACTATCATTAACCACCTATTCTGATGCACATTGTCTGTTCCAAATCCACTGCTGTTCACACATATAATATAACAACAGCACAAATCCTATACAGACAGAATACATGACCCATATAACGGTAGGAACCGGCTCAGTGTACTCAAATATTTTCCACCTGCAACTCAGGAGTGATATTCCCATTTTGTCAGATACCCGGTTCGCACCATCCCGGACTCACTGTACTCTTTCCCAAAAAGGTACTGTCTCCGTCTCAGTCTTTAACATATGTGTTCATTTTATATTGCATCTTAAAAAAAGTCAAGTAGTTGTGTTCTCCACATATATTGCATTGCAAAAAGGTCAGGCATTTATGTTATCTAATCACATTCAAATTTCTCATAAACTGATGTAAAGTCATTTTCAACGACCGTATGAGGTGCTATCGTAACACTTATATAATCTTTATCATTATTAAGGTCAATGTCTTTACCATTGCTGATAAGTCTGACGATAGGGCGAAGCGGATTTGACGAGTTTGCCACAACTAGTGCTTTCTCGCCATTTGTCATGGTAACTTCTATTCCTTTTGCATAGACCGGAACAGCCTCAAGAAATGCCTCAACTGCCTTTCTGTCAAACAGCACATTACTTCCACCCATAAGATACTCTATCGCCTCTGACAAAGCATACGGCTTTTTGTACGGGCGTTTTGAAGTGAGTGCATCATAAACATCTGCAACATGAATTATCTTTGCATACGGAGGTATCTCATCACCTACAAGTCTATTAGGATAACCCGTCCCGTCCTCATTTTCATGATGGTGGAGAACACCCTGTTTTGTCCTTGCCGGCATAAGCCAGTTCTGGTCAAGAATATCATACGAATATCTTGCGTGCTCCTGAACCAGTCTGTATTCTGCCATCGTAAGTCTCGCCGGCTTATTTATTATAGCAGGGTCTATCTTTGTCTTTCCAATGTCGTGCATAAGTGCCGCAAGACAAAGTTCATATAAGGATTCCTCGTCATAGGACAGATAAATACCTATTATTGTTGATATAACAGCGACATTAACTGAATGTTTGTATGTATAGTTGTCATAAGTTCTAAGATCCTGGATGTCAATGGATATACTTTTATCTTTATCAAGAAGCTGACTGACAATATCTTTTGCTATTGTTTTAAGGTCGTCTATATTTCCGTCTTTTACCGCCTGTGCTCCTCTGTTTCTCAGTTCGACAGATATTACTTCTTCTATCTTTATTCCTCTCGATAATTCATCCTCAATATAAACTCCCTGATAACCTCTTATAGAAAGTCTTGTGATATACTCTTTTGTAAGTTTTGTATTAACTGAAAGAAGTATTCTGCCTTCATCATCAAATACCTCTTTTCCTAAAATCATTCCCGGTTTTGTTTTCTCAATGCTTATGTATCTCATTTATCTTTATCATTACCTTTCCTGAATAAAAAACTTACCATATATTTCCACAATACCAAAGGCTATTATATCCACTGTATTCCTTAAAATCAACCACTACTTCCAAATATTTTAATATTATTAAAAAAACAGTCATAATAATTTCACATTTTGCTGTCGAACACTGTCTGTTCATGGTATAAAAATACTTTTTAAGCATATCTACAGTCAAGCGGTTATTCGCATTCTTCTCTGCCGCTTGCGAATAACACTATCACAGCATATCAGAAGATGGCTAAACCCATACTTGATAGCGTTAAATTCCAAGTTTCTTTAAAAATTCCTGTGTTCTCTGGTTTTTAGGTGCATCTATCACCTCTTCAGGAGTTCCCTCCTCTACGATAACTCCTCCATCCATAAATACAACCCTGTCGGAAACCGCTTTTGCAAACTCTATCTCATGGGTGACAACTACCATTGTCATTTTTTCCTCAGCAAGACCTTTCATTACTCTTAAAATTCCCGCTGTTATCTCCGGGTCAAGTGCTGATGTTGGTTCATCAAAAAACAACATCTTAGGTTTTAATGCAAGTGCCCTTGCTATCGCAACTCTCTGCTGCTGTCCTCCGGAAAGTTCACACGGATATGCATTTTCCTTATCTTCAAGACCTACCTTTTTAAGAAGTTCCCTTGCTTCCTTAAACACTTCATACTTTGCCCTTTTCTGATTGCATATCGGAGCATCTGTTATATTTTTAAGTACGGAATAATGCGGAAAAAGATTAAAATTCTGAAAAACAAGTCCGAAATTCTGCTGTGCTTCTCTTATAATCTTTTTTTCAGGATATATGGCAATGCCTGTCTGACTTTTTACCACTTCCTCCCCGCAGTAGGATATATCTCCGTCATCTGCCCTTTCCAGGAAAGTCGCACACCTGAGCAATGTTGATTTACCGGAACCTGACGGTCCGATTATTGATACAACTTCTCCCTCTTTCACACTTAAACTTATATCTTTTAAAATCGTTTTTTCATCAAATTTCTTTTTGATGTGATTCATTTCTAATATGTTCATATTTATCCAAACCTTTCACATATTTCTATCTGCTTACAACACTTAAACACCTGTCTTTAACCCATACAACAGCAGTTCTGCCATATTCCTAAACTCCCACCTGCAAACTTTTTCTTCTCTATCTGTAATAGTCAAATTTCTTCTCTATCAGTTCCATTGCATATGCCACGATAAAGTTAAATATATAATAGAACAGACCGGCTACAAAAAGCGGCATAACAGATGCCATACTTGACGACACCTGTTTTGCAACGGTAAACATCTCCGTATAAGCGATTGCAAATGCCAGTGAAGTATCTTTTACAAGCGTGATAACCTCATTTGTAACAGGCGGCATAATCCTCTTTACCATCTGTGGGAATATTATCTTAAAGAATGTCCCTGCCTTGCCATAACCGAGCACCTCTGCCGCTTCTCTCTGACCTACAGGTATGCTCTGTATTCCCGAACGGTAAATCTCCGCAAAGTATGCTGCATAGTTAAGTGCAAATCCTATGATAACGGCATAAAAACGATACGAATACGGAAGTTTGATATTAAACAGATAATGCGGTCCGTAAAATACAACAAGAAGCTGGAGCATAAGTGGTGTACCACGCATTATTGATATGTAAATCTTCGCTATCCACTGTATTATCTTTATCCTTGACATTCTCATCGCCGTAAGCGGAAGTCCGAGCGGCATTGAAAATACCAGCGTGAGTAAAAATATAAGAAGTGTTGCACCCATACCCTCTGAAAGCCGTAATGCAATATTTATAAATCCTTTTTTCTTTGTATTTGAAGAACTCTCAGGTGCAGCCGTTTCATTCGCATTGTCTTTCTGCGGTGCAGGTGTAATCTTTGCTACCTTAGGAACTTTTCCACCGTCAATATATGTCTTATCGTCAAGACTAAGACAAGCACTGTCCTCAAGTTTCCATTTTTTAACTATAGTACCAAATGTTCCATCCTGCAGCATTTCAAGAAGTGTCACCTGAACTTTATCACGGAGCTTTGTATTTCCTTTCTTAAATCCGATGCCATACTCCTCCGACGAAAGTCTTTCATCAAGCATCCTATACTTGTCCCCTGAAGCTTCAAGTTTGTACGATGCAACACCTATATCCATACACACCGCATCTACCATGCCGCTTTCAAGATTCATAAACGCAGAATTGTAATCTCCGACTTCAGTTATCTCTTTCATTTCGCCGGCAAGCTTTTTATTCTCATCTGTCGCATCATCCCCCTTAAGAGCTGCAAGTGCCGAAGAGTCCGCCTGCACACATACAATCTTTCCTTTAAGGTCACTTAATTTCTTAATATTGGAATCTTTATTTACAATAACTATCTGTGAATTATCCACATACGGAGTTGTCCATGTATATAATTTTTCCCTGCCATTCATGGTAAAACCATTCCATATGCAGTCAATATTTCCGACCTTTAACTCAGTATCTTTAGCATCCCAGTCAATCGGCTGTTTAACAAGCTCCCATCCATTTCTCTTTGCCACTTCTGCAGCAAGGTCAAGGTCGAATCCCACATAATCACCGTCATCACTGAGATAACCGTAAGGCGGAAAACTTGCGTCAAATCCCACAACAAATTTCTGCTTAGCGTCTGCTTTTATTCCCTGTCCGAAAATAAACATAACGGCTGCAAAAAACAACATAACCTTAACTATACTGCCGGTCTTAAAAAATCTCTTGTCCATCATTTCCATCCAATCTGTTTTTATTTTTGTTATTGCTAATCATTTGAAAAACTCCCGCTTTTGTCTGGTATCTTTTTCAATATACATTACGCATCTTTCATATCATAGCATAGTTTTAATGTTATGTGAATTTTTTTTCATTATTTATATCGCTATACAAGTAACAGTTCAGCCCAAAAAAGATAAGTCAATAATACATGAGCTTGCTCAATGTATTATTGACTTGTTTTTTGGGGCGGAATAGCCTTTCATTTATGAAATGAAGTAAACACAAGCTGCACACTAATGAATAAATTTTATAAAATTGCAGCATTTAAAAAGCAGTCTTTCCACATATGTCCATTGCCTTATAAATAAACATATACCGGGATGACCGCTTTTTATCTCATCAGCACAGCAATTCTGTTTTTATCCTATCGCAATCCTGATTTTTATTTAACCGTATATCTCCTTGTATTTTTCAAATCCTCCGTTAAGACTTACCACCGGATAACCGAGTTTTACAAGATCCCTGGTGGCAACTATACTCTGATTTCCTTTATCACAATAAAGAATAATAAGTCTGATACCATTTTTATTAAAAATCTCCCTATCCTCATTTGTCACATAACTTCTTGATAAAATTCTTCTTATGTCCTTTTCCAGCAAATCTATATCAATCCAAACTGCCCCCGGAATGTGTTCGGCATCATAATCTTTTTTATCCCGCAAGTCGAAAATCAATACATCGCTCCTGCCAAGATACTCTTTAAGCTGCTTTGACGGAAGGATGCGGATAGAATTTTTAATATTATCGAAGTTCATAATTTTGTGTCTCCATCATATATTTTAAGTATAAATACTAAAGGGTCGGTCGCACGGGGCACTGTTTATACAATATGCAGATAATAAATCTGTCATTAACATCTTCATATCGTATAGATTATACTTATTGCGACAACCTCGTATAATTTATTTTATGAAAAAGCTCTTTCATATGTGTATGATTATAAAAATAAAAAATATACATTTTTCCATCATTCTAACAATAGATTCTTTATGTTTAATATTAGAATATGTCTAAAAATAAGTGTAGCAATCTGTAAATACTATTGCAAATATGAATTTTTTGTAAAAAATATTGAATTTTTCTTCATATTTCATTAAAAAATTGTTGCTATTTTCCAAAGTTATGCTACAATAATGCTTGTAGTTTACTAACATGTATAGCTGTTTTAAATATTCCTGTGGAGAGGGTGTGCAGCTTTCAGCTTATACATTGTTTATTATTTGTTCCCACCTATTTATAAAGAGCCAGCCGTTTCGTTCGATAGAAACGGCTGGTCTTTTTCTTGTCATTTTTGATATACTATTCTTTAATTATTATTACTGGATAAGTGACAATGATTTCATCAAAAATATCCATCCCGTAAGCGTAACCGATGAAAATAATGTGGTACTTACCACTATACTTGCTGCAAGTGTGTCATCACCGTCCATATTTTTTGCCATTATGTATGATGTAGGTGTGCATGGTGAAGCAAGCATTATCACTATCGCAATGAGTTTCTGGTCACGGAAACCAAAATATGCTGCGACAGGCAGAAAAATACCTGCAAGAACGACAAGTTTTATAAGTGATGCCGCCATAGTCGGTTTAATCTTTGCAAGTGCTTTTCTGCCCTCAAATGTCGCACCAATTGAAATAAGTGCAAGCGGTGAAGCCATAACTGCGAGATTGTTTATCGTCTTATCAATCATTCTCGGAAAATTTATATTTAAAAATGATGCGGCAAGACCGAAGAAAATTCCTATTATTATAGGATTTTTAAGTATATTTTTCAGTGCGTGTTTAATCCGGCTGTTATCTCCAAAATTTTCCTTATTGTTGCTTTCCAATGTCAAAATAATAACTGCAAATATATTGTAAAGCGGCACTGAACCGATTATCATAAGTGGTGCCATGCCCGATGTTCCATAGATATTCTGAATAAACGCTATACCTAAAATAGCGGCACTGCTTCGATATGCTCCCTGAACAAACGCACCTACCATGCTCTTATCTCTCATAAATTTCTTAGCAAGAAACCATACCACGAGGATTGAGGTAAGCGTCGCAATAAAACAGAAACCGACATATTTAAAATCAAAGTTCTTTCTTATATTTGTATCTGCAAGATCTTGAAATACAAGGCACGGCAGGCACGCCTTGAAAACACATTTATTTGCCACACTTGCAAAATGCTCGTCTATAAGACCTATCCTTTTGAAAAAATGTCCGATGACTATCACCGCAAAAACCGGAACCGTCGCATTCAGACTAAATAAAAAATTGTTCATTTTCTTAACCTCTTTCAATGATTTATTTATAGGATAGAAGTACGATAATAAAATGTCAATGGCTGTTATAAAAAATGCCACTCCCCCCGATATTATTAAATATTATCATTTCTAAGTGTCTCGATTACATTATCTTTTTTAATCTTTTTCATTGTGTATATCATGCTTGCAAATACTACTATAAATATACTTATCACAACGACCACGATGCTCTGCACCGGAATATAAAATCCTACATTAAATCCCTCACTCATTATATTGAACATTGCATAGGTAGCAATTACCGCCATTACCATACCAAATATAAGACCTTTTATTCCATAAAATACACATTCATAATTCATCATTTTATTCAGACTCTTTTTTGTCATTCCGACAGATTTCAGCATTGCAAATTCCTGTCTCCTTAAAAGAATGTTTGTGGAAATTGTATTAAATACATTTGCAATAACAATCAGTGAGATAAGTACGATAAATCCATATGAAAAAACATTGACTATCATTACCATCGCATTACTTGTTTCCTTATCATGTGTATAGTCAGCTATATAAGGTATATAATTTTTTAACTCACCTGACATTTTTTTATTTATGAAAGCCTTAAGGTTTACTTTTGCCTCTGAATGTTTTTTTGCCTTAAAAGCAAATGTGTAATAATTATTTTTTACAACTCCCTTTGGCATATTTCTGATTTCTGAATATGGTTTCACTATCGTTAGGACATTATTATCACTTGCATCTCCAATACAAAGTGGAAGTTTCTTATTACATCTGACTACACTTACATCCTGTGACGCAAATGCCTCTTTTCCTGAATAAACCTTACTCTCCGCACTTTCTCCATCATCATCAGGAATCTCAAAATAATACTGGCTGAGTTTCTTATAACTATCTACATTACCAAGTTCATAACCTTTCTTTTCCTTTGCCTGATATATCTTTATAGCTGCATCTGATTTTATAATGTCATATGAATAATTCTTCTTTTCGTTTTCATTATAAATTGAAAGATGAGGCCATGCCAAAGCATTTGTATTTTTTATATTGTTTTTCTTTATATACTCATTATATATATCATCTTCAAGATACCATATATGAGAATCTATCCTTATGATGCCCTTTTTCTCATCGATCATTTCCGGATTCATCTTCTTAAGACCGTTAAGATACTCGCTGTCTACATCTTTTATATTTATTTCGGCAATTACATTATCATACATACTATAACCACCATCATCTATATTATCTACTCCCTTAAATCCCTTTAACGCATTTTCAACCGTCTTAAAACTTTTTTCAACCGCACTTTTTTCAACTTCCATTGACAAATCCGCCACCGTATTACTGCCATAAAGCTCCAAAGACTTTGACATATACGAGGTGAAACTGTTCACCGCCACAAAAAGTGCCGTGCTTATGGCAATAGAAATCACCATCACCCTCTGTTTTCGCTTATTTCTCTTAAAGTTTTTGTCGGCAAGCTTCCCTTCAAAACCAAACAATCTCCCTAAAAGAGGATTTACTTTTACATTTCTTCTCTTAAGTCCCATACTTTCATTCTGTTTAAGAGCCTGTAATACCGTTAGTCTGACGGCTTTTACTGCCGGTATGAGTGCCGATACCAATACTGTGATAACCGTTACTGCTACGGCTGTAAGCACCCCCGCTACAGATATATGCATTGTAAGTGAAATTCCCGATGTTCCCGAATCTGTAAGCATCATCGCAAACTGATTTCCAAGAAGATTTAATGTAATACCAATTCCTATTACACCGCATATTATACCAATCGGAATTCCTATTATACAAAGTATTCCTGCCTCAAAAAACACACTTCTTAAAATCTGCTTTCTCGTCGCACCTGCCGATTTGAGAAGTCCAAACTGTTTTGTTCTCTCACTTATGGAGATTGAAAACGCATTATGGATAAGCGACACTGACGCAACCATTATTATTGCCATAAGTATGCCTGCCATACCATATAAAAGTTTGTTGTATGTGTGGTTTTGTGACTCTCCGTAAAATTTTAAAAGTACGCTGTGTATATAACCGGTTATCTCATCTTCATCCGAACCTGCATCTGCTTTCTTTGCCTTTTCAAGTTGCTTCATAAGTGTCTCAAATGTCCCCTCCACTTTTGAAACATTTTTGCATTTAAAATACATCGTGTAAGATTTTGGTGATATAAGACCGCTTTTTGTAAATATCTGCATATCATTAGATGTATCACCATTACTTGTGACCACTTCAGAAAAACCTGATATTTCAAACTCCCTGTCTTTACCATCAACCTTTAATTTTATTTTGTCCCCTATCTTACTGTTTTCAAAGTAAACGCTTCTTGCCATATTAGTCATGATTATCTGAGAATTATCCTTTGGCATATGTCCGCTTTTAAGCTTCACAGTAAGCATTGCTCTGAAATTATCATCTATTCCTGAAAATGAAATATCTTTTGCCTTTCCCTGATTATCATATATCTCAACATAACTTTTCTCGCTTATGTCTGCGGCTTTGTCACATATCTCCTCTTTTGACTTTTTATCAATATTGTATATCTGCCCCTGCCACTCACCCGACTGGTCCACCACAATATCAAGCATATAATTCTGTAAACTTGTTATTATACTTGTTATTGAAACAAACATTGCAGTTGCAAGAATAATGCCAAGTATTGTGACAAATGTACGCACCTTATTTTTCAAAAGCGTCCTGAGAGTAAATCTGTTTATGATGTTCATTATCTGTTCACCTCATCTCTCGTGATGTGTCCGTCCTCGATTGCAATTATCCTGTCAGCCTGAAGTGCTATGTTTTCATCATGTGTTATCATGATAAGTGTCTGGTTATATTTTTTATTTGACTTCTTTAAAAGCTCCATTATCTCCTGACTGTTCTTGCTGTCAAGGTTTCCCGTCGGCTCATCGGCAAGCACAACTGACGGTGAATTCATAAGTGCCCTGCCTATTGAAACTCTCTGCTGCTGCCCTCCTGAAAGCTGGTTAGGAAGATGCTTCTCCCTGCCGTGAAGTCCCAAAAGGGCAACCATCTCCCGTAAACGCTCCCTGTTTACTTTTCTTCCGTCAAGCTGAACCGGGAGTGTTATATTCTCAACAACATCAAGCACCGGAATCAGATTGTAAAACTGATATACAAGACCGACCTGTCTTCTCCTGAAAATAGCAAGCTGTTCCTCATTCTGTTTAAAAACATCCTTACCATCCATAAAAACTTTTCCCGATGACGGTTCATCAACAGCACCTAATATATGAAGCAATGTTGATTTTCCCGAACCTGACGGTCCTATGATAGCAACAAACTCGCCCTTTTCTACTGAGAATGAAACACCATCAAGTGCTCTTACTTCATTCTCTCCCTTTCCGTAAACTTTTGTGAGATTTTCTACTCTTAAAATTTCCACTCTATTTCCTCCATTCTAAAAACTATGTACCTGTTTTTGTCCCTCGCTTCATGATATCATGAACGCATTTGCGTTCATATTAGAAGTTGCTTCGCAACTTCATAGTGTGCAAATTACATGCACAAATTTATGATACCATGAGTCCCAAAGGACTCATATTGAAAGTTGCTTCGCAACTTTACTATGTGCAAAATGCATACACAAATTTATGATACCAATTTAACATATATAAATTACAACAGGGTGACTTTTAAATGACAAAATTGTCACTTTAGAAATAAATAACAGAGCGGATTGCGAATATTTGCCTGATATGAATACAATGGAAGTCTTGACTTTGTTGTTAGTGATTTTCTCGGCTCTGTCATACATAGACAATCATAATAGCAAAAAAAATAGCATCCCTGACCGCCTAAAGTTGAGGATGCTATTCTTAATCATCTAATATACTGAGGGCAAATCGGATATCACATCCGATTTGCTTTCTGAGTAAATTATACATCAGGGTACTTGAACTTTCAAGTACCCTTTTTAATTTTTCACACTATTGCCTTATAAAACCTTATATCAAATGAAGTCCCCTGCCCTACCTCGCTCGTAACCTTTATCGTTCCGTTAAACTGCGTTATAATACTTCTTGACAGTGCAAGTCCGATGCCTACACTTTCACTTTTATATTCCATTTCAGAACTTACGCTTAAATTTCCGTTATCCTCATAAACCGCTCCGCTGTTCTTAGGTTTATCTGGCTTATTCTTACTTTTTCCTTTATAAAATCTCTCAAATATATGTGGCATATCCTCTTTTGCAATACCCGTTCCATTGTCACTTATGACTATCCTGCTGTATAACGCATTTTCCTCACAGCTTACCAAAATCTTTCCTCCCTCAAAACTATGCTCCATACAGTTTTTCAATATGTTTCCCAAAGCCTCAACAAGCCATTCTCTATCAGCTGTCACTTTTGAGTTTTTCTGATATGAACGCTCAAAGCTTACACCTCTTATATCAAGCGGTATCTCTATAAGTGAATATGCCTCATCAATAACTCTGCTCATTTCAATATCTTCAATATCAAAATCGACCATACCTGCATCAAGCCTTGATATTCTAAGCAAAGCTGTTATCTGCCATTTTATCTTTTCGGCAAGTGTCATTAACTCCCTTACAAGAGCAATTCTTCGCTCATATGTAATATCTTCCTCACGAAGAAAATTTAAGATAAGATTTATCGAAGTGAGCGGCGTCTTTATCTGGTGTGAAATATCCGCTATCGAGTCTGCAAGAAATATTTTATCATTCTGAAGCCTTTCGGTCTGTTCCCTGAGTTTTATCACAAGTTTTTCCACCTCATCGGAAAGCACAGAAAGCTCTCCCTCTCTATACTGCTCAAATGACAGATGTTCATCCCCATGCAATATCGCATCTATTTTGTCACTTATGCCCGCAAGTCTGTCATATCTTCTTTTTGTAAAAAATATATTCAGACTAAACTGCACAACCCCCGCTATACATGTGACCAATGCCACTTTCACATTCCGCTCTGATAAAATATATGTAACAACAACAGCCGCTGCCACAATAAGCAGATTTATAAATCCCCACTTTTTAACCTCACCATTTCTCCAAAAATTCATTTTATCCCTCATTTCTACTTCTTCTACAATTAAACTTTTGCGAAACTCTTGTAAGCTATAATTAAATTGTTCAAATATAATAAATAGTGAGTTTCACAATCATCTGTTGTTACAGACACCTGTATCCCATACCTCTGACTGTCTTTATTATCTCTGGTCTCTGAGGGTCATTCTCAATCTTTTCCCTGAGCCTTTTTATATAAACAGTCAACGTATTATCATTCACAAACTCTCCTGACGCATCCCATATCTCCTCTAACAGTTTATTTCTCGACAATACATTTCCTTTATTTGCGGCAAAAATCAGAAGAAGTCTGTATTCTAAAGCAGAAAGAAAAATCTCCTCGCCGCTTTTCGTAACCTTGCCGCCCGTCGTGTCAATCTTCACATCCGCAAGTTCTATAAAATTTGAGATGCGTCCGCTTCTTCTAAGAACACTTTTTATCCTTGATACAAGTTCTCTCGGTCTGAACGGCTTTCCGATATAATCATCAGCTCCCATATCAAGCCCCATAACGACACTGTACTCATCACCCGAAGCAGTCAGAAAGATAACCGGAATATCCGTGTTCTGCTTAATCGCCGTACACACAGCAAAACCATTGCCATCCTCCAGCGAAACATCAAGAAGCACAATGTCAACATCCTGCATATGCTCATCAACATATAAAAGTGCATCTTTCTGCCCCGTTACACTGTTTACTACAAAGCCCTCGTTATTTAAAAACTCCGTCAAATTTTTTATAATTTCTTTGTCATCCTCGACTAAAAGGATGCTGTATAACAGATTACCCATAATTTCCTCCTTACACCACCAAATTCGTAATCCACACGCCTTTTTTCACAAGAATATATCCAAGCACAACCTTTATTATATCCGCACTCTGCACTATTATATAAATCGTAAGTATCGGAAGTGCTGTAAATTTACACAGCACAAACGCAAGCGACACGGACACTACCCATGTAAAAATACTGTCAAACAAAAATGTGATTACCGTTTTTCCGCCTGAGCGAAGCGTAAAGTATAACACATTCAAAAATCCCTGCAGTGGGAAGAATGAAGCAGTTATTATGATAAACCACTGTCCCAAATGCCTTACCTCGTCTGAGGTATCGTAAAGCTTTGGAAAAAATCCTGAGCCGGCAATCAGTATAGCAGTGAGGAACACGCATATTCCTGCGGTGAACCACATAAGTTTATTTGATGCCTTTTTTGCTTTCTCAAATTTTGATGCTCCAAGATACTGTCCTGATATAATCCCTACCGCATTTCCCATTGCAATAAAAACAACATTCAAAAGATTACATATGGCATTTGATATATTCATCCCCGCTATAACTTGCAACCCTTTAATTGAGTAACACTGCGTCATCGCTGCTATGCCTCCCGACCAGAAAAACTCATTTAAAAATATAGGAAGCCCCTTTATTATGATTACCTTTACTTCACTTATCGAAATCTTAAGTGTCCTATATACGCCTCGTAAAAATTCGTATTTTTTTATGCTTAAATGTGTCCAGATAACGACAACAAACATCTCAACAAATCTTGCAAGTACAGTCGCTATCGCCGCACCCTCTACGCCAAGTCTCGGGAATCCAAACTTTCCATATATAAGAAGATAATTAAACACTATATCAATAACAACCGATGCTATACCTCCGACCATTGGTTTTATGCTTTCGCCCATCTCCCTTAAACTTCCCGCATAAATCTGTGTAAACGCAAATGGAACAAGACCGATAAGCATTATATGAAGATAATCAAGTCCCAAATCAAGCGTCTGAGCCGAATTTATCCCACCGTCACTGCCATGCAGATACAAACCTATCATTTTGTCTCCTGCAAAAATAAAAGCTGCAAGTCCACAGAGCGTAATAGCTGCTGTTATCCAGATTTTCAATCTGAATACATTCTGATACCCCTTTTTATTGCCCTGCCCGAAATACTGCGCTCCATATATTCCGGGACCTGACAAGCCACCAAATATCGCCAGAAAGAATACAAAGACAAGCTGACCTACAATAGATACCGCTGTCATACTCTCAGTACCCAGACTTCCAACCATAAGGTTGTCGACAAGACCAACCGCATTTGTGATACCGTTTTGTATCATCATTGGGACAGCAAGTGTCATAGCCTTTTTATAAACTGAATTTCCTTTACTTTTTGTTCTTACCTCACTTTTGTTCATTTGTATAAGCTCCTTAAAAATAACATATAATAAATCTTTTTGTGCTATAAAAGACGAGAGGAAAATCCTCTCGTCTTTATTCTTCATATACCTATTCTACTCATCTTTCCTAAAAATTACAAGCATTATTTAAACTTTATACTGATGAGATGTAACAGTTCCGCCCCTCATTTATTAGTTTCGCAATCACCTATTCTATCCCCATATTCTTTAATTTTTCCTTAAGATTATATTATTTATGATTTAATCTGCAACATTTTACTTTTTTTCCTGTTATTATATGTGTGGGAACAAACTTATATATGCAGAAAAGGTCTGTTATCCGCAAAGCAGACCTTTTCTGCAAACAAAAGGAGGTAGAATACCATGAAAAAAAATAATTTATTAAAAAAACTAACCGCTAATGCCATAGCAGTTACAATTATCATATCGACTGCATTTTCAAATATAAACCCTATATACACTGAAGCAGCAAATAAAAAGCCATTTGTAGATGTCAATGATTATGGAATTTTGACATCATGCAATACCAAAGGAACTTTTCACATTTCCAAAAATATAAGTGCCATCTCTGCGAATGCATTTGACGATGCTCATATAACCGAGTTTACGGTTGACAATGACAATCCGTTATTCAAGACTGTAGACGGTGTATTATTTACCAAAGACGGCAAAAGACTTATAAGATTTCCTCAGGAAAAATCCGGAACATACACAATTCCTGCCGGTGTTAAGACCATTTCCCAATACGCTTTTAAAAAATCCCGCAAACTGACAGAAATAGTCATTCCTGACTCTGTATCCAACATAGGAGAAGGTGCTTTTTACGGATGCCGTTCCCTCACAAACATCACACTTCCTAAAAAAGTCACAAAAATCCATCCATATACATTTTATAACTGCCTGTCATTAAAAAACATAAAACTAAACTCAAGCATTAAAAGACTCGGCTATAAAGCTTTCAAAAAATGTAAGAGCCTTGAGTCATTGACAATTCCAAAAAACATTACAAAAATAGAATCTGAAACTTTTAAGGAATGTGAAAATCTGAAAAAGGTCGTTCTTCCGTCAACACTTGAAACGATAGCATACAAAGCTTTCAGTAATTGTAACAGCTTAAACACTATGAAACTCCCAAATGGACTTGAATTAATCGATGACTATGCCTTTTATGCCTGCAATAGCCTAAAATCAATAAAACTGCCCGACAATATTGACAAAATATATGATCATACCTTTGCTGATTGTAAAAATCTCAGTTCAGTTTACATTGGAAAAAACACCACTATAATAGGATACATGGCATTTTCCGGCTGCACATCATTAAAAAACATCACAATTCCCGCCAATGTTGAAAGTATTTCAAACACTGCTTTTGACAATTCCATTGAAACATTTAAGGTATCGTCTGACAGCACAAAATTCTCTGCATCCGACGGAATTTTATACAATAAAAATAAAACCACAATCAAAAAATTTCCTTGTCTCAAGTCAGGAAATTATAAAATGCCAAACACTGTGAAAAAAATTGCAAGCAATGCTTTCACAAACTCTGAATCATTGAAAAATATTACCTTTTCAGATAATATTACTATTTTATATCTGGATGAATTTAGAAATTCAGGAATAAATACAATGCATCTTCCTGCAAAGCTTGAATATGTCGCCGGAAATTCATCATACTTGAAAAAACTTACAACCATAACCATTCCTGAAACAAACAAACGCTTTTTTACATATGATGATGTATTATATTGCTATTATGATGTTCAAAATTATGTATCTTCAAATGCAAATTCAAACTGGAACAGTGCAGCAAATGCGGCAAATTGCAGTATGCTGATATATCCTACAGCAAAAACCGGAACAGTAACACTTTTAGAACAGACATACTCCACAAATATTCCATCAGAAAACAGGGCATCTTATTTTAAGACAACATCTGTCACAACCGGAACAGCCTTTTATGCTTCTGATGGCGGCACACTCACTGATTCTAAGAAGACAATAATTTATGAAATTCCCGGCAAAATAAAGAAAATATCACTCGGCAGTAAGATGAAATATATCGACACTATTTACAACAACAAAAAATTTCTTACTGATATTAAGAGTTACAGCGTTTCTTCACTCAATAAATATTACACAGCCAAAAATGGTGTTTTGTATAACAAGCACCTCACAAAACTGCTTGATTATCCTTCACAGAGAACAGGCAGCTATGCATTTCCAGGCACCGTAATATCTATAAATCAGACAGCTTTTAAAAATGCCGTCAAACTTAAAGAATTAAAAATAAGTAAGAACATTGAAAATAATAAAACACTTTCACTTATAAACTGTAATTCTCTCTCAAAAATAACAATACCTGAGGGATCTGACTTAAGAAAATTAACTTTATATTTAAACGAAAAGGTCACACCAAAACTTATCTCGATACCAACATCACTCATCTCATTTAAAATGCATGGTATATCAGATAAAATGGGTGAAGTAACATCAATACAGGGATTTACAAACACCTGTGCCGACAAAGCCGCAAAAACATATAAGCTAAAATTTATAAGCAAAGGTGTTGTTCCTAAAAAGGTAAGAAAAGTCAAAGTCAAAGCTTATATAAATGAAAGATATGTCAAGGTAACCTGGGCTAAAGCATCCGATGTGAGTGGCTACGAAATATACTCTGATGACAACGATACCAGATATATCAAAAACAATAAAACAACAAGTACAAACATATATATAGGAAAAAACGGCTCAATCATACTGTATATAAGGGCATACAATATTGTAAACGGCAGGAAATTATATTCAAAAGCAAAGAAGCTGGATATATATCTGAATTAACAATAAAACTTTAACATTACAAATAGATGCACATTACTAAAAATGTATATTGTAAAAAAGGCACACTGTAAAAAAATATACATCACAAAAAATTTATGCTAAAAAGAAAAGGCATATTACAAAAAGAGATATTGCACTGTAATCAACAACAATTCCAGTGCAATATCTCTTTTATTTATACTCAGAAATATACTTTTTCGTTCTTAGCCAGGCAGATATCCGCAATACGCTCTGCGGCTTACTCATAACATTAAATCTACCGTTTAATTCAATTTCATAACTATCCGTTCAAAGGCATAAAAAAAGCGGGTGATGGGAATCGAACCCACGTATCCAGCTTGGAAGGCTGGTGTTCTACCATTGAACTACACCCGCGTCAAAGACAAGAACTATTATAACACATTGTTTGAAAAATGCAAGAGGAAATTTGATTTTTTTTAAATTTTTTGTAACAGTTCAGCCATAAAAAGATAATTGGCAATACAATGAGCTTGTTCATTGTATTGTTAAGTACCTTTTTATGGTAGAATAGCCTTTCATTTCTGAAATGAGTAAACATAAGCTGCAAAGCAGCGACTGACAGCTCGCTGGCAGGTTTATGAATGTAAGAAATGAAAGGCTGAACTGTTACAATTTTTTTTATAACCAAATTTGTGTTAAAATAAATTTCAGAGAAAAACAAGCACATCCAATTATGATAACATACCATAAAAATGGATATTTAAAAAGAGCATGACAAATACTATATTTGGTGAATTGCAAAACTAATCATATGTTGTGTTAATTTCATAAACACATAAATTGATATAAGAAATGAGGAATATTATGGAACAGGCAAACAAATATATCAAAAATATAATAAACACCCAGCGTACTTTTTTTAACAGCAACAAAACAAAAGACATTATATTCAGAAAAAAAATGCTTTGCAAACTTAAAAAAGCAATAAAACATAATGAAAAGAAAATACTTAGAGCACTTTATCACGACCTCGGAAAGTCAAAGGCTGAGTCCTATATGTCAGAAATCGCAATGGTCTACCATGAAATAGATACCGCACTTTCCCACATCGATAAATGGAGCAGACCAATGCACGCAGCGGGTACCTTAAGTACATTCCCTGCAAAAAACTATATTTACAGCGAGCCATACGGTATAGTCCTTATCCTCGCACCGTGGAACTACCCTGTCAATCTGTCACTCTGCCCTCTGGTCGGTGCGATTGCAGCAGGAAACTGTGCCATTTTAAAATGCTCAAAAAGCAGTCTTATGACCTCAGATTTAATTCAGGATATTATTAACAGTACATTCAACAATAGCTATATATACTGCACGGACGCAGATATAGATTACGATGCGGTTCTTAATCAGAAATATGACTATATCTTTTTCACCGGAAGTCCTGCTGTGGGCAAACAAATAATGAAAAAAGCAAGTGAAAATCTTACTCCGATTTCACTTGAACTCGGTGGAAAAAGCCCTTGTATAATAGACGAAACTGCTGACCTTAAACTTGCTGCCAAACGAATAGCATGGGGCAAATTTTTAAATGCAGGACAAACCTGCATCTCCATAAATTATGTACTCATACATGAAAAAGTTAAAAATACATTTATAAAAGAACTTTTCAGAGAGATAAAACACCGTTACAAAAACGCTGCATTTAACAGCTCTTATCCAAAAATAATAAACAGACACCATTATAACCGCCTGAAAAAACTGCTTGCATCAGAGACAAAAGTCATAGGCGGCATCTGCAATGACACTGAACGAAAAATCTCTCCGGCAATTTTACCTGACACAGACTTTGACAAACCGGTAATGCAGGAAGAAATCTTCGGACCACTTCTGCCGATAATAAGCTATCGCAGTTTAGACAAAGCGATACAAACCCTGAAAACAAAAGAAAAACCTCTCGCCTGCTATGTATTTACAAAGAAAAAAGCCACCGCCAATAAGATAATACACGAAATATCTTATGGCGGGGGCTGTATAAATGATGTTGTCATACACATCTCAAACCACAATCTCCCATTTGGCGGAGTAGGAAACAGCGGTATCGGCGGCTATCATGGAAAATATAGTTTTGAAACATTCAGCCATAGAAAGAGTATTGTCAAAAGCAGCGGTAAATTTGACATACCACTCAGATATGCACCTTACGGAACACTTAAATACCACCTTTTGAAAAGATTTTTGTAAAATACAGCCACTTTATTATGTGAATTTACAAAGCAATAGAATTTTATAAGCACTTCCCTGTCATTACTATGACAGGTGGTGCACTTGTTCTTATATCACCACACTCTCATTATTCCTTACTGCCTCATTCACAACCACATCAACCTCATCTTTGTCATCATCAACAAGATATATCTTATGTAAAAACAGATTTACACTCTCGCCCTCCTCAATAAGTTCCTGACCTATAGGTCTGTTTGCGATTACAATCTCGTTGTGAACTCTTATCCTAAGTTCAAGTCCGTTTCCACGGAATGAAACCCCCTCTACCACTCCCTCCTCTGTCGTGACAGGATACGGATTAAATTCATTCTTCTTTCTGACCGTAATAAATTCAGGTCTTATAACAGCCGTTTTTCCGTCTGAAGCACTATGAAAACCATTAAATGAAACATAATCTTTTATCAAAACAGGTTCACCCAAAAACTGAGCCATGAACGGAGTTTTAGGATTGCCGTAAACCTCCACCGGTGTCCCTACCTGCTCTATTCTTCCCTTATTTGTCACAATAATCTGGTCTGCCACCTCTATTGCTTCATCCTGGTCATGCGTTACAAAAATACTTGTTATCCCTACCCTGTTTATGAGTTCCCTAAGCCATGACCTTAATTCCTTGCGGACTTTTGCATCAATAGCCGCAAATGGTTCGTCAAGCAGAAGAAGATGCGGCTGCGTTGCAAGTGCCCTCGCAAATGCGACACGCTGTCTCTGACCTCCTGAAAGCTGTGTCGGGTATCTCTTTTCAAATCCTCTCAAACCGACAAGTTCAATAAGTTCATATACACGCTCTTTTATCTCTGCTCTGCTTTTCTTCTGTATTTTAAGACCAAATGCTATATTGTCATACACAGTTTTATACCTAAATAAAGCATAATTCTGAAATACAAAACCGATTTCTCTCTTACTTGCCGGAATATTATTTACCTGTTTTCCATCAATATAAATCTCTCCTGAATCCGCATTTTCAAGACCTGCCAGAATTCTTAAAATCGTTGTCTTTCCACTCCCACTCGGTCCTAAAAGACCTATAAGTTTTCCCTTTTCAACTGAAAAACTAACATCATCAGATGCCTTATAATCGTTAAATGTCTTATTTATATGCTTAAGCTCGACATACGCTTTCTTATTGTCCTGCATACTTATACCTCACTTCTTTCATACTACTGACTATTTAGAAATTTGTGAAACTATCATTATCTATTATTAAATTGTGCAATTAACACAGCCTACAATGAGTTTAGCAGCCACCTATTCCATACTTTTTTCAAAAATGTTCTTTAAAACGAGAATTACAAGTGCCATCACCACAAGGATAGCCGACATTGCAAACGCTCCCGTAAAGTCAAATGCCTGATACAAAAGTTCTATGTAAAGCGGCATTGTATTTGTAATCCCCCTCAAATGTCCTGACAACACGGAAACTGCTCCAAATTCTCCCATTGCTCTTGCCGAGCAGAGTACAACTCCATATAAAAACGCCCATCTGATATGTGGAAATGTTATCTGGGTAAAAATCTGAAATCCGTTTGCTCCCATAAGTGCGGCGGCTTCCTCCTCGTCTGTCCCCTTAACCGTCAAAACAGGTATGATTTCTCTTGATATAAAAGGAAATGTGACAAATATTGTCGCAAGGACTATTCCGGGAACTGCAAATATTATCTGAATACCCCATTTTTCAAGGAAAGGATATATCGCACTCTGCCTGCCAAATGTAAGTACAAATATAAGACCGGCGATTATTGGAGAAATAGTAAGCGGCAGATCTATTAAAGTCGATATAAGTTTTTTGCCACGAAACTTAAAGCGTGTTATAAGCCATGCCGCAAAAATTCCAAACACTGAATTTATGATAACTGTTATCACAGTAACCTTTACGGTAAGGAAAATTGATTTAACTGCATATTCATCCGTAACCGATGAAACAAAAACTTTCCACCCCTCCCTCAATGCTGTATAAATGACATATACCAGCGGAAGTACAAGCATTACAATTAAAAATACGATGCTGACTCCAATCAGAAGCCATTTAACAAAACCTTTGTTATTTCTTATCTCCAATATCTTCACCTCCATGAAAATCAAATCCCTGGTACATTGAACATAAATTTATTATTTGTTCGCTGTACTAATCAATTCCACTTACGATTTTTGATGTATGACTTTGTATCAATGCGTTTATAAAAAGAATTATAAATGATATAAACAGCATGACAAGTGCGATAGATGTTGCACTCGCATAGTCAAACTCCTGAAGTTTAGCCATTATCATAAGCGGTGCTATCTCTGTTTTGTATGGAGTATTTCCGGCAATAAAAACAACACTTCCATACTCACCTATACATCTTGCAAAAGCCATTGTAAAACCTGCTATAAGTGCAGGGCGTATTTCAGGAAATATCACACTAAAAAAGATACGGGTACGGGAAGCACCAAACATCGCTGCCGCCTCCTCATACTCCTTTTCCACCTTTTCAAGCACTGGCTGAACACTTCTTACCACAAATGGAATTCCTATAAAAACAAGAGCCACAGTAATTCCAATCCGTGTATATGCAATTTTAACTCCGATTTTTGAAAAAATCTGTCCTACCCAGCCCTCAGGTATTGTAAGATGCGTAAGTGCAATACCCGCAACGGCTGTAGGCAATGCAAAAGGCATCTCGATAATTCCATCCATAATCTTTTTGCCAGGAAAATCATACCTCACAAGAACCCATGCGATAATCATTCCCATCACAGCATTTATCAATGATGCAGTCAATGCCGTCAAAATGCTCACCTTATAACTCGCCAGGACTCTCGGTCTTGTCACTGTCACTAGAAAATCATGCGGTGACAGTTTAAGCGAAAAGAATACAAGCGAGCATAACGGAATAATAACAATAAGTCCAAGTATTGCCATAACAATCCCAAAAGATAACCCGAAACCGGGAATCACACTTTTCTTACGCTTCATATCAAACTCCATTTCTAAACAACTTAATGTTAAAATGTCATGCTAATTAATTTATTACTACTCATATAGCATTTTGAAAAATAACATTTATTTGCAGTCTTTTTCTAAAATCCTATTTTTCCTCATAAATTGAGTCGAAAACTCCGCCATCAGAAAAATGTTTCTTAGTTGCTTCACTCCATCCTCCAAAATGCCCGATATTAGTCAGGTCAACATCCGTGATTATCCATTTATTATCCTTTGGAAGTTTATCAATGGTATTGCCACTGCCCTTATAACTGTACTCTTTCAAAATCTTTTCATTTGAAGGACGGTAGTACCACTGTGCTTCTAACTTCTGAGCCTCATCAGAATACAGGTATTTCAGATATTCCTCAGACACCTTTCTTGTTCCTCTCTGGTCTACAACCTTATCAACAACTGCAACTGTCGGCTGGCACAAGATTGAAACAGACGGAACGACAATCTCATATTCTCCCGGATGCTCATCCAATGAAAGAAATGCTTCATTTTCCCATGCAAGCAAAACATCGCCCTGCTTATTCTCAACAAAAGAAGTCGTTGCACCTCTCGCACCTGAGTCGAGAACAAGTACATTCTTATAAAGCTTCTTCATGCTCTCTTTAATCTCATCCTCACTCTGTCCCTGCTTTTCAAAATAATACCATGCGGCAAGATAATTCCATCTTGCACCACCGGAAGTTTTAGGATTTGGTGTAATAACCCCCACATCATTTCTAAGTAAATCACTCCAGTCTAAAATCTTTTTAGGATTTCCCTTTCTGACAAGAAATACAATGGACGATGTGTACGGCGAGCTGTCACGCTCGAACTCATTTACATAACCATCATCAATAAGTCCCGCATCCTTTATTGCATCAACATCACCTTCAAGTGCAAGCGTTACCACATCCGCCTGAAGTCCGTTTGCAACCTCCAAAGCCTGCTTGCCTGAACCTCCATGTGACTGAATTATTGAAACATCCTGCCCAGCCTTTTCCTTCCAATGCTTTTGAAAGATTTTATTATATTCCGCATAGAGCTCTCTTGTCGGATCATAAGAAACATTTGTTATCTCAACTTTTTTAGAAGAAGCATCACTCTTTTTGCCATCTGTTCCTGCACTTGAACCGCAGCCTGTAAGACTTCCTAATGTCAATGCTGCTACCGTAAATAATGTAATAATCTTTTTCACTCTCATAATCTGCCTCTCTTTCCCCGCCCGCATTTTTTAATTGGTATAACTCGCTAAAGCGGTTTGTTTTTTTCTGATGTTGAAATAATATTCGCAAATGGAGTCAAAAACAATCAGAATATGTGAAATCGTTTGCATATTTGGTGCATGGCAATCAAAAATTTCTTTTAAACCGGCTTTTTTTGTCAGAATATCCGACTTATATAAACACGAATGACAGAATGTTGTGAAATCGTTTGCAGTTAGTAAAAACGGGATGTTTCCGAAACAGACAGAACATTTCTTTTGTTAAAAATAAGCTACTTTATGAAAAAAAAGTCAATTATAAGAAAATATACAGAGAAATTTTTGTAATATTGATGACCAGATGTTATACTCTAATTATTATGATTATCTGTGATAAAGATAAACTTGACGGAAAACGCTGCAATGCTGCTCCTGACTTTGTTATTGAAATTGTTTCACCCGGAAATCCTGCTGATGATTATATCCGTAAACTATATTATTATAAAAATACAAACTATTTTGCATAATAAATAATATATTTAATATATTTAATATTTTCAAATACAACGGATAACTGATACATTGAACAAGCCTGCAATTTCAACAGTACATTCATGCTCAATGTATCAAAGATTTAATTTTCGTTATACCGGCCTTATAATTATTCATCCATATAAAAACTCATCACCATACCGCTATTCCGATTAAATAAATAAGCATTTCCATGATTATCTTTATATGCACTTAAACACCCTGAACTGTCGTATCGCTCAGGCAATTTTCCCTCAGTAATCATAACCGCCTTACTGCTTTTCTTATTATTTTTACTATTCTTATTATCTGTATATATTACATCCGAGTTTAAAAAAACTTTTGCAAATTCAACAATTTTATTAATCTCAGTATTCTTATCTGTCTTTTTCACATTTCTAACTGTACTTTGATTTAACATACTTTCCAAAGTTCCATCACCATTAAAATATAAGTCCAGATAGAGATTATCAGCCTTGTTTTTATTGGTAATGCTGCACGATATATCCCCCTGTTTAAACTCAGCCAGATACATTTTTCCATGCCACATCATTTCCTGATACACTTCTTTAGGAAAAACCTGTCTGACTTTCTTTAATATAGAAACAGCAAGTGGATTGCCGCTTTTATTTATCTTATCTATAGAATAAATATTTTTTGTAATTGGCACTATATCATCACTATCCATGTCTGTTTCATCAGCGGTTGAATTATCTTTAATATTATTAATAGCTTTCTCATTATTAGAAGTGTCTGCGGCTTTAATGTTATTATCTATTTTGTCACCGTATGTCATTTTATTATTATCTGGACCAATCTTTTTCTCAGCAATAATTTTATTCGGATTATTGGCATCAGTCTTTACCGCAGCTTTTGTCAGACAGGAAACACCCACAATCACAACAGCTATCGCAGCTACAACACTAACCCATTTTTTCTTTGCATTAAATTTCATAATATTTTTCACTCTCTTTCTTATGTCTGACTCGCCAAAAGCCGGCAGCCCTGCATTAAAATCCTCTGTTTTTGTCGCAAGTTTCAATAATGATGTACTATAAGCTGCACGAATATCACTTTTACTATTTTTCAAAACATATTCATCACAACTCATTTCCATGTCACGAATCATTACAAAATATGCAAACCAGATAAGCGGCTGAAACCAATAAATAACACATAAAATATAAGCACAAATTTTAATAATCTGGTCTTTTCTGCGTATATGATACTGCTCATGCTTAAGTATATATTCCCGTTCCTGTTCACTTAAATTAAATGGAATATAAATTTTAGGTCTGACAATTCCAAGAACAAATGGAGTGCTGATATATTCACTTTCATAAATATTATCTTTTCGCCTAATCGCCATCAAAACAGTTTGCTTTGTCCGCCAAATCAAAAACAGATTTCTCACCAATAAAACAATACAACCACAAAGCCAGATATATGCAGTTGTTGTAACAGTTAAAGACTGTGAGATATTTTCTGTTCCTGCCGTATTATTCTGATTTTGTTTTGTTTTTTGATTTTTATTTGTACTTGAAACATTGTCAAATTTGCTTTTATTACTGTCTTTAGTTTTTTGATTTTTTTCATTATAGGTTTTATTTTTATCTGCAAAGTTTTTCGCATTTAAAGGCAATGAATGATGTTCAAGAAATGTATCTGAGACATTATTTATCAAACTATAAATACTTATAGGTGAACTTAAACGAATAGGACATAACAGATAAATTCCGACAATCGACCACAAAATATAACTGTATTTTTTAGGTGCTCTGCGAAGAAACAATCGCACCGCAAAAACTGTCAGAATCACAACACAAACGGCAATACTGTTATGTAAAAGATATACAAAAATATTTTTTAACATTGAAAACTCCCCCCTATTTAGTTATTGTTTGTGATAATTTATTTCTCACTGTAATCATCTATAATCTGCTTAATTTTTTCTGCTTCTTTTTTAGAAATCTTCTTTCCACCAAGAAATGCGGTCAAAAATCCCGGCAGCGAACCGTCAAAAGTACGCTCAACAAAATAATTAGATTCATCACGCTGCACACGCTCTCTCGAAATGATAACTGAAACCACTGCATTTTCATTGATAAGATACCCTTTTTGTGCCAACTTTTTGATAGCGGTATATGTTGTCGATTTCTTCCAGCCAAGCTGCTCATTACAAAGTTTAACTAACGCTCCCGAAGAAACCGGGGCATTATCCCACACAATAGTCATAAAACGATAGTCACTGTCGCATAATTTTAAATATTCCATGTTTTTGATTTCCTTTCAATTTATGTTTTTTTATATTTCCAAATTCCTCGTTTAATATTTAAATAATCTTTTTATAACCCGGCAGACATATCTGATTTTGGCTCGGACAATTATAAAATCAAACAAATATTCGCAATCCGCTCTGCTGTCTGCTGGTAGACTATCGCCTTTGGTCTATAGTGACCGACCTTTCAATTTAAGACAAGTCTACAACAACCGACCTGGAATGTCAATATTTTTTTGAATTTAAAGTTTTGGCAAAACACAAATCCTGAATATGAAATTTTACTTTTTAACTATTTGTATCAAGAAACTGGTAACAGTTCAGCCATAAAAAGATAATTGGCAATACAATGAGCTTGTTCATTGTATTGTTAAGTACCTTTTTATGGTAGAATAGCCTTTCATTTCTGAAATGAGGGCAAAGCCCTCGCGAGCACGCTCAGATGGAACAAATTTATTTGTTCCATCCTCACTTTGCTTTCGCGTAAATATACAAAAACTGCAAAGCAGCGACTGACAGCTCGCTGGCAGGTTTATGAATGTAAGAAATGAAAGGCTGAACTGTTACAGAAACTGATGTAATATCAAAATAACTTTATTTACTCGCTCTACACTGCATTGTATAATCCAATTACAAGTATGAAAACCATTGTATGCATTTTATTCAGAATGGAGTGATTAAATGAAAAAGAACAGAAAATTTATGAGCATATTACTTGCTCTCTCTGTTGCCATAGCAGGCTGTCCGACGGCCTATACCGCAGCAGATACGACAACACAAACCGAAAACACAAGCGATTACGGACGAAAACCTGATGACTCGTATATCCACCGTTCGACAGGAGGGAAAAAATCCCAGACCATGTCGAGCAATGACTACAGCAAAGAGGCATGGGGAGAAGGATGGCACGCACAGCCAAGCAATAACTTTCTCGAAGAAAATGAAGACGGTACATTTCTTCGCATCTCTTTCTTTGACGATGAGGGCGTATTTCTTGAAACCTATGATGCAGATTTTAACTTTGTTTCTTCAAGGCAGCTTACCAAAGGAATTTGGACAGCCAGAGGATATTTCAAGGGAAAAGATGCCCGCTACATAGTATATAAGCAGAATAATTACGAGCAGTCTGATGAAAAAGAAGTGGTGCGTGTTGTAAAGTACGATGACAATTGGAATATTCTCGGTCGATGCAGTATTTCAGCAATAAACACCTATGAAGCTTTTTCATCCGGCAGTGTAAGAATATTGGAAAGTGACGGTATTTTATATATTCATGCAGCTCATACCATGTACTCTTCGGGTTCACTTACGGATGATGCACACCACCAGGCAAATATGACACTTGAAATTGATGAAGCTACCATGAAAAAAGTCGCCGATATGACTGCAGTAAGCAATCCAAAGACAGGGTATGTCAGCCATTCCTGGAATCAGTTTATCCAGGCGGATGATAATTATATCTATCGGCTGGATCAAGGCGATTTTTACCCGCGTGCGATTTCTCTTTCCAAGCAAAAGAAATACCATGAAGGCATTGATATGAATCATATAGAGGACCGCAAGGATATATTTAATATTTGCGGAAAAGGACAGATTTACACGGGTGTCTCTATCGGTGGCTTTGAGCTTATCGATAATACACTGTTCACTGTCGGAAACTCGATTGATCCAAATACAACCGATAGTATATTGAATATGGTCAAATGGAGAAATGTTTTTGTCAACCTGACCGACAAAGACACTTTCAGCACAAAAACTTTATGGCTTACCAATTACACCGCCGATGATAAAATTCTTGTCCATACCCCGCATACGGTTGTCGTCAATGACGGTATGTATGTTCTGTGGGAGGAAGGATACTGGGATCAGGAGAATAGCGATAACTATGCCGTCCTCACAAGAATTGCCAAAATTAAAAATGACGGCACGCTCGATGGAAAAATATATAAAATATGCGGCCGACTGACCGACTGCAAACCAATTCTCACAAAAAAAGGGCATATTGTCTGGTATATGACTAATGACGGTTCTCCGGTATTTTACGATGTAGAACCTGCCCGTCTTGATGACATCTGTTTTGATGGCAAAGGATATATCCCGTTATCCGGAACAACAATGAAACTGTCTCAGGACACCTATACAGAGATAAACGACGGCAAGTCTCATGCCTACAAACCTGATGTTGAAGTCTATTATAAAGGAGAAAAACTGACCCTGGACAAAGATTATACACTTTCTTATGAGGATAACTATACACAGGGAACTGCTTATGCCGTAATCACATGAAAAGGAATGTTTAGCGGATGGAATAAAACGGCATTTACCATCCTGCCCGCCGAAGAAAACACATGGGAAATGCCAAACTGGTGGGGTACGACAAAACCAACCCAGACGCCATCTGCATCTGCAGCTCCAACCTCAGCCCCGGAAAATACACCTGTCGCTGCAGCTACGGCAAAACCAACTAAAACACCATCACCGACTGCTACAAAATCACCTGCCAATACCCCTGCAGCTACATCGTCTGCGAGACCATCTTCAACAGCAAATGTAGTCCCGCTCTTAAAAATAACAAAATTGAAAACCAGCAGGCAGTCAGGAAAAAGATTGTATGTATCGTGGAAAAAACCATCACAGGCGAAAGGATATGAAATTCAGTATGCACAGAGCAAAAATTTCAAAAAGAAACTGAAAACCGTGAAAAAATATTTTTCTACGCCATCCTATGTGACATTAAAAAAAATGCAGAAAAAAAAGACCTACTATATCCGTGTCCGTGCATATACACGGGTACGCGGAAAAAAAGTATATGGCAAATGGAGTTCTGTGAAAAAAGTGAAATATTGATATTGTAATATTTTTTAGTGATAATTTAGCCAATAATTTTAACACTTTAACAAAATAAGAAAATTACTTTAACAAAATAAATGCCGAAAGTCCTTATAAACAGAAACTTTCGGCATTTATTTTGTTATTCTAATGCTGTTTCATTCTATACTTTTTACATCTATTACATTTGCTGTTGCAGCCTCTGCCGTATAACCATTTACAACCTATACCCCATCCTAATTCTACGCTGTCAATTTCATCAATGATTTTTACAACAGATATATTTCCGATAAGTTCATGTGAATTTTTTAATGCCTTATCCCAATATTTATCATAAAAGTTAATTGTTTTACTCAGAAACAATCACTCGTGTGTTAAAATACTGTTCCTGAAAATAAATCTGTCTGTTAATCTCCTCTTTTGTAAAAGTCATATTTTCCGGTGCAACCACCCATTTTTCTTCCACATCATCTATTCGATGAACAACTGCAATGATTTTTCCAGTAAACTTATCTACAGCCTTATCAACTCCCAATATATAAGCATCCTGTTCCTCCCCGTCAGGTGCGATAATTCCTTCTATATAACCATAGTTGACCGGATAATACATATCTTTATGTTCCGGGTGATAACTTCCCATTGGTCTGTCAACGGTCACAGTCACTATTTTTCCTATAACTGAACTTTGCATTAATATTTGCACCTCCTTTGAACTCTCCATTATCTAAAACTACTTCTAATCATCGTTTTCCACATTTTCTATACTGTCACGAAGCTCACTTAAAGACATACCGTCTTTAGTAAATAAGTTGCATAGCACCTATATGAAAGAGGTATATTAGTTGGAGAATTTAATTCCCTTAATCTACTCTCTATATCATCCCTCTCTTTCATTCCAATCTTAACCCATCCGTCAAGACATGGATTTGTTAAGATATACACAAATCCTATTTCCATTAAAAACCTCCTCACTTGTTTAATACTACAATTTTGTTGTCAAAATACTATTCTTAAAAGCAAAATTGCCCACACTATTTTCTCAATATATCTGCATCATTCCATGATTTTCTAACTACTTATAATCCTGTGACACAGCCATAAAATCACGCTTGCCTTTGATATAATCCTCATATGCAAGTTCGGGGTCTTTCCCACGAAACACTGTACAAAGTCCACACATATCGCAATCGGCAATGCACTTGAAAGTATTTTTAATATATTGCCTTCTTTCCTCTATCGTAGAACTTTTTAAATCCGGTGCTCTCATAAAATATCACCTACTTCACCATACCGGAATTACTCCTGTATTCCTCGTTTAACTGACGCAGTTCTTTTTCTCCATTAATATACGGCTCATAAAATACATCGACAGAACCGCCACCTAAATTGTCACAGCCGTTGCAAAAATCACAGGCACCTCCGCATTGATTAAGCCCTTCCTGAACAATACGAATTCTTTCTTCTTTTGTTGTATCCTTTATCAATAAACTCTTAATCTCCATGTTCTGTCATCCTTTCTTAAAAAATATAAATTCTAAGACTCCTATTTGCATTATACAACAAAAACTAACGCAGCAAAATACCCCATAAACAGATTTGGTTTCACTTACCTTTTCTGCTTAAGGGGTATCGTAACTCTAACATTTAATGGCTTGCAGCCATGTTATCTTTTTTTATAAAGAATCAGTTCCGGATTTGTTAAATCTGCATCATATGTGCAAACCATAACAAAATCCATACTTGCAAGAACTCCGAAATATCGTTCGCCGCCAAATTCACACTCCAGTTGATTTCCTAAATATGTTTTCTGATTATCCAAAAATTTCACCCTCATTCCGTTTGGCAACGGGTATTCAAGGTTTATATCCCGTCCAACAAGTGCATTTAATTTCTCAACTTTCGGCATCCCCTCTATATGAAGTTCGTTTATTTCTGTTATCAGTTGATTCTTAAACTCCTCAAACTGCCCATTGTCACTGAGCTCATCATACCTTTTCCAATAATCTAACTTTGGAAGCATTTCTTTCATATACGCACGCACCTGTTCCTCAGTGAAGTTTTCATTTACCATATTTTTTGCACATACATCAATCAAATCGTCCATATCACTGTAAGTATAATTTCCATCGGCATAGCACCATTTACAATAGTCCTCATTCAACGAGCCGTCACTGTCACGGCTTATAATCGCATCATCTTCAAGCGGCATTCCACAGCACTGACAGATAAGCTGTCTCGGTGCACCTAAAAGCGTATTAATAGAAACATCAAATTCCTTTGATAATAATTTTAATGTCTCTGTATTTGGAATCGTTTCTCCATTTTCCCAGCGGGATACCGCCTGTCTCGTAACCATAACCTTTTCAGCCAACTCTTCCTGCGATAATCCTTTTTGGGTACGAAGTTCCAAAATAATTTCCCTTGTTTCCATCACATCACCTCCGTTAGGGATATGATAGCAGAAAAGTGGAGGGTGGGAAAGCAACTTGTTGTTTCGGAGAGGTAGGAGAAATATATTTGCAATTAATAATTTTATAATACCAGTTACCATTATTGAAGTATAGGAATTAGTCTGATAATTCCTAAATCCGCCGCATCTTGTCCAAGTTTCATCTATATCATCTTTTCTCCGAAGGTCAATTGTAAAACTTACTTCCACCTTGTAGAACTAAATTCCATGAGGTGGAAGTTTTTTATTCCCAAAAGTATGGTTTTTCTATCAAAAATGTTATATAATATATCAAAAGCTGGAAAAATGCGCATCAAAATGAGAAGTCGAATGCACATGTTCATGATAAGAGTTAGTGAATTCCACCCCTAAAGAGAGTGTTATGGAGCTCATCACAACTGCGTAGGACTCCGGCCTTTTTATTGTTAATAAGGACATTTCTGCTGATACAGAAATCTTTATTCTTACTTTGCTTGGCTGATTTTCATCAAAATAGTATTAATCAGTCAAAATAAGACCAGAAGTGTGCGATGCACAAAGATAAAGAGCAGGGGTAACCCGGCTTTATCATCTGTTCTTAAGTAATTCCGGCTTAAGGATGATTTCGTTTGGTACTATTTTGTGAACGCTGAGCAAATCTAATATTTCTTTGCCATAGTAGAATTCAAACATTTCATAAGGTGATTTGTCACCAAGTTCAGGTCTTCCATATGAGTTGATGTGGTCCATCATAATATCTATTTGTGACTGGGTGTACTGCCCAAGGTCAGTGGATTTTGGAATAATTCTTCTTATGAATTCATAATTATTTTCACAAGCTCCTTTTTGACCGGGAGAAGATGGATCACAGTAAAACAGCCGAGACCTTATCACTCCGTCTGAGTCAGCTTCAATACCGAAAGGATCAGAAAATTCAGTTCCGTTGTCGGCCAGACATATGGGAAGTATTTTGGCAAAGTTCTCAAAACCAAGTAATTTGTAAAGAGCATCAAATATGTCGGTAACAGATTTAGAGTCATTTGCGTCTCTTAAAAATGCTAATTGAAGCTTGGGAAGTACAAAGTGAATGGTAAGTAATACAGAACCGCCTTTTATACCTTCTACAGAATCAAGCTGTTTCAATTCATCTTCGCAGAGATTAAAGCCAGAACGTGATTCGCTCCACACCAACTCATACTCTTTTTGAGCCACAAGAGCTTTATAGAATCTTTTCTCGAGGGTACAGTTGTTTAACATATCACATCCATTACATACATACGGAGCCTTAGATAGTTTAGGACACTCCTCCTTGGAATAATCAACACAAGAGGTTGTGCAATGACCACAGACGCTGCATTTGTTGCGGCTTTTGTGGCGTTCGCAAGAGATGCAAACATCACCGTGATGGGAACAGTGTCTTCTGTTAAGGCAGTCGTTAAAAGGTTTATAAGGAGCTCCTTTCTTTTCGAATACGATATGGGATTTCACCTCTTTGGATACAGTAGTACAGTCCTTAAGAATCTGTTTACCAATGGCTTTAAAACTCATGTTTTCGTTAAGGGAATGTTCAATTACATATCTTTCATCTAAAATTAAATGTTTATTCTTATTCATATATATCTCCTGTTCCGACCGGAGCTTAGAGATGGATGAACAGGAATAATATAACATTAAGAATAAGTAATTTCCACACCTGATATTCGGAAGTAGTAACTTCCACGACAAGTCATATAGGGGTGGAAATTAGTTTTGCAAATGAGGTGTCTTTCATATGCAAACAGCTTATCACAATACTCTACGCCTTGCACCGCCGGACAACTGATATCACGATTTTTCCCTTTGGGTATTGCATCAAAGAAATATCTTCTTATGTGTGCAAAACAGCAACAGCGTTTTATATCCTGCACCTTGTTATATCCTGTATAACCATCTGCCATAAGATATCCATTAAAACCTTTCAGAAATTCTTTTGCAACATCTCCGCTGCACGTTGATGCATATTTATACAAAACTATCGGTGGTGTATCATCTTCGCCGCTTCTAAACAGCCACATATATGATTTTGCCGTCGCGCTTCACGTCTTTCCTCTTTCAAGACCTGTATATGGCTTTCATCTGCCATAGCAAACCCTCTGCTTAACAGCAGTCTGTGGTAAAATTCGTACAATACACGCAGATACTTATCGGTACATTCTATAACCCAGTTCGCCATTGTTGCACGGCTAAGTTCAAAACCATACTGCAGCCAGTCTTTTTCCTGGCGGTACAATGGCATCTCATTAACATATTTGACCTGAACAGTCAACTCCTGAACCTGAATATTACTGATATTTAAAGCTAACTGGAGAGTTTTGTTTAACTCTCTCTGTTCATTAAGTGAATCTTTTAATTCCCTTATCAATATATCTTTTGCACCAACAGATATCAGATTTTCCTGCACGATTTGATACAATTATTATAACATATCTTAGAGTAAAAAGATAGCTGTAATGCCTGTTTTTATGGAGTTGATTCATTTTTTAACAGGTGGTTTTATCGCTTTTGGCTGTTCTATTTCAAGACCATCCATAAGCCACTCAAACTGTTTCAATGTGAGACTTTTTACTTCATTTTGATTGCGTGGTCATTTATAATTGCCTGAACCTGTAAGTCGTTTATATAATAAAACTATGCCATCTTTTTCTTTTTGAAATAACAATACTGCCAAAGCTCGTACTATCATCGATGCCTTCTCAGCCAAAAACATAGTACGCGTTAGTGCAACAGCTGAAAAAAATAAACGCTATGAATTTTTTGAAATTGACGAATTAGATGTCATTGATGCTGGTTTGATTACCAAAGCTCTTTATGTAAATGAAGGTATCTCAGATACGAAATACAACTACTGCGACTATCTCATCACCAAACCTGTAAATTATGGCGAAGAACTGAAACGTTTACCAGGAGCTGACTACGATCTCTGCTGTGCCCTCTTTTCTATGATTCCCCGAGAAGATCATTTTAATAGCGGGGCTTATGCAAAACGCAATGAAGCCGAAGTGGTACTTTCTGTTTTGGATCGAATGCTGATACTCTTATCCGATAATAAATGAATCTATTTGTATGAGGCTGCTCCAATTGTAGCCTCATTTTCATTTTATGTGACCTCGCCTTTTGTGTAACCCTCAACCAGAGTTTGCCCCGGCAAAAGCTCAATTCCATAGGCTGCTGCCTTTGCCAGTTTTTCTGGTGAAGCTTTCCACCCCTCATGAAGATTTCGAATATGGAAACCCACATCAAAAGGCTCTTTATATTCTCTGTGCATCGGAATCACAACACTTTCAATATTTCTTACCTGTTCTGTGATTCTTGGATCCTCGGTCTTTATCGGTATTTTCGGATCATTATTCTTTAGTGCATTCCAGAAAACTTCCATTGCCTCTTTATTTTTGATTCCTAAAACGAGTCCCACCAATGCAGTGATACTTACTCCCGCAATAGCAATTTCTTTTTTATGCTCCTTGATCCAGCGAATAAGTGCTTTTTGCTCTTTTGGAGCTTCTTCACTCGTTTCCATTTTTTTAGCTTCATCCATGGTCCTATCCTCCTTATGTTTTCTCTCTAAACCATAACACATTTCGGAATCTTTGGAATTCGCGCTTCGCGTACTTACGCTCAAAGCTCAAATACTGTAGCCAGAAACTGAAGTGCATATGTATTTCCCAATTCTGCATATGCTACCAGCATTTGCTTCCCGATTGTTATGTTGAATTCTGAGGATAACTCAGTATCAACCATGTCGAAAAGAAATGTGAGAGCCAAATAATAATCCCCCAGCTCTGCCCATTCTGTGTCCGATTTTAACGCCTTTATTGCCTCCGTAATCATTTCTTTAAAATCCTGACGAAAGGCTTGTTTCTTCTCACTCACTTCAGCAGTTCTCTGAGTCTCCTGATATTTCTGTATGACCCCTTTCATATCAATCCGATTGGACTGCAGCTTATTCTGCAAAGCTAACATTTTCTGTATATCGTTGATCTGTGACCACCAAAGAAATATAGACCACACGAGATTGGCTACAGCTTCCAGTGCTTCTGTTTCATCTACTGCATGCAAAAAGCAATCCCAAATATCATCTACAATATGCCCCCTCAAATTTTCACCTTTGGCAAATGCTTCCAGAACCTTCTCACAAAGACGATATGCACTCCTGAATCTGCTATTTCTCATGGTCTCCTCCGATGAGAATAATGGAAATATTTTTCTGTAGATTTCTATGATATCTGAAACAGATTTATCATTGATGTCACTTGCTTGTATCCCTGTTAAGTCCGTATGTAAAAGTTCATCAACAGTCTTCCCAAAGTGCTTTGCTATAACAACCAGTTTATCAAAATCAGGTTTTCTTCTTCCTGCCTCATATCCACTGATAGTCGTTTTACTCAAAAATACTTTACTCCCAAGCTCTTCTAATGTTTCCCCATTTACTTCTCGAAGATGTCTTATATTTTTTCCCAGTTGATTCTCCACTATGCAGCCCTCCTGACTACGATTCTTTAGTTATTACCAGTTTACCACATTCGCATTGAATCTGCACTTGACTTCCTGGTTCAAAGCCGCATTCCTGTAACCATTTTCCTTGCAATCGAATCTGCGGGATAGAAACACTTTTTTTCCTACAATACCCCAAACCATCCGGATTATTAATCTGGTATTCCGTTTCATATACTTTCAATTTTCTATTTTTCATCACATATTTTCTCCTGTCCCGGTCCAGCTTATCACTTTGCCAGCAATAGCCTATTCAACTTTTCCGTAAAGTCTGCTCCGCATTTCATTTTGGTCTGATACCAATATATCTCTGTTATCATTTCGTAAAATTCTGTTTGGGAAAAATTCTGCTTGAATTGATTACATGATCTACATGCGCATTGAAAATTAGATATCTGATTTACTCCGCCATGAACCAGCGGAATGATATGATCAATAGTCATCTCCTCGTATGTCAGTGGCTTTCCGCATATCTGACAAATACCGTTATCTTTTATGTACACCTTCCATCTTTCATCTGCTATAATTTGCCTTCGTTTCATCGCAAACACCCCCTTATAATATATATGTCTTGTGAACGAAAAATATGTCACTTTTTTCTTAAAAAGCAAAACTCCGCTCACGTATCTTTTAACGATTCGCCATATATCGTTAAAAGGGTATGCAACTAACTCTTTTCTCTCTAAAATAAGATTAAACTCAATATCCCACCTGATGCCAAATTTCCACTCGAAACGGCTGAAACACCGCATGTTCTGCCCTTTTCCCACTATCATAATGCGTTGAATTGTATCAAAATGGTAGTTACGAGATTCATCGTAACCACCATTTTGATACAAGGAAACGATTGCACCCCCTTTTGCCCCCCTAAATACAGGAGATGCATCACCCTCCATCCGGGCATTGGATCAGGCTACTCTTCATTTTATGGACAATTGCAGAGTAGTCTTTTCTTTCACGAAAAAAGAGATATCAACATGCCAGAGTTAATATCTCTTCCTTTTTTTATAATTCAATTATCAGGTTCACGGTCTTTCCCTCTCACAAGCTGTGCTTTCTCCGATCTTTTCCTGTCACGATGTAGTATTGCTTCTTGTTTTCATACATTTCCGCATCTGCGGCCTTCAGAAGCGACTCAAAATCCGTGTCCTTTGTGCCGCTTATCGACGTACCGAGGGACGCAGTAGCACCCAGTTGGCTTTTTGCCGTTTCCAGTAGTTTCTGAAACGCCGGATGTGTGATGTTTGGCAGAACCGCAATGAACTCATCTCCGCCAAGCCGATACACATGACGCTTTCCGAACACAGATTTCAGCGTCTGTGCGGCCTGCACAATGAATTTATCACCGGCGTCATGTCCCTTTTGGTCATTTATTTCCTTTAGACCATTTAGGTCGCACATGACAACCGCCAGGGGAAAGTACTTCTCCAGCTTTTCTGTGTACGCCCAATCCAGTGCTTTTCTGTTTTTACAATCTGTGAGCTGGTCATATAATGCACTGTGCTCCAGTACATCTGCATTATTGCGCAGTCTTATCATAAAAGAGATCATAAACTCGATCATATTTATCTGATTCGAGATCTCATGCAGTTTCTCTTTGGGAGGATTGTCCACACCGTAGAATCCGACCATCTTGCCGTTGATTTTGATTGGCTCTGTCACAAGGGTATTGACACCCTGAAGTTTCAGCCGTTCATAGATGGCTTCGCTTGTTTTTTTGCATTCTTCAATGTCATGGATGATGACATTGTTGGAATCTTGATATTGTGCAAACCATGTTTCAATGACGCCTTCATACGGCACATCCTGCAAGTTATCTTTTTTTTGGGTACGCCCGCTTTGCACCACTCGTAGGTGTTGTCAAACGTCCCGCGGTCATTCTGTTCAAAGATGTACGCTCGATCGGCGGTCACACGCTGTCCGATATACTCCACCAGTTGATTCAGTACTTTGTCCGGATTTTCTTCTGAAGCGGCATACCGAACCATGTCCGTGAGGAATCTCTCGTAATTCAGGATTCGTTCCTGCGATTTGCGCTTGCTGACTTCCAATGTTTCCATTTCCTTATGGTACAGGATTCTCTGGAGCTTTCTTCGCATCACCGTGGCAGTCAGAAGCATACTCAGCACCCCGTACAGAATAACATCCGCTAGGTTTTTGGATAGAATTGGGTTGTGCTGCGCAAAGAAAGCAAGTCCGATATAGAGCAGCATACTGCTCAGAATCAGCCCGTTCATTACCGCCGTTCTGGCGGTAAACAGCAGCGGTGCTGCCACCATGAACACAATGTAGTTGACAGTGAACTCCTCCGGTGTAATCAGCGTTCCCGTAATAATGCCGAACAGCAGCAGCACGGCAAAAAAGCTGTATACAACCAGTTTTTTCCCAAAGAAGCTTCTAAGTTGACAACGAGAAATGCAAAAATAGACCAAAGAAAGGAACGTATAGACCAGATACACCCATTTAAATTTTCCGATACTCAGAGAAAACACACTCACCAGCGTTATGACTCCAAAGGCAACAAGTGCCACAACAGAATACAGCCGCATGGCTTTCCAGTTTTCTTCCCATACATCCTGTTTTACTTTCTCATAATCACCACAACTAAACATAAACAACGAAACAATTGGATTCATACGTTTTTTCTCTCCTAACTCTGTTCAATTACCGCTTTGCCCGTCTCATAAGGAGCACAGATTCAACGGTACTTTCATTGTCCCAATCAAGTTCATATAATTCCTGTTCATTGAAAAATACAGGAAAACGGAACTTGAGACTTCTTAAAATCCTGCCATCCTCTTGTTCTGCTTCATAGATATTTCCTTCCTCGAGGAAGCTCTTCATAAATATCTTCTTCTCCATATCTGCAAATCTGTCGTACAGATTATCGAAGAATAATAAGAACTGATACACATTATCACCGGATATCTTTTCCTGCTTAATATTATACAGTCTTGTCTCCACTGCTTCAATGAAAGTTTCAATTTCCTCTATCTCATCATAAAGTTTATCCAGACGCACCTGCATCTGATGACATATATTCTCGAATTACCATTCTGTTAATCCTTGTCAAAATTCAAATCTTACATTTCTTTCTGAAATACAAACATTCCCTCATTGCCATCCCCAATAAAATCATCTGGTATATCTAGCATAGGATGTTTCTCATTGTGAAAGAGTAGGTTGTGTAATCTCAAACCTCTCCAATATCTTACAACCGCATTTTTCACCATCAGACAGCATTTGTACAATCTCAAGTCTATTCGCATCTCCCAATGCTTTACAAACCACTGCAACTTTTTCCGCATTCATAGTCATTCACCTCACATTGACAAATATCTATCTTATATCACATCCCTAAATATTTGTCAATGTGTAAAAGTTGTATTTCTGCAATATAAAAGGTCAAACCCGTCAAGCCCGATGGTTACTGACGAATCTGACCTTTTATAATCAAATTTCTGAATTTTTTCTTCTATTATAATATGTGTGTCAGGATTTAATTTATCTCGTTTTTATTTCAAATCCGTTCTTAAAGATGAATAGTATATCATCCTTTGACTTTACCACCACTTCCTGAACAAGGCTGCTCCAAAGTCCCTCATCGAATTCTTCTAACAACGCACCCTGCTTTTCCAATGCCCGGATGAATCCCTTGAATAATTCTCTCTGAGCCTTTTTGCTTTCAATCTGTTCTGAAATCTTGTCATAATCTGCTTTGATGGTATTATATCTTTCGGTAAGGTCAGCATATCCTCTCTCATATTCATTCTGGTCAAGTGCCGTCCGGCTGTTCTCAGCTATAGCTGTCTGCATCTACTCTGCAATGATTATACATTACTCCGCCCACAAATAGAGCCAAACTAGAGTCATTTGATAAAACGAATGCCGGAAGCCCACATAAATACAGGCTTTCGGCATTTTAGTCCGTTATTCAAACTCTTTATGTCCCAAAATTAAATTAACTTATTTTGTTTAAGTTTCATTTGAATATGGGGCATATTTTTATATAAATTACAATGATTATTTTGACCTACTGAATGGTTGTTGCCAAACTGTTGCCATGTTGATATTATATCTCGTAGTTACATTCATTGCAACCTAAACTAAAAAGCATTTCTTATAACTTGAATCACATACTCATCATATTAATGTAAGAAATAAAACGATCATATCATTTAATTTGCTACTCTTTAATTATATATAAAATGAATTATTGCATGCCTAAAAAATCATCTTATACATAACACTGCTAAGACAATAGTTTTCCCATTCGTTTTACTATTAGCAATATGTTCAAAAGTAGCACCAATAATAAATAATAAATGACTACTGCTACTCCTTTTGCCAAATATTGATATTTATCAAAATCAATCGCAGTCATAATAAGAGAAACACAAATGATGAAAATACTAATTGCAGTGCAAAATACAATAGCATTACTTGTTTCCTTAATAACCGCTTTTATTCTTTGCTGCTGATTTGATTCATACTTCGACAAATCTTTAGTTGTAATAATACTTAAAATGGCAAGTAACATCGAAATAAAAATACTTACTACCACAGTAATGTCTTTATACATCTCTTTTTCTGCAACATACAAAATTGAAATTCCAATTGACATAATCAACGGATAAATATAAAAAACTAAATATTGATATCTTGCGTTTTTAAATAGTGCCATGTGTTCTAGAAAAACTTTTCTAAGTTCAACAAAGCTTGAATTTCTTCGGAATAATCCCAAAGAAATCAGAAAAAATGATATAGTCATCAAAACTAAACCAAGGGTACTCTCTTTCATTTGTAACACCTCCAATCTGCTAGTTCCTTACAAATATCATTTTTGAAGCATAATTATTAGCTGTTTGCTCCATATATTCTATTAGTTTTTTACCACCATTTCTGTCATCAATAAAAACATAATCCGGAACATCCTCTACCATACTAAATTTATCTATATTATTAAGTCTAACCGTTTTTGTTCTGCCAGCATGCAAAAAAGAAAGCTGAATATCTTCATATACTTCATCATTTATTTCAAAAATATCTTCGCTACTACGTCCATCTAAATGTTCTAATAATTTGGTAATCCAGCTTTCTTTAAGTGTAGGTTTGATATATGTTTTTTCTTCCCTTCCTATATTTAAAAACATATTGTCCGATGGATCTCTTGACACTGAGTTTTTGATTAATGTAACTTTTTTTAACTTATCCTTTTTAAGCAGATTTTCTATAAATATTCTCACTGAAATACTTCTCGTTTCCATTGTTAGTCCATATTTTTCAGAGAAAAATTTTTTCATATTATTTACAGATATTGTCTTAACTCCAAAGGTTCCAATTGTTTCAAACAGTAACATCCCTTTAACAATTTCATTTCCTTCTACATCATTTGGGACATAAATCATGTAATGAAACTGTTTAATATCCGCATCATCCTGATTCCGTCGGTAGACTACTCTTTTAGTAGTTTTATTTGTTATATCCGACTCTGTTCCATAAGATCCCGCATGTATTATCCCACTCTCTGCGACATAATCTTCTCTAACATCTCTTTTTATGCTACCTCTGTCTATCGAAAACATCTTCATTAACTTTTCATCATCTGCTAATTCAGTATAATTATCATAAAATCCACTAAATAGAGAAAAAATATTATCATATGTAACTTCATCATATTCATATGACCCATTTAATGCTAAAATTTCATCTTCAGTTCTTGAATACTTTTTCTTCATAAAAAAACTACATATTAATAATCCATGCGATATCATTTTATTTGTACCTCCTAGTCTTAGACAATATTTATCCAATAAGTTCATTATCTTTAAGATATTGTAAGAATCCTTCTATAATACTTTCCTTCCTCTCTACAATATTTTGTTCTGTATAATCACTTTTCTCATTTGATAATTTTAGTAACTCATGCACTTTTGTTCCATGCTTCAGTTTTCCATTCGCAGATGTATACCCCTGATAATATTTGATTTTATCTGTAAATCTATAATCTGAAGCTCTAATATTAATATTTTTCTCCAAAAGTGCCTTATTACCCAAAGACTCTAAACTACTCTTTTCTTTTAAAGAGTTTTCATTTTCCTGTCGTTTCTTTGAATAAATATGTTCTATCTCTAAATTTGTATCCAGCGACATAAGTTCCTGATTTTGATCCGTATATGCCCACCAAGCAAGAATTGATTTAGTAATTGGTCTACCATTCGTGAACACATAACTGCTCATAATATTTTTTACAGTATCTTCTTCAAACTTATATCCTGAAAATGTAACCGGAAGATCAGAAACAATATTTATCATCTCTGGATAAACCGGACTTCTTAACGCATTTACACCTGGTCTAATAAATGCATATCCAAATATGAAAGCTGTGATTTTATTTAAAAATTCAAAAAATTTATCTTCGTTTAGCGAGCCATCAACATCCTTATACTGCATAAAATACACCGATACCAGATATGTCCACATACCATTCGGTGCATAATTCAAGACAAACAATTTTTTCAATACCCTATCAGAAAATTTCTCGTCCTGTACTGATACTTTACTCCAAAATTCTGCCAAACATTCAAGGTTATCTAAAGTATCATTATTCTTCAAAATTGCATAAGAATCTTTCTCATAAAATTTTCTGAGTGCCTCTGTTGTAGTATTTTTTATTCCTTGCTTTGCTCTTTCAAAATACATATATCTCGTAAAAAGCTCATCCATGGGGGAGCCTGAAGGTGCAGCAAAAATGTCGTCACAGACTGCCTCTAAATCTTTCCACCGTCTGATAAACTCATCCTTTTTCCCAAGACTGCTATAATGTTTGTAAAACTGTGCCTTGAAAATATCTGTATCAGATAGTGGTTTTCCTCTATCATTCAATGTTGAGAATATACGAAGTGCTGTGTCCTGTGACTCTGCTTCGATTGGTAATAAAATGCAGTTGTTTAATATTCTCGTTGGAAGATAGGCAAAATATGCTGGATATTCCTGCAAAAACTCATTAATCTTCTCTTGAAAGAATCTATATGTACGAGCATATTTGCTCTTTTGTGAGCCATCCACAATTCCTGTTTTCAAAATAGTCAAAAATTCTTCCTTGTCATCATCAGTTGATACCTCTGAATCAATTTTTAGCCTATTCTTATCTGGTTGTCCAAATTCATTTGTCTTCCAAATACAAGTTGAAATATCTTCACTCGTTTTTATCGCATATGGATCCTTCATATTTCCAAATTTTGAATAGAACGCTCTAAGTAGTAGCATCAATGTTGTCAGCCTCTGCTGTCCATCAATAATTTCCAGTTTTCCATTATCATTCTTAAAAGTTACAATCGGTCCTAAAAAATACTCATCGTTATCACTATCAAATTTCGTATAGTCATTTTCCGGGAATGCAAATATAAATATGTCATCCCACAACGCTTGACATTCCGGTTTCTCCCATGCATAGGGTCTTTGATAATCTGGGATTAAAAAATCCGCTCTTTTATTTGAAAACAACTCTTTTATTGTTTGTTGATCTATGTTTAATTTTGACATTTCAAATCCTCCTTCTCTTGCATGATCCTAATAATACAATATTGTTATTCTCATTATTTATTGCCTAATTGAATACTTACATATTATCTAAAGGTTTCCCTGTCAGAGTAAAAGATAACAAATCAACACAAGCACAAGTTCATCTGCCCTATTTTGATATCGGTCCTGATACCTCGCCGGGATATTACCATTTCCACCAGCATTGACCAATGAAATATCATATTGTTGGTTCCATACTTTTAAATTTTTTAATCGATTTAGATACTCATATTCCTCATTACCTTCACAGATAATACAGATTTTATGGTTATCCAAAAACTTAGGGAGCTTATTTGGCATCGGCATCATCCCCCTTTACATCACTTTTAATACTAAGCAATGAGTTAATCAACTCTGGATCTGGTAAAGCGCCAAGTGCACCTTTCCTATATTTTTCCATAACATCTGTCGTGTCTCTCACTCCCTGCTGTGCAGTAAAATCAGCAAGTGAATATACATATACACCTTCTTCATCCTTATGAACGAACCAAATCTGTTCCTTTCGGAACATTCTCTTGCAATCCATAAGATTTATATCATGAACTGTAAATATCATCTGTGCACTTGTATTCAACTCATTATTAAACATCGCAACTATCGCCCTGGTAAGCTTAAAATGAATACTGCTATCCAACTCATCCACGACTAAAATCCTGCCTTGTTCAAGTGCTTCAATTACATAGCTGGCAATAGCTGCAATCTTCTTTGTTCCTGTAGAGTCAAACATCATACTTGGCACATGGACTCCCTTATAAGTGGAAACCAATCTGATTTGATCCATAATATTCTTTGAAATATCAAGTACTTTCTCATCTGGCTTTTCGTCACCTTCACCAGTTTTCAGTTGTATCTTATCCATGTCCACATATTCAAAATTATCCATATATAAGTCAGCATCTTTTATGAACTCAACAACCTTTTGCTGTAACTGATTCTTATTCTTCATAAGTTCAATCGTGTGCTGCATAGGTATATTATTCATATTGATGATATCAATTTTTTCTGCAAATCCGACAAGAATCTGCTTCATCACGTTGATATGTTCGAATTTACTTGAATCTACCACATAGCATAACAAATTATTCTTCGATACAACAGAAATCATAGTCTGAACAGATTCATCAATACACTCGTATGCTTCACTAACAGTATCCTTTTTCAACCAACAAACTTCCTTTTCGTTGTTGTACTGATCTTTAAATATCTCCGAAAATGACTCATATATATATTCTTCTTTTTCTGCGTCGTACTTAAAATCATAAGAGAACTTTCTTCCAGATGCCATAAATGTAACACCTAACTCGCATACATCACTATCAGTAAAAATATTCGGCATCAGTCCATTCTTCTTATTTAAAAGTACATTTCTTATTGCCCTAATGCACTTGATTAGACATGTTTTACCGGCATTGTTTGGTCCATATATTCCTATCGTTTTAAGGACATTAAAATTATTCTCTTTGTGAACATTTGCTCCAAATTTTTTATTTCGCATATCTGCTTTCATTGAAAATGTAATATCATCCTCAAATGCATAACAGTTTTTTGCTCTTACCTCTATAATCATGGCTCATTCCTCCAAGTCACTTTTTCTATTTACTTATCATTATTATATCATTAAATATTTTTTATGCAACTTTTTTTCATAAAAAATATTTAATTTTATAAATTTAACAATATATCATATAGCAAAAAGGCAGCCTCCAGGCTGCCCCAAATCACACATACACCACCTCTCTCACCACAACCGCCTCCGCACAAGCAATAATATTATTCATCTTCCCTACCCACAGCATCTGATTCTCAGCTTTTAACTGCTCTGTCACGCCTTGTTTCTCCTTCATCTTTTCCACAATCCTATCCAGCGTCTCATGACATTCCTCATCAATATCATGCAGATATTCATTCAACTTTCCTTCAAGCAACATCTCCATATAATATCCATGTCTGAACTCCTTCAGATACTCACATCTCATATGTCCAAACTTTCCGATATTATAATTTGTTCCCTCTGGCAACTGTAAATCCGGATAATAAATATCATCCTCGCCCAGCACATAAGTAATTCCATTCTCTACAATAACTTTCTCCAATTTTCCCATAACTTTTATCCACCTTTCTGCGATATTTCTCACACCTTAGCATCAATAATAGCCTCTGGCTCTTTTACAACCTTTCACATACGCTCTGATTCCAACATATACTGCCTGAACTAATAACAATAAAGCAACGAGATTCAACTTTACAAAAAACTTTATCCAATCTCCAAAATATACAGCCACAGCTAGACTTATTACTGCCACACCAACGCTAATCACTTCCCAACAATTCTCTCTATATGCCTTCGTAACTTTCTTTTCTATAATTACTATAAGTACACCTATAACTCCCGCAACTCCAGCAATTACTATAATAAACAATAACCAATGCACTATAATCGCTATCATCTCATTCGGCATCCTATCTCCCACCTGTGCCAACGCCTTTGCAACACCGACAATCCATTTGCAAGACTGACAAATATCATTCCATAGTACCTCGAAAAATGCTGTAAAATCGCCTAAAAATATCCCAGATCTCATTGCAGCAAATACTGTCGTCATGATTGCATACCACAATAAAACTATAAGCATTGCATCAAATCCAACAGCCTTTGCCTTATACTTCTTTTCCAGTCCATTTCTTTGATGCTCATACCGCTCTTTCGCCTGCTGATATGCCTTGCGGTCACAATTTCGGCACCTTTCGTAGAGTACCGGCTTTTCAACCGGTATCTCCACTTTCTTTTGATGTGTTAATGCATATTCCTTTTCCTGCTCAGCTTGTCGTAGTTTATCTTGACATTCCTCTATTATGCTGTCGGCTCTTTTCTTTTTCTCTTTCTCGCTCTGCAACAATTCTCTTGTTTGCTTCAATTCGTTCTTTAAGACTTGTACGTTCTCGGCTTTGTTCTCGCTGTTCAGCTTCTCGCATAAGTTCAGCAATTCGTTCAGTTGCCCTTGCAGTATTTGTATCTCGTTGTCCTTCTTCTAGAGAATTATATCTTTCTGTGTCAGTTCCTTCTCCATGCTCTCCAACACATCCAGCATTTCCTCCATCCGCTCGTCTTGCTTTGAGCTTCTTAAGTCGTTCATCTACATCCATCGCTTTCTCTAGTCGGTTCTGCAGTTCAACAATTCCTCGTTCTGTCTCTGCAATAACCGATTTTCGTAGTTCAACGTCTCCACTAATTCTTTCCATTGCTGATTTTCGTCTTTCATCATCTGCTTTTTCTCTTTCAATATCTGAATTTCTCCGTCCTTCTTCTCCAATAATTCGATTTTCCTCTACTTTCCAAGAGGCGGATGCAAACTGTCCTAAATGATATTTTTCCTCAATCTTTCTTGCATCTGCTCCCTCATGAATGGTCGGTATTTCAATCTTTCCTTGCCGCTCATAAGATCGATGGTCAATCTGCTGTTCCTTCTTTAAATGCAGATTACATTCCTTCGCCCACTCACTTCGCCACAACTCACAGTTTTTCGGATTATTTCATCCTGTTGCATCGGTAACCTCACGTTTCCATTGTTTACGGTTACGAGAATCTAATTTCTGATTTCCATCTGCATCCAATACCGGAATGCGGATACCATCCTCTTATAGATAAAGGTGACTGCCCTTGAACAATCAAAAGCAATATATGCAGCTCTTGCTTAAATTCTTTCTCATAATTCATAAAACATTGATTTTACAAGGCTTTCGGCTACTATGAAATAAAAATAAAAGAGACCGTAAGATGAGGAATACTTTGACTCATCTTATGGTCTCTGATACTTTTTATTTTATTGTTGACGATATAGTTTTTTGCCCTAAAGACGATAAACCATATTGCCCTTTAACATTTACATTATTCAAACTCGCAGAGTCTGGTTTGATTTAGGTTATTTCAATATGGTTATCTATACTATTTTGTATTGTTATTCTACACCTTTTCCACACATTATTTTTCGTTTCACATATTTTTAGTACCAATCCAGTACCATTGCATTTTTTCATTATTGTGTGTAGTTCCGGTGGCTTGCAGGTTCGTTTACCATTCACAGAATAAATTTCTGTCGGTTTGTAAGTCCACCTATGGAAATTATAATCTCCAAGCGATATTTCTGCAAGGAAAAATTTTGTGGTACTAATCGTTAGTACCACGATTGTTTTCTATGTACTGAGCGAAATCAATTACCTTTGCTGGCTTTCTCTTAGCAGCAATCCCTAGTCGTTCCATGTCTAATTTAAAAAGTTCACTCGGATATCCATACGCATCAAATCCCTCTGGCTGGCAGATATCTCTGTTCAGATATTCATTAAGTTCCCATTGATACTTTGCTTCTTTCTCCAGCTTCTTACCAAAATACTGTGCATCCATTACCATTCTGTTAATGCCACCAACCGATTTCCTACCATGAATTTTTGTTACAGTTGTATCGCCTGACATTTTAAAATACTGCCCTATCTGTTCCTCGGAATATCCCATTTCCTGCATCACGCCATGAATCACACTGCAGATATACATTGTATAGTAATTCCAGTTTCTTGGTTCAATATCTGTCATTGCTATTGTATAACGATTACTGGCATTCACAATAAACAAGACATTTCTTCCTTTTATTTTCGTCAAATGTGTGTCCCAGCAGAACACAAGTGAAGCACCTTTGCTTTCTTCAATCTTTGTTGTTTTTAGTCGATCTTGAACTGCTTTTGTTGCACCAATCTCCATATGTATCACCTGCTCATCTCAAGTATTCTTTTTACTTCATTCTGTAATTCATCACTAAAGTCTGATAAATCATTATATGTAATTACTTTCAGTCTAATGAGACGAACAATATCCCATATTACCTCTGATTTTTTCAGTTCCATGACAACTCCCAGATGACGTTTATCTTCTTTTATCCGTTTTTCAAGTTCCCAGAATTTCTCTGATGCAGGCTTTTTATCATCATTCAGAAAATTTGCATACTCTTTAACAAGACCTTCCATATAATTTTCCTGCCAGCCTGATAATCTTTCTCGAAATAGCTTCCAATCTTTTTTACTTATGTCCATGATTTTGAACCTCCTCAGTCTCATGTTAGTCTCAACAAACGATTTCAAAAATGAGACTGTCTTGAGACTACAACTTTATAATTTACCTGCAAATCCCGGTTTTATCGCATTTTGCTATATCATAGAGTCTCACTCAGTCTCAAATCTAGCGAGACTTCGTTGAGACTAACTTTGAAATATTCGTTTTTCAGAAAGCTCTTTAATCGTCTCTCTTTAGAAAGCTTTTTCTTAGAATATTCTGATTTTAGCCACTTGATTTTTCTCAAAATTTCTATGACATTTCTACGACATTTTCTATGACATTCCCCATCTTCATTATAAGAGTTACTTAAACCAAATTTGTGCCTTTAACCAATTCAGTTTTTACATTCTCATGACTTCAACACATAGAGCTTTTACATTCATCAATACTCTATACCTCATTTTTATTCTATGAATACATACTTTCCCTTTCCTTTACCATTCACCGCTTTAACAACTTTCATGTCTCTAAGTTTTGTCATGACTGCTCTTGCTGTGGATGGTGAGCAATCAAGAATTTCTTTTATTTCTTTTGTTCCAAAAATTTGATTTTTCTCTATTTCATCATACACCTTAAGAATATTTGCTTTCGAAGGTTCATTATATTTTTGCTGCTCAATCGCCGACTTTATCCTATCAACCGCCGATTTTTTATCGTCAATCGCCGACTTTTCTTCTCCAATCGCCGGCTTTTGGCAATCAAGCAACGACTTATTGACTGCAACAGCCAATTTTTTTAATGAATCAGCAGTTTTTTCAACAATAATTTTTCCAACTTTTGAATTATAAATAACCGCTTGCAACATAAAAGCATTTGTATGATAAACAGGATCTTTTAGTCCCACCTGCTCCAACTCATTACACATACGATTAACACCTTCGCCAAATTCTTTTACAAATTTATAGTTCTTTAAAAACTCTGCAATCTTAGGATTTCTGGAAAAATGTGTAAAACGTATATTGTCTGCCCTTACAAGTCCCGGAAGTTTCCCAGGACTTTCAACTACTATATGGTCATCAAACATTTTTATCTGAATATCTGTACCGGTAATACTATAAGCACGATGAGTAACAGCATTTACAATCAATTCCTGTCTGACAAACTTAGGATATTCCTCATCTGTAACAAATGTTCCGTCCGGTCCAAGATATGTTTTTTCTTTTACCTGCGTATCCAAATATGCAATTGCTTCATTTATCATATTAAGCAGTGTGCCTTCAAAGATGACATCCTTTATAACATTCATTTGTGTTCCAAATTTTTCTTCTGTTCCCTCATAACGTATAAAACGAATCCTTGCACGAGGGAAGAAATTTTGCGGATTCTTTCCAAATAACAAAATTGCAGCTGTACTAATTTGAATCTCGTCATCTTTTTCTTTTATGAACCCTTTGTTTTCTTTGAGATATTCCAATGGACTTTTCCCATAATCAATCTTATCTGTATATTCTTTTACAAAGTCCATATCTATATCATCTATCGTAGCATCAGGCACAGCCTTATCTTCAAAGTACCGTTCTCCCTTATCATAATTAAGCTGAAGACGTTCCTCAAATGTCTGCAATTTAGATTTATCACCAACTCTTAAGAATACATCATCTGCCTGATTTGCATGCACTTGTGGACTTGCATCAATATGCATTACAAGTACATGATTCTCTCTTCCCTTTTCATCAACACACGGAACTTTTTCTATTCCAACTTTAATAGTCGGATTGCAGAAATCAAATGGCACTCTTAGAAGTTCATTTAACTTCTTGGTTTCAAAATCAATGCCTTCAATTCTTTTTGTCTTATCGGTTATACCTATTGCAATATCTCCGCCATCCGCATTAGCAAATGCAACAATCGGTATTGCTAAATCCTTAGGAGAAATATTTATACTTTTTCTATCAAATGTCTGATTTTCTTCCTTTGATAAAATTTCTTCAATCGTCATTGCATTCACCTTCCTATAATTTTTCCTAGGATCATTTAATTATTATAGTAATCACTTCCCCTAAATCACAGACTTATACCACTGTATTTAGTAACTTTGTTTTTATTTCACAACTATTATACATAATTCATTACCGACAATTACAACAACTCATATATATTTACGATCTGCTTCTTTGTCATCTTATACTGCCTCCACTTTGATTTCATCCCATCAATTTGTTCTTTTGAAATTCTATTTTCTTCCTTCATTTTCATAATCTCACATAAAATTTCAACAAAATCATTGGCATCAGATACTTTAATTAAAATCTGTTTAATGTCACGTAAATTTTGTACCGTAAACAAAATTTCTGAACTATGTTTTTCGTTTACTTCATACTGTACGCTCTGTTCTAAATTTAATGCTTTTTTCCCTATTTTCCTCGAGAAAATTGTTTGTCCATATGCTGTTTTCCATATATATACCTTTACATACATGTCTGCTCGTTTCGGTTTATCTTCTCTTATCTCCTTTAGTGTTATCTCTCCAAAAGGAAGACACTCTATACTTTCTCCTATTTTCAATGTTGCCATTTTCTCATTATTAAATAACTTATATTTTTTATCGCTATTGAGGAAATCACACTTTTCATCCATCATTTGCTCTACAAGGTATTCAAATAATGAATAGTCTTGTACTCCCCTTAACTCTATTGGAATCCAATCTTTGCCGTTTAGAGCACCAGCCAATCCACCAACCATGGATGCCAATGTATCTGTATCTGCATTACTTAAGTTCGCAGTCTCATATATTGCCATTGCAGGATCATCCGCATACTTAGAAAATAAATAGATTGAAACTACCGCTGAGACATTCCCCGCACCATTTATTTTCGAATTATAACATCCCAATTTTTGAAGAGTATCATCTCTTAAATCCAAAATGCCTTGATTTAATGCTTCTTTTGCAATTTTTAAATAATTTATTGTTTCTATTACACATTCATTCCACATTCGGTCATAATCATATTGTGCATATCTTTCAGCTTCACTTTTCCATATAGCAATATTGTTCACCTCTGGAAGTTTACTCCATTGTTTCTCTTCTATTAATACATCTATCAATTCTCCATAACTTAACACAACATCCTGTTGTATCAATGTTCTCACTGCCATCGCATATAACATAGCCCCTATCAATGCTCGTGGATGTCCATGAGTATACATTCCATTTAAAACAACTTGTTCCATGATTTTTTCGGCATTTTCTTCATTTCTAAATATATGTGGAAGGATTCTCATTGCAACTCCATTTCCACCAGCCATAAAGTAATCCTTTATTTCTAAAGGTGAATTGCTTTTCTCATCCCACGGAAATATATTGTTAGCCCACTTTTGTGCCGCCCTCTTGGTTGCTCCTCCGCCTCCTCTTTCATACTTCAACCACGCTGGTAATTCTGCTTTGCGAAAAAAATTACTCCATTGACGACCTCTTAATAAACTTCTAGCAGTGGCAATAATTAGTTGTGTATCATCACTATATTCACCCGCACAAATTTTTTCTTCATGTGGCCAGTATTTTCCGCCTGCACGACGATTCCACTCCACATATGTTCTTATGCTATTTCTATTCTTTCTAATGTTTTTACTATTTTGTTCATTTGGCCACCCCAATGCGTCACCTATTGCTGCTCCAATTAACGCCCCTGTATATTTTTCCTTTTTAGAACAACTCATTTTTTTCCTCCCTATATGGTCTTACTACTGGTTCTACTCCACTTCTTATTTTTCCACTTGTTGATACATCAAATAATTCTGGTGAAATAAACACATCGATTTTAGGAAATCCCATTACCTTCCATTCAACTATTTTTTGTCTTGCAATTTTCTCATTTTCAAATACTATTCCTTTAATCATTGATACTGGAATACTCTCATAAACTAACACTTCTGCTTGATCATCTGTAGGTGCATTCTGTAACATATCAATTGTCCTATTTTGCCTTCCTACATTTGCTGAAAACATTTCTCGAAATGCTTCTACTCCTTTATAAATATATGCACCATAGTGAGTAGCTGCATTAACCTTACAAAATTGTGTCGTTTCAATAGTAGCAACTATAGGATCAATAAATAGGATTGCCCAATCTGAAAATATAGGGTTATTATCTTTTACTCTACGTAAGTACCACCAATTGGGATATTGGACAGAACAATTAATATATTCCGTTTTGCCATCTAATCGCAATTTATCATTTTGAATCAAAACATCTTGATTTATAAAATCAACAGCTTTAACACCTTCATTGTTGTTCAATATATGTAAAAGTACATTTGTATGAACAAAATGACATAGCCTAGTTATATTTCTTTTTGTAATTTCCTTATATATTTCATCTATCATTTTAATTCCCTCTCATCATACAACGATTCATCTACTTCTAACAATAGCTCTGTTTTTTCTGCCGTATACGATAATATTAATCCTCTTTTTGCTCTTGTTATAGCTACATATAATAATTTTGCTTCTTCCTTTAATGCTTCGTCTCTGCCCTCATTTGCTAAAATTCTTTCTTCTGATGGCAGATATTTCACAGAACAAAAAGGTAAAAATACCATATCGAATTCTAATCCCTTAGCTGAATGAAAAGTTCCTATTGAAATTTTTGCATTTAAATCCAATACTCCCATCCGATTTTTCAGAATTTGTGGAATAATCTTTTTTGTTCTCAACTTTTCCTCTACTAAATCAACTAGTTCTCGGTTTCTAACCAAAATTGCAATGCTCTGATTTCCAAACATTCTTATCGCCGTCTCTACTATCCACTCTAACTCCGTCTCTTCATCTTTGCATTTTACAATTGCAGGCAATGGAGACGACGCTGTAGGTAATACTGGTTCTACCAAATCCTGCTTATCTTCAAAATATTTTGATTTTGAAATAGCTACTGCAAATTTAGCAATTTCTTTACTATTTCTATAATTACGATCAAAATACCATATCTTATTTTTTACTATTTTTAATCCAGCTTCTCTCCACGACAATCGTGATCCATAAATTTGTTGTGCAACATCACCAAAAAAAGTAAATGTTCCATCCTCCGGAATAGCTTTAACAAGTGACTTAAGCATTATAGGTGATAAATCCTGTCCTTCATCCACTATAATATGCTTATACATTCTCTTTTCCGTATCATTATCTAGCTCTTCGTATACTGTTTGTGCTATATCTTCCCAATCATATAAATACCCTTCCTCTTTTCTTACCTCAAGATATGCCTTATATACTTGAAAAAAATATTTCCTATTTTCTCTTATTATCCGCGTATCAAAGCGTCCAACACGTTCAACTTTCTCATATTCATCAAGTGTTTTTATTCCCATTTTTTCAATCCAATTTATCTCTTCTAGAAAAACTTCTTCTGATCTTTTTAATGTACTATTAGTTCCATTCTCTGCTTTCACCTTTTCCAATGCTCTTCTTACAAACAGTTGCTTTTTATTATCGCCATCTTCCATTCCCGAAACTATACCATTCCATCTCGGCATCTTGTTTCTATATGCTAAATATCCTCTTGCAAACTTGTGATAATTTCTAACATCAATGTTTCTAGGAATTTCTGAGCCAACTATAGCCTCTAAATATTTTACAAGTGTCGTATTAAAAGTAACTAACAACACTCTTTCCTTATCATCCAAAGTGGCAAGATAAATCGCTCTATAAATAACTAATGTTGTTTTTCCACTACCAGCTGTACCCAAAACAACATTATGTCCTTCTGGTTTTAAATCTAATACCTCTAATTGTTTTCCTCTCGGCTGTGATAATGCCATATTTTACCTCCATATATCTATTCATACTATAACACACTTAATGATTTCTTTATACTCCACCAAGTATTTTGAATACTTGATCCCTTATATCACTATAATCCCCTCCCCCCATTTTTGTCACATATATCTTCTATGCCACGTGCAAAATACTTTTCATTATCTTATAAAAAATAATTGACACAAACTTCCCTAAACACTTCTGCTTTGTTTTCAAAATCATTTATTATTTTATAAACTAATTTTAGTTTTGCACAAATCATACATTTTCTTTTCATCTCAAACTAATCTTTAACTATTTTAGTTTCCATATCTCCATATACCTCTCTTTTCTCAGCCACCATCAACACATCATTTTTTTCTTGCATATATGTGTATCCGGCTTTTCTAAAATCCACAACCTTTTCTTCTCCCATATCATTATTATCTGTCCAAAGTTCACACTGTGTCATAACAGTCTGAACTGCATCTTCCATACCCTCAGGCGGATACTTGTACTTTTTCAGCAGTTTCTTTATAAGCATACGCATTTTTGCTCTTGCTGATTCTCGTTTCTGCCAGTCAATTGTTTTGTTTCTTCGTAGAGTGTCTGCAAGTTCTTTTGTAATCGCTATCAGTTCTTCATTTTCATAGAAATCCTTTATTGCCTGTGGCTTCGTTAATGCATCATAGAAGGCAAGCTCATCAGCAGTAAGCCCAAGCTGATCACCTTCCTTTTGGGCTGCTGCAATCTGTTTTGCAAGATTCAGCATTTCCTCAATAACTTCTTCATTTGTCAACATACCATTAAGATACGCATTAAGTGAACGCTGCATAATTTCACTAAACTTCTCAGATTTAACTACATTAGTTCTGCGATATACTGAAACCTGTTCTGCAATCAGCTTCTTAAGAAGTTCAACGGCAAGATTCTTTTCTTTCATATTGGCAACTTCTTCAAGGAACTTCGGATCAAACAATGAAAATTCCTCTTTGATATCTGAGAAAAGATTGATAACTCCATCACTTTTGATACTCTGCTTTAAAAGCTCATTTATCCTCGCATTCATTTCTGGAAGAGAAATCTTCTTTCCGACTCCTGTATTTGTTAGTCTAAGAACGAGAACACGTACCGATTCAAAGAATGCTGCTTCAAATCGACTTTCTTCATCAACCAACGAAGAACAGAGCGACAATGCCTGATGTAGCATAAGTGCTTCTTTTACAAACGAGTCCTTATCGTCTACTTTTTCTCTGTCCATAATAAAGTTAACAGCACCACTGATAGTTTTTGCTCTTTCAAGGTCTGTTCCAACTGTAAACTTCGAGTAATCATATCCGTGGAACATATCCCGACAAACCGACAGCTTTTCCAAGAACTTTGGATATGCTACATTTGCAACATCAGTATCGCCATAGTTCTTTTTATCACGAGAAGTATAATCATTCATTGCCTGTTTCAATACAGATGCAATTCCAACATAATCTACAACAAGTCCGCCTTCCTTATCACGAAACACACGATTTACACGAGCGATAGCCTGCATGAGATTATGGCCAGACATTGGCTTATAAACATACATAGTTGCAAGTGAAGGAACATCAAAGCCTGTCAGCCACATATCAACAACAATTGCTATCTTCATAGGGCTGTTATTATCTTTGAATTTCTTAGCAAGTTCATCCTTATGATGTTTATTGCCAATAATCTTTCTCCATTCTTCCGGATCATTATTACCAGAAGTCATAACAACTCCAACTTTCTCAGTCCATGCAGGACGAAGTTCTAAGATACGCTTGTATATCTTCATTGCAATAGAACGAGAATAAGCAACTATCATTGCCTTTCCTGTTAAAAGATTCTCTCTGTTATTCTCATAATGGTCAAGAATATCACAGACAAGGGAATTGATAGTATTATCATTGCCAAGAACAGCTTCCATCTTACCTAGTTCACGCTTGCTTTTCTCAACTACTTCTCCATCAGCATTTTCAGCCATAACATCATATTCACTATCAATCAACCTAAGAGTATCTTCATCAAGGTTAAGCTTGATAACTCGGCTCTCGTAATAAACAGGTCTTGTTGCTCCATCCTCAACCGCCTGTGTCATATCATAAATATCAATATAATCACCAAATACTTCACGAGTGCTACGGTCTTTTGATGAAATAGGAGTACCAGTAAATCCGATATATGTAGCATTAGGCAGAGTATTTCTGATAATTCGTGCCGTTCCAATTTTTATCTTACCGGTTTTGGCATCAACAGTTTCTGTCAGTCCATATTGTCCTCTGTGTGCTTCATCCGCCATAACTATAATGTTGTTTCGCTCCGACAAAGCTTCGTGAGATTCTTCAAACTTCTGCATTGTAGTAAAAATAATACCATTTGCCTGTCTGCCGGCAAGCAAAGACTTTAAGTTTTCTCTGCTTTCAGCATGTATCGGCTCTTGTCTTAAGAATTCTTTACACTTTGCAAATTGCCCATAAAGCTGATCATCAAGATCATTTCTATCGGTGATAACAACTATAGTTGGACTATCCAATGCTTCTTGCAACAAATGTGCATAAAATACCATAGAAAGTGACTTACCACTTCCTTGTGTATGCCAGAACACGCCTCCCTTACCATCCGTAACAGTAGCGTGTTTTGTGGATTCAATTGCTTTTCTAACTGCAAAATACTGGTGATATCCTGCAAGAATTTTGAATGAGTTAATACCCTCATTTGAAAAACAAATAAAGTTCTTTATAATATCAAGTAGTCGTTCTTTCTTGAACATCCCCTCAAAGAAAGTATCAAACTGTGCAAACTGTGTATTCTCATAATCTCCATCTTTCGTTTTCCATTCCATAAAGCGATCTTCACCTGAAGTGATTGTACCTGCTTTAGATGTCAACTGGTCGCTCATAACGCAGATGGCATTATAAATAAACATAGATGGGATTTCCTGCATATAATTACGAAGCTGTCTGTATGCTTCCGAAGCATCCGTTTCTTCACGAGAAGGAGATTTCAACTCAACCAATACAACCGGCAAGCCATTTAAAAAAAGAATTACATCAGGACGCTTATTACTATTTTCAATGAAAGTCCACTGATTCGCTATGATAAATGAATTATTGTCAGGATTTTTGTAGTCAACAAGATAAACTATAGAGGAACGCTCCTCTCCAGCTACAAAATATCTTACTGGAATTCCATTTTGCAAATAGTCCATAAATGCAGCATTTTTCTGAACAAGCTCTCCATTTTCAAAATTTTTAAGCTTGAATAAGGCATCCTGAATAGCGTCATCAGGCAGATCTCTGTTCAAACGATACACAGAATCAAGAATAACTTCCTCATATAATGGATTGTAAAAATCTCTTTCTATATCTGGACCATAAACATATTCATAGCCTAAATCATTTCTAAATAGCTCTATAACTGAATTTTCGTAATTAGCTTCCGTATAATTAGCTAACACTTTATTCACCTCTCTCCATTGCTGTAATAAAATCTTCAACCATTTGGCTTAATAATGTCACAATCTGTTCTGCCTTTTGCTTTGCAACATCCCTTGATTCATATTTTTTAAAATAATATCCTGTAATAGACATAATTATTTTACTGAGTATTGGATTACGCTTATACCAATCAACAGTAAAATGTTCTTTTATTATGTTTAATACTTCCTTAACATCTTCTTCTCCAATAATACCTTTAAATTGATCATCAAAATTGTCAAGAATGTATTGTTCCAGTTCCGGTTGTTTTACCCCTATATCCTGCTTACTGCTTGCAGACTCTTCTTCATATTTTGTAAAATCTGTAACAGGATTAACAAGATTACGATTCGCATACTTTATGTAGCTTAGTTGATGCTCTAATTCAGGAAATAGAGTAGCCTCATTTATGTTATACAGATCTAGTTCCTTTAAAATATTTTCTTTATCTTCTCCTGAAATATAAAAACACGTATCGCTAAATTCTTCTTTTAGTTTTCCCTTTGCTTTTGATATAACAGAATTCTTGAGCTCATTCTCTTTATTAAAAGAAAATAGGCTTGTCAGTAAAAATACTCCACTTTGCTTTCTCAATCTTTCATTTGTATAAGTTGGCATTACCATGTAGTTATTTTGTATTATTTTTACAAACTCTCCGTAATTTACTAACCAATTGTTCTTTGTTCCTTCGTCGATAATTCGATCATGATATAATCTTTCAAGAACATCAGACAAAGTATTTTCTTTTTCCAAATCATAACTTGCTAAAGCAGACACAATTTGAATTTCAATATCTGTGGATTGAGATGAATAGTATTTGTCCGTATAATAAATCACTCCATATGGTTCTTTTTCCACTTCTCCATCTTCCGTAACATATTTTACTGTGCCATGCTTTTTACATGCGAAGTAGAGTGCAACCAACGGATTCGTAGTCAAATCCAAAAGACGAGTACACATCCCATAATGCTGGTACTTAGTCATAATATCAAACATCGAATTCAAGTCCCTAAATTCTGTTGGCGACTTCTGCAATGGTATCTGCATCAATTTATGTTCAATGCTTAACATATCATCTCTAAATATACTCGGTTCAATATCCCAAAATTCAGTCTCCTGACCCCTGAAATACAATTCAGTAGAAGTTCCGTCTTGAGCTTCCTTCGTCTCTTTTACCTGTCTTATCATTTCAATAAAAGAACTAACTGAATCAATCAATGTTATATTAGATTCATCAATTTCTTTATATGCCACTTTATCTACTCCTTTGCAAACTAAACGATTATCATCCTTTGAAGTGTTTTGACTAGCAGTGCACCACCTGCCAAATTAGCACTCATAGTATATAAAATATCAAAAATTACACATACAAATTCTTTCACTTTACTTCCCATGGCGTCATCTCCCTTCGCTTTTATCACTATCTTGACAACAGATACAGTAAATAAGACTACAAGCGATGAAATAGCAATTGGTGCAGCTAACCCTTGCACTGCAAGTCAAAACACTCCAAGTATGGTAAACAATAATTTACCGCCTCATCTGTGCGTAGCACGGATAGCTGCAATGCAGCTAAGA